>CALUZW010000028.1 GCA_944325415.1 uncultured Bacteroidales bacterium | reverse complement strand
TCGGGAGTAGCCACTTTCCAGTTCGGAAGAATATCGGACGTAGCGTCCAGGAACTTGGCGGCAATCTGGTTCAGCACCTGTCCCTTGTAGGGAATACCCTCGGGCAGAATCACATCGAAGGCCGAGATACGGTCGGTTACCACCATCACCAGCAACTCGTCGTCGATGTTGTACACATCGCGCACTTTACCATGATATACACTCTTTTGTCCGGGAAATTTGAAATCGGTTTTTACCAAAGCATTTTTCATTTCTGTAATACTTTTTCTGTTTATAATATAGTCGTTGTATGTCCTCTGTAAAGACACGGCAAAGATACAACATAAAAACGAGATAGCACGTCAATTAAAACAGATTAAGCATTACCCGCGTCGACAATCTTTCTCCCCTCACGATACCGCTGCCCCTCCCGGCCATGCACTCAAAAGGGCGATATTCACCCCGCCCAATCCCCATAAGTCTTTCGCTCCGTCGGGGCCAACCAACCGCCCACAGGCCTCACGCCTCAGGCTTCTCCTTACCGGCCTCTTTGGCAGCGGCACGCTCCTGCTTGCGGGCCTCGGCAGCCTTGCGCTCCTTCTCGTCGTGCTTTTCGTAAGCCTCGACAATGCGCTGTACCAACTTGTGGCGTACAATATCCTTTTTGCCGAACTCCACGCGAGCTATACCCTCGACATTCTTCAATATACTTATCGCCTGCACCAGACCCGACGTCTGCGAGGCCGGCAGGTCTATCTGCGTCATGTCGCCCGTGACTATCATCTTGGCGTTCATGCCCAGGCGGGTGAGAAACATCTTTATCTGGTGTGTCGTGGTGTTCTGCGCCTCGTCGAGAATGATGACCGCATCGCTCAACGTACGGCCGCGCATGAAGGCCAACGGGGCAATCTGTATCACGTTCGACTCCATGTACTCCTTCAGCTTGGCGGCCGGAATCATATCTTCCAGCGCATCGTAGAGCGGTTGCAGATAGGGATCGATCTTGTCCTTCATGTCACCCGGCAGGAAACCCAGCTTCTCGCCGGCCTCCACGGCGGGACGGCTCAGGATAATCTTCTTCACCTCCTTGTTTTTCAGAGCCTTCACGGCCAGAGCAATAGCCACGTAGGTCTTGCCCGAACCGGCCGGCCCCAGGGCAAACGTGAGGTCGTTGTGGGCAAAAGCCTCGACCAGCTTCTGCTGGTTGGGCGTGCGGCCCGTGATGGGCTTGCCGTTCACCCCGTAGATGATAAGGTTCTCCAGCGGTTTCACGGTCTGCGGCTCATCGCCCTTGATGATGTCGATAATCACCTCTTCGCCCAGTTGGTTATACTCGGCACAATATTTCTCGAGCTGCTTGATTTTCTGCTCGAAAAGTTCGGTCTCCTTCTCGTCGCCGATTACCTTCATCACATTGCCCCGGGCAGCGATGCGCACCTTGGGGAAAAGATTCTTAATCACCTGCACGTTGGCGTTGTTCACACCGTAAAAAGTCACCGGATCGACGGCGTCCAATATAATTACTCTTTCTATCATTCGGCTGTTTCCTGTTCTTGGCCCGGCCTGTACACACCCGCCTGCCCCCTCGACCTTCACGCAGTCGACGACACAAGCCCGATACCTCCCGGGCAACTTATGCAAAAATAAAAAATTATCTGTTCATTTCTCAAAACAACGAGGGATAATTCATCGACATCTTTTCGAAGAAGCCCTCGGTAAGGCGCGACACCGCATAGTCTCCTATAGCTCCGGCCTCGATGCGCAGATAGCCCGGCATGGCAGGCTTCTGCTCGGTCTCGACCACATAAAAGCGGGCATGGATTACCCGGTGCGAAAGCACATGCTTGCAACTGTACACCTGGGCCGACACGCTCACCCGACCGGCCCCGGCAAACAGTTCGCCCCACACCTCGCTCTGCTGCAGGGCGTCGAGCGGCTGCTCTTCGGCCGTTTCGACAAGCGGCAGCTCATACAGGTTGCGCCAGATGTCGCGACCCTCGCGCCGGCGCACCCAGGTATAACCCTCGTGCCGCACATAGAAGTAGTTGAAGTAGCGGGGCTTCACCACCGTGCGTCCCTGCTTCACCGGCAGCTCCTCCACCCGGCCCGTCGCCAAGGCCATGCAGCGGTCGGCAAAGATGCACCCGCCGCACTGCGGCGAGCGGGGCACGCAATAGAGCGCCCCGAACTCCATCATCGCCTGGTTGTAACCGCCGGGGTCCTGCCGGTCGAGCAGCTCGTCGGCCAGGGCGGCAAACAGTTTTTTGCCTTCGGTCGTGTCGATAGGGGTGTCGATGCCGTAGATGCGCGAGAGCACCCGATAGACGTTGCCGTCGACTACGGCATGAGGCAACCCATAGGCAAACGAGGCAATAGCCGCCGCCGTGTAGTCGCCGATACCGGGTAGCGAACGTATGTCGTCGTAACTCCGGGGGAACTCCCCGCCAAACCGCTCGACCACCTGCCGGGCGGCAGCCAGCAGATTGCGGGCCCGGCTGTAATAGCCCAGCCCCTGCCACAGTTTCATCACCTCGTCGTCATCGGCCGCAGCCAACGCCCGCACGTCGGGGAATCGCGACACAAAGCGGTTGTAGTATTCATACCCTTGTACCACCCGGGTCTGCTGCAAGATTATCTCCGAAATCCAGATGCGATACGCATCGGTTATGCCCCGCCACGGCAACACCCGGTGATTCCGGGCATACCAGTCGTGCAGGTCGGCGGCCAACGGCGATACGGCCCCATTCGATAGTCCTTCCTTTCGTCTCATATTCCATGCAAAGATAGGACACACCGTGGGTAGAAGCAAATTTATTTGAACACACCGATACCACAACCGCTCCCTCCCCTTCTTCATCTCGACAACCCACCAATAGCAGGAGTCGAATGGAGGATAATATTGGTTGCCATTACCACAAAAAGAGAGGCAGAAACCGATGGAAAATACCACCTGTCCCTGCCTGTTCCAAGCAAATCACTACAAACTATCGTTTATCCATGATACCAAATTTCACCCATTCCTCCTGAGGGAAACCGCTTTTAATCAAATAACGGAGGACATTGGCCTGGTCCTTTACCTCACAGAGCTGAACATTGGCTTTCCGCAGCTTCTCCGACACCTCGGCTCTAAGAGCATCTACTTCCCGAATCATCTCTATTGCTTTCGACGCTTCGGCTTCCAATTTATCAACAGCCGCTGTACCGATGCCCAATTTGGAAAGTTCTTGAAAATGAGACCTGATTCCTGCCACCATAGTTAGGGACTGTCGTAAAAAGAATAAAACTTTATAATGAATTGATTGCCAATGTAATATAAAATTTGTATCTTAGCTA
>CALUZW010000027.1 GCA_944325415.1 uncultured Bacteroidales bacterium | reverse complement strand
AACGAGGAGACCGACAAGACCACGCAGGTGCGCGAGATGTTCGACTCCATTGCGCCGGCCTACGATGCGATGAACCGTACCATGACCGTGGGCATAGACCGCTGGTGGCGCCGGGTGGCCGTGAAGATGTTGCGGCGCTATCCACACCGCCATATACTCGATGTGGCTACGGGCACGGGCGACCTGGCCCTGCTGCTCGACGAGCGGCTCAACCCCGACCAGATTATCGGTGTGGACCTCTCGGAGGGTATGTTGCGGATTGCCCGCGAGAAGGCGGTCAAGCGCAATGCCCAGCGCCGTATCCTCTTCGAGGTGCAGGATTGCCTGTCGATGGACTTCGACGACAACAGCTTCGACGTGGTGACGGTGGCCTATGGGGTGCGCAATTTCGAACACCTCGAGGCGGGATTCCGCGAAATGTATCGGGTGCTCCGTCCCGGTGGTGCATTGTGTGTCATCGAGCTGTCGACCCCCGAGCGTTTTCCCTTCCGCCAGCTTTATAAGTTCTATACCTATACCTTTATCCCCTTCATAGGTCGCCTGGTATCGAAAGACCGCAGCGCATACAGCTATCTGCCGCGCTCGGTGGCTGCCGTGCCGCAGGGCGAGGCTATGCTCGACATCTTCCGTCGTGCCGGCTTCGACCGTTGCTATTGCCGCCGCCTCACCTTCGGTGCCTGCACCATCTACATCGGGGAGAAAAAGAAAGGCTAAACACATCGGCCGAGGCGGAAAGTCTTTCGCCTACGAGGCCGACAGCCCAACCATACAGGGCCCGAGAACGCTTGCCGTTCGTCGGGCCCTGCCTGTTTTCGGAGGGGACCCTTCTGCATTTGGTCAAGTGAAAGGAATTGTTTATATTTGTATGTATAAGTCTGACAAGTAAATACCATGGATGGAGATATGAAAAAGGAAGAACTGTTTTTGAACGACATCCGCGGCATTATCGATGCGGCTCGTGCTCATGCGGTGCGTAGTGTGGATTTCTGCCGGGTTCAGATGTATTGGCAGTTGGGACGCCGCATTTTTGAGGAGGAGCAACAAGGAAAAGAGAGGGCCGACTATGGCAGTTACCTGATAAAGAACCTGGCCAAGCAGTTGGAACCCGATTATGGTAGCGGATTTTCGGTGCGACAACTTTCTTTTTGCCGCCAGTTTTATCGTTTGTATCCAATTGAGAACGCACTGCGTTCACAATTGAATTGGACTCAGTACAGAACTCTTATACAGATACCCGATGTGGATAAACGGGAGTATTACGAACTGGAGGCCGTGAACAATGCGTGGACGGCCCGGGAGCTGGAGCGACAGATAAACTCCCAGTTGTACGAACGGCTGCTGTTGAGCAACGACAAGGAGTCGGTGTTGGCTGTGGCGCGAAAGGAGCGCATGCCGCAGTCGCCGCAAGAGATTATCAAAGACCCCATGTATTTGGAGTTTCTGGGATTGAAGCCTCAGGCAACCTATTATGAAAAAGATTTGGAGTCGGCTATCATCACTCATTTGCAGCACTTCTTGCTCGAACTGGGGCAGGGTTTTACTTTTGTGGCCCGGCAGAAACGTATCTTGTTGGAGGATGACGAATTTTTTGCCGATTTGGTTTTCTACAACCGGTTGCTGAAATGTTTTGTGGTGGTTGAGTTGAAGACGGGCAAACTGACTCACCAGGACTTGGGACAGTTGCAAATGTATGTCAACTACTACGACCGGGTGGAAAAGATGGCCGACGAGAATCCCACCGTAGGAATCCTTTTGTGTACCAGCAAGAACGATACGGCCGTGAAGATGGCTCTTCCCGAAGACAATAAAACCATACTGGCCCGTGAATATAAATTGTATCTGCCTTCGCAAACACAACTTATCGACGAGGTAAACAGTGTACGCGAGATGATGGAGCACAAATCTCATGCTCAGAATCTCGATTGAATTGCGCGGTTTCATACTCCAGCGATAGATAAACCTAATGAATATGAACCTCGAAGAGATTATTGCCCATATTGTAACGGTTGAAAATGGATTTCAGCATATTTTGGATGCGGCTCATCGGATACACGAGTCGTGTAGTGACGAAGAGTGTTACGGCCTTTCGCTCGAATTATTCAAACATCCGGCTTATCAGGTGCGTATGCTGTCGGTCGTTTTATTGGGGTATGCCGGAGTAGACAATGAAAAAGCCCTGAGTTTTTTGAAAGAACGGGTAAGCTGCGATGAGAATTGGCGTGTGCAGGAGATGCTGGCCAAATCGTTTGACTTTATTTGTAAAGAGCGTGGATATGAAAGAGCTTTGCCTCTTATTGCTGAATGGTTGGCCGATGGTCATCCGAATGTAGTACGGGCTGTTACCGAGGGGTTGAGGATATGGACCTCGCGGCCCTATTTCAAGGAGCATCCTTTGGAGGCTGTTGCTTTTTTGAGTAGACACAAGGCCGATTCGAGCGAGTATGTGAGAAAATCGGTAGGTAATGCGTTGCGAGATATCAGCAAGAAGTTCCCACAGTTGATTCTCGATGAACTGGACACTTGGGACCATAGCGACCCGAATGTGCGTTATACCTATCGGTTGGCGGCAAAGCACCTTCTCGAGAAGGAGAAGCGGGGAAAGCAGATGAATTGAATCTCGTAAAAATACAGCGGGGCTGCCTCTTTAGTAAGGCAGCCCCGCCGGTGTATAGGAACTTGTCCCGCGAGATTATTTGTGGGCGGGGCAGATGGGTTTGATCTGTTTGAAGAAGTCGTTGCCCTTGTTATCGACGAGGATAAATGCGGGGAAGTCTTCTACCTCGATTTTCCAGATGGCCTCCATGCCGAGCTCGGGATACTCTACGCACTCGATGCTCTTGATGTTGTTCTGGGCCAGGATAGCGGCAGGACCGCCGATGCTGCCCAGGTAGAAGCCGCCGTGTTTCTTGCAGGCGTCGGTAACGGCCTGGCTGCGGTTACCCTTGGCGAGCATGATCATGGAGCCGCCTTGGCTTTGGAACAGGTCTACATAGGGGTCCATACGGCCGGCTGTCGTGGGGCCCATCGAGCCGCAGGCCATGCCTTTAGGCGTCTTGGCGGGACCGGCGTAGTAGATGGGGTGATCCTTGATGTACTGGGGCAGGTCTTCGCCACGGTCGAGGCGCTCTTTGAGTTTGGCGTGAGCGATGTCGCGGCCTACGATGATGGTACCGTTGAGCGAGAGGCGGGTAGCTACGGGGTATTTGTCGAGCTCCTTGAGGATTTCGCTCATGGGCTGGTTGAGGTTTATCTTCACGGCATTGCCTTCGCCGGCTTGACGCAATTCCTCGGGAATGAGTTCGCCGGGGTTGCTGTCGAGCTTCTCGATCCAGATACCCTCTTTGTTGATTTTGCACTTGATGTTACGGTCGGCCGAGCAGCTTACACCCAGACCTACGGGGCAGGATGCGCCGTGACGGGGCAAGCGGATGATGCGCACGTCGTGGGCGAAGTATTTGCCGCCGAACTGTGCACCGAGGCCAATGCGGT
>CALUZW010000026.1 GCA_944325415.1 uncultured Bacteroidales bacterium | reverse complement strand
GCTCTTCTTCCTCGTCGGTGCCATGACCATCGTCGAGCTCATCGACGTGCACGGGGGCTTCTCCATCATCACCGACCGCATCACCACGCGCAAAAAACGCCGCCTGCTGTGGATTCTCGGCATCATCACGTTCTTCCTCTCGGCCGTGCTCGACAACCTCACGACCACCATCGTGATGGTCATGCTGCTGCGCAAACTCGTCAACGACCAGCACGAACGCTGGATTTACGCCAGTATGATTGTCATCGCAGCCAATACCGGCGGGGCCTGGTCGCCCATCGGTGACGTGACCACCATCATGCTTTGGGTCAAAGGCAATGTGACTACCGCCGCCCTGATAACCTATGTCTTCCTGCCCAGTGTAGTGGCCCTCGTCATTCCGTTGCTCTTCGCGACCCGGAAGATCAAAGGAGAACTGCCCGAAGGAAACCGCATCGTCACCCGCAGCGACTTCATTTCGCCGCGAGAAAAGAAAAATATCTTCTTCCTCGGTGTGGGCGGTCTCATCTTCGTGCCCATATTCAAGGCCATCACCCACCTGCCGCCGTTTATCGGCATTCTCTTCGTGCTGAGTATCCTGTGGATTTTCACCGAAATCATGTACAACCACAAAATGCTCGAAAAAGCCGAGGAACACCGTGTCCCGAGAGTCATCTCGCGCATTGACATGCCTTCGATTCTCTTCTTCCTCGGCATTCTCATGGCCGTGGCCGTTTTACAGGCAACCGGCATTCTGGGTTCGGTTGCCGGCTGGCTCGACGAAGAAGTGCATAACGTATATATCATCAACATCGTGCTCGGCATCTTGTCGTCTATTGTCGACAACGTACCCCTCGTGGCCGCCGCCATGGGCATGTATCCCGTTGCCGACCCCGGCACGGTAGGCTACATGGCCAACTTCGTGCAAGACGGCATTTTCTGGGAATTCCTCTCCTATTGCGCCGGTGTGGGCGGCAGCATCCTCATCATCGGCTCGGCTGCCGGCGTGGTTGCCATGGGCTTGGAAAAAATCAACTTCGGCTGGTACCTCAAGAACGTGTCGCTGCTCGCCCTCCTTGGCTACTTGGCCGGTGCCGCCGTATATATCCTCGAAGCCGTATATCTGAAACCTCTTATCGACAGCGTCTTATGACAAGACTGCGTCGCATTTCCCAAAACGTCCCGCCGACAGGCCGGGACGTTTTTTGTTTCTTGACCATTTTCCCCACCCCAAAACGCCAATAATCGCCCTCCATTTCGCGAAAGCGGGCTTACCTTATCCGTCAGAAATAACATGCTGGCGCACCATACCAGCCGCACGCCCCGTCTGTGCGACAGCCGATACACCGGCCGTCCCGACGACGAACGCATCGACCTCATCAACAACGTCTTCTACAACTGGGGACCCAAGAACAGCGGTTATGCCGGTGAAGGAGGTAGTTACAACTTTATCAACAACTACTACAAACCCGGCCCCTCGACCGCCACGAAGACATCGCTCGTACACCGTATATTCGCACCGAATGCCGACGATGGCAGCAACAGCAACGAGGCTGGTGTATGGGGTAAATTCTATGTAGCCGGCAACGTGTTTGACAACACCTGTCCCGACATTCAGAGCAATGCAACTTCGATGAAAAACATCGAAAGTGTCAATACCAACAACTGGAACGGTATTCACCTCAACGGCACTCCTCCCAACGGACTGCTGACCGTCAAGTCGCCCGACCCATTCCCCACTGTCGACATATCTCAACACAATGCCGAAATGGCCTACGAAAAAGTTCTCGCCTACGCAGGAGCCTCTTATGTGCGCGATATTATCGACCAGCGTATCGTGAGCGAAACCGAAGCCGGCGTATATACCTTTGAAGGTTCCAATGGCAGCACCCGGGGAATCATCGATAGCCAGAACGACGTGGAGGGATTCATCGAATATAAAACGACACCCCGCCTGCGCGACAGCGATGGCGACGGTATTCCCGACGCTTGGGAAACAGCCAACGGTCTCGACCCCTATGATGTTGACGACGCCGCTCTGCCATTCCCCGGAGCAAACGGCTACACCGCCATCGAAGTGTATATCAATAGTCTCGTCGAGGATATCATGCGCGACGGTCTGGCCGATGCCGAATCAGCCAGCACGGAGTTCTTCCCCCCCCCTATGTACAACCCACCTACACCGACGAAGACTATTATCAGCCGGGCGAAAGCACCGACCCTGTGGAAGATAACCGCGTACTCGTAGGAGGCTCTCCGGCCGTTACCGTATGGGACATGACCAACGAAGGCCCCCTGGCCACCTCGACCTCGAACCTGCTCGATACCGAGCTGACCATCAGCGGTCCGCTGAAACAGATGAACGGAGGCTATCTGCGATATGCTTCGGAATACTGGGTAGACAACTCAAACATCAACGATACCGTCTGCCTGAAATATGTCATCACTCCGCAAGACGCCAACTACTTGGCCATAGACTCTCTGACGTTCTATGCCAAATGTATGGGTACCAGCAAAATGCGTTTCTCGGTACTCTATGACACGCGGGAGTCGTTCTTCTCGGCAAAATACCTTTTCAGCAGTATTCAACCGGCACAAGACTGGCAGCTTTTCACCTACAAGTTTGAACACCCCGTATTGGTATCGCCCGGCGAATCGTTCATCTTCAAGATAATGCCCCACCTCACCAGCCCGTTCGGGAGCAGCTCCAAATATGCATTCTCCTGCAAAGATGTAACCTTCTACGGCCGCACCGGTACCGAGAAAGACATCTCTACCTCGACCGGTATCGCACCGACCACAGCCACATCGGCCCTGACGGCACAAATCCTGTCGGGAGCTGCCGGCGAAACCACCCTGCGCTACTCGCTGCCCGAGGCGTCGACGGTAAAAGTCGAGATATTCACTCTCTCGGGACAAGCCATCTACCAAGCCACCACGGAGCAGACCGCCGGACAACACGAATGCCGCCTGCCTCTCAGCGAAAACGCCCCGGGCTACTATACCTGCCGCCTCACCACACAGGCCGGCTCTACCACACTCCGCCTCATCAAAAAATAAAAACACACTTTTTCCATACCCCAAAGGCGTCGGGCCCTGCCCCCGGCGCCTTTTTTTTCATACCGTTCGCCCCCCACACTCCTCACGCGACGCGTTAATCACACACATACAACACTGCTGCAAGCCCCTTTGGAATATTTTTTTTGACCATAACATAAGAATTTTGATTTCCATATCAAAAATTATCCCTTTCTTTGCATATGTAAACATCTATATACCATGAAAATCAAAACCCTTCTTCTCATCGCAAGTGGCTTGCTTACCACACTAGCCTCGCAAGCCGACGACCTGCCTGCATTCCCGGGCGCCGAAGGATACGGGCGCTACGTTACCGGCGGACGCGGCGGACGCACCATTCATGTAACCAACCTCAACGACAGCGGCGAAGGATCCCTGCGTTGGGCCATCGCTCAGAGCGGCCCGCGAACCATTGTCTTCGACGTATCGGGTACCATCGAACTCAAATCGAGACTCGACATCACGCCGGGCGATGTAACCATTGCCGGACAGACCGCTCCCGGCGACGGCATCTGCCTTAAAAACTACAACGTCAATGTACGCTCCAACAATGTTATCGTGCGCTTTCTCCGCTGCCGCATGGGCGACGAGGCCAAAAGCGAAGACGATGCCATGACAGCTACCAACCGCGACCGCGTCATCATCGACCACTGTACCATGAGCTGGTGTACCGACGAGTGCGGCTCGTTCTACGGCAATACCAACTTCACCCTGCAATGGTGTCTGCTCAGCGAGAGCCTCTCCCGCTCGGTTCACGTCAAGGGTAACCACGGTTACGGCGGCATCTGGGGCGGCGAAGGTGCCACCTTCCACCACAACATGCTGGCCCACCACACCAGCCGCACCCCCCGTCTGTGCGGCAGCCGCTACACCGGCCGTCCCGACGACGAACGGGTAGACCTCATCAACAACGTTTTCTACAACTGGGGTCCCACCAACGGTGGCTATGCCGGTGAAGGCGGTAGCTACAACTTTATCAACAACTATTACAAACCCGGCCCCTCGACCGCCACGAAGACCTCGCTGGTACACCGCATCTTCTCACCCAACGCCGACGACGGCAGCAACACCAACGAAGCCGGCGTATGGGGCAAGTTCTATGTCGACGGCAACGTGTTCGACAACACCTGCCCTCAAATACAGAGCAACTCCACGTCGATGAAAAACATCGAAAGCGTCAACACCAACAATTGGAGTGGTATACACCCCAACGGCACCCCTCCCGGTGGAATAGTAACCATCAAATCACTCACACCGTTTGAGAGTGTCGACATCTCGCGGCACAGCGCCGAGACAGCCTATGAAAAGGTTCTCGCCTACGTAGGAGCCTCCTATATGCGCGACATCATCGACATACGCATTACCGACGAAGCTTGGAACGGCACATATACCTACGAAGGTTCTAACGGCAGTACCAACGGCATCATCGACTCGCAGGCCGATGTTGAGGGATATATCGAGTATAAGAGCGCTCCCCGCCTGCGCGACAGCGACGGCGACGGTATTCCCGACGCTTGGGAAACAGCCAACGGCCTCGACCCGTACGATATAAGTGATGCCGCCGAGCCTTTTGCGGGAGCCAACGGCTACACCGCTCTTGAAGTGTACATCAATAGTCTCGTCGAGGATATCATGCGCGACGGACTGGCCGATACCGAATCGCCCAGCACAGAGTTCTTCCCCACCTATGTGCAACCCACCTACACCGACGAAGACTATTATCAGCCGGGCGAAAGCACCGACCCTGTGGAAGATAACCGTGTACTCGTAGGAGGCACTCCGGCCGTTACCGTATGGGACATGACCAACGAAGGCCCCGAAGCCACTTCGACGTCGGAGCTGCTCGACACCAAACTCGCCATCAACGGGCTCCTCTCTGAAATGAATGGCGGCTATCTGCGGTTTGGCTCGGACTACTGGACCAACAACGCGGGTCTTGTCGACGACCTCAACCTGCAATACACCATCACCCCCAAGGAAGGCACTTATCTCACCGTCGACTCGCTGAGCTTCTATGCCAAACGCTTGGGAACCGACAACGCGCTCTTCTCGGCGCTCTACGACACCAACGAGTCGCTCACCACGGCCGAGTACATTTTCAACGCAACACAACCCGAACGAGACAACTTCCAGTTTTTCACCTACAAGTTTGAAAAATCGGTACTCGTATCGCCCGGCGAACCGTTCATCTTCAAAATTCTGCCCTATTCCAAAGGCTCTTTGAAGAGCATGAAATATATCATCGCTTTCAAAGACCTGACCTTCTACGGGCGCACCGGTACCGAGGAGAACATCTCTACTCCTTCCGGCATCACACCGGCCACAGCCACATCGGCCCTGACGGCACAGATTCTGTCGGGAGCTGCCGGCGAAACCACCCTGCGCTACTCGCTGCCCGAGGCATCGACGGTAAAAATCGAGATATTCACTCTCTCGGGACAGATTGTCTACCAAGCCTCTTCGGAACAAGTTGCCGGCCAACACGAGTGCCGCCTACCCATCTCCGAGAACGCACCGGGATACTACACCTGCCGTCTTACTACCCAAACCGGCTCTACCACACTCCGCCTCATCAAGAAGTAAAAGAAAACCTCCTTATTATTAAGGCGTCGGGGTTCTGCCCCGACGCCTTTTTTCATTCCATCTTACGCACAAGTCCTATACCCGCATTTTTCATCAACCAATCTCAACAACAGCCTATCTCCTGCGGTATAACGCAGAAGAGGCGCTACCGCTCGGGCATAGATGCGACGTTAAACGTAAAATAAGATTGCCGTTGCAGTGAACAGAGAGCAAGAAAAAAACTGATAACACAAGAAACAGGAAACGGAATAATCAAGGTTGAAAAGGGAACTCCCTACGTCGAGAAAAAGAGATACCCACTACAATGGGACAAAAAAAGAGCGGGACGGTAAAGACCGTCCCGCTCTAAAAGATTCTATATCTCGGCATCAATGCGTAATAGCCATCTTCTTTTGGTCGATAATATAAAGGCCGGCGGGCAAGTCATAGATGCGCTCACGCGGCATCTGTCTGGCCACGGAACGGCCCATCAGGTCATACACATCGACAAAGGGGGGCAATTCGCCCACAGCATCAGCAGCGGTCGACTCGATACCGGCAGGAAGATTCTCGGCATACTCTTTATATACATCATACAAAGCATAGAAAGCCGGTTTGGCCTGCATGGCAGCATTAAACAAGAGCGGTTCGCCTCTTCGCCAGGTCTGGTCGTCTTTCACGCCCCAAATAACCAGATTCGGGCAGTGATCATACTTTATCAGCACATTAGCAATGGTGCGGTATTCTGCGGCCTGTTTTTCGTAAGCATCAGCGGCACCGAGGTCGGGTATCGACATATCCAGCTCGGTAACGATACAGGTGAGGCCCAGAGAAGCATACCGTTTCACGTTGTTGTCAAATTTGGCCGAGTCGAGTTCTCCCACCGTCAGGTGGCATTGCAGGCCCACGCCATCGATGGGAATACCGCTCTTCTGCAACCGACGTGCTAGGTTGTAGTAAGCCTGGGTTTTTGCAGAGCCCTGCATTTCCACGCCATAGTCATTGAGATACAGTTTGGCATCGGGGTCGGCACGATGGGCATAGACAAATGCCGAATCGATAAAGTCTTCACCGATACCGGTGTACCATACCGAGGGGCGCAGGGCATAGGCCGTAGGATTGGTACGCACAATGCTTTGGTCATCGGCGAGACATTCGTTCACGACGTCCCATTCATGCACACGGCCTTTGTAGTGAGTAACAACCGTCGTGATGTGATCTTTGAGTATTTCGAGCAACTCTTCGCGGGAATAATTGTGGTCGTTCTTCTGACCTCCGTCGGAGCTGATCCAGCCCGACACCTGCTTATGCCAGCACAAGGTGTGCCCGCGGACCGTCATGCCGTGGCGTTCGGCAAAGTTCACGAGATTGTCGCCATGGTAAAACTCGAATTGTCCCCGGTTGGGTTGCAGGGCATCGATTTTCATTTCGTTCTCGGCAACGAGTATATTGAAATTGTTGTAAACAGCCTGCGTCTCAGGGAGACCGTCATTGGTTACATCAATGCGCCACACGGGGACGGCAACACCTATTTTCTTGCCGGATTTTTCGGCATAGTCGCGCAGGGCCTGCGTATCAGCACTCTCCTGGGCATTTGCCGCGGCAATGAAAAGAGGGCAAAGCAGATATAAAAGATGTTTCTTCATGATTTGTATGTTATAAGTCTATTAGAAATTGGTGACTTTGTAAGTATGCTCGCCGATTTTCACTACGACCATGCCCTTCACGTCGTTGATGGTGTTCACGCCTTCATGAGCCGTGAAAGACTCCAACTGCTGACCCAAAAGTGAGTAAACGGCAACTTGCTCACCAGCGGCGTTTTCGACATAGATGATGCCGTTGTTGGCATAAACCCGGGGGTCGTTCTCGGCTACGGTATTTTCTACGCCGGCAGCATCACCTGCAATGAGGACAAGTTGGATACCCTTATCGGTTGTACGCTCCTCAACGGTCCATACACCGGTCTCGGGCAACTTCACGTCGAAGTTCCACGGATCGCCGTAGAGCGAGCTTTTGCCATAAGCCGAGATAAGTACATATTCGTCTCCTTCGTTATAGACAAAGCTGTCGTCGGTCTTGATTTCCACAACAGGCAGGTCCGAACTTTCAATAAAGTCCTCTGTAATGTTGTAATATATAAGGTTACCATCTACAACCAGGCTGTCGTGGTGTTGCGGCGATGCGATTTCGAACGACAAGACGGTCGTGGGGCGCAGGTAAATCGACACTGTATCGTTTTCCTTGGCAAAGTTTCTAAGGGTAAGAGTACCTATGCCGTTGCTTCCAGGTTCGAGTGTACCGTACACGTCGATATCACTTGCAATGTTACCCGATCCGCCGATGGTACCACCCACAAAGACGGTATTGGCAGTTCCGGCCGTATATGCGGCACCGGTCAGCCCCTCGGCTTCGGCTTTCTCTACATCATTGTCGATAAGCACTTTACCGCCAAGAACCTGTATACCACCGGTAATGACGTTGTTGTCACAGGTAAGCGTGTAGGTTCCGGTACCTTCCTTGATAAGGCCTACAACAGGTCTGTCGGTACCAAAGGGGGCAATCTGTCCGGCCAGGAGAGCGTCGGTATTGGAATTTCCCACAATGTAATACGAAGCAGGTGTGTCGCTCGACTTTATATAGCCGTAAATGCGAGAACCCGGTTTTGTCTGCAATTCGCCTATGCGATAGCCACGTATACCCGATTCGGCTGCAATGGCTGCACCTTCCTGCAATACCAGCGTCTTATTGGCAAACATCGAATTCACGTTACCGGCAATGATGCTCTCCTCTACGCTCGACGGGTTAAAGGTTGTCCCGCTGCCCAGAATCACGCCGTAATATCCGGCCGAGGCGTTCACGTCGGTATATTTATAGATGTTCACTGTTCCGGAGAACTGGTCCCAGTTGGGGTACTCTTTGGCTTTTTCATTGGCCAGGTACACTCGCTCACCTCCGGCATAAATGTTGACCACACCGCTACCCGACAAAGGCGACATCATATAGGTGTAGCGCGACAGATACATGTTGAGGGTATCGCCATCGGTAACCGTGATAGGAGCATTCAGCGTTATATAGTTGTTCGACGAGTTGTCGAGACAGGCATTTATCGTACCGCCACCTTCGACCAACAATGAACCACCCAGCATATCGATGCCCTGTTTTCCCATGCGCAAGGTTCCACCTCTGAGTACGGTACCTTTCACCATTTTATTGTCGATGTCGAGGGTCACCTGCTTTTGTCCTTCAATAATCAACTGTCCGCCGCCGGTGAGGTAGCCCGATGCACCATCGACCAGTGAGAGACGGTATGCTATCATATCGTTGTCAAATATTACGGTCGACGGCTCGACAGTTTCTCTGATTTGGACGTTAAGAGCCTTCGGGCCACCCGTTGTATATGCATTATCATCGAAGATGACGCGGTTTCCGGTTTTGAACACAATCGGCGTGATGTTGTCAATGGGATCTTCGATAGCTGCGAAGTTGGCTGTTTTGTCCACGTCCCACTGACCCGATGTAGAAGCCGTCCAACGAATCGTGTCGGTCTCTACCGAGGAAACGCCCGAGAGGCGAATGTTGTCGATGTAATACTCTACGACATCGCAGTGGAGTCCCAACAAGATGCAGGTCGACTCATTATAGATGCTATTGAAGTCGTAGCTTTTGGGTATCCATTCTCCCTTGTTGCCCAAGAAAGGAAATTCGGTATCCCAATAAAGGGTTGTGGAGCCATCGCCTGCACCACCCAGCAAGATGGCGGTCTGCATGTAGTCGTTCGTCTGCGACGGGTCACGATAGAGGTCGAAAGAAATCTTCTGGTAATGGTCGAGCAGATTTTGCCCGGAAATACCATCGGGCAAGTCGTAGCGCACAAAGGTGTTCCAGTTTTTGATGGAGACTTTCAACACTTTGTTGTCGGGGTTGGTCGGGTCTTCAACCACAACTGCCGTACCGTCGGTCGAGGCTACGCCCGGGGCAAAAATGCTTTCCACTTGGAACACATCGCCCACATTGTAATTTTCGAAATCGCACAAGACAATTTCACCGGCGCGCCCCAGCATTACTGCACAAAGGAACGCACAAAGAGTAAAAATTCTTTTCATGATACTTTTTTTATTTTTTGGGGGTTAAGGTTTCCTCACTTACTAAACATGGCACGCGAAACGTTCAACGTCAGCCGGCCATATATACCTCTCCCTTTGCCGCATCTTCTCCAAGTCGGCACAAAGGTGTATACTTTCGTCGGCAAAGGTATAAATATATCGTATATCTAAAAAAGGTTTCACCTAATTTTTCCACACATCTCTCAAAAAAGGCAAAAAGAAACCTCCGACTTATAAGCCGGAGGTTTCGATAGTCGATTCGATTACAATCACTTGTTGGGACAACCCAGACAAAGCGGCTTTATCTGTTTGAAAAAGTCATTGCCTTTGTCGTCGACCAAAATGAAAGCGGGGAAATTCTCTACTTCGATTTTCCAGATGGCTTCCATACCCAACTCGGGATATTCGAGACACTCGACACTCTTTATGCTGTTCTGAGCCAATATGGCAGCAGGGCCACCGATACTGCCGAGGTAGAAACCGCCGTGCTTGTGGCAGGCATCGGTTACCTGCTGGCTGCGGTTGCCCTTGGCAATCATAATCATCGAACCGCCATGGCTCTGGAAGAGGTCGACATAGGGGTCCATACGGCCGGCTGTCGTGGGACCGAACGAACCCGAAGCCATTCCCTTGGGAGTCTTGGCCGGACCGGCGTAGTAGATGGGATGCTCTTTGAGGTAAGCCGGCATCTCCTCGCCGGCATCGAGGCGTTCCTTGATCTTGGCATGCGCAATGTCGCGGCCCACAATGATGGTACCGTTGAGCGAGAGACGGGTAGCCACGGGGTATTTCGAGAGCTCGGCCAGCACCTCGTTCATGGGGCGGTTGAGGTCAATGCGCACGGCATTGCCTTCGCCGGCCTGGCGCAGTTCATCGGGTATAAGTTCGCCGGGGTTGTCATCGAGACGCTCTACCCAAAGGCCCTCGCGGGTGATTTTTGCCTTGATATTACGGTCGGCCGAGCAGGAAACGCCCAATCCCACCGGGCAGGAGGCGCCGTGACGGGGCAGACGGATAATGCGCACGTCGTGGGCAAAATACTTACCGCCGAACTGGGCTCCGATGCCCGACTCCTGAGCGGCACGCAGCACCTCTTTTTCCAGCTCGATATCGCGGAAAGCGTGTCCCAGCTCATTGCCCGAAGTGGGCAGGTTGTCGTAATATTTGGCCGAAGCGAGCTTGACGGTTTTGAGGTTCATCTCGGCCGAGGTACCACCGATAACAAAGGCAATGTGATAGGGCGGGCAGGCTGCCGTGCCGAGGGTCTTCATCTTTTCGACCAGGAAATTGACCAGCTTGTCGGGGGTAATGAGCGCCTTGGTCTCCTGATAAAGGTAGGTTTTGTTGGCCGAACCTCCTCCCTTGGCAATAAAGAGGAACTTGTATTCCATGCCGTCGACAGCATAGAGGTCGATCTGTGCCGGCAGGTTGCAGCCGGTATTCACTTCGCGGTACATATCGAGAGGAGCATTCTGTGAGTAGCGCAGATTCTCCTCGGTGTAGGTCTTGTATACGCCCAGCGAGAGAGCCTCTTCGTCGCCGCCGCCTGTCCACACCTGCTGGCCTTTTTTGCCCATGACAATCGCCGTTCCTGTGTCCTGGCAGAAGGGCAGCTGGCCTTTGCAGGCCACCTCGGCGTTGCGCAGCATGGTGAGGGCCACATACTTGTCGTTGTCGCTGGCTTCGGGGTCGTGCAGTATGCTGGCCACCTTCTCGTTGTGTTCGCGACGCAGCAGGAACGACACGTCGCGCATGGCGGCATTGGCCAGGCGGGTCAGCGCCTCGGGCTCGACTTTGAGCACTTCTTTCCCGTCGAAATTCTCGACCGAGACATAATCTTTGGTGAGAAGATAATACTCGGTGTTATCCTTTCCCATAGGGAACATCTCTTGATACTTAAAGGGTTTTGTAGCCATACTTATATAGGTTTTGAATCGGTTATCTTTTAGAGATAGCAAAGGTACGTTTTCTCTCAGAAATAAGCAATTTATAATCCGAAAGATATTTTGCCCGCTCCCGATGGGCAACAGTACTCCCAGGCAGGGTATTTTTACCACAAAAACAAAAGAAAGAACAGGGCATATACTTTTGATAAATATCACACATAACAGGTCGCTTCTACCCTTTTCTTTGCATTGTAAAAATACCACACCGGTGGTCAACTATTCACTTTATTAAAACTCATTAATTGTATGAAAGACTTAACAGGAAACGGGTATGACCATACCCACCGAAACTCCCGGGAGATGCTTCTGGCGAGAGTGAGCAAAAGTTTCCCCGACAGGGTTTTCGACAATGACGACCTCTTCTTCGATTCGCTGCTCGAATACGAAGACGACCTGAGGAAACGCTACGAATACCTGTGTCAGGACCAGTTGAAGCTGGCCGACATCTTCATGTCGAACCCGCGTATGGCCGAGTTTATCGGCGATGTTCTGGGAGGCGACGACCCTCTGGCAGCCTGCGTGCGACATTTCGGGACAGACATTCTGGCTTGCGTGGGCGACGAGAGCCGACTCATCGAGCTGCAACGCGAAAACGACGAGTTTATGCACCGCGTGCGAGCCGGCGAACTGCTGCAACGCGAGATGGAAGAGAACTGGCAGCACAGCGCCCGCGCCATTGCCCGCTTTAAAGCCCAGAAAGGCATGAGCGACACCGAGTTTGAAGAGTTTCTCGACCGCGTGTACCACGTGTGCGAGCATGTGTTCATGCACAACTTCACGACCGAGATTCTCGAACTGCTCTTCAAGGGCATCAACTACGACCTCGACCTCGACAATACCGAGCGTGCGGCCGAGATTCGGGGCCGGAACGAACGTATCCTCAACGAACGTTCCAAACACGAGGACTCGCCGCTACCCATGCTCGGCAGCAACAGCGGCGGAGAAGGTGCCGACGAAAACCGCTCGGCAGCGTTCGGATTCCGACGCCGCCGCAGCGTGTGGGACTTGTAACCCGCCCGACTCCTTCTCTCACAAAGAATCGCATCACACCATAACAACCTATTTATTCACCTAAAAATTTCACACAAATGAAAGAACAAATTATGAATTTTCTGAAATCAAAGAACGCCTGGTTCTGGCTGGCAACAGCCCTGTTTGTCGCCCTGCTGGCATTCGTACTCCATGATTGCGCCTACGCTCTGGCCGCCATCATTCCCGTCACTTCGGGCCGAATTATTTCGGGTACTCCCTTGACTACCGAGATTACCCGCGGGCACAGCAAAGACCTGCTCATGAACGAGATAGACAAACGCATCACCAAAGTGCGCCCCATGTCGACCCCTATCGACCAACTCTCCCGCTATGCCGGCGCCCGCAAATCGGGCTCGATGGTTGTCGACTACTACTCGGTCGATGTAAAGCCCACGAAGGCCACGCTCTCCGAGACCTATACCGAGCCTGCTTCGGGCAGCGCCACCACCGCCGCACAGAAGGTGCAGATTACCACCAGCAACAACGACATCTTCGAGGTGTCCGAGACCATTCTCGTGCAGGGCGTGAAGGGGTATGAGAGCGACGGCAAGACCCAGTCGAAGGCCGACCTCGTGCTGTACATTTCGAGCAAGGAGGAGACCGGCGAGCTCAATGTCTACGCCATCAACGGCAAGACCATCGGCAGCATCACGGGTTGTGTCCCCACGATAGAGCAGGGCACCACTCTTATTCGCATGGGCCGCGCCGCCACCGAACTCGACGTGCAGACAGCCCAGTTCGAGGCATTGCCCGTCAAGGACCAGAACTACTGCCAGATTTTCAAGATGCAAATCGAACAGTCGACCTTCCAGAAAATCGCCAACAAAGAGGTGGAATGGGAGTTTTCCGACTCGGAAGAGGCTGCCATCTACGACATGCGTCTGGGAATGGAGAAGACCTTCATGTTCGGCGTGAAGAGCCGCATCTACGACTCAAAAAAGAAAGAAGAGGTATCGCTCACCGGCGGTATCTGGTGGCAGGCCGGTAAGGAGTACACGTTCGACCCCGAGAAGGAGCTGACACAGGAAGACCTCATCGACATTGCCAAAGAGGCCTTCACCGGCAACGGCGGCAACAAGCGCAAGATTCTCATCGGCGGTTCCGACTTCATAGGCCGCATCAACAAGCTCGATGTCAACAAAATCGTATCGGCCGACGAAGATTTTGTCAAATGGGGTATCGACTTCTCCGAGATACGCTCCAAGTTCGGACGTCTCTTCATTCTCTACTCCGAAGTCTTCGACGAATGTGGCATGAGCGACTACGGCTTCATCTTCGACCCTGAGTTCCTCTCGAAATGGTCGCACGTGCCCTTCGACCGTCAGGTGCTCGACCTCAAAGGAGCCGGCGTGCGCAACACCGACGCCGTCGTCCTCACCGAGGCCAGCTGCCTCACCCTGCGCTACCCCGCAGCCCACATGCGCATCATTCCCAAGAACGCCTAACAACCATTCACTCACTGTTTACGGCGGGAAGACTTCCCGCCGTAAACTTCAAAAAAACACACGATTATGAAAAAGATAAAAACCTACGAAACCCTGCACGGCAACCTCAACACCATCGTCCGCATGGGCGATAAAAAGGTGCGCATACGGTTCATCGCCAAAGACAACATACACGGCTATTACACCACCGCCAACAGCGAATTGCAGGAGGCCATCGAGCAAGATATCGACTACGGCCGCCTCTTCGACCTCTACAACGAGACCGGTGTGGCCACGCCTCAACCCGACGCCACCCCCATCGAAGAGATTGTGTCGTGGCAGGCCGCCCGCGAACTCCTGCGCAAAGAGCCCTACCTCGTACCGGCCAACCGTCTGCGTTCGCCCACGAGCATCGAAAAGGCTGCCCGCGAAAAAGGTATCTGTTTTCCGCATCTCACCGCCTAACGAAGAAAGGAGTCTGCTATGTTTCTGACAACCGATGAATGGATAAACCGTGTCAAGACCGACATGGAAGAGCTCACTCCCGACTGGGACCGCATCGTGAGCCAGACGGGCGGCGCCGACATCGAACAGTATATCCGCGCCAAGTGGCCCGAAGCCCTTGCCCGACAACTGCTCGTCGCTCCCGAATCGATATGTCGCGGTGTCGACATCAGCAGCCGCTTGTCGCCCGAGATGCGCCAAGACGGCAGCGGGCGGGTTGTCCTGCCCGACGACACCTTGCGCATGCTCCGCTTTGAGATGAAAGGGTGGCGACGCCCCGTTACCCGCTTTATCGACAACCGCCACCCTACGGCCGAGAAACAACTCAACCCCTATGCCCGGGGCGGAACCGAGAAACCCGTCGCCGTCGTTTCGGGCGACGAACAGGGCCGCATCGTTCTCGACTACTACTCCCTGCCCCCGTACATGCACCGTCACGAGGTAAAAAGTGCCGTATATCTGCCCCTCCCGCAGGAACAGGAAAACGGATACGACCTTTACCCTCTCCTGGGCGACTCGGCCTGCTACTTGTGTGCCGCACTGGTGTTCGACATACTCGGGCAGAGCGATAAAGCCGAAATCATGCGCAAACAGCTACTTTACACTTGAACATAACTTTTAAAACCGATACAGCATGAAATGTAACATACACGGAAAATTTTTCGGATACTACTTCGGTCTCGGAGCCTTTCTCTCCCAACACCCTCTCGGCATGCCGGGAAGCTGTTTCCTCAACGGAGAGACCCTGTCGCTCTGGGTATGGGACGAGATAAACCGGCGCTGGGTCGACAGCAACCGGGTCGACAACTGGTTGAGCGGAGTGGTCGATGATGCCGAGACCTTCGTTCCCGAAGTGAAAGATGGCATCAAGACGGCCTATCTCTATCCGACCAACCAATCGGGTACCGTAACGTTCACCCATTTTACCAACCAGGAGGTACCTCTCAGTATTGAAATCTCCGGCACCTCGGTGGTAACCCTGTACTGGAACGGAACCTACTGGGAATATATGGTTACACCCATGAGCCTGGCCGAATATGCCGCACTGGAAAGCTATGCCAAGAAAGACCTTTCCAACGTCGACATGACGGCATACGCCCAGAGCGACTTGTCGAATGTGTCGCAGGGCGATTTTGACGAGAAGGCCTACTCCTGGTGGGCAACGGGCATTGATGAATCGAACTTCCTGAATAAAGGGGTTTTGCCAACCTCGATGTGGGAATGTACACTCGACGACGATACCGAAACGGCTACACCGGGGGTACGTTCGTTTACAAAGATGAGCATGGCCGAACTGTTCGATGCGGCCAACCGTCAGCGGCACCTGCTGGTGAAGTCGACGGGCATCACTACCCTGGTGTCGGGTGCCAGTTGCAGCTTTGTGGAGAGCCCGGGAAGCGGCACGTTTGTTTCGGCCCGCGTGATTTTTCTGGGAGCCGACGGCTATATGTACGATGTACGATTCAGCGAAGAGGGAGAGATTCTTGCACAGAGCTATTGGAGCCATTCGGAGTTTGCCAAGAAAAGCGAACTGAACGAGTGCGCGGCAAAAGACCTGTCGAATGTTGCTCTCTCCGCCTTTCGCAATAAGAATATCTATCCGGTCTCGTCATTCGTGTACTCGGTCGACGGGGACCACGCGGTGACGCCGGCCAATGCCGGGGCGCTGGTACAGATACTCTCCTCGCTCTCGGGTGCCCCGGGCAGCCTGCTCTACGCCGAAGGCATCGCCTCCGCGGGGGGTGATGTGGGTCTTTCTCCGGTGTCGTTTGCCCTCATGGCCGAAGACCCGATAGACTACTCTCTCACTTTCGTCGGGAATGACGGGTACCTGCATGTGCTGCGGGTGAACGGTCTGGGTGCCATCTCCCAGCAATATGCCTACCGGATAGACGA
>CALUZW010000025.1 GCA_944325415.1 uncultured Bacteroidales bacterium | reverse complement strand
ATTCTGGGGGCAGACCGAGAATGCCGTAAGAATCCAAATCTACACTGCTGTAACCGCCTACTGCATGATGGCGATTGTCCAGAAGAAGATGGATGTCCAACGGTCAATCTACGAGATGCTCCAGCTTGTAAGTGTCTCACTTACAGATACTGTCGAACTCAAGACCCTGTTCTGTAAACCTAACTGCAATATTGTCAATGAACCGGATGGTTCTACCGAACCTACTTTGTTTTAATTGTTATACTTTATAATAACTAGTCCGGATTTTTACCGGACACATATGATATAAAATAAAAAACAAACGGCAACGATTGATAGTTTGTATCTTTATACACCCTGTTATTTAGCAAGTTGATTATACACAGAAGTAGCAAAGATTCGGAACTGTAAAAACAAGAGAGCCACGCAGAATGTTCTGCGTGGCTCTCTGTACTCGAAGCGGGACTCGAACCCGCACAGCCGCAATGGCCAAAGGATTTTAAGTCCTTCGTGTCTACCATTCCACCATTCGAGCTTCCTTGCGGAAACCGGTTTGTGTTCCGGCCCGAAAATCGGTCGTCCGCCCCCGATTGTACACCGGCTTTGGCGTGCGTTGCGCGCACAACGGAGTCTTTACTTGGAGGGGCAACCTCTTTTCGGGGGCAAAGATAGCGCTTATTCGCGAAAAAACAACAGTCTGTTTTTGTGAATTTTGTTTCCGACGGCTTTTTCCGCCGGCATACACTGCCGGCCGAGCGTTGTGGAGCCTCGACGGGCAGTGCGTATTGCATCTTTTACAAAAAAAATGACCGATATATTTGCAAAATTAATTACATGATTTAATTTTGCGATTAAATCAATCGATTAATCAATTCCCACAGGAGAATGAAGAACGAAGAGAAAAATACCGAACAGGCCATACTTCAAGCCGCCGAGGCCCTGTTTCTGAAACAGGGTTTTGCACAGACCACCACCAAGCAGATTGCGCAGCAGGCCGGTTGCAACCAGGCGCTGGTGCATTACTACTTCCGCACCAAAGACAACCTTTTCGAGCGGATACTCGAAGAGAAGGTGCATTTTGTGGCCGACAATTTCTCTGCCATCAATGCCGAGAGCATCTCGCTCGAAGAGCGCATCGAGAAGTTGGTCGAAGTGCATTTTACACTCTTCAACCGTAACCCGCGACTGGTGCCGTTTATCTTCACCGAACTTTTCTACGACACCCAACGCCTCAGGCCGGTACTGGTGCAGATACGCCGCTACGCCACCGCACTGTTTGCCCGCTTCGACGCCCTCCTGCAACAGGAGGCCCGGGCCGGACGCATACGCCCGGTTACGACACTCGACCTGGCTCTTACGATTATCTCGCTCGATGTGGCCCCCTTCATGCTGCGCCCGGTGGCACAGGAGGCCTGGGGACTGACCGACGAGCAGGCCGAGCAGCTCCTCGCGACCCGCAAGCGGGAGATTGTCGATACGCTCTTGCACAGCCTCGGTCTCCGCTGACCGCGTCTGCCACGGACGGTGATGTAAAAAACAGCTTTTTCGCAAATCAGAATAAATACCAGTCAGGATATGAAAAGCAGACAACTCGTTCTCGGTGTGATGTGTCTCTTCGTGGTGTTGCCCTGCCGGGCACAACTCACCATCGAGGAGTGCTACCGCAAGGCACAGGCCAACTACCCGCTCATCAGGCAGTATGACCTTATCGAAAAAAGCCGGGCGTACCATCTGGCCAACGCCAACCGGGGCTATGTGCCGCAAATTGCCTTCTCGGCCAAGGCCTCTTACCAGTCCGACGTTACCAAGCTACCCTTTGCGCCGGGACAGCTCGACTTTCTGGGAGTGGAGATTCCCGTGCTGAGCAAAGACCAGTATGGCGTGTCGGTAGAGGTCACGCAGACGATATGGGACGGCGGAGCCATTCGTGCCGGCAAGGAGCGTATCGAAGCCGAGGCCGAGGTGGAGAAGCGCTACACCGAGGTGTCGCTCTACCAGATAAACAACCGCATCAATCAGCTCTACTTCGGCATCCTGCTGGCCGACGCCCAGCTGCGGCAGAATGTTCTCTACCGCGAGGAGCTGGCACGCCGTTACAGGCAGGTCGAGTCGTGTATCGAAAATGGCGTGGGCAACCAGGCCGACCTCGACGCGGTGAAGATAACCCTTCTGCAAGCCGAGCAGAGCCGCATACAGTTTGAATACACACGCCGCAGCTATGTCGAGATGCTGGCACAGTTCATCGGCGAGGAGATAGACCCCACGACCGAATTTGTACGGCCGGCGGTCGTGCCTGTGCCCGCCGGGATAGACCGACCCGAGCTGCGCTGGTACGATTCGCAGATAAAGCGTCTGCACGCACAAGACCGCTCCACGCAGGCCGGCCTGATGCCCAAACTGGGGCTCTTCTTTACGGGCGGCTACGGCAAACCGGGTCTCGACATGCTCGAAAACAGCTTCTCGCCCTACTATGTGGCCGGCGTGAAGCTGTCGTGGAACGTGAGCAACTTCTATACCCGCCGCAACGACAAGCGTCGCATCGACAACGACATACGGGCCGTCGAATTGCAGCGGGAGACCTTCCTCTTCAACATCGACCTCGACCTGGCGCAGAAGAGCAATGCCATGACTCGGAATGTCGAACAGTTGCGCTACGACGACGAAATCATCGCATTGCGCCGTTCGGTCTGCCGGGCATCGGAGGCCAAGATGGCCAACGGCACCCTGTCGGGCACCGACTTCATGCGCGACGTAACAGCCGTACAGATGGCTCAGCAGGAGAAAATCTTCCACGAAATCGAGCTTCTGCTGTCGATGTATGAGATGAAATTCATAACCAATCGCTAAGATATGAAACCCCTAATCGTGAAAAGAGAGTTGCTGTGTCTGGGGGCGTTGCTGCTGCTGACACCCTCATGTGGCGACAAAAACGGAGACTTCGATGCCTCGGGTGTGTTTGAGGCCACCGAAGTGCTGGTGTCGGCACAGGGAGCGGGCGAGATTGTCGCGCTCGACGTTGCCGAGGGAGAGACGGTCGAGGCCGGCACGCTGCTGGGCTGCATCGACACCATGCAGTTGCACTGGCAGCGCGAACAACTGAAAGCCAACAAGATGGCAGTCGACAGCCGGCAGTGCGACGTACCGAAACAGTTGGCCTCGCTGCGGCAACAGCTGGCCACCCAGCAACGGGAGCGGACACGCTACGAGAAACTTGTGCAGTCGAACGCCGGAAACCGCAAGCAGCTCGACGACATCGACGCACAGATAGCCCTGCTCGAAAAACAACTGGCCGCGCAGAGCGAGACCCTCGAAAACACCAACCGCAGCCTGCGTGGCGAGTCACTCGCCCTCTCGGCGCAAATAGCCCGGGTCGAAGACCTGATAGCCAAATGCCGCATCGAGAGTCCGCTGTCGGGAACGGTTCTGACCAAGTATGCCGAGCCGGGCGAACTGGCCGTTCAGGGACGGGCCCTTTTCAAGGTAGCCGACATCGAGAATCTCTTTCTCCGTGTCTATGTAACGGCCGACCAGCTTACCCGCATGACGATAGGAGAACCGGTCGCTGTCTTTGCCGACGACGGCACGTCGGACCGGCGTGAGTATGCCGGACAGGTCGTGTGGATTTCGGATAAGTCGGAGTTTACCCCCAAAACCATTCAGACCCGCAACGAGCGCGCCAACCTGGTCTATGCCGTGAAGGTCGCCGTGAAAAACGACGGCTACATCAAGCAGGGCATGTATGGCGAAATAAAACTCAATCGGTAAACCCATTCAGGAGGAGAGCCCATGAATCGTGTATCGGCAACCGGCATCGGTAAATCATACGGCCCGGTAAAGGCCCTCGACGACATCTCGTTCGATGTGGCGCCGGGCGAAATATTCGGAATCATCGGTCCCGACGGTGCCGGGAAGACCACCCTTTTCCGTATTCTGACAACGTTGCTGACAGCCGATGCCGGCCGTGCTTCGGTGTGTGGCCTCGATGTGGTGAAGGAGTATCGGGCCATTCGCTGCCGGGTGGGCTATATGCCCGGACGGTTCTCGCTGTACCGCGACCTGTCGGTCGAGGAGAATCTGCGCTTCTTTGCCTCGGTGTTCAATACCACGGTCGAGGCCAACTACCATCTCGTGGCCGACATTTACCGCCAACTCGCACCGTTCAGTACCCGCAAGGCCGCCCAGCTGTCGGGCGGTATGAAACAGAAGCTCGCCCTCTGCTGCGCCCTGATACACAAGCCCGAGGTACTCTTTCTCGATGAGCCGACAACCGGTGTCGACCCCGTGTCGCGGAAAGAGTTCTGGGAGATGCTTATGCGCCTGCGGGCCGACGGGCTCACCATTCTCGTGTCTACACCTTACATGGACGAGGCATCGCTCTGCGACCGCATCGCCCTCATTCAGTCGGGCCGTTTCCTCAAAATCGAGACACCCCGCCGCATCGTTGCCGCCTATCCGCGAAAGATTTTTGCCGTCTCCTCGTCGCGCATGCACGACCTGCTGCGCGACCTGAGAGCCTATGCTCCGGTAGGCACGGCCTTCTCTTTCGGGGCGGCCTGCCATGTAACTTTCGCTGCCGACGATTGCCCCGCGGCATTGGAGGCCTATCTCACGGCACGGGGCCACTCCTCGCTGCGGGTTGAGGAGATAGAGCCGACGGTCGAAGACTGTTTTATGTTGTTGTCGAAAACTCCCGATGATGGAAAACGTGCATAATCCTGTGATACGGGCCGTAGGGCTGACCAAGCGGTTTGGCGATTTCACGGCCGTCGACCACATCTCGTTCGAGGTGTCGGCCGGAGAGATTTTCGGTTTCCTCGGGGCCAACGGTGCCGGGAAGACCACGGCCATGCGCATGCTGTGCGGACTGAGCCGCCCCACCGAGGGGGAGGGCTTTGTGGCCGGATACGACATTGTCCGCCAGTCCGAAGCGGTGAAGAAGAACATCGGCTACATGAGTCAGAAATTCTCTCTCTACGAAGATCTCAAAGTATGGGAAAACCTGCGTCTCTTCGGCGGCATCTACGGCATGAAGGAGCGGGAGATAAAGTCGAAGACCGAACGCATCCTGCACGAACTCGGGTTGGAACAGGAGCGCAACACGCCGGTCAGATCGCTCCCCCTGGGCTGGAAACAGAAACTGGCCTTCTCGGTGTCGATATTCCACGACCCCAAGGTTGTCTTTCTCGACGAGCCCACCGGCGGGGTCGACCCCGTTACGCGCCGCCAGTTCTGGGGCATGATATATGAGGCGGCCGGGCGGGGCATTACCGTTTTTGTAACCACGCACTATATGGACGAGGCCGAGTATTGCGACCGCGTGTCGATGATGGTCGACGGCCGCATCGAGGCGCTCGACGCGCCGGCCCGCCTGCGCCGGCAGTTTGACGTCGATACGATGGACGAGGTCTTCCGCCGTCTCGCGCGGCGGGCCACCCGCAAAGGAGATTGAGCCATGAGACAGTTCTGGGTATTTGTAGTCAAGGAGTTTTACCACATTGTGCGCGACCGTCGCACGATGCTTATCCTGCTGGGCATACCGGTGGCGCAGATTCTGCTCTTCGGCTTTGCCATCACCTCCGAGGTGAAAGATGTGCAGGTGGCGGTCTACGACCCGTCGAGAGATGCCGTCACCCGGCAGATAACCGAACAGATTGCGGCCAGCTCCTATTTCGACGTTGTCGAGATGCTCGACGATGCCTCCCGCATCAACGACATCTTCAAGTACGGACGCATCAATCTGGTTATTGTCTTCGGCGAGAATTTTGCCGAGAATCTGCAACACACGGGCGAAGCCGCCGTGCAGCTTATTGCCGACGGCACCGAACCCAACCAGGCCTCGCTCATCGTGAACTATATCGAAGGTATTCTTGCTTCCTATGCACGCTCGGCCATGCCGGCCGCTACGGCGCCGTCCTTCACCATACAGCCCGAGGTGAAGATGCTCTACAA
Organism: uncultured Bacteroidales bacterium; assembly: GCA_944325415.1. Lineage (GTDB taxonomy): Bacteria > Bacteroidota > Bacteroidia > Bacteroidales > UBA11471 > Caccoplasma. The sequence continues at coordinate 13,939 of CALUZW010000025.1, read as the reverse complement.
CCCGCAGTTGCAGAGCTCCTACTATTTCGTGCCAGGAATCATGGGGCTCATCTTGTTGCAGATATGCGCCATGATGACCTCGATAGCCATCGTGCGGGAAAAGGAGACGGGCACCATGGAGGTGCTGCTTGTCTCGCCCATGAAGCCCATCTACATCATTCTCTCGAAGTCGGTACCCTATCTGGTACTGTCGATGGTCAATCTGGCCACCATACTGCTGCTCTCGGTCTTTGTGCTCCATGTGCCGGTAGCCGGCAGTCTCTTTACACTCCTGCTCCTCTCGCTTGTCTACATCTTTCTATCGCTCTCGCTCGGGCTCTTCATCTCTACGATGGTCGATACGCAGATGGCAGCCATACTGGTGTCGGGCATGGGGCTGATGATGCCCACCATGCTGCTCTCGGGACTTATTTTCCCCATCGAGAGCATGCCTGCGGTCTTGCAGTGGGTATCGGCCGTGGTACCGGCACGTTGGTATGTCGAGGCCATGAAGAAGATTATGGTGCAGGGTGTGGGCATCGAGTATGTCCTTACCGAACTGGGAATCCTGACGGGTATGGCGACGGTACTCGTGGTGCTGAGTCTGAAAAAATTTAATGTCCGTCTAAACTGAGCGCTCATGTTGAAGTTCCTGATAGAAAAAGAGTTTAAGCAGCTGTCTCGCGACAAGGTGATACCCCGCCTCATCGTCATGCTCACCCTGCTGGTGATGTTTGTCTTCCCGTGGGCGGCCGACCAGGAGATAAAGAACGTGAAGCTCCATGTGGTAGACCGCGACCGTTCCTCCCTCTCGGAACGGCTGGTGCAGAAGGTGGTCTCTTCGGGCTATTTCCGGCTTTCCGGTCCATCGGCTTCATACGACGGGGCCATGCCGGCTGTCGAGCGGGGCGATGCCGACATGATTATGGAGATACCCTCGGGCTTTGAGCGCGACCTGATGCGGGGCGAGACGGGCCGTCTACTCCTGGCCGCCAACGCGGTGAACGGGACCAAGGGCGGACTGGCCACGTCGTACATGGCGGCGATTGTGGCCGACTATTCGGCCGATTTGCGGGCCGAGAACGGCCTTCCGGCTCTCTCGTCGGCTTTCAAGGTAGAGTCGTCTTTCCGCTTTAACCCGCGGCTCGATTACAAGGTTTTCATGCTACCGGCACTCATGGTCATGCTCATGACTCTGCTGGCCGGTTTCCTGCCGGCCCTCAATATCGTGGCCGAGAAGGAGTCGGGCACGATAGAACAAATCAACGTTACTCCCGTACCCAAGACACTCTTTGTGCTGGCCAAACTCATTCCCTACTGGATTATCGGTTTTGTCGTACTCTCGCTCTGCATAGCTCTCGCGGCACTTGTTTATGGCATTTACCCCACGGGCAGCCTGCTGACCATCTATCTCTTTACCACGGTCTACATCTGGCTGGTATCGGGCATGGGGCTGGTCATCTCCAACTACTCCGATACCATACAGCAGGCCATGTTTGTGATGTTTTTCTTCATCATGGTCTTTATTCTCATGAGCGGATTGTTTACCCCCGTGTCGAGTATGCCGCAATGGGCACAGGCAATAACGGCCATCAACCCGTTGAAATATTTCATGCAGGTCATGCGGCAGGTCTATCTCAAAGGCAGCGGTTTCATGGAACTGCTCCCGCAGTTTTTCGCACTCTGCTCCTTTGCCGTGGTACTGAGCGTGTGGGCTGTTGTCAGTTATAAGAAGAGTGCCTGATGGCTGGTTGTTTACCGAAATTGGGCAATGGCAACAATGTTACTTATCGGCGTGTTGCATGGACAACGCAATTCTGTTTACTGGTCTCCTTCCTGAATTTTTGAAACAGAGAAATACCCGCACTACCTACGACTTGACCTGTATGATTTCGTCGAGGCGGGTGGTGTATTGTCGGCTACGATGCTCGCTCTTGATGTGCCACGTCGTGTCGTAGCCTTGCAGGGCAATGCGCACGGTATCGTGCCCGTTCTTACGGTTGATGCGGTCTATGGCCTCGGCCAGGGCCGACTGCCGGGCGCGATCGACGGTGTCGAAGAGGTAGGTCTGCACAGCTGTATCGGGTACCAGATCGCACACCATCACGCCGGCCTTCTTGTAATCGTAAATCTCCTCGCGGGGATAACTCTCGCGCAGGAGGCCGATGACGGCCGAGATGATTTCCTGCACGTCGCCGGTGGGTACCGGCAGGTAACGCGTGCGGTAAATGCTGTCTTGCGGAGAGTCGGTCGAGAAACGGCTGGTGCGGGCAAAGACGGTTACCACCCGGCAGCACTGATGCTGCCGGCGCAACTTGCGGACACAGGAGGCGGCAAAATTGGCTACGGCCTCTTCGAGTTGCGCACGGCGGCGTATGCCACGGTCGGGGAAACTGCGCGACGTGCATATCGATTTCTTCTCGGGCAAGTCATCTTCACCAATGCAGGCGATGCCCTGCAACTCTTTCCAGGTGCGCACCCCCGATACGGTGAAATGGCGACGCACCCAACTCTCGCCCCGCGCCACAAAATCGGCGGCGGTGGCCACACCGAAATATTCCATCTTGGCCAGATTCTGCCTGCCGACACCCCACACCTCTCCGATGGGACAACGGGCCAGAGCCTTGCACCGTTTCTCGTCGCTGTCGATGAGACATACCCCGCCGTAACCGCGGTATTTCTTGCCGAAATGGGCCGCCACCTTGGCCAGGGTCTTGGTAGGAGCCACGCCCACCGTCACGGGGATACCGGTGCCGCGCTCGACGGTGGTGGCCATACGCCGGGCATACTCAGCCAGCGCCTCATCGGGACAGAGACCCGAGAGGTCGAGAAAAGCCTCGTCGATAGAATAGGGCACACAGTCGGGCGAAAACTCGGCAAGGAGCGACATGACCCTACGGCTCATGTCGCCGTAGAGATTGTAATTGCTGCTAAAAACCGCCACGTTACCAGTTTCGAGAAGATTACGTATCTGATACAAGGGGGTGCCCATCTTGATGCCCATGGCCTTCACCTCATTGCTGCGGGCCACCACACAACCGTCGTTGTTGGAGAGAACGACGACCGGCTTGTCGCGCAGGGCGGGAGCAAACACCCGCTCGCACGAGACGAAAAAATTGTTGCAGTCGACCAAAGCTATCATACGAAGGGAAAGGGGAAAGGGATAGAAAACAGTCAGTACGGGGAACCGGGAGAGCCGAAAAGTCAGCGCTGCCGCTTGATGTTGTAGGTAACCACACCCCACACGACAAAATGGTTCTCGGCCGTGACACGCAGGGGCGGATAGTCGTTGTTGGCAGGAACAAGCCACAGGCAGTTGCCGGCCTTGTCGATGCGAATACGTTTGAGCATGAACTCCCCGTCGACAAAAGCCACGACGATGTTGCCGTCTTGCGGTTCGAGCGCCTTGTCGACGATGAGCAGGTCGCCGTCGTCGATGCCGCAGTCGCGCATCGAGTCGCCCTTGGCCCGGGCATAAAAAGTCGTAGCCGGGTGGCGTATCAATTCCTTGTTGAGGTCGATAGACTCGGTCTCATAATCCTGTGCCGGACTGGGAAAGCCCGCCCGCACACCGCCCTCGGCATAGTCGACCGAGAGACCGGTCTTCACATCGGCCGCAAAAAGTTGTACTTTCATATTGCAAAAGTATTTTTCTTACTACCCTATAACAAAGACAAAGATACTCTTTTTTGGGGAGAGAGACGACTCTTTAAACCGCATTTTCTCCACCGCCCCTGAGGAAGGGGCATAAATTAAGCTCCAAAGTTTGCCCTCGGCTCCCATAAAAAATAGTACTTTTGTAAATAACTGTTTTACCGACACCTGTTCCTGTTTATAGAACTTACCATGAAAAAAATCATTCTCTCCCTGTATCTTCTGGCAATGGCGGCAACTCTCAGCGCCCAGACATTCATTCCCATCTGGGAAAAAGGGAAAATGCCCAACAGCCGGGGGCTGAACCTGCCCGACAGCATCGCCAACGAACGCATCTATCAGGTCGGCACGCCGGGGCTTTACCTCTTCGAGACCTCCCAAGCCGAAAACAAAGGCGCGGCCGTGGTCATCGTACCCGGCGGAGGCTATGCCCGGCTGGCCTACCAAATCAGCGGCTTCCAGCTTGCCAAATGGTTCAACACGATGGGATTCACCGCCTTCGTGCTGCAACACCGGCTGCCGCAGTCGCCCGATGTCGAGACCTGCTACCAGGCTCCTCTGCAAGACATGCAACGCGCCTTGCGCTACATACGTGCCCACGCCGACCGTTGGGGCATCGACCCGCAACGTATCGGCGTCATGGGCTCATCGGCCGGCGCACACCTGTCGGCCTGCGCCGCCACCATTACCGACGATTGGAGCCGCGCCGGCGACTCGCTCGACACGGTATCGTTCCGTCCCGACTTCGCCATACTCGTTTCGCCCGTCGTGTCGATGGACGAGATAGCGCACAAAGGTAGCCGTCAGAACCTGCTGGGCACATACGACTCCCCTGCGATGCGCGACAAATTCTCCTGCAACAAGCAGGTGTCGGAGTCGACCCCGAAAATGTTTATCGTCCATGCCATGGACGACCCCGCCGTGTCGTGCCTCAACAGCCTGCGGCTCTTTGAGGCGCTGAAACGCCACGACATCAAGGGCTCGTCGCTGCACATCTTCCCCAACGGCGGCCACAGCATCGCCCTGCGCAACAACCCCGGCTCGACCAACGACTGGACCCGCCTGGCCGAAGTGTGGCTCTACGAAACGGGGCTACTGCACTGACCCCTCTTTCTCAGCACAACCTTACCGAGGCGGCCGGCATGAATGTCGGCCGCCTCGGCCGCTTTCCGGTGAAAGAAAGCAACCATGTTACAAAACAGTAACACTCTTATTACAATTACATTAAACCCTTCATCTCCTATTTTTTATCTCATTCTGGTCTTGTATTTTTGCGGCATGACTCAGGGTTGCTGCATCGGCAAGCCCCCTCGGGAGGGGACGGCGGCAAACAGGCAGCCCCAGCCAATCCATTTTTCATACGGTGTTTTCAAGTAAAGATATGAGTGCTTCGAAACAAAAAATTCTCGTAGTCGACGATGAAGAGTCGCTCTGCGAGATTATTCAGTTCAACCTCGAAGTCGAAGGTTATGTAGTCGACACGGCCAACAGCGCCGAAGAGGCGTTACGACTCGACCTGCCCAGTTACTCTCTTATCCTGCTCGACGTGATGATGGGCGAGATAAGCGGCTATCGGCTGGCCCGTATGCTGCGGGAACGGCCCGAGACAGCCCGCATACCCATTATCTTCTGCACCGCCCGCGACTCCGAAGACGATATCGTAACCGGACTCAACCTGGGTGCCGACGACTACATTGCCAAACCCTTCTCTACCCGGGAAGTCATAGCCCGGGTGCGGAGTGTCCTGCGACGCACCGAACACAGCGAGGAAAAAAGCAACGACGGCACCATTACGTTTGAAACGCTCCAAATCAACCGGCGCAAAAAGAGCTGTACCATCGACGGAGCAGAGGTGGAGCTCACCAAGAAAGAGTTTGAGATACTCGACCTCTTCCTCAGCCACCAGGGCACCATACTCTCACGCGCCGACATTCTCAACCAGGTATGGAGCAACGACGTCGTGGTACTCGACCGCACCATCGACGTCAACATTACCCGCCTGCGCCGAAAGATAGGCCGCTACGGCAACCACATCATCACCCGACTGGGATATGGGTATGGTTTTGAATAAATGTGATAAATCCAGCAAATAAGTTAGATTTCAGGCGGTTCTCTTTGATTTTAACACAACTGTTCTATCTTTGCCCCCAGACAAAGAGCGGATATTCGCATCTGTTATGACGACGAAGGCTCTACACCTTAACTACAAATTTTTATTCTTATACTCGAAAAACACCTGAACCAAATGCCTTTCTCCCGACAGGAGAAAAACAAAAACCGTCCAGAAGTCTCCCACCCTTTAAACGCCACCGAACAGGAACAGATATTCAACCTCACATCTGCCCGATACGTTATCCAACCACACCTTATTTTTTAATGTCCCGACGGATCTTACCGACCCGCCACAGGAATACTTCAACTCGCACCGTCAAACCATAAATATATAGAACCGTATGAAAACAAGATTTTTAGCAGGAATTCTGTTAGCCGTTCTCCTGTCGACCGGTTGTCACAAACAGAAAAACGAACCAGTCATGGATTTTGACGTAACCATGAGCAAAACCGAACTGATACTATGGGTAGGCGATACCGCCCAACTGACGGCTGCGGTAACGCCCCCGCTTCCCAAAAACACCCAACTGACATGGTCCAGTAACAAGCCCGACGTTGCTACGGTCGACGCCTTCGGTCTCGTCAAAGGCATCGCACCGGGCGAAGCCATCATATCGGCCGCCGTCAACGAAGACAAGGCAACCTGCTGGGTCCTGGTTAAAGAAATAGAGCCCGAAGCAACCGGGAACATCGATATGCGAGGCATGACCGCCGAAGAGGTGGCCAAAGCCATCGATGCCGCTCTGAAAGCCGACATTACCGAATTTAAACTCACCGGCCCGATATCTCTTTGCGGCATAGGCGACAAGGAGAGAGCCAACCCCTTTGCCCACAACACAACGGTTACGGCCCTCGACCTGTCGGGTACTACCGGCTGGCCCACTGTCGAGTTTGGAGACGGCTCGATAACCGACCGCATCGCAGGTGTTCCCGAAGAGTGTTTCTCGGGCTGCACAGCTCTCACGCGCATCGTCCTGCCCGCAGAGGCAAAGGCCATAGGCTTTGCAGCGTTCCAGAATTGCACGGCGCTGACAGCCATCGACCTGAACCACATTACCCACATAGGCAACACCGCTTTCAAAAACAGCGGCCTGGCAGGGGCACTCACCCTGGCAGAGACCTCCTACATCGGAGCAAACGCTTTCAACCAGTGCGAGAAACTGAGCCGGGCCACCCTTTCCCGCGCGACTGTCATCGGCGAGAGCGCCTTTGCCCAGTGCAAAACCCTGCAACAGGTATCGGCCCCGGAGGCAACTCAACTGGGCGCGAATGCCTTTGCCCAATGCCCGGCCCTGACGTCGGTCGATATGCCCCAGGTGCAGCATGTAGGAAACTCGGCCTTCAATGCGTGCCATACACTCGCCGAGGTAAACCTACCCAGGGCCACCCGTCTCGGAAACTACGCCTTCTCGTCGTGTACGGCATTGAAAAATGTATCGCTCCCCCAAGTTGTCGAGGTAAGCGATTACACCTTTGGAGACTGCAAAAACATCGAGACTCTCGAACTTCCGCAAGCAACGAGATTCGGACTCTTCATCGTCTCAGGCTGCGCCGCTCTTACCCAACTGAAACTCACTGCCACCAGCAACTTCTTATACATCAACCAGGAAACGGGTGATAATGCCATCATAGGGAAATCCGTTTTTGACAATACGCCGTTCATGAAGCCGCCATTCTTCTCGACAAAAGAGTGTACACTCATACTGAACAGAGACAAACAGGCCGACCCGGCAAACGGTATCGCCCCGCAAGCCAACGGTAATCAATGGGCCGGTTGCTCATGGAAAGGTATCTCTTTCGAATAACCACCTCCCCTTCCATAGGCCCCACTCTTTTCCAGAGTGGGGCCTATTTTCAAAACAGGCGGTTTTCTAAAAAGTCTTTTTTTGTGCAATAAATGTCGGAGAAATAAATCTCGTTCCCCCATTCCCAATATTTTTAACATAATAAGATGCCCTCGATAGCAAATATTCCTTATCTTTGTTTTCATATAACTTTAATTCATAGAGAAAAATGAAAAAGGTACTATTTGCAATAGCATTGCTGTGCATGACGGCTTCACAAGCCTTCGCACAAGAGCTCAAAGGCGACATGGGTATCAATGTACATGCCGGTATCTCAACGACAAGTGGCGCACAAGGACTGGCCGGTGTTGAATTTCGTGTAGCAGTAGCCGACGGCTGGCGTCTGGCACCGCAATTCAACATCGGTGGCGGACACGACCTGAAATTCTTCGACATCACGGTCGATGCCCACTACGTCATCAACACCACGCTCAAGAATTTCTCGGTCTACCCCATTGCCGGTCTCGGGTATGACCACTATTGGCAAAAATACGGGGCTTATAAAGCAACGGCCAACCGTCTCTTCCTCGACCTTGGTTTTGGTGGGGAATATGCCATCAACGAATCTTTCGCCATCACAGCCGAAGTAAAGAGCCAATGGATGGTCGACACGAGCAAAGGCATGCTGCTCGTGGGCTGTACCTACAAATTCTAAATCTTAACCACACAGACAAACGCCGTATTCTATTCGTTAGGATACGGCGTTTGTTTTCAACCCCTATCGCATTACGTAAAGAAGTATCCACGTTAATACCATGAAATATCCTCTCAATCTGACCCTCTTTCTGTTGCTGGTCATTGCCTGCCGACCTGTCGACACATTCACCGTGTCGGGTCGTCTTCAAGGATTGAATGCAGGAGACACGCTTCGCTTCGACACATACACCCTGCCATTTTACGAACCGATAAGTGCCGACACCTTCATCGTCGCCGAGAACAACACGATTGACATTACAATCGAGGCACACCACACGATATACGGACTCCTGCAATATGCTCCCCGGGCCGGGAAGGTATGGGGCAACAACTCGGCCGAAATCATTGCCCGACCGGGAGATAATATCGAAATACACGGCAGCATCGACTACTTGAAGTGCGCCCGCCTCAAAGGAGGCATTTACGACGACACAGCCGTTGCCCGCTACCTCGACACGGCCAGAGAGATGGATAGCCTGGAAACCTTCTATGAACGAAAAATCGCCTGCTTTTCAGAGTCGGGACAAAGCGACAGTGCCTTCTCCTACATAGAAAGGTTCCAACACATGAAACACCCCAAGGCTTACAAGGAGATGCGCGACAGCCTGACAAACCTGGCCGATAACGAATACGCCGCCTATCTCTATCTCAGACTTACGCATCGGAAATCGCCCGAAGAACTGCAAAAACGGCTGAACCGGTTTTCTCCCGCCACAAGAGAAAGCTATCTCGGGAAGAGACTCGAAAGCATGCTGCCGATATTGACCAACATTTCAGAAGGGAATAAACCGAAAGATTTTACACTCACCGATAAAAACGGAAATTCTGTTTCGCTGTCGGACTACCGCGGTAAATATCTTCTGCTCTTCTACTACGGGGTATGCGGCGGTGTATTCCAGACCGACCCGCACCTCACCGACATATACCATGAATACCACGACAAGGGTCTCGAAATGCTGGGAATCTGCCGCGACGGCGATATTGCGGCTGCCTATCCGCAACTGCTCGAAAGCCCACAGGTGCAACGACTGCTCGCCCACCCCTATCCTACCATATACCTCACCGACGAACAAAACGCATATATAAGAAAAGAGCTTTTTCTCTACGCCACTCCCACGGTCATGCTCATCGCCCCCGATGGGACAACACTCATTCGCGGCAGCCACGAAGAGAAGGCTATACGGAAACTGTTGCGTGAGAATCTATAACGGCGCGTATCTCTTGTTCATTGTAGGGTAATCGCCACTTTGCCGAACTCTATTTCGGGCTTTTTATCATACCGGTGCGAGGATTCCTTTCGCGACGGGAAATCTATTCATACCGTTCCCACACAAAGTTATAAAACACCGGTCCGCGAGAGGGCTTCGGATTCCCAATCCAAGGAGTGAATGACAATTCAAATATTTGGGACGGCGCCTCGGCATAGTCAATGACGAAAACTTCGTTTTCTCCTTGCCTCTGCTCTCGGCTTTCCTTATCTTTGCCCCGATACGTTTCTAAAAAAGATTCTTATGAGTGGATTACTCTTAGGGCTATTGTTGCCCTTTGCCGGTACGGTGGCAGGTGCCGCCTGTGTTTTTCTACTGAAAGACTCCCTGCCGGGTATGCTGCAAAAAGCCCTGCTGGGATTTGCCTCGGGGGTCATGGTGGCCGCCTCGGTGTGGTCACTGCTCATTCCCAGTATCGAACTGAGTGGCGCTGAGGGTGCCTGGGCTGTCATGCCGGCCACGGTAGGATTCCTGGCTGGTATGGGCTTCCTGCTGTTGCTCGACCACATCACCCCGCACCTTCACCTCGACAGCAAAAATCCCGAAGGCCCCCGGAGCCGACTCTCCCGCACCTCGATGCTCACCCTGGCGGTAACACTACACAATCTGCCCGAGGGCATGGCCGTAGGAGCTGTCATGGCCGGCGTACTCACCCAGTCGGCCGACCTCTCGGCAGCCGGAGCCATCGCCCTGTCGATAGGTATTGCCATACAGAACATTCCCGAGGGAGCCATCATCTCCATGCCCATGCTGGCCGAGGGAAACAACAAGACAAAATCGTTTGCCCTCGGTGCCCTGAGCGGAATTGTAGAGCCCATCGGTGCCATCATCACCCTGCTGCTGGCCGCTTATGTTACACCGGTTCTCCCCTATCTGCTGGCTTTCTCGGCCGGCGCCATGCTCTATGTCGTGGTCGAGGAGCTCATACCCGAGAGCGCGACCGGCCGGCACAGCAACATCGGTACAATAGGATTTGCTGTCGGTTTTGCCCTGATGATGATTCTCGACGTCGTCCTGGGCTAAACACATTTTTCATAAAACAAGAAAAAGGGAAGGCATCGAACGAATTTTCGATGCCTTCCTCTTATAATATATGCCGGGACAAGATTACCGCCCGATGTGCAGCAGGCGATTCAGCTGCAAACCAAGCCCGCAGGCCGAAGCCAGTACACAGAAAGCGGCTACCACGAGCGATGTGTAATCCTGGGCATGCAGGCACACCCGGGCATAATCGGCATACACTGCCACGGCAACCATGCACATGACGATAAATACCCCCCACGCCACGCGACGAGCCATCGACGAACGGCGAGGCAGGCGGGCCATCACCCGGCGCGTAAACCACTTGTCGGGCTCCTCTTCCAGAGCCCGGCGTCCGCTTTCTTTGAAAAGCGACCGTAAAGTATCATCATTCATCTCTTTCATATCGGTCTTGTTTGAAATATTCGCTTAAATGTTGTTTCCCTCTGAACAATAACGTCTTCACGCTGCCCTCGGGGCGTTCCATCACCGAAGCGATTTTGGCGATGGGCATATCTTCGAGATAGAAAAGCGACAGCGCCATGCGCTCTTCGGGACGCAGCGTGCCCAACGCCCTCATGACATCGATTTTATCGGCAACCGGCGACGGCCTCACACTCAGGGTGGCCACCTCTTCGGTATCGATACTGTCGAACTTCTCCGTACGGCGGCTGTAATCGTAGAAAAGATTGCAGGCAATGCGGAAGAGCCAGGTCGAGAACGACGACAGCCCCTTGTAACTCCTTATCCGCTCGTAGGCCCGCACAAACGTGTCTTGCGCCAGGTCGTCGGCCAGATAGGAATCGCCGCCGGTGAGATGCAGCAGAAAACGACGGAGCCTCACCTGATACTTCTCGACCAGATGGCCAAAAGCCCGGCGGTCGTCCCAAAGGACACACCGGGCTATCCAAGCCGCCTCTTCGCTACTGTTTTTCATCGGCCGAGTCGTCTTTGTCGTCCTTTTTTTCCAGACGTTGCAGGGCATAGACCAGGAAGCCTCCCAGGCTCATGACCAGAAATATGATGGCCACGCCGGTAAACATAAATTCGTCCGAGACACAGCCCACGAACAGGCATCCAAGCCCTACACCCAGGTAGGTAATCTCATCTTTGAACGGTTTACGTTTCTTCTTGGGAGACCAGAAACCGTCGGGCAAATCACGGCCGCTCTCCAACGACTTCTCGATAATGCGCGCACGCATTTGGGATTTGCGGTAATTGTATATCAAGATGGCAATCAAGATGGCCAACACCACCACAAAGGGCACCACAAGGACCGAAACTATCGCCGTCAGGGGTATAATGTTCGAGGCTATTTCGTCCCAAAAGCCGTTATCGGCCAAGGCGATACTCGGTAAGGCAAGCAACAAGGCTGCGGTCAGCAAAATTTTATTTTTCATTGTTGTATGTTTTATAGATATTAGACGAAGCAAATATGCAAAAAGTTTCGTAACGATAAAATTTATTCTCCGTTCCCCCACAAACGTAAACCGGGTTTTCTCTCCGCGCCAAGTCTCGGGCTGTGCCCGGAGAGGCAACCGAACGGCGCGGCGTTCATCATCGGTCCGACAGATATTCGAGCAGGTTATGCAACCGCTCCGTCCTGTTTTTTCCGGGGATTCTCACATCGGGACGAACGCCAACCTCGCCATTGAATGTGCCGTCGGCATTGATGCCGCTGTCGATGGGATAACGCACAAGGATACCGCTCTCGGGCAGGCAGACGATACCCGGGTCGGAGCCCATGCCCTGCGTGGCCGTGGTCCGACCCACAAGGGTTGCCCAGCCGGTACGCTTGCAGAAGTCGGCCCATATCCCCGACGAAGAGAATACGCCGCCATCGACCAGCAAGAAGATTTCACCCTCGAACGCCACCGGACTCTCGGGCTTGACCTTCAGGTGTGTCTCATGGGCGTAATAAGAGCCGTCAAACAGCTCGTCGGGCAACGAGCCACCTTCGGGCTGACATTCCAGGCGACGAGCCTTCCGGCCGAAATAACGGGGCTTGAAATATTTGTTCAATTCTCCATTTTTGGAAAGCACTACTGTGGAAAATTCCAACGGTTCGTCGATAAGGCGCGGCACGATATGCTCCGACCAGTAACGCGTATTGCCGCCCCCATTGCCCTGTATGTCGATAACCAGATAGCGGGCATCGGCAATCGACGACAGGAAGCGGTCTATCTTCTCTCCGTCGACAGCCAGCGAAGCCATGTCGAGCGCCTCGATGCGCATGTAGGCCACCCGACCGTCGCACAGCATCGTATCGCGGTAATACGAAACAACCGGTTGGGAGCCCTCACTGCTATTCGCACTCGGTTTGTTCGAGAACATACAGCTCCAATAGGCAGCACGGCCTTCGCTGCGCCGTATCATCTTGACCCACCTTTTATATCGGCGGTTCGAGGCATACGCCTCTTCAAAAAACTCCGGCAGAGCCGTCGGGAACAAGTCGAGATGCCCGTCGCGGAGTTCCTTGATAATACGATTCAGCGCCGAGATATAGCTCTTGTTGTCGGTCGTGGCCTTCAACCGCTCTACATACTCGTCGTGCCGTGCCAGCCAGTCGATGCCGTATTTACGCTCGGCCACCCCGAAGAAAGGGTAATTGTCGCGCAGCACCCCGTAGAGGTATTCAAAGTCGGCCACCTTCTGCTCAGCCGTAAGCGGCGCCATTTCCAACGCCTCCGCCGTCTGAGCCGACAGACGGCATGCACACAGACATAAGAATGAAACCAGACAAAATTTCCAGATCTTCATGATTCTCTCTTTTAATGCGATTTTTGCATTAGACGTGCAGAAGAGAGAAAAAGTTTCACTTTCTTTCGTGTTTTTGTGTTCTTACCTGCCCACTCACATCTTTCTTGCGCCCCCAAAGAGGGCATTGCCGAGAATAAAAAACACATCGTTTCGGGGTAAGGTTTCTACCTGAAAGAATCATTGGTCGGGGGGTGGCTAGCCCAGGGGGTGGGACCTCCCGTCCCGACGAGCGTAATTTTATTTCTTTCGTGGGTGGTTGCCTGCTTTGTGTGCGGGTGGAGATTGGGGGATTGTGTTAGTTTAGGAGGTACGTGATTCATACTTGGCGGTTGGGTTCTGCTGAGGGGAACTCTCTTGTGTGCAGGCTATGGCTCTTTCGCGGGGTGTTGCTTGTTGTCGTATATGGGGTTGTCGCTGAAAGAATCACCGGTCGGGGAACGGCTAGCGCCAAGGGGCGGGACCTCCCGTCCCGACGAGCGTAATTTTATTTCTTTCGTGGGTGGTTGCTTGTTTTGTGTGGGGGGGTGGAGGGATGCGGGGTATGATTGGAGAGTATGGGTGATGGTATGGTTTGGTTGGGGGTATGGTATGGGTATGGGTATGTAT
>CALUZW010000024.1 GCA_944325415.1 uncultured Bacteroidales bacterium | reverse complement strand
TAGGATGCGGTTCGGCATAGCCAAAAGTATAAAACTTTGTTTTCCTTTTGTCTCTGCGCTCACCTTTCGCTATATTTTCAGAATATAGGATGCGGTTCGGCATAGCCAAAAGTATAAAACTTTGTTTTCCTTTTGTCTCTGCGCTCACCTTTCGCTATATTTGCAAAAATATAAGATAAAAGGCTGAAAGGCCGCGCATTTGTTTATGTTATAAAACACAGTACTGTTATGAAACTTGCACTGATAGGATATGGAAAGATGGGACACGCCATCGAGCAGATAGCCCGCAGTCGCGGACATGAAATCGTGTCGATTATCGATGTGAACAACCCCGAGGAGTTTGAGTCGGAGGCTTTCCGCAGCGCCGATGTGGCCATTGAGTTTACGGCACCGTCGGTAGCACTCGGTAACTACCGCAAGGCTTTTGCCGCCGGTGTGCCGGTCGTGTCGGGTACGACGGGCTGGCTCGAACACATGCCCGAGGTGCAGGAGGCCTGCCGCAACGGTCAGACATTTTTCTATGCCTCCAATTTCAGTCTCGGCGTGAATATCTTTTTCGCCCTTAACAAGTATCTGGCCCAAGTCATGAACCAGTTCCCGGCCTATGAGGTGAAGATGGAAGAGACGCACCACATACACAAGCTCGATGCTCCCAGCGGCACGGCCATCACGCTGGCCGAAGACATCATAGCCCGTCTCGACCGCAAGACGGCCTGGGTCGAGGGGCGTGAACCGGCCGAGAACGAAATCGGCATCAAGGCCATACGCCGCGACGAGGTGCCCGGTATTCACACCATCTGCTACGAGAGCGATGTCGATACCATCACCATCACCCACGATGCCAAGAGCCGCATGGGCTTTGCCCTCGGTGCTGTCGTGGCTGCCGAGTTTACCTGCGGCAAGAAGGGATTCCTCACCATGCAGGATATGCTTAAATTCTAAACCCTGTCTGCCATGTCATTTTCTTCTCCTTCGCTGAAAGAGCGGTTGCTGGCCGTGAAGAAGACCCGCTGGATACGTTTCGGTGTGGCGGCTCTCCTCTTTATCCTTTTTACGATATGGCTCGGCAATTACTATATCTTGCCGCTGCTCATCGTCATGGCCGATATGTATCTTACCCATTATGTACCCTGGACCTTCTGGAAACGGTCGAAAAACACGACCGTGCTGCGGGTCATGGAGTGGGTCGATGCCATTGTCTATGCCTTGGTGGCGGTCTATCTCATCAATATCTTCCTCTTTCAGAACTACAAGATTCCCACCTCGTCGCTCGAAAAGTCGCTGCTCGTGGGCGACTATCTCTTTGTGAGCAAGCTCAGCTACGGGCCGCGTGTGCCCAACACGCCGCTCTCGTTTCCGCTCGTGCAGAACACCTTCCCGGTACTCAACATCAAGTCGTATGTGGAGTGGCCTTCGTGGCCCTATCACCGGCTGGCCGGCCTCGGTAAGGTGCAGCGGGGCGACATCGTTGTATTCAACTTCCCTGCCGGCGATACGGTGGCTGTGCGGGTGCCCAACCCCGACTATTACACGCTGGCCCATTATGTGGGCCGTGAGGCGCTGAAACGCAACAAGGAGCAGTTTGGCGAGATTGTGTACCGCCCCGTCGACCGCCGCGAAAACTATGTGAAGCGCTGCGTAGGTATGCCGGGCGACACGTTTGAGATACGCGACAATCAGGTCTATGTCGATGGCCGTGAGCTTGAAAATCCGCGTAACATACAGTTCAACTATTTTGTGATGTTGCAGCCGGGCTATCGCTTTGCCGAGAAACAGTTCCGCGAACTGGGCGTGAGTGTCGACGACCGCCTTTTGGTCTCGGCCGACAGAGCCTGGTACGACGACCTGCTGGCGTTGGGCTTCATGCCCGACTCCGATGGCGCCTTTCCGTCGATTTATCACTTCCCGCTCACACCCGAGGCGTTGGCACGGGTGAAGAAGTATCCCTATGTGTCGAAGATTGTACAGGAGCCCGGTGCCTTCGGCGGAGAGGCTTATCCGCTGGGCTATGGCAAGGGGTGGACACGGGCCGATTTCGGTCCGCTGTGGATTCCCCGCGGGGGCGATACGCTGCGGCTCACGGCCGAGAACTATCCGCTCTATGTGCGCGCTATCCGCGACCATGAGGGCAATCGCTTTGAGTATCGCGACGGCCGCTTCTTCATCAACGGCGAGGAGACCGATACCTACCGTTTCAAGATGGACTATTACATGATGTTGGGCGACAACCGCGACAACTCGGCCGACAGCCGTTTCTGGGGGCTGGTGCCCGAAGATCATATCGTGGGGAAACCGCTCTTTGTGTGGCTGTCGATTGATAAGGATCGAGGCTGGTTCGACGGACATATCCGCTGGAACCGTCTCTTCCGCCCTGTATCATCGTTATAGAGTGTAGTGATGTCGGTCGTATATCTCTCTACGGCTTATCTGGCTCCGGTAGCCTATTACAAGGCCTTGTGCCGCTATGACAGTGCAGTGGTCGAGGCGTGCAGCCATTATGTCAAGCAGTCTTACCGCAACCGCTGTACCATCATGACGGCGGGAGGGGAGTTGTCGCTCTCCATTCCGGTGGAGCGTACCCGGCCCGGTAAACCGTTTACCCGCGACATGCGCATCTCGGCCCACGACAACTGGCAGCATGTTCACTGGAACGCTATTGCCTCGGCCTACGGCTCGTCGCCCTTTTTTGAGTACTACCGCGACGACCTCTATCCTTTCTATGAGAAGTCGCAGTCGGGGCGTTTTCTGCTCGATTACAACCGGGAGTTGCAGGAGATGGTGTGCCGTCTGCTGGGCCTCGCGCCCCGGGTGTCGTACAGCACGGCCTATCTCGATGCCACGGCCGGCGGTGCGGTCGATTTGCGCGATGCCATCAGCCCGAAACGTCAGCCTGTTGCCGAACTCCTGCCGCGCCCCTATTACCAGGTTTTTTCGATGAAATGGGGCTTTTCGCCCCATCTGTCGGTTATCGACCTGCTCTTTAACATGGGCAACGAAGCCTTGCTGGTACTCTACGACCGTTGAGCGGTGCAGTGAGATGTAGAAAATAGCAGCGGCGGCAGAGCATTTCGCTCTGCCGCCGCTTCCTTATTTCTCTTCGGTGGAGGGGGGAGCAGGGTTTTCGGGCGATTGTTTCCCCTCGTAGAGTATGGCGCGGAGGAAATCCTTGTCTTGATGCAGTTGTTTGAGTATCTGCTGCGAGGCCTTCTGCTGGGCCTCTTTCTTGGAGTATCCGGTGGCGGGTTCCCCCTCGATGTGGCCTGCGATGGCTCGTACGGTGAAGAGGGGGTTGTTGTTGTCGTCGAAGGTCGAGCTGACGAGCTTCCAGTCGATGGTTACGCGGTGGCGCTGCCCCCATTCTACCAGTTTTGACTTGAAGTTTATATCGGTCTGTGTGATGTTTTTCAGGTCGATGTAACGGGCGAAGATGCGCTCGGCGATAAACCGCCGGCAGGCCTTGAAACCCTGGTCGAGGTATATGGCTCCGATAAGGGCCTCAAAGGCGTTTCCGTAGATGTAGTTGTTGTGAGAGGTAAACTGTATGTCGGCCTGCACCAATGCGTTGAGGCCCATCTCCTCGGCTATGCGGTTGAGATTTTCGCGACGGATAATCTGGGCACGCGAGTTGGAGAGAAAACCTTCGTTTTTGTCGGGGAAGGTGTGGTACAGAATGTCGGCCGTTACGAGGGTGAATACGGTGTCGCCCAGAAATTCAAGTCGTTCGTTGTTGATTTTACGGCCATTCTCGTCGGTGAGTGCTGCCGAGCGATGGGTGAGGGCCAACTGGTAAAGTTCGATGCGGCGGGGATAGAATCCCAGCAAGCGGCGGAATGACAAATAAGGCTCTTTATGCCTTGACATAAAGAGCCTTATACGATGAAAGAATATCTCAAACACGATTCTTATTTCGAGAATTTTCTCACAATGAGACTGGCGTTGTGGCCACCGAATCCGAAGGTGTTGGAGAGGGCCACATTGACGGTTCTTTTTTGTGCTTTGTTGAATGTGAAGTTGAGCTTGTAGTCGATTTCGGGATCTTCGTCGCCTTCGGTGAAGTTGATGGTCGGCGGCACGATATCGTTCTCGATGGCTTTTACGCATATCAGCGCTTCGGTTGCACCGGCGGCACCGAGAAGGTGTCCGGTCATCGATTTGGTAGAGCTGATGTTGAGTTCATAAGCGTGTTCGCCGAATACTTGCTTGATGGCCTTGGCCTCGGAGATGTCGCCTACCGGGGTAGAGGTGCCATGTACGTTGATGTAATCGACCTCTTCGGGCTTGATGTGAGCATCAGCCAAGGCGTTCTCCATCACGAGTTTGGCTCCCAGACCTTCGGGGTGGGTGGCGGTGAGGTGGTAAGCATCGGCCGAGAGACCTCCACCGATGACTTCGGCGTAGATTTTGGCTCCGCGGGCGAGTGCGTGTTCCAATTCTTCGAGGATGAGGCACGAGGCACCTTCTCCCATGACGAATCCATCACGGCTGGCGCTGAACGGGCGGCTGGCATGTTCGGGATCGTCGTTGCGGGTCGAGAGGGCGTGCATGGCGTTGAAACCGCCCACTCCGGCTACGGAGATGGGAGCTTCGGCTCCACCGGAGACAATCATGTCGGCCATACCCAGACGCACGTAGTTGAAGGCGTCGATGAGGGCGTTGGTCGATGAAGCACAGGCCGATACGGTAGCAAAGTTGGGACCGTGGAAGCCGTAAATCATCGAAATCTGGCCGGCTGCGATGTCGGCAATCATCTTCGGAATGAAGAACGGATTGAATTTCGGGCCTTTTTCGGCGTCGTAAGCGCGCATTTCATCTTCGAAAGTGCGGATACCTCCGATGCCCGACGTGTAGATGACACCTACACGGTTTTTGTTTATTTTCTCCAAGTCGATACCCGAGTCTTCGATGGCTTCTTTGGCCGAAGCTACGGCCAGTTGGGCGTAGCGGTCGAATTTGCGGGCCTCTTTTCTGTCAAGGTATTTGGTGGGGTCAAACCCTTTTACTTCACAGGCGAATTGCGTCTTGAAGAGCGACGCATCAAAATGAGTAATAGGCCCGGCACCACTTACTCCATTTACGAGGGCATTCCATGTCTCTTCGACACCAATGCCCAATGGGGTAATTGCTCCGAGGCCTGTTACTACGACTCTTTTTAATTCCATAAGGGTAAGAGAGGGTCGTTTTTACTTCGCGTTAGCTTCGATGTAAGATACAGCGTCGCCTACAGTCGTGATTTTTTCAGCTTGATCGTCGGGAATGGTTACGTCGAATTCTTTTTCAAATTCCATAATCAACTCAACCGTGTCGAGAGAATCGGCACCCAGGTCGTTGGTGAAGCTGGCTTCGTTGGTAACTTCAGATTCTTCGACACCCAATTTGTCGACGATAATAGCTTTAACTCTTGATGCAATTTCAGACATAGCTTCCAGTTTTTAGTTAGTAAATTAGTTTGGTCTAATTTTTTTATTTGCGTGGCAAAGAAACTGCTTTTTCTTCAAAGAAAAAAATATTTTCGTCAGAAAGTTGCATTTTATTGCACACTCTGCTATGTTTTGTGCAATAAAACGGCCCGTTTTGACGGTTTGAAATTGACAATTTCTCTAAAATACGTTTAGAGGCGACAATTTTCTTGAATTTGTCGCAGGGGTGTCGGGCAGAGGTCAGGACAGCTGTTCGATGTAGGCGATGAGTTCCTCTACGGTGTGGTCGGGGGTGAGGGGGCTGTCCTGGTCGAGAGCCGGCAGCGAACCGCCGGTTCCATATTCGTCTTCGAGGGCAAGCAGCAGCTCTTCGATGTCTACCTCGTCGAGTCCCAACTCGTTGAGGGTCAATTCATCTCGCAACTCTGAAAGTTCCATGTCGAGATGATAGGCAAGGCTCTCTCTTATTTGCTCTTTATCGGTCATGACAATATAGCGTTAGGGGGTTGTTACGATTCGATGGTGAAGCCCCAGCCCTCGAAGTCGCGGGCGAAGGCGGCAGGGGTGAGGGTATAGGCGCCGAACTCTCGCCGCAGCGGGTAGTTGCCGCGCAGTTGTTCAAAGGTCTCGGGGGCGCTTTTCAAGGCGGCGCTGTCGTTCAGGGGGTCGTAGGTTTGCCATACGGCACGGGCGAAGTCGTCGCTCTTGCCCGTCAGCCTGATGACCGGTGTGCGGGGCGACGGCGGGATGATAGCCGAGAGGTCGACGGCGGTGCCGAGCCGGGCGGCGACGGCGGCCACCATGGCGCGTGTGGCGTTTGACTTTCCGTCGGCCGAGTAGCCGGCTATATGGGGGGTGGCGATGAAGGCCTTTTGCAGCAGGTCGGCTGAGATGTGCGGCTCACCTTCCCAGCAGTCGATAATCAGGTCGCCAACCTTCTCGTTGCGGTAGGCGTCGAGCATTGCCTGCTCGTCGACGACACCACCGCGGGCGGCGTTGATGATGACCGGGCGGCGGGTCGCTTGCCCGAAAAACCGTTCGTCGGCCAGGTGGTAGGAGGGGTGTGCGCCTTCCCGGGTGAGCGGGGTGTGGAAAGTGATGTAGTCGCACTGCCGGGCAATCTCGTCGAGAGAGACAAACCCTTCGGCACCCTCTTTCTCGGCGCGGGGAGGGTCGTTGAGCAGTACATGCATGCCCAGACGCCGGCAATGAGCCTCGACCTGGCGGCCCACATGGCCCACCCCCACGATGCCTATGCACTTTGTCGTGAGGTCGGTGCCCTCTTTCTCGGCGTGCCTCAGCAGCGAGGCCGTGATGTACTGGGCCACCGAGGCGGCGTTGCACCCGGGAGCGTTGAGCCATTCGATGCCGTGGCTGCGGCAGTAGTCGGCGTCGATGTGGTCGTAGCCGATGGTAGCGGTGCCGATAAACCGGCAGCGGCTCCCGTCGAGCAGGGAGGCGTTGCAGCGGGTGCGGGTGCGGACTATCAGCATGTCGGCATCTTGCACGGCCGTGCGGTCAATGGCCGCAGGAGCCAGGTAACGCACCTCGGCATAGGGTTCGAGAACGCCTTTGATGAATGGTATCTTGTCGTCGATGACGATGACCGGTTTTTCTTTCATGAGATGGAATTTGTTTCTGACATTACGCTACAAAGATAAGGTTTGCTCCGATGATTTGCGCCACGGCGAAAAGCAAAAATGAAATTATTTACTTTAAAAATTGACAAAGTCATAAAGTATGTGTAAGTTTGTCCCTTATTCCGGTAATATAAATTTTACATACATTTCTATGACATTCAGCGAAAAGAGCAATCACATCTTCTGGAATGCTACGCAAGACTATCACAAACGGGACGATGTCGATGCCCCGATGGTGAATCCTTACCCCGAAAAGACCATCGAATATGACCTCTATCTCAAAAACTGGATCGATGCCGTGCAGTGGCACCTCGAAGATATTGTGCGCGACCCCGAAATAGACCCTGTAAAGGCGCTGGCCATCAAGCGTCGCATCGACAAGTCGAATCAGGACCGTACCGACCTGGTGGAGCGTATCGACAGTTATTTCCTCCAACAGTATGCCGATGTGAAGCCGCTTCCCGATGCCGTCATCAACACCGAGAGTCCGGCCTGGGCCATCGATCGCCTTTCGATACTGGCCTTGAAGATATACCACATGCAGCAGGAGGTGGAACGGAAAGAGGCTTCGCCTGAACACATTGAGCGCTGCCGGGCCAAGTTGCAGGTGCTTCTCGAACAGCGGGTAGACCTCTCGTCGGCCATCGACCAGTTGCTGAGCGACATAGAGCAGGGCCGCCGCTACATGAAGGTCTATCGCCAGATGAAAATGTACAACGACCCGTCGCTGAATCCGGTCCTGTATAATCAGAAATAAGAGAATGGGAAAAATCGCCTTCCTCCTTCACAGCGGGAAGAACCGCAAGTTTCCCTATTACTTCCGCAACTACCTGCGCTATCTGTGGCCGGCGGCCTTTTGCCGCCGGGCGCTCCCCTCTTTGCTGGCCGAGATGGCATCGCGCAGCGATGCTGCCTACATCAGGCAGCGCATCGACTATTACAATCGCCTTGTGCCCGGAGCCCGATGCTCCGACACTCCGCGGCGGGTGGGCGACTTCCGTTTGCGGGGCGCGTCGCGCCGCCGATGCAAGTCGGTCTATTTTTTCGATGTATACGAATATCTCCGTTATTTCCCGTCGTCGTTTCGTTGGGAGTATTGCCCCGGCGATGTGATTCATGTGCCCCCCTTCCCGTCGATAGTGAAGAGCCGGCCGCTGACTGACGACAATGCCTGCTCGGTCGTGATGAAAATCGACAAGGTGAGGCATTTTATTTTTGTCCGCGATAAAATCCCCTTTGAGCAGAAGCAAGACAAACTGCTCTTCCGGGGCAAGGTGGCGGGCAAGGCTTGCCGCGAGACCTTCATGCGCCTTTTCTACGGCCACCCGATGTGCGACGCCGGCGATGTGGGGCGAGGCGGGAATCTCCCGCCCGAATGGCACCGGCCCAAAATGACAATCGGCGAGCAGCTGCGCTACAAGTTTATTCTGGCATTGGAAGGCAACGATGTGGCCTCCAACCTCAAATGGATTATGTCGTCGGGTTCGGTGGCCGTCATGCCACGACCCACCTGCGAGACATGGTTCATGGAGGGGACGCTCGTGCCCGGCGAACATTATATCGAGATAAAGCCCGATTTCTCCGACCTCGAAGAGCAGCTGCGCTACTATATGGCTCACCCCGAAGAGGTGAAGCGCATCATTGCCAACGCCCACCGCTATGTCGATGCATTCAGAGACCGCCGTCGCGAGGAACTTATCTCGATAGGCGTGTTGTACAAATATTTTGTCGCTACCCGACAAATTTGATTTCCCCTTGATTCATGAAAGAAAAGTCAACATTCAACCCCAAGAGAGCGGGTGGCCGTCATGTGGCTGTTTTCCGTTTCTCGGCACTCGGCGACGTAGCCATGACGGTACCTGTCGTGTATGAGGTGTGCCGGGCCTGTCCCGACGTCAGGTTTACCCTCTATACCAAGGCGGCGGTGGCATCGCTGTTTCTATATCCGCCGGCCAATCTCACGATTTTCCCCGTCGACACGCGCGGCCGTTACCGGGGGCTGCGAGGCCTTTGGCGCCTGTTCAGAGAGGCACGGCAGCAGGGGGTCGACACGGTGGCCGACCTGCACAACGTCTTGCGCACCCGTATTCTCGGCCTCCTTTTCTCGCTGGCGGGTGCCCGTCGGGCCGTACTCGACAAGGGCCGTGCCGCCAAGCGCCGCCTGACGGCACGGGAGAAGTCGCTGCCGTTGCAGCCCCTGCCCACCTCGTTCGACCGTTACCGGGCGGTATTTGCCCGCCTGGGGTTTGAAACACCCGGCACCTTTACCTCGGTCTTCGACGCTGACCATGAACCTCTGCCGTTGCCCGCCGACATAGAACCGCGTCGCGAAGGCGAATACTGGGTGGGCGTGGCCCCCTTTGCCAAGCACGAGGGCAAGATATATCCGCTCGACCGCACGCGGGAGCTGGTGGCCCGTCTCTCGCAGCGCGGCGATTGCCGCATCTTTCTCATGGGAGGCGGTGGCGAAGAGGCGGCCCGGCTTGGCGAGTGGGCCGCTGCTTATCCGTCGACCGTTTCGCTGGCCGGACGCCGGCTCGGCTTTGCCGTGGAGCTTTCGATAATGAGCCGCCTGTCGCTGGTCGTGTCGATGGACTCGGCCAATATGCACCTGGCCTCGCTGGCCGGTACACCGGTCGTATCGGTCTGGGGACAGACCCACCCGTATGCCGGCTTCCTGGGCTGGGGACAGAGTGCCGAGAATATCGTGCAACTGGCCGACATGCCCTGCCGCCCCTGTTCGATATTCGGAAACAAGCCCTGTTATCGGGGCGATTACGCCTGTATGCGCGAACTTCCTCTCGACTTGATTTATCGCCGTGTCGAGGAGATTCTGCAACAGGAAAAACCGTAGGAGGAGACATCTTTCGCACAAATCCGTTATATTTGCAGGAGAAACCCGCCCACCCATGAAGATTGTTATCGACCCGCAATACACCTCGCTGCGACACCATGTCGAGCAGTTGCCCGGCCAGTTCGACCGGGGCGAGCTGGTATATGCGGCACGGAATGTCCTGCGCCGTTTCTGCTGGGACGGCACCGTTGTGGTGGTCAAGAAATACAAGGTACCCCTGCTGGTCAACCGTTTTATATACGGTGGGTTGCGCAAGTCAAAGGCCCGCCGGTCGTTTGAGTATGCCCACATACTGGCGGCAAAAGGGTTTCGCACGCCGGCACCTGTCGCCTATATCGAGATGCGCCGGCACGGACTCTTCTCGGAGAGTTATCTGGTAACGCTCAACGAGGAGTACCCCGAGATGATGCGACGCTTCTATGCCGACGAGTCTCTCACCGACGAAGGGAAAAAGATACTGCGGGCCTTTGCCGCTTACACCGTGCGTCTGCACGAAGCCGGTATACTGCATGTCGATTATTCGCCGGGAAACATAGCCTTTGCGGTATCGGGCGAGGAGGTCTCGTTCTCGCTGTTCGACATCAACCGCATGCGTTTCGGGCGGCTGTCGCGCCGGACGTGTCTGCACAATCTCTGCCGCATCACCCCCTCGGTGGTGGTGCTTGCCTATATAGCCGGTGAGTATGCGCGGCTGCGAGGCTGGAACGTGGAGAGCTCGGTGGCCGAAGTGCTGCGGGCGCAGACCCGGTTTTTCGACCGCGCCACCGGCCGTTATGTGCGGCGGGAGCTTCGCCGCGCCCGGTCGAAGTGAAAAAATGAGGAATACATCATGGAAGATTTTGACATAAGAAAACAGCGCTACGACAAGGAGCAGGAGTTTGAAAAGGCCCTCCGCCCCCTGGCTTTTGAAGATTTCAGCGGGCAGGAGAAGATTATCGACAACCTGCGTGTCTTTGTCTCGGCGGCCAAGATGCGCGGCGAGTCGCTCGACCATGTGCTGCTGCACGGACCTCCCGGCCTGGGCAAGACGACGCTCTCCAACATCATCGCCAACGAGCTGGGGGTGGGCTTCAAGATAACCTCGGGTCCTGTACTCGACAAGCCGGGCGACCTGGCCGGCATACTGACCTCGCTGGAACCCAACGACGTGCTTTTCATCGACGAGATACACCGCCTCAGTCCCGTGGTGGAGGAGTACCTCTACTCGGCCATGGAAGATTTCCGCATCGACATCATGATAGACAAGGGTCCCAGTGCGCGGTCGATACAGCTCGACCTCAACCCCTTTACCCTCGTGGGGGCCACCACACGCAGCGGCCTGCTCACCAGTCCGTTGCGGGCGCGGTTCGGCATCAACTGCCACTTGGAATATTACGACCACACGATACTGAGCCACATCGTGCAGCGTTCGGCAGCCATCTTGCAGGTGCCCTGCACGACCGAGGCTGCCGTGGAGATAGCCATGCGCAGCCGCGGCACACCCCGTATTGCCAACGCCCTGTTGCGCCGGGTGCGCGACTTTGCGCAGGTCAAGGGCAGCGGCCGCATTACCATAGCGATAGCCCGCATGGCGCTCGAAGCTCTCAACATCGACCAGTATGGCCTCGACGAAATCGACAATAAGATATTGATGACGATTATCGACAAGTTCAAGGGTGGCCCCGTGGGCCTCACCACCATCGCTACCGCGCTGGGCGAAGACCCCGGTACGCTCGAAGAGGTGTATGAGCCTTACCTCATCAAGGAGGGATTTATCAAACGCACCCCGCGGGGACGTGAGGTTACCGAGCTGGCTTATACCCACCTGGGGCGCAGCCGCATCGACCAAGGTTTTCTTTTCTGATAGTGATATGGCGTGGTATGCGCCGACGAGTCGTAAGGATAAAAACAGAGAACAAAGATGTCCGGAATAAAAAGTTTGGCCAAGGATACCGCCGTCTATGGCATGAGCAGTATCGTGGGGCGTTTTCTCAACTGGTGCCTGGTACCGCTTTACACCCATGTCTTCACGCAGGCCGAGTATGGAGTGGTTACCTACCTCTATTCGCTGGTGGCGCTGTTGCTCATCATTCTCACCTATGGCATGGAGACCGGCTTTTTCAGGTTTGCCAATCACGAGAAATACAGCGATCCCATGCGGGTCTATACCACGGGGCTCATCTCGCTGGCCGTCTCGTCGGTGGCTTTCCTGCTGGCGGTGTGGATTTTTCTCGACCCCATCTCGTCGGTACTCGGCACCTCGGGCGACCCCCGTTATGTCATGATGCTGGCCGTGACGCTGGCCATCGATGCCTTTACCTCGCTGCCGTTTGCCTATCTGCGCTATAAGCAGCGTCCGCTCCGTTTTGCGGGTATCAAGCTCTTGTCGATATTTCTCAATATCGGGTTGAACCTTTTCTTTATCGTCTTGTGTCCGCTCTTGCAGCAGAGCCACCCCGGGTGGATTTCCTGGTTTTACCGGCCCGACTTCGGGGTGGGATACATCTTCCTCTCCAACCTCGTGGCCTCGGCCGTGACGCTGCTGGTGCTCTTCCCCGAAGTGGCCGGGGTGCGTTACCGTTTCGACGCCGAGATATGGCGGCGCATGATTGTCTATTCTTTCCCGCTCCTGATTATGGGGCTGGCCGGGATTATGAACCAGACCATCGACAAGCTCATCTATCCCTGGCTGGTGGCCGACCCCGACCGGGCCATGGCCGAGCTGGGGGTGTATGGTGCCAACTACAAGATTGCCATCGTCATGGTCATGTTCATTCAGGCTTTCCGTTTTGCCTACGAACCGTTTGTCTTTGCCAAGAGCCGCAGCCGGGGCGAAGACAGCCAGAAGGCCTATGTCGATGCCATGCACTATTTCATCATCTTCGGGCTGCTGATTTTTCTGGGAGTGATGTTTTATCTTCCGGTGTTGAAGTATTTCATCTCGCCGCGCTATTTCTCGGGACTGGCCGTGGTGCCTGTCGTGATGGCGGGCGAACTCTTCTTCGGCATCTTCTTTAATCTTTCCTTGTGGTATAAATTGACCGACCGCACCTACTGGGGCACGATTTTCTCGCTCTTCGGTCTGGCGGTTACCCTGCTCATCAATATTCTCTTCGTTCCCCGCTACGGTTACATGGCCTGTGCGTGGGCAGCCTTTTTCTGTTACCTGTCGATGATGGTGGCCTCGTATGCCGTGGGCCGCAAGTACTACCCGGTGCCCTATAAGTGGGGGGCGGCGTTCCGTTATCTGCTGCTGGCGGCGGTGCTTTATGCGGCGGCGATGTATGTGCCCATTGCACACACGGGAGCGTTGCTGGCCTTCCGCACGGTGCTGCTGGCCCTCTTTGTCGTCTATGCGGTGAAAAAAGATTTGCCGCTGGCCGAATTGCCTTTCGTGGGCCGGTTTTTCCGGCGGTAACGCTCTTTTATAGCGGGTCGACGTCGTAGTAGACGGTGAGCCCCTTGAAACGGGTATCGGCCATCACGGCGTCGTGTACCTGTCTGAGAATCTCCCTTACCTTGGCGATGGAGGCCGTGTGCTCTATTTTGAGCATGATGCGGCGAATGTAGAGCAACTGTATGCGCCCTACGGGTGGCGTGTGCGGGTCGGAGAGGCGTTGCCCGAAAACGGGGTAGAGCCGCCGGGCAAAGTCGCGGGCCGCTGTGTCGAGTGTCGGCTCGTCGCGGTGTTTGAGGTAGATGTAGATGAGCCGGGTGAAGGGCGGATAGTTGAATTGCTGTCGCTCGGCAATCTGAGTGGCGTACATCGCCGCATAGTCGTGTCGCATGACCTGGGCGATGACCGGGTGCTGCGGTTGCGCCGTTTGCAGTATGACGCTTCCCTGCCGGTTTTTGCGGCCGGCGCGGCCGGCCACCTGCTCCATCATCTGGAACGCCCGCTCGTGGGCCCTGAAATCGGGGTGATTGAGCAGCGTGTCGGCGCTGAGTATGCCCACGATGCTCACATGGGCGAAGTCGAGTCCCTTGGTAATCATCTGCGTGCCGATGAGTATCTGGCTCTTCTGCTGTTCGAAGTCGGAGATAATCTGCTCGTAGGCTTTACGGCTGCGGGTGGTGTCGAGGTCCATGCGGGCGACGGTCCGTCCCGGAAACGTGCGGGCAACCTCCTCCTCGATGCGCTCGGTGCCGAAGCCGTGTATGGCAATGGAGGCCTCGCCGCAGGCCGGGCAGCGGGTGGGCACCTCCTGCTCGTAGCCGCAGTAGTGGCACACGAGGCGGTTGGTCAGCTTGTGGTAGGTGAGGCTCACGTCGCAGCGGGTACAGCGGGGAGTCCAGGCACACAGGCGGCACTCTACCATGGGGGCAAAGCCCCGGCGGTTCTGGAACAGTATCGCCTGCTCGCCGTTGTTGAGGGCCTCTTCGCAGGCCTCTTTCAGTTGCGGAGAGAGGTTGCTGTCGTAGGGCACCCGGCGTTTGCGGCGCAGGTCGCCCATGTCGATGGGGAGAATGCGTGGCAGGTCGATCTCTTCGTGTCGGGTGAGAAGCTCTACCAGTCCGTATTTGCCGCTGCGGGCGTTGAAGTAGCTTTCGATGGCCGGTGTGGCCGAGCCCAGCAACGTTTTGGCTCCATGCATCGAAGCCAGTACGATGGCTGCGTTGCGGGCGTGGTAGCGTGGCGCCGGCTCCTGCTGCTTGTAGCTGCCTTCGTGCTCTTCGTCGACAATGACAAGCCCCAGGTCGCGGAAGGGCAGGAATACCGAGGAGCGCACGCCGAGAATGATTTGCAGACCGCCATCGTGCAGCAGGTTGTTCCATATCTCCACCCGTTCGTTGTCGGTAAATTTGGAATGGTAGATGGCCAGCTTGTTGCCGAAGACCCGTTGCAGCCGGGTGGTAAGCTGGGTGGTGAGTGCAATTTCGGGCACGAGGTAGAGAACTTGTCGTCCCCGTTTCAGCACGGCATCGATGAGGTGGATATAGATTTCGGTCTTTCCGCTCGACGTAACGCCGTGCAGGAGTATGGTGTCTTTGGTGGCAAACCCTTCGACGATGGCATCGTAGGCCTTCTGCTGTATGGACGAGAGCGGGTAGGGGGGCTCGGTGTGCAGCGGGTCGCACGAGAGGCGGCTCGACTCTTTGGCATAGATCTCGAAGATGCCTTTGGCCGTGAGAGCACCGAGTATCTGGGGCGATACCTCCGTGCGTTCGAGCAGCTCTTTTCTCGAGACTTCGCGTGTAGGTCCCCGCTGCATGAAGCCCGAGAGTTCGAGATAGCCCATCAGCAGGCGCAGCTGTTTCTTGGCGTTTTTGAGTTCGTCGAAGAGGGTGCGCAGTTTCTCGTTCTCGCCGGGGGCGATGTGCGAGAGCCGTATGTAACTCTCGGTGCGGGGGCGGTATTTGGTCTGCAACTCTTCCGAGACGACGACGGCATTCTGCTCCATGAGCGTGCGCACGGTGGGCAGGATATGGCGCAGGCCGCTTGCCTTTTCGAGCTCCTGTATGCTCATCTTGGCATTCTGCCGCAGGGTGTCGAGCAGAACGGCCTCCCGCTCTTTAAGCGGAGAGGCAGTATCTTCGATGAAATCGTCGTTGCAGGCAATCTGGGTTTCGCTCTCGATTTTCAGTCCCGACGGTACGGCCGCCTTGAAGACGTCGCCCACCGAGCAGAGGTAATAGTAGGCAATCCATTTCCAGAAACGCAACTGCGGCCGGCGCAAGACCGGCGCACTGTCGAGCAGGGTCGATAGCTCCTTGATTTCGTAGCCTTGCGGCTCGATGTTGTGCAAGGCGGCTACGATGGCGGTGTAGAAACGTTTGCGCCCGAACGGCACGATGACGCGGCTGCCGATGACGAGACTCTCCTGCCACGCCTCGGGTATGCGGTAGGTAAAGTGGCCGTCGAGCGGCAGTGGCAGTATGACGTCGGCAAATCGGGGCATGTGTCTTGGGCAGTGTCGGGTACCGTGAGTGTGCGTGTTTCTATTCTGGAAAATGAAAAAATAGCTACCTGCAAATGTACGCAAAAAAATCGCTTTTTCGCATCGTATTTCTCATCGGCAGCCAAAATCTTTGTACCTTTGTGAAGTATTTTCCCTGTTTATGAACGAATCAGTAAACGCCTATTTGCAGAAAAACCGCTTTCCCGCCATCGACCTCAAAGCCGTACTCATCGACATGGACGGTGTACTCTACGACTCCATGCCTTTCCATGCCGAGGCTTGGTACAAGGCCATCTCTTCGCTCGGCCTGCCCTGTACTCGCGAAGAGTTTTTCCTCTATGAGGGGCGCACCGGTGCCTCGACCATCGATTTGATTTTCAACCGGGCTTATGGCCGTGATGCCGATGAGGAGGAGAAGCAACGCATATATAACCACAAAAGCCGCCTCTTTGTTGCCTGCGGTGCGGCACCGCTCATGCCCGGCGCGCTCGACTTCCTGCAACAGGTCAAGGCCCGTGGTATCACCCCTGTGCTGGTAACCGGCTCGGGGCAGCACTCCCTGCTCGACAAGCTCTCGCACGACTATCCCGGCATCTTCACTCCGCAGACAATGGTTACCGCCTTCGACGTAAAATATGGCAAGCCCCACCCCGAGCCCTACCTCATCGGGCTCGAAAAGGCCGGTGTAGAGCCCTGGCAGGCCATTGTGGTCGAGAATGCCCCGTTGGGGGTGCAGGCGGGTGTTGCCGCGAATGTCTATACCATTGCCGTCAATACCGGCCCGCTGCCCGACAGTGTGCTGCTCGATGCCGGCGCCAACCTCTTGCTGCCCGACATGGCGTCGCTGGCTCGCGATTTCGAAACCATTTGTTCACAACTAACAACCCGATAAAATGGCTCAGCAACTCCTCTTTACCGCCGACATCTCGGCTACGCTCGACCAGGTACTCGAAGGCTATGCCTACGACCGTCTCTTCCTCCTTACCGACGAAAATACCCGTCGCAGTTGCCTGCCGCTCCTGTCGGCCAGCACAAAACTGGCCACGGCCGACCTTATCTGCATCGAACCCGACGATACCCACAAGACCCTCCAATCGCTTGCCTCGGTGTGGCAGGCGCTGAGCGACCGTCATGCCACGCGCCGTTCGGTCATGGTCAACCTCGGAGGAGGCATGGTTACCGACCTGGGTGGATTTGCCGCCGCTACCTTCAAGCGGGGTATCCGCTATTTCAACCTCCCCACTACGCTCCTGGGAGCCGTCGATGCTGCCGTGGGCGGAAAGACCGGCATCAACTTCAACGGTCTGAAAAATGAAGTCGGAGCCTTTTCGCCGGCCGAAGCCGTGCTGGTAACCACTGCTTTTTTTGCCAGCCTTTCGCGCGAGCATCTTCTGTCGGGATTTGCCGAGATGCTCAAACACGGACTCATCAGTTCGCTTGCCGTGTATGAGCCCCTCTTCTCGCTCGACCTCACCCGGCCCGACTCTCCCGAGATGCTGGCCCGTCTCGAAGAATCCATAGCCGTGAAGCGCCGCGTGGTCGAAGAAGACCCCTTTGAGAAAGGCCTCCGCAAGTCGCTCAACCTGGGACATACCATAGGCCATGCCTTTGAGAGCCTCTCGCACCATCGCCACCAACCCGTGCAGCACGGGTATGCCGTGGCCTGGGGTCTTGTGGGCGAACTCATACTCTCGCACCGTCGACTCGGCTTCCCTCTCGACACGCTGCGTCGCTTTGCCTCGTATGTGCGGGAGCACTACGGCACGTTTGTCATCACCTGCGACGACTACGACTACCTGTGCGAGCGCATGACCCACGACAAGAAAAATGCCGCCTCCGATGCCATCAACTTCACCCTCCTTTCCGACGTGGGTCAAGTGGTTATCAATCAGACGGCCACCCGTGACGAAATCACCCTTGCGCTCGATCTTTATCGCGACCTGTTCGGCATCTGATGCGACTGTGAGAGGCAAAAACAAAATTTTCCGCAAAAAAATCGCTATTTTATTTGCAGGTAAAAATAAAAGCCTTACCTTTGCGCTCACAAACAATCGGGGCGTAGCTCAGTCCGGTTAGAGTACACGTCTGGGGGGCGTGTGGTCGCTGGTTCGAATCCAGTCACCCCGACACAATACCTTGCAATAATTACAGTTGCAAGGTATTTTTTTGTTTGTGGTTTTTCCACGGATAACGCTTAGGATTATCGTAATGAAGGGAGAATATCCTATTATCAGTTGGGAGGTAAGATACTTTATCGGGAGAGTGATATTGAGAAAATGCTTTAGGAGAATTATCGGGAAGCATATATGAGTGGTAAATAAAAGATAAGCATAAAGGCTGTGCCGGTCTGGATGAACCGATGTCACACAGCCTTTATGCTTGCATGATGAACAATTATACATCTTCAGGCATGGGATGACAAGGATAGAGTCACTGCACCAAATCTGTTCAATCTTTGATATCTTCGGCTGTATTAAAAAATGCAATAATTTTTTCTTTATCTTTGGATAGATCATCATTCACTGACTTGATTCTATTTGATTTTTCTTTTAATTCTTTCCATTCTTTTATCTGCTTCTCTAAAATCATAATTTCTTGTTTAATGTTAGAAATAGTAATATTTGATTTACGGCGTAGCATTCTCATTAGAAACATTAGCATTGCAAATTTATTTTTAGATAAATACCAATTCTTAGAATAATAGTATTTATCATAAAGTTTTATGTATAATGACAGAGGCATCATTGATGAAATATTTCTAATTTGAGTTTCTAGTTCATTGATCTCTAGTTCCAACATGCATATTTTTTCAATTAACTTGGGTAGAAATGATTTGTTTATATTTCGAATTCTTGTGATGTATTTTGATGGATTAACTTGGACTGGCAACTCTTTTATGTTTGTAATAAACAATAGAGCCTCTGAGATTTTATTACTTTTTGCAATCCAAAAATCATCTCCTTCCACACGCTCACTTGATGTACAATAATAATTAGATTTCTTTATGATATTATCAAAATAGCAATAAGAAGCGTTGATATACCGTTCTAGTTCAGTTACCATTTTTTCAAGATGATTTGAAAGCCAATGAAAAATATAATGTTCTTGTTTTTCAACGACTGCATTGTAAAAATCAAGTGCATCATCCATCAGCTTACTCCATTCAGAATATGCAAGAGGATATTCGTATGTATGTGAAGTGATAGATGTAAAATTTGCATAACGATATTTAACCAGTTTTGAATAAGGTGCCAATTTTAGGCCTTTATAGTATATAGATTGTTCAAAATAGCTATTTGACCCAAAACCAAAATTTGTTTTAATTTCAAATTCAATATCTTCATTAAATCTCCATTGAAATGTAGTCCATCCTCCTTGACGATGAGAATATGCAATAAGTTTATCTTGATATTTATTTTTTAATCGTTCTATTGCATCCTCAAATTCTACTGCCTCACGACGATTTCTATAATCGGGTACTTTATTTGTAATATTCACATATGGTATGCAACTACAATATGCTTCATACAAATCTATAGCATAGTTATGAAATCTACATAATTCTTCATCAGAAATAAATCTTGATGAAGATGTTGATTCTGAGATTTTACGCAATTTGGATGTTTCGTAATCCTTAATTATGGCATATATTATTTCTGACATAAGGTTGAATTTGTATTTGATTAAATAGGATATAATTAAATATTAGGAACAAGTTGCAGATATTATATGTACAATTTACAAATATACTATTTTAAAATTAATTGCATTTTTTCTACTTATTATTCGTGCGAAATTTGACATAATTTTGTAATCATTCTATTGAATTGCGATCAACGAGAAAGATTGCCTGAAAGTACATCCCTTACATTATTCATATCTTTCAGAATGGAACTGTCGAGTACCCTTGCATAGTGCTGCGTCATCGGCAATCTCTTTCAGGTAGCTGTTCATCTTCTGATTGCAGGGGACAGGCAGCAATACTCCTTTCTTTTTGCAGGCAGGATAATCTGCATATTTTCTCAGGATTTCCAAAGGAATATCCAGCAGCGGAATATTGCACATGTTCTTTGTTTTCTGACGTGGCTTCCTGATCCATAGGTTTCCGTTGTTGTCTTTTACGATATGCTCAGGGGAAAGCTGTTGCACGTCGATGAAAGCCAGACCGGTAAAGGCGGCGAAAATAAAAACATCACGGACTACGGTGATTCGCTCCAGAGAAAATTCCTTGTGGTAGATGGTCAGCAGTTCATCCATAGTAAGAAACTCACGGATTACTTCTTTTTCGTGGAACTTGA
>CALUZW010000023.1 GCA_944325415.1 uncultured Bacteroidales bacterium | reverse complement strand
GCACCTCCGGGTACATACGTCCGCCCCTATCAGAATCCGGGAAAGATTGACCCCAACAGCCTGAGAATGATTCCACGGGACGAGTTACAAGAGAATATGACCGTTCCCGGAAGTTTAGGCCGAGAGCCGGAAGCAGGAGCCTCTTCGTCAGACGCAAACGACACCGCCACACCGTTCAGGGCCTACGAAGACATGTTCGGGATAGACAAGCTGGATGATAATGACAAAAAAGCAAAAACGCCAAGAGGCCGGAAGAAAAGAAAGAAATAAGCCTCTCCAAGATGCTGCACGGCTTAACCCCACTCAGCCGCAACAGGGATAAATAAAAATATATTGTTTGTTGCAAAAAGAGAAAAATATGCTACCTTTGCTGTCGCATTCCCCACGAGGAAACAGGCGGCAGTAGCTCAGTTGGTAGAGCATCAGCTTCCCAAGCTGAGGGTCGCGGGTTCGAGCCCCGTTTGCCGCTCTTATTTTTCGAACAGGTCGTTATGAAAATAACGGCCTGTTTCCGTTTGTCAAGTTGCCAAAAAATAGAGCCCAATAAAAAGGAGGATAATCACCAAAAATATAATCCCCAAGCCCGTCATTTTCAAGAAATATCGTGTAAATTCCATGTCGGAACGCACGTAATAATAAGTGATTGCCACAAAAATGACCAAGGAGGTGATAAAAATAATTATACCTGTTCTGTCCATCATAAAATCTATTTACAAATAGCTACAATCTATCAATTCGCCAGGGAATAGAGCCACACAAAAAGGAGGATAATCACCAGAAATATAATCACCAGGCCCGTCATTTTCAAGAAATATCGTGTAAATTCCATGTCGGAACGCGCGTAATAATAAGTGATTGCCACAAAAATGACCAAAGAGGCGATAAAAAGAATTATACCTATGCTGTCCATCATAAAATCTATTTACAATTTACAAATACTACAATCTATCAAGTTGCCAGGAAATAGAGCCACACAAAAAGGAGGATAATCACCAAAAATATAATCCCCAGACCCATCATTTTCAAGAAATATCGTGTAAATTCCATGTCGGAACGCATGTGATAATAAATGATTGCCACCAAAATGACCAAAGAGGCGATAAAAATAATTATTTCTGTTGTTCTGTCCATATAAGTTTTTTAAATTTCCCGATATCATTCGGGTAAAGCGGTTATCAGAAAAAAGCGGCCGTGCCCCTAAAAAGCGCGGCCGCTTTTGCATATACACCTTGGCTACTACAAGCGTGCCTTGATGGCTTTGCTCTCGGCTTCGTATCCGGGCTTATCGAGCAAGGCAAACATATTCTTCTTATAAGCCTCGACACCGGGCTGGTCAAACGGATTGACACCCAACATATAACCGCTTATACCACAGGCTTTCTCAAAGAAATAGACAAGTTGGCCGATGTAATATTCGGTAACGGCAGGCATCTCCACCTTCAAGTTGGGAACACCACCGTCGACATGGGCTATCTGAGTACCCAGCTCGGCCATTTTGTTCACGGCATCGATACGTTTTCCGGCCAGGAAATTCAGTCCGTCGAGGTTCTCCTCATCGGCAGGAATGGTCAACTCATGCTTCATCTGTTTCACCGAAACGACTGTTTCAAAAATCGTACGTTCTCCGTCCTGAATCCATTGACCCATAGAGTGGAGGTCGGTGGTAAAGTCGACCGAAGCCGGGAATATGCCCTTATGGTCTTTTCCCTCGCTCTCGCCGTAGAGTTGTTTCCACCACTCGGCAAGGAAATGCAATTTGGGATTGAAGTTGACCAGAATCTCCACCTTCTTGCCCTGACGATAAAGCACATTGCGGGCCGCTGCATACTGCAAGGCCGGATTTTGCTCGGCGGGTACCGTTTCGTCGCAGGCTTTCTCCATGTCGGCGGCACCGGCCACCAGCTGTTTGATATCAAAACCGGCCACAGCAATCGGCAGCAACCCCACGGGAGTAAGCACCGAGAAGCGTCCGCCCACGTTGTCGGGAATGACAAAGGTCTTGTAACCCTCCATGTCGGCCAGTTTGCGCAAGGCACCACGCGCCGCATCGGTAACAGCAACGATACGATTCTTGGCCTCGGCCTTGCCCACCTGATCTTCCAGTTGTTTTTTCAGCAGGCGGAAAGCGATGGCCGGCTCGGTCGTGGTTCCCGATTTGGAGATATTGATAAGACCGAATTGCTTGCCCCGGAGGAGTTCCTGCAATTCATAAAGATAATCTTCGCCGATGTTCTGTCCGGCAAAAAGCACCCGTGTACCGTTGCTCGTTTTAAGGTGAGCAAACGAGTCGGAGAGAGCCTCCACCACCATTTTGGCGCCCAGGTAGCTGCCACCAATACCGATGGCCACCACCACCTCGCAACGCTCACGCAGCGAAGCAGCCACGGCCTCTACCTCATCGAGAAACGACGGCGTTATCGACGACGGCAGATGAAGCCAGCCCAAAAAATCGTTTCCTTTACCGCTTCCGGTGTGCAGGGTCTTCTGTGCGGCCAAAGCCTCAGCCGTTACAGCCTCGACAGCCTCTTTTCCAAGAGCTTTCGTGTAAGAAAATGCAATTGTTTCCATAGTATTCTTAAAACTTATGTGTTTGTTTCTTTTTCTCAAAAATAGGAAATTCCGCAGAAACCGACAAACAATGGCGGGATATTTTTCGGAGAACCTGATAAAATGGAAAAAGAAGAGGCCGGAAAGCGGCTGTTTTTGAAAAAAGACGTATCTTTATCGGCCGAAAGCAAACGCATTGTCCTTGCAGATTTCCGACATGAGAAAACTTTACGCCTGCCTGCTGTCTCTGATTTTCTGCGTCCCGGCCGTTGCCGAGCGGGTCGACAGCCTGCGCATATCGCTGCTGACAGCCGCTCCGGGCAGCCAAGCCTACGAACTCTTCGGACACACAGGCATACGGGTGCGCAACGGACACAACGACATTGTGTTTCACTACGGGGTCTTCGATTTCAACGCCCCCTATTTTTTCTACCGTTTCACCAAGGGGGAGACCGATTACAGCATCGGCGCGGCAGGATACCGCGACTTCGTATACAGCTATGTGCTGCGCGGCAGCACGGTCTATGAGCAGGAGCTCCGGCTCTCTTCCGGCGAAGCCCGCCAACTGCTCGACACACTGCTCCTGAACATGGAGCCCGACCGCCGCATCTACCGATACAACTTTCTCTTTGACAACTGCGCCACCCGACCGCGCGACAAGATAGAACACTGCCTCTCGGGAGAGATACGCTACAACACGGCCGACACGACACGGGCCACATTCAGAGAGCTGATACACCGGCACACGCGCAACCACCCGTGGCTCACTTTCGGCATAGACCTGGCCTTGGGGGCACCGCTCGACAGGCCCGCCACCCTGCGGGAGCAGATGTTCCTGCCATCGATCTACCGCCAGTGTGCCGAAGAGGCCCGCATCGTCGAGAGCGACGGTACGGTGCGGCCGTTTACAGGAGAGACATACACCTACGATGGCGTACAGGGCGCCCTCGAAGCCAGCTCACCGACGCTGCTCACTCCCACCGTTGTCTTCACCCTGCTCTTTGTCATCACCATCGTTTTCTCCATAGCAGAGTACCGGCGGGGCCGCCACATACGGGCGCCCGACTATGTGATATTCGGGCTTTACGGGCTGTTCGGCTGCGTGTTGTTTTTCCTCATATTCATCTCGATACACCCGGCCACGTCGCCCAATTACTCGGCACTGTGGTGCCACCCGTTGCTGTGGGTCATCGCCGCATGCGAAGCATTCGCCCCCCGCAAACGCATCACCACACAACTCATGTCGGCGCTGCTGCTGGTCAGTTTGGCTACGATAATAGCCATGCCCTTCCTGCCGCAGACATTCCATCCGGCGTTTGTGCCGCTGGCACTCATACCGGCTGTCCGCAGCATCGCATGGCTTAAAATCGAGCAGAAAAACGGCCGATTGTAACCCGGTTGCCGGCTCCAAGAGACGAAAAGCCCGGACGGTGCCACTATTTTATGCAAGAAAAGGCCCGAAATTCAAGCATTTTATCTATCTTTGCAATGTATTGTGCCCGATAGCCTCCCGAGGCCACCGGCTACCATGCATCTTTAAACCGAACCAAGTAAAAAAACACAACCGAAATACCACTATGGGTTTTAATGACATTCTAAAAAAACTATTCGGAAACAAGTCGCAACGCGACTTGCGCGAAATACAACCGTATGTCGACCGCATTCTGGCCGAATACACCAAAATCGAGACGCTCAGCAACGACGAACTGCGCCAGCGTGTTACCGACATCAAAGCACACATACAGGAGAGCGTCGCCCCCGAAAAGGCCCGCATCGCCGAAATAAAGGAAAACATCGAAAGCGTCGAATACGACGAACGTGAAATCATGTGGGAAGAGGTCGACAAACTCGAAAAGGTCATTCTCGACAAATACGAGAAAGCCCTCGACGAGGCCCTGCCCCAGGTATTCGCCCTGGTAAAAGCCACCGCCAAACGCTTTGCCGAAAACGAGCGCATCGAAGTAACCGCCACACAGTTTGACCGCGACCTCGCCGCCAAAGGTCACGACTTCCTGCACATCGAAGGCGACAAGGCCATCTACCAGAACCACTGGATGGCCGGCGGAAATGAAATCACCTGGAACATGGTACACTACGACGTACAGCTCTTCGGCGGTGTCGTACTGCACAAGGGAAAAATCGCCGAGATGGCCACCGGTGAAGGTAAGACCCTCGTGGCTACCCTGCCGGTATTCCTCAACGCCCTCACCGGAAACGGCGTGCATGTGGTTACGGTCAACGACTACCTGGCCAAACGCGACTCGGAATGGATGGGCCCGCTCTACATGTTCCACGGCCTCTCGGTCGACTGCATCGACAAGCACCAGCCCAACTCCGAAAGCCGGCGCCGCGCCTACAACGCCGACATCACATTCGGAACGAACAACGAATTCGGCTTCGACTACCTGCGCGACAACATGTCTATCACCCCGCAAGATCTCGTGCAGCGTGCCCACAACTACGCCATCGTCGACGAGGTCGACTCGGTGCTCATCGACGATGCCCGTACCCCGCTCATCATCTCGGGTCCCGTGCCCAAAGGCGAGGTACAACTTTTCGAAGAGTTGCAGCCCAAGGTCGAAGCCCTTTACAAAGCCCAGAAGGCACTGGCCACCAAACTGCTGGCCGACGCCAAGATAAAAATAGCCTCCGAAGACAAAGAGGTGCGCAAAGAGGGTGCCCTGTTGCTGTTCCGCACCTTCAAGGGTCTGCCCAAGAACTCGGCCCTCATCAAATACCTCAGCGAGCCGGGCATCAAATCGCTCATGCTCGAAACCGAGGAATACTACATGCAGGAGAACAACCGCAACATGCCCATCGTCACCGACCCGCTCTACTTCGTCATCGACGAGAAGAACAACGGCGTAGACCTCACCGACAAGGGTCTCGACATGATTACCGGCGACAGCGACGACCCGCAATTCTTTGTTCTCCCCGACATCGGTGCCCAGCTGGCCGAACTCGACAACATGGGTCTCTCCGATGCCGAGCGTCAGGAACGCAAGGACCAGCTTACCCAGGAATATGCCATCAAGGCCGAACGCGTACACACCGTACACCAGCTGCTCAAAGCCTACGCCCTCTTCGAGCGCGACGACGAATATGTGGTCATCGACAACAAGGTAAAAATCGTCGACGAGCAGACCGGCCGTATCATGGAAGGCCGCCGTTACTCCGACGGACTGCACCAGGCCATCGAAGCCAAGGAACACGTCAAGGTAGAGGCCGCCACCCAGACGTTTGCCACCATCACGCTGCAAAACTACTTCCGCATGTACCACAAGCTGGCCGGTATGACCGGTACGGCCGAGACCGAAGCCGGCGAGTTCTGGGACATCTACAAGCTCGACGTGGTAACCATACCCACCAACAAACCCGTTATCCGACAAGACCTCAACGACCGCGTGTACAAGACCAAACGTGAAAAATACAACGCCGTCATCGAAGAAATTGCCAAGATGGTCGAGTCGGGACGCCCCGTGCTGGTAGGTACCACCTCGGTAGAAATATCGGAACTGCTGAGCCGCATGCTCACCCTGCGGAAAATCAAACATAACGTACTCAACGCCAAGCTCCACCAGAAAGAGGCCGAAATCGTGGCACAGGCCGGTCAGAGCGGTACCGTAACCATCGCCACCAACATGGCCGGTCGTGGTACCGACATCAAGCTCTCCGACGCCGTGCGGGCAGCCGGCGGTCTGGCCATCATCGGTACCGAGCGCCACGAGTCGCGCCGTGTCGACCGTCAGTTGCGTGGTCGTGCCGGACGACAAGGCGACCCGGGTTCGTCGGTATTCTACGTATCACTCGAAGACAACCTCATGCGTCTGTTCAGCTCCGAACGCATCGCCAAGGTGATGGACCGTCTCGGATTTGAAGAGGGCGAGATGATTGAACACCCGATGATTTCCAAGTCCATCGAACGGGCCCAGCGCAAGGTCGAAGAGAACAACTTCGGTATCCGTAAACGTCTGCTCGAATACGACGACGTGATGAATGCCCAACGCGAAGTTGTCTACAAAAAACGCCACCACGCCCTCATGGGTGAACGCATCGGCATCGATATCGTGAACATGATGTACGACGCATCGCAAGCGCTCATCGAAGAATATGCCAAAGCAGGCGATTTCGACGGCTTGCAGGAGAATGTCCTGAAAACCTTCGCCATCGAAGTACCTTTCGATGCCAATACCATGCGCGGCGAGAAAGAGAGCGTTCTGACCGAAGCCCTGTACGAAGCCGTCATTGCCGCCTTCAAGCGCAAAATCGACACCCTTGCCGCCGTGGCCAACCCGGTAATCAAGCGCGTCTACGAAGAGCAGGGCGACCGATACGACAACATCGTCATTCCCATTACCGACGGTAAACGCATATATAATATAGTATGTAACTTGAAAGAGGCCTACGAGACCGAATCGAAAGCCGTGAACAAGGCCTTCCAGAAATCGATACTCCTGCACACCATCGACGAGGCCTGGAAAGAGCACCTGCGCGACCTCGACCAGCTGCGCCAGTCGGTACAGAATGCCAGCTACGAACAGAAAGACCCGCTGCTCATTTTCAAACTCGAATCGTTCGGGCTCTTCAAGGAGATGATAAACACCATCAACACCAAGACCGTGTCGATACTCATGCGCGGACAGATACCCATGCGCGACCCGCAGCAGGTAAAAGAGGCCGTGCCCGAAACCCGTCAGGATTACAGCCGCTACCGCACCCAGAAAGACCAGATAGGCAGCGGTGCGCAACCCAACAGCGGCGCACAGCCCAACGCCCCGCAGCACCGCCCCGAGCCGTTAAAAGCCGCCCCCAAGATAGGCCGCAACGACCCCTGCCCCTGCGGAAGCGGCAAGAAATACAAAAACTGCCACGGCCGCGAAGCCTGACCACAGGCAGCAGCCATACCCCTGAAACCATACATTAATCCCGGCCGGAAGCCCCACACTCCCGGCCGGGTCAGAAAATAAAAAGCCAATGAACATACTCGAACTGAGCGAACAAGAAATCATTCGTCGCAACAGCCTCGACGAGATGCGGAAACTGGGCATCGAACCCTACCCCGCCGCCGAGTATCCCGTAAACGCCTATACCGACGAAATCAAAGAATCCTTCTCGGACGAAGCTCCCCAACGGGAAGTTTCGGTAGCCGGCCGCATCATGAGCCGCCGCATCATGGGCAAAGCCTCCTTTATCGAGCTCAAAGACTCGAAAGGCCGCATACAAGTCTACATCTCCCGCGACGACCTCTGCCCCGGAGAAGACAAGGAACTCTACAACACCGTATTCAAGAAACTTCTCGACATCGGCGACTTCATCGGCATCAAGGGCTTTGTGTTCCGCACCCAGATGGGCGAAATCACCATTCACGCCCAGGAACTCACCGTGCTGGCCAAGTCGCTGCGCCCGCTGCCCATCGTCAAGA
This sequence comes from uncultured Bacteroidales bacterium, assembly GCA_944325415.1. GTDB lineage: Bacteria > Bacteroidota > Bacteroidia > Bacteroidales > UBA11471 > Caccoplasma. The sequence continues at coordinate 20,244 of CALUZW010000023.1, read as the reverse complement.
TCAAAGACGGCGTTGTCTACGACGCCTTTGAAGACCCCGAGCTGCGCTACCGCCAACGCTACGTCGACCTGGTCGTAAACGAAGGCGTGAAAGAGATATTCATCAAACGCAACCGGGTGTACAACTCCATGCGCGAATTTTTCAACTCGCGCGGCTACATGGAGGTCGAGACCCCCATACTGCAATCGATTCCCGGTGGTGCCGCCGCACGGCCCTTCATCACCCACCACAACGCACTCGACATTCCGCTCTACCTGCGTATCGCCGACGAGCTTTACCTCAAACGCCTTATCGTGGGCGGATTTGAAGGCGTGTATGAATTCTCCAAGAACTTCCGCAACGAAGGCATGGACCGCACGCACAACCCCGAGTTCACCTGCATGGAGATATATGTCTCCTACAAGGACTACAACTGGATGATGAACTTCACCGAGCAGATGCTCGAAAAAATCGCCCTCGACGTCAACGGCACCACCCAAGTGCAGGTGGGCGACAACCTCATCGACTTCAAGGCTCCCTACAAACGGGTAACCATGACCGATGCCATCAAGGAATTTACCGGCATCGACATCACCGGCATGAACGAAGAACAACTGCGCGACGTATGCCGCCAGCTCGGTATCGAAATCGACGACACCATGGGTAAAGGCAAACTCATCGACGAGATATTCGGCGAGAAATGCGAAGGCCGCTTCATACAGCCCACCTTCATCACCGACTACCCCATCGAGATGTCGCCCCTCACCAAGCGTCATCGCAACAACCCCGAGCTGACCGAACGCTTCGAGCTGATGGTCAACGGAAAAGAGTTGTGCAACGCCTACTCCGAACTCAACGACCCCATCGACCAGCGCTACCGCTTTGAAGAGCAGTTGCGACTCTCAGAGAAAGGCGACGACGAAGCGATGTTTATCGACAACGACTTCATACGCGCCCTCGAATACGGCATGCCGCCCACCTCGGGCATGGGCATCGGCATGGACCGTCTCGTCATGCTCATGACCGGACAGTCGACCATTCAGGAGGTACTCTTCTTCCCGCAGATGCGCCCCGAAAAGACCCAAAAGAAAGACCCCGAAAGCGCATACGTGGGCATAGGCGTACCCAAAGAGTGGGTTCCCGCCATACAGAAAGCCGGCTACCTCACCCTCGAAGCCCTGAGCAGCGCCAACCCCAACAAGCTGCAACAAGACCTGTGCGAGCTCAACAAGAAGTACAAGCTCGAACTGGCCAACCCCACAGCCGAAGAGGTAAAAACCTGGGTCGAAAAAGCCCGATAGCGAAAAAAACATCTAAAATCAGAGAGGAGGAACTACGATGAATCTCCCGGGAAAAGTGGCCATCATCGGAGGCGGTACATGGGCTACCGCCATCGCAAAGCTCGTCTTGTGCAATGCCGACTCCATCAACTGGTACATACGCAACGAAGACACCATCGAGGAGTTTATCCGCTCGGGACGCAACCCGATGTATCTGTCGAGCGTGAAATTTGAAATCAGCCGCATCGGATTCTCGGCCGACATCAACAACGTCGTCAGAGAGTCGGATACGCTCATTCTGGTCACGCCCTCGCCCTACATCAAGTCTCAGCTCAAAAAGCTGAAAAGCAAGGCCTTGCAAGACAAGTTCATCATCTCGGCCATCAAAGGCATCGTACCCGACGAGAATCTCGTCATTACCGAATACCTGAAACGATACTTCAAGGTTCCCGGCGACAGGCTGGCCGTCATCGGCGGCCCCTGCCACGCCGAGGAGGTAGCCCTCGAACGGCTCTCCTACCTCACCATAGGCTGCCCCGACCTGCGCAACGCCCAGATGGCTGCCGACCTACTGCGCACCCCGTTCATGCGCACCACCACGTCGACCGACGTCGAAGGTATAGAATACGCCGCCGTGCTGAAAAACGTCTACGCCATCGCCGCCGGTATATGCAACGGCATGAAATATGGCGACAACCTGCAAGCCGTACTGGTATCAAACGCCATACAGGAGCTGCAACGGTTTGTCAACGTAGCCAACCCCATGCCCCGCAACATCTGTGAGCCCGCCTACCTGGGCGACCTGCTGGTAACGGCCTACTCCCGTTTCAGCCGCAACTTCCTCTTCGGCACGATGATAGGAAAAGGCTACTCGGTAAAGGCCGCCCAGACCGAGATGGAGATGATAGCCGAAGGATACTACGGCACCAAGTGCATCACCGAAATCAACGAAAGATTACAGGTGGAAATGCCCATTCTCAATGCCGTGTACAACATACTCTACAAGCGCAAGTCGATACCCTGCGAGTTGCGCCAACTGGCCGAGCGGCTGCGCTGACCTCGGAGTCGCCGGCTCAGCCGACAACAGAAAAAAGGAAGAGGGGAGTTTTCCTATCACGGAAAACTCCCCTCTTCTCTATATCAGAAAGGCCGGGCCCAATCAATGGCAGCAACCGCCACCACAACCATCGTGGTCGTGATCGCCACAACCGCCACCGCAACTGTCGCAGCTGCAACCGCAGGAATGTACGGGGTTGAGTTCTTCGGGCGTAGCAGGGCGCACCGTCTTGACCGTACCCACAAAGTGAAGGTCTTCACCGGCAAGCGGGTGGTTGAAGTCCATTACCACAATATCCTCCTTGACTTCGAGTACCGAACCGTTGAGACGGTTACCGCTGGCATCCATCATAGGCACGGTATTGCCGGGGAAAATATATTCGTCGTCGAATTTACCATCGACCTCAAACATTTTTTTGTCGAGTTCGAGCACATGGTCTTCATCGCGTTCGCCATAAGCGTCGTTACAGGGAATCACAAAATCGAAAGTGTCGCCCACCTTCAAGTCCATGATTTTAGACTCGAACGAGGGGAGCATCTGCTCCACTCCGCAGACAAAACGCAGGGGAGAGTCTTCCGAAGTCTCTTCCATCAGTTCGTCCTCGGGACCGACATAAAGTTTATACATCAATTCGACAAATTGTCCGGGTTTGATTGTTTCCATACAGATATATTAAAAAAATGAATTCGATGATTTCCCGACAAAGGTACGAAAGGTTTTTCAGATTCCCGGCCTCGGTGCCAAAAATTACCGTATATTAAAGAAAAGAAGCAACAGAAAGAACAATATCATAATGAATCTGTTATTCATAAAGAAAAACAGGTCAAAATCTTTGTTTTACAAAAAATATTTGCATCTTTGCAGTCAAAAGATTGTTAACACAACCCATGACTGTCCGCGAGGACCGCTTATATCATTTACAGAATTAACTCAATATGGAAAAAGAACAAAAACCCCGTCGCCCCCGTATCGGAGAGGCAAGAGGGGCAGCTTACCGTGAAGGAAACAACGAGAAATACGAAAAGGTAAATTACTCCCGCCGCGCCAATTCGGACTACAACTACAACCGCCGGCCCTACAACAATGAAAGCCGGAACTACAACCGGCGCAATGAGAGTTACCCCGGTAACGACAACTACAATTACAACCGCAACTACAATTCCGAGAACGTCCGCCCTGCCGAAGACAACTACAACCGCTACGGCGACTATGGTCACAGCCGCAACTACGGCGAACGGCAAGAGGGTGGCTACAACCGCAATAACTACAACACGGGCGGCTACAACTACAACAACCGCCGACCCTACCGTCAGAACAACGAAACGGCCGAAGAGCCCAACTTCAATACCATAGGCGGCAACAACCGCCCCTACCGTCAGAACAACCGCAGCGGGTTCAACAACAAGGGCGGATACAACAAGCCTTACGACGGCAACACGCAACGCCGTCCGTTCGGGAACAACCGTAAACAACGCCCGGTCATGCCCCGTCGCGTCGTTTACGACGAGAGTACCATAGACCCCAACGAACCGATACGCCTCAACAAGTTCCTGGCCAATGCCGGCGTGTGCTCGCGCCGCGAAGCCGACGAATTCATACAAAAGGGCGAAATTAAGGTCAACGGCGAAGTCATTACCGAGTTGGGCACCAAAATCACCCGCAACGATGTGGTAACCCACAACGACAAGGTGGTTCTACCCGAACACAAAATCTATGTGCTGCTCAACAAGCCCAAAGACTGCGTTACCACCTCGGACGACCCCCAAGGCCGCCTCACCGTCATGGACATCGTGCGCAATGCCTGCACCGAACGCATCTATCCCGTAGGTCGTCTCGACCGTAACACCACCGGCGTGCTGCTGCTCACCAACGACGGCGACCTTGCCTCGAAACTGACACACCCCAAATACATCAAGAAGAAAATATATCACGTATGGCTCGACCGCGACGTCAACGAAGAAGACATGCAACGCATTGCCGACGGCATAGAACTTGAAGACGGCCCCATACACGCCGACGCCATCAGCTACGCCACCGACACCGACAAGAACCAGGTGGGCATAGAGATACACTCGGGCCGCAACCGCGTCGTGCGCCGCATCTTCGAGTCGCTGGGATACCGCGTCGTCAAGCTCGACCGCGTATACTTTGCCGGCCTTACCAAGAAAAACCTCCCGCGCGGACGCTGGCGCTACCTCACCCAACAGGAGGTAAACTTCTTGAAAATGGGCTCTTTTGAATAATTTACAGACACAACATCAAACAAGAATAAGAGAGGAACAATCACATGGAAACGCTTAAACGCACCCGCATTGCCGACCTGTTCCGCACCCAACCCATAGGCACGACCGTCATGGTGAAAGGCTGGGTACGCACTCGCCGGGGCAACAAACAAGTAGGATTTATCGCCTTGAACGACGGCTCCACCATAAAAAACCTGCAAATCGTCGTAGACCTTGAAAAGTTTGACGAAGAGACCCTGAAACTCATCACCACCGGAGCCTGCATCTGCGCCACCGGACAATTGGTAGAGTCGCAAGGCAAAGGACAAAGTGCCGAAGTACAGGCCGAAACACTCGAAGTGTACGGCACCGCCGACCCGCAGACCTATCCGCTCCAAAAGAAAGGACACACCATGGAGTTCCTGCGCGAGATAGCCCACCTGCGCCCCCGCACCAATACGTTCGGAGCCATATTCCGCATGCGGCACCAGATGGCCTACGCCATACACACCTTCTTCCATCAGAAGGGATTCTGCTACTTCCACACCCCCATCATCACGGCATCAGACTGCGAAGGGGCCGGACAGATGTTCCAGGTAACCACCAAGAACCTCTACAACTTGAAGAAAGACGAGAACGGCGCCATCATCTACGACGACGACTTCTTCGGCAAGCAGACCAGCCTCACCGTCTCGGGCCAGCTCGAAGGTGAGCTCGCCGCTACGGCACTGGGAGCCATCTACACCTTCGGCCCCACCTTCCGCGCCGAGAACTCCAACACCCCGCGACACCTGGCCGAATTCTGGATGGTAGAACCCGAAGTAGCCTTTGCCGACCTCGAAGAGTTGATGAACCTCGAAGAGGAATTTATCAAATACTGTATAAAGTGGGCCCTCGACAACTGCCAGGACGACCTGCAATTCCTCAACGACATGTTCGACAAAGGTCTTATCGAACGCCTGCAAAAGGTTGCGGAGACCGAATTTGTGCGCCTGCCCTACACCGACGGTATCAAGATACTCGAAGAGGCCATCGCCAAGGGACACCAGTTTGAGTTCCCCGTATACTGGGGCTGCGACCTCGCCAGCGAACACGAACGCTACCTCGTAGAGGAACACTTCAAGAAACCGGTCATCATGATCAACTACCCCAAAGAGATAAAAGCCTTCTACATGAAACAGAACGAAGACGGAAAGACCGTACAAGGTACCGACGTTCTTTTCCCGCAGATAGGCGAAATCATCGGCGGCAGCGTGCGTGAAGAGAGCTACGACAAACTGATGGCCCGCATCGAGGAGTTGAATATACCCATGAAAGACATGTGGTGGTATCTCGATACCCGCAAATACGGAACCTGCCCGCACGCCGGCTTCGGACTGGGATTTGAACGCCTCATGCTCTTCGTTACCGGTATGTCCAACATCCGCGACGTGATACCTTTCCCCCGCACTCCCAAGAATGCCGAATTCTAAAAACGTCACTTTCCATAAACAAAGCGTGGCAGCTCTTGCAGGCTGCCACGCTTTGTTTTTTATTTACAACCCCACGAAGCTATTCGCGATAAAGCAGCGACACCGGGCCCGCTATGCCCGAGGCAACCAGCGTGTCGGCCGGGGTAACAATTTCGGGCCAGGCATAGGTTATGCGCTCATCGGCCGGTCGTGAAGCATCGCCTATCATACGGTTCATCAGCGAATTGGCCACATACAGTTCGAGTACATTATCGCCGTCGTGTACAAACGGGGTGAGGTCGACCTCCCAAGGAGAGCACCACACAATACCCGCCTCCCGGCCGTTTACCACCACACGGGCCACTGCACCAAGCGACGAGAAACGCAAACAAACCCTTTCGCGGGCATCGCGACGCTGCACCGCCAGTTGCCCCCGATAAAGAGCCGTTCCCGAATAATATCTGATGCGCGCATCGGCATGTGTCGTCCAGTCGGTCAGCCTATGGAACACGACTTCTCCGGGCCCTCCCTTGTCGGGGTCGAAATATACCTGCCACGGGCCGTCGACCTCGGTCACCCGCTCCCGGCACAACCACCGGGCAGCCGGCAACGTATCGGAGGGCACGTCGGCAAGCACCACAAAACAGGCCTCTCGCGGAGCCAGTTCAAGAGGCAATGCCACAGTACCATCGTTCATGGGCAACGCCGGCACGGCATAGCGACGGCCGTCGACCGGATTCCACAACTGAGCCTGTCGATAGGCCGAACGGAATATTATCGTATCGGACAATGGCCATTGGGTGTGATTGTCGAGAAAATAGATATCGGCATCGGCCAGCCGGCGGTGTGTGAAATAGAGTTTTCCCTTCTTTACATCGCCATGCATCAGGGCCAGGTCGGGCGTAAAGCCCGCTTCGGCCACCGCTTCGTGCAAAGGCATTCCCCAATACACCGTACCCCGTCCATAGGAACGGCGGCCCTGCGATACAGGGGTCTCTCCCCAAAGAGCGGCCACCCACCGGCGATACTCCTCGTCGCAGTCCCGGTCGACATGAGAGGGCGAACCCGTGGGCCGCGGCCCGTACACCGGAACACCGGCCTCGACAAAGGAGGCAATCTTCTTCAAGGCTGCCAGCGTCAACTCACCGTTACGAGGCAAAATGACCATGCGATAACTCATGCCGTCGGGCAGGAGCACCCGTCCGTCGCGGACCTCCATACGGCGAAACAGGGCATCGGATGTAAAAGCGTCGAAATCATACCCGGATGGAATCTCGGGCAACCGGTAAGTAAGAATCTTCACAGGAGCATTCTCCCCCAGATAGACCGCCATGTCGACCACCGGCCGCCCCTGCCGCATGAGATAGGCGCAGCGAGCCTGATAATCCCAGAACGGGCGGCTGTATGGCCAGAAGGTATTGTTGCGGTTGAGACAGTAATGGCGACCGCCTCCCGTATTGCCCGGCACGCTGTCGAGCCACGGCTGATAGGCCGACGCACAGACAACAAACTCGTTGATGCCGAAACAGTAGGCATAGTCGGCCAGCGATTTGAGATAGGCCGGTGAGTGGGCAAACTTGGCATCGGTAAACGCCTCACCCGAGGCTATCGGCTTTGCATAAAGATGGGCAGCCGAGGAACACTCCTTGATGTCGTAATTGCCATCGGGGTGAATGGCCCAAAACTCGCCCTGAGGTTTGGCCACCCGACCCTTGGCCTGTATGGGGTCGGCAACAATGCAAAGCGCATTCCCGGTGGCCTGCGCGGTAAAATCGAGGCCCCGCTCCCGGCACAACCGGTCGAATGTTGCATAATAATTATCGGCTATGAGGTCGGCAACGGTGCGTCGCACGTCGTACAGAAATGCCTCCGACTCCTGCGACGAACCCACGACATAACCGGCCATCACCGGCAAATACTTTTTCAGGTCATAGCCGCGTCGGGCCCGAAATTCGCAGTCGAAACCGGGGGTCCAGTTCTGCGAACCGGCCTCGTGGCTGTCCATCGCCATGCCCTGCAAAGCGATACCGTGTCGGGTGAGGGTGTCGGCGATTGCGCCGAAGTAGTGCCGCCACTGGCACTCGGCCGCCTCGACCGACATCTTGTCGCACTCCAATCCCAGCAGATTGGGACGACCGTGCTTGGTCTTGCTCCCCGTAGGTACATGCGTTACACGCAGCACCGTCCAGAGCCCTTCGGGTGCCTGCCAGCGCAACATGCCATCGTCGTCGAGCAAGGCGGTAAGGTCGATGATCGATGCGGTGTCGATGACCTCCGACCGTGAATAATGGGGCGTCGCACCGGCTTCGATATACTCGGCATAGAGCCCCGACTTCTCTTCCCAACAGTCGACTGCGGCCTTCGACGAGAGACAAACGTCGCCCAACTGCATGGCCAGGCGCGGCTTGTCAGGTGTCGTCCAGTCGTGCAGGTTCAGGCGGAAATAGCGCGCCGTAACCACCGGAAAAGAGACCGTCTTCTGCTTCCACGACGAGTGAGCCCGATACACCGGCAAGAGGTCGCACACGGGCCGATAATGGCGACCGTCGTCAGAGACTTCGAGCTGTCCCAGCGGAGGCAGCACCTGATAGCCGGTACCGACAAACGTGTCGGCCGGTGGGCCGGGCACATTGGTCGCACTGGTGGTAGCCTTTCCGCGAGGAGCTACCTGGTAGGTGAGACTGCGGGCGGTAAACTCCCGACCGAAATCGAGATACACATAGACCGACGTTCCTTTTTCGGGCACGGGTATCGAGGTCAACTTCACTCCGGGACGGAACAGCGATTCAACGGGCAGTGTCGGCAGATTGGACGACACGCGGGGGTGAAGCGAACGACTGTCTTCACTCTCAGCCGACAATGACGGAAAAGCCAAGACTGCTATATCTTTATAATAAGACGACGAGGGTCGCGGCAACTTCACCTCTACCGACCGTCCCCCGGCAAGCACGGTATCGACCGCAGCAACCCGCTGCATACCCATCTCGGGTGTAATCCAGGGACCGCCGGCCACATAGCCGTTAGAGACATGACATTCAAAGGTGAGTCCCAGCCGCTCGGCCTCCTGGGCCGAGAAAATCAGCATCTCCCACCACTCGGGCGAGAAGGCTTCAAGAGCCCGGGGCGTTTTCTTGTTATGCACCTGGTCATAATAGACCACACCTCCGACGCCGGCGCGGCGATAGGCTTCCAGGTCGGCCGTAATCCCCTCACGGGTTGTCTCGGTTTCGCCATGAAACCACCACACCTTGGTACGGGTCGAGTCGGGAGGCACAGGAAAAACAGCAGCCACCTCGTCGAGCGTCGACAAACGATTTTCATTCCCGGCACGACACCCGCCGAGGAGCATCAGGCACAAGAGCCACACAACATTTCTTTTCATGGTACAACGGTATTGTCTCATGCAAAAATAGTACAAAAAGCCATTTCGGCAAGCCGGCTTCGCCCCGAGAGCCTGCCGAAGAAAAGCCCGGCCAGAAACGACAACCATATAAACTTCGAGCAAAAACCGCCGGCCGGGACATCGGAGAGAAAAAAGAAAAAATCCACAGAAAAGTTTTGTATTACAGATAAAAAGCGTACCTTTGCAGTCCGATTATTACCACAAAAGTAACCCGACGTAGCTGCGACAACTGTCCTTTGGCCTGGGCATTGCCTGCAAGCGCGTCAATAAGTAATTAACAATTAAAGAATTAACAAAGTGGATACGTTAAGTTACAAGACCATTTCGGTGAACAAGGCAACCGCCCAAAAAGAGTGGGTTGTGGTAGATGCCACCGGCCAATCTCTGGGTCGCATCGCTGCCAAGGTAGCCAAACTCCTGAGAGGAAAATACAAACCCAGCTACACTCCTCACGTAGACTGCGGCGACAATGTCATCATCATCAATGCCGACAAAGTGGAACTCACCGGCAAAAAATGGAATGACCGCATATACATTCGTTTCACGGGTTATCCCGGCGGCCAACACCTGCATACACCGGCCGACCTCATGAAGAAGGGCCCCAAATACCTCTTCCACAAGGTAGTAAAAGGTATGCTTCCAAAAAACCGTCTGGGCGACCAGTTGCTGCGTAACCTCTATGTATACGCCGGCAGCGAACACCCGCACGAAGCCCAACAACCCAAAGTTATAGATATTAACACCCTTAAATAAGCCGTATGGAAATAGTTAATGCAATAGGAAGACGTAAAGCCGCTGTTGCCCGCGTGTTCGTTAACGAGGGAACCGGTGTCATTACCATCAACAACAAAGAACTTGCTGCATATTTCCCTTCGAGCATTCTGCAGTACATCGTCAAACAACCCCTCACCAAACTGGGTGTCGCCGAGAAATATGACATCAAGGTAAACATCGATGGCGGCGGATTCAAAGGTCAGGCCGAAGCTCTTCGTCTGGCTATCGCCCGCGCTCTGGTGAAAATCAACCCCGAGGACAAGCCCGCTCTCAAAGCCGAAGGCTTCATGACTCGCGACCCGCGTGCTGTTGAACGTAAGAAACCGGGACGTCCCAAAGCAAGAAAGAGATTCCAGTTCAGCAAACGTTAATGGTATTTGCGAGCTATTCCTCGGCAAGTATGCAACGTTTAGTATCCAAATTTTCGGGATTCGACAGCACAGAGGCGTGCTACGCACATAAGGCGGCTACGCCGGTTGCGACTACCCGAAGATTGATTTCGTAGAAAGTAAACAAGCAAACAACAAAACAAAATGGCAATTACAACATTTGACCAATTATTAGAAGCCGGCGTACACTTTGGCCACCTGAAAAGAAAATGGAACCCGGCTATGGCTCCTTACATCTTCATGGAGCGCAACGGTATCCACATCATCGACCTCTACAAGACGGTCGCCAAAATCGACGAAGCAGCTGCTGCTTTGAAACAAATCGCCAAATCGGGCAAGAAAATTCTCTTTGTAGCCACCAAAAAACAGGCCAAAGAGGTACTCGCTGCCAAAGCTACCGAAGTAGGTATGCCCTACGTTATCGAGCGCTGGCCGGGTGGTATGCTCACCAACTTCCCCACCATTCGCAAGGCGGTGAAGAAAATGGCATCGATCGACAAAATGATCAAGGACGGAACCTTCGACAACCTCTCCAAACGTGAAAAACTGCAAGTAACCCGTCAACGCGCCAAACTCGAAAAGACCCTGGGCAGCATCGCCGATCTGACCCGTCTGCCGTCGGCCCTTTTCGTTGTTGACGTAATGAAAGAGCACATCGCCGTGCGTGAAGCCAACCGTCTCGGTATCCCCGTATTCGGTATGGTCGACACCAACTCCGACCCGACCAACATCGACTTCGTAATCCCCGCCAACGACGACGCCACCAAATCGATCGAAGTGGTTCTCAACGCCGTATGCGGTGCCGTAGCCGAAGGTCTCGAAGAACGCAAAATCGAGAAAGTCGACGCCGAAGCTGCCGAAGCACAAGGCGAAGCCCCGGTTAAAAAAGAGCGTAAGACCCGCATCAAACGCAACAAAGCCGAAGACGACGAGGCCCTCAACGCCAATGTTGCTGCAAAAGTAATGAATGGCGAGAACGAAGACGAAGAATAATCGCGTCGTTCTCCCCGCAGAGACATACAATTACCGGCAAAGAGTGAGCCCCGCAAAACCTACGGGACTTGCTCTTTGTTACTTATAGAAACCCTAAAAAAGAAAAATATTATGGCTGTTACAATGGCAGATATTACCAAGCTCCGCAAAATGACCGGAGCCGGTATGATGGACTGCAAAAAAGCACTGGAAGAAGCCAATAACGACTTCGAAGGTGCCATAGAAATCATTCGCAAAAGAGGTCAGGCTATCGCCGCCAAACGTGAAGACCGCGAAGCCTCCGAAGGCTGCGTACTGGCTACCTGCAAAGGCGATTACGCCGCTATCGTGGCTCTGAAATGCGAAACCGACTTTGTGGCTCAAAACAAAGACTTCGTTGCCTTGACCCAGAAAATCCTCGACGCAGCCGTCGAGAACAAACCGGCCGACCTCGAAGCCCTCAAAGCCGTAACCATCGAAGGTCGCACCATTGCCGAACTCGTTACCGACCAAAGCGGTATAACCGGCGAAAAGATGGAACTCGGATACTTCGACTCCCTCACCGCCGCCTCGACCATCTTCTACATTCACCCGGGTAATAAACTGGCTACCATCGTAGGCTTCAACCAAGCCGAGGTAGACCATCAGGTAGCCCGCGACGTTGCCATGCAAGTGGCTGCCATGAACCCCGTTGCTGTTCGTCCCGAAGAGGTTCCCGCCCATATCATCGAGAAAGAGCTCGAAATCGCCCGCGACAAAGCCCGCGAAGCCGGCAAGCCCGAAAACCTCATCGACCGCATCGCACAAGGTTCGCTGCAAAAATATTACAAAGAGTTCACCCTCTTGCAGCAAGAGTTTGTAAAAGACCCGAAGCACACCATCGAGCAATACCTCAAAGCTCAGAACAAAGAGCTCACCGTAACCTCGTTCCGTCGCTTCACACTCAACGCCGAATAAGCACAACCTTTTACAATGCACAATAGAAAAAGCACCGGATTGTATCCGGTGCTTTTTTGCTTTCTTACGATGCGGTTGCCATTCAACCGGCAGCACGCAGGGGAAGCATACCCTCTCGGCACAAGAAAAAGCCCGACACTCCCGGGATAGCAGCCACACGCCAAAGTCAGGAACGCGAGACGATTCCACCTCGTACTCCGCCATAAAAGAGGAGAAAAAAAATTTCAGAAACTCCCCACGGAAACGGAATATGAGGCACTACGACAGCACAAGCCGCCGACACAGAGAAAAATGCGGATAACGGCAAGCAGACCAAAGCATGGAATCGTCGACAATAAAACCCGGCATTATACGTTTATTACAATAGATTCACCTCCTTTAAAATAAAAAAGATGGCACACGGCAACCTTTACGACGCACGACAGAAACTGAAACTGGCCTTCCTCGCCATATCCCTGACACTGGTAGCACTCTTTCTCATCATCTCCAACCGTCTCGTTGAAGACCTGGCCACCGAAGAACACAACAAAATGGAGATATGGGCCGAAGCCACCCGCTCGGTCGCCAGCAACCGCAGCGACGTAGACATGGGCCTCGTGCTGAAAATTCTGCAAAGCAACAGCACCATACCCATCATCATTACCGACAGCCAGAGCCAGATTCTGCAAACACACAACCTCAACATACCCGACCGCCACGGCGAACAGTTCCTGCAAAACAAACTGCAATCGCTCAAAGACAAACAGCAGGTCATCGAAATCTACATCGACGAAGAGACATCGCAATACCTCTACTACGACGACTCTACGCTGCTGAAAAGGCTGTCGTACTTTCCTTACATACAACTCGCGGTAATGATACTCTTCCTCGTCATAGCCTACCTGGCCCTGATGAGCAGCAAAAAAGCCGAGCAGAACAAGGTGTGGGTAGGCCTTTCAAAAGAGACCGCCCACCAATTGGGTACCCCCATATCGTCGCTCATGGCTTGGCTCGAAGTGCTACCCTCGCAAGGATGCGACCCCGAAATCGTATCGGATATGGGTAAAGACGTACAGCGGCTCTCGGTCATCGCCGAACGTTTCTCCAAAATCGGGTCGCAGCCCGAACGCGAACCGGCCGACGTGGGCGAGGTAATCAATGCCGCCGTCGAATACATGAGACATCGCATCTCGGGTCGGGTGCAAATCAACGTACACACCCCCGAAGAAAAAATGGAAGCACAACCTCTGTGCCGCCCCCTCATGGAGTGGGTCTTTGAAAACCTGTGCAAGAACGCCATCGATGCCATGGACGGCCAGGGCACCATCGACATCACCCTCACCTGCACCGATACCCGCTACTACATTGATATCAAAGACACAGGCAAAGGCATTGCCCGCAATCGCTTCAAAACCATCTTCCACCCGGGCTACACCACCAAGCGGCGGGGCTGGGGTCTGGGACTTACGCTGGTAAAGCGCATCATCGAAGAGTATCACGAAGGCCGCATCTATGTCAAAGAATCGGAAATAGGCAAAGGCACCACCTTCCGCATGGAAATGAAGCGCATACAGCCCGACTGAAAACCCAACCGACCGCTGCAACGGCCGCAAAAAAACAAAGGGAAAATCTTTTTTTACAAGGATTTTGCACAAGAACAATTATTTTTTGTACCTTTGCAGGGTTTTAATAGCAGAGAACTGTGGGAAAGAGCGACAAATACACGATTTCATTAAAAAGCCTGAACGAGGGTACCCACACTTACACATACACCCTCGGCGCAGATTTTTTCGGTGAAATCGAGCCCTCTGAGATAGAAAAGGGCGAGGTAAATGTCCATCTCACGCTGAAACGCACCGGCAATACATTCGAGTTGCACTTTGGCATAAAAGGTTACATCGTCATTCCCTGCGACCGTTGTCTCGACGACATGGAGCTACCGGTTGACACCGAAGATACCCTTTATGTAAAATTCGGAGAGGCATATAGCGAAGAGAGCGACAATCTCATCGTTGTTCCCGAAAACGAAGGCTCTATCAACCTGGCGTGGTATATGTATGAATGTATAGCCCTCACCATTCCGCTGATGCACACGCACCCCGAAGGCATGTGCAATTCCGAGATGGAAAGCCTGCTCAAAGCACATAGTGCAGCGGCCGCCGAAAGAAGCGACGACGATGAGCCCACAGATCCGCGCTGGAACGCCCTGAAAGCATTAAAAGAAAACAAATAATTAAACTATAAAAAAATGGCACATCCTAAAAGAAGACAATCGAAAACGAGAACAGCCAAGAGAAGAACTCACGACAAGGCCGTAGCCCCCACACTGGTTGTATGTCCCAACTGCGGTGCATGGCACATTTACCACACTGTATGCGGTGAATGCGGTTACTATCGCGGAAAACAAGCCATCGAAAAAGAGGCTGCCATCTAAAAAGTGTGACTTTTTAGAGAAATTGCGCCGGAAAGAACATCATGCTCCGGCTGTTGAACAGATTGTATAACCTTTAATAAAGCACACTAAATATTTCATCACACACAATATTTAGTGTGCTTGTTTCTTTTACAGCTATGGTAAATGCTATGATTGCGGGCGTTGCATCTTACGTGCCCGAAGACATACTCACTAACGAAGAACTATCGAAAATGGTCGATACCACCGACGAGTGGATTACCACCCGCGTAGGTATCAAGACCCGCCACATATTGAAAGGCGAAGGCCTGGGCAGTTCCAAAATGGGTTCGAGAGCCGTAAAAAAAGTATTGCGGAAGACCAATACTGACGCCAGCGAAATTGACGCTGTCGTATGCGCCACCTCTACCCCCGACTACCGCTTCCCCTCCACGGCATCGATCATCGCCCGGAAAGCCGGCATCACCAATGCATTCTGTTATGACATACAGGCTGCCTGCTCGGGATTCATCGTTGCCCTGCAAGCTGCCACAGCCTACATACGCAGTGGTATGTGCAAAAAGGTGATGGTTGTCGCCACCGAGAAAATGTCGTCGATAACCGACTATCAAGACCGCTCGACCTGCCCCCTCTTCGGAGATGGAGGTGCCGCAGCCTTGGTTGTTGCCACCGAAGAAGATTACGGAGTGATGGACTCGATTATCCGCACCGACGGCGTAGGCCTGCCCTTCCTGCACATGAAAGCCGGAGGCTCGGTACGTCCCGCCAGCCACGAGACGGTCGACCACCGCGAACACTTCGTATACCAGGAAGGCCGTATCGTATATAAATATGCCGTATCGTCGATGCTTCAAGTTTCGGAAGACATTCTCTCCCGCAACAACCTGACCGTCGATACTATCGACTGGTTCATTCCCCATCAGGCCAACCTGCGTATCATCGAAGCCATCGCCGACAGAATGCACATCAATCCCGAGAAAGTTGTCGTTACCATCGAAAAGTATGGCAACACCAGTGCCGCATCGATACCCTTGTGCCTGGCCGACTGGGAAAAGAAACTCAAAAAAGGCGACAAAATCGTTCTTACCTCATTCGGCGCCGGATTTATCTGGGGCTCGGTATACCTCAAATGGGGCTATAACCCGCAAGATGTAAACGAGGTAACCGACCTGCCTTCTGATAATGACGAAACCGACGAGACGGTATAAGTTCAACATACTCCGTCGAGTGTTTTTCAACCAAACTCAAAAGGCGGCACAACTTGCCGCCTTTTTTGCCATCGGGCCCCTCTATCCGTTATCAACACCATGACCATGCATAAAGCCGGATTTGTAAACATCGTAGGAAACCCCAACGTAGGAAAATCGACCCTGATGAACTCGCTCGTGGGCGAACGCATCTCTATTATCACCTCCAAAGCCCAGACTACGCGACATCGCATCATGGGCATCGTCAATACCGACGAGATGCAAATCGTCTATTCCGACACACCGGGGGTACTCTCTCCCCACTACAAGTTGCAGGAGTCGATGCTCAACTTCTCCCAATCGGCCCTGACCGATGCCGACATTCTGCTCTACGTTACCGATGTGGTAGAGACTCCCGACAAAAACCCGGAATTTCTCCAACGCGTAACGCAGGAAACCGTTCCGGTGATTCTCGTCATCAACAAGGTCGACCTGCTGCAAGATCAGTCGCAACTCGAATCGCTGGTCGAAAACTGGAAAAGCCGACTGCCGAAGGCCGAAATCATACCGGTATCGGCCCAACACCGTTTCAATCTCGACTACCTGATGCGCCGCATACAGGAGTTGCTCCCCCCCTCTCCCCCCTTCTTTGAGAAAGACGCACTCACCGACAAGCCGGCCCGCTTCTTCGTAACCGAGATTATCCGAGAGAAGATACTGCTCACCTACGACAAGGAGATACCCTATGCCTGCGAAGTGGCCGTCGAACAATTCAAGGAAGACGACAAACAGATACACATCATGGCCGTCATCTATGTCGAACGCGACTCCCAGAAAGGCATCATCATAGGCAAAGGCGGGAAAATGCTCAAACAGGTAGGCATCGCCGCCCGGAAAGACATCGAGACCTTCTTCGAGAAAAAGGTCTTTCTCGAACTCTATGTGAAGGTCGAGAAAGACTGGCGCAACAAAGAGAGCAAGTTAAAAACCTTCGGGTACCAGCTCGACTGATACCCCATTTACTCAACCGAAAAAAACAGACAGATAACTATGGGAAACTTAGTAGCTATCGTAGGCCGCCCCAACGTGGGCAAATCGACCCTTTTCAACCGGCTCACCCAGAGCCGGCAAGCCATCGTCAACGACGAGGCCGGTACCACGCGCGACCGCCAGTATGGCAAGGTCAACTGGGTAGGTCAGGAATTTTCGATTGTCGATACCGGCGGCTGGGTGGTCAACTCCGACGACATCTTTGAAGAAGAAATCAACAAACAGGTGGCCATCGCCATCGAAGAAGCCGACGTCATACTCTTCGTCGTCGATGCCACTCACGGCATTACCGACCTCGACGACCGGGTAGCCGCCATACTGCGCCGCAGTAAGAAACCCACTCTGCTGGTAGCCAACAAAGTCGAAAACAACGCCTCGCAATACAGTTCGGCCGAATTCTACGCCTTCGGCCTGGGCGACCCCTTCTGCATATCGGCCATCAACGGCTCGGGAACGGGCGATCTGCTCGATGCCGTCGTAGAGCACTTCCCCGCACGGAAAGAAGAAGAGGTACTCGAAGAGAATATTCCCCGTATCGCTGTCGTCGGACGCCCCAACGCCGGGAAGTCTTCGATTATCAACGCCTTCATCGGCGAAGACCGCTACATCGTTACCGACATTGCCGGCACGACACGCGACTCGGTGAATACCCGGTACAACAAGTTCGGATTCGACTTCTACATCGTCGACACGGCCGGTATACGCAAAAAAGGCAAGGTCAACGAAGACATCGAATACTACTCGGTGATACGTTCGATACGGGCCATCGAAAACTCCGACGTGTGCATACTTATGATCGATGCCACCCGCGGTATCGAAGGACAAGATCTCAACATCTTCTCCCTCATACAGAAAAACAAAAAAGGCCTGGTCGTGTGCATCAACAAGTGGGACCTGGTCGAAGACAAGAGTACACAAGCCATCAAAACCTTTGAAAATGCCATACGCAGCCGCCTGGCTCCCTTCACCGACTTCCCCATCGTATATGCCTCGGCCCTGACCAAACAGCGCATCTTCAAGGTACTCGAATGTGCGTCGGAGGTGTACAAAAACCGGCACCGCCATGTACCTACCGCACGGCTCAACGAAGAGATGCTTGCCGTCATCGAGAACTACCCGCCACCCGCCAACAAAGGCAAATATGTAAAGATAAAGTATGTTACCCAGCTCAAAGAGACTCCCGTTCCTACCTTTATCTTCTTCTGCAACCTTCCCCAATGGGTAAAAGAGCCCTACAAGCACTTCCTCGAAAACCAAATACGTGCCAAATGGAACTTTACGGGTACACCCATCAATATCATAATCCGGGAAAAATAAAAATATGACAAATAAAAACGCCTCTACGAAGAGGCGTTTTTATTATTTTGCTATCTTTGCATGGCAAATTCAACCTTAATTTCTTTCTAAAATTTAATTACCATGCTAGTAGCTATTACCGTACTGTTCATCATCGGCTACTTGGCGATCGCGCTCGAGCACCCGCTGCGCATCGACAAGACCGCATCGGCCCTCCTCCTGGGCATGCTCCTGTGGGTACTTTATGCCATCGGAGCCGAAACCATCGTTCCCGCCGTCAGCGGAGAAGAGCTCAAAGAGTTCATCGCTTCGTCCTCGGCCGCCCTGCAAGAAGGGTCACTGGCCCAGCAGTGCATCGAGTTCATCCTTAATGTGCAAATCATCGAGCACATGGGCGACATCTCCTCCACGCTCTTCTTCCTCGTCGGTGCCATGACCATCGTCGAGCTCATCGACGTGCACGGGGGCTTCTCCATCATCACCGACCACATCACCACGCGCAAAAAACGCCGTCTGCTGTGGATTCTCGGCGTTATCACGTTCTTCCTTTCATCGGTTCTCGACAACCTCACGACCACCATCGTGATGATCATGCTGTTGCGCAAACTCGTCAACGACCAGCACGAACGCTGGATTTACGCCAGTATGATTGTCATTGCAGCCAATGCCGGCGGCGCCTGGTCGCCCATCGGTGACGTGACCACCATCATGCTTTGGGTCAATGGCAACGTGACTACCGCCGCCCTGATGACCTATGTATTCCTGCCGAGTGTGGCCGCCCTTGTCATTCCGTTGCTCTTCGTGACCCGGAAGCTCAAAGGCGAACTGCCCGAAGGAAACCGCATCGTCACCCGCAGCGACTTCATTTCGCCGCGAGAGAAGAAAACCATCTTCTTCCTCGGTGTGGGCGGTCTCATCTTCGTGCCCATATTCAAGGCCATCACCCACATGCCGCCGTTCGTCGGCATTCTCTTCGTGCTGAGTATCCTGTGGATTTTCACCGAAATCATGTATAACCACAAAATGCTCGAAAAGGCCGAAGAACACCGCGTGCCGCAAGTCATCTCGCGCATCGACATGCCCTCGATTCTCTTCTTCCTCGGTATCCTCATGGCCGTGGCCGTATTGGAATCGACAGGTATTCTGGGTTCGGTTGCCGGCTGGCTCGACGAAGAAGTGCACAATGTTTACTTCATCTCCATCGTTTTGGGTCTGCTCTCATCGGTTGTCGACAATGTGCCCCTCGTGGCAGCAGCCATGGGCATGTATCCCATTGCCGACCCCGGCACGGTAGGCTACATGGCCAACTTCGTGCAAGACGGTGCCTTCTGGGAATTTATCTCCTATTGCGCCGGCGTGGGTGGCAGCATCCTCATCATCGGCTCGGCTGCCGGCGTGGTTGCCATGGGCTTGGAAAAAATCAACTTCGGCTGGTACCTCAAAAACATTTCGTTGCTCGCCCTTCTCGGCTACTTGGCCGGTGCAGGCGTGTACATTCTCGAAGTCATGTACCTGAAACCGCTGCTCGAAGCTGCTATTTAAAGCATTTCCATATTCCGAAAGGGCCAAGGTGTTGCCTTGGCCCTTTTTTTATAATCCCCACACAATTTCGACTACACAATTTCGACCGAGAATGCCTGATTGCCGGAATTTTCCTTATATTTGCCTCAATAAACTTATTTTTACCTTAAATCTATTACCATGTTAATAGCTATTACCGTACTGTTCATCATCGGTTACCTGGCGATTGCGCTCGAACACCCGCTGCGCATCGACAAGACCGCATCGGCCCTCCTCCTGGGCATGCTCCTGTGGGTACTTTATGCCATCGGAGC
>CALUZW010000022.1 GCA_944325415.1 uncultured Bacteroidales bacterium | reverse complement strand
GGGTTTTTATATTCCCCTCCAAATATTTTTGCGACTTTTTTTTCATATTTTTTTCGCGCACCATCGCTCCGCGCTGTGCGACAACTACTTACCGCGAAAACTTTTTTCTACCCTCAAAACGGGCAAATGACGGGCCGACGGTATATTCACGGCTTCGCGGCATTTTCTGCCGGCTCAGAGGGCCACTCCTTCCAGGTACATTCTCCCACCTCCATGTGGGTAAACTCCGCCGTAAACGAGTGTTGAGAGGGGCTGGCGGCATAGATTCCGAACGAGATTTCTTCGCCGCCGTGAAACAAATGGCACACGCGCATCTGCTTGAAGTTGATGCCGTCGAGACTTGTTTCGATGTAATAGTCGCTCTCGCGACGACTCAGCCGATACCACATTTCATGTATCGACGATGGGATATCCTGCGTCGCCCAGTCGGAATAGCCGTTGTTGGTCACCACGCTGCCAAGGCGCTGAATGTGCTCGTTTTCGTACTCGACCGAGGCCTTTATCCAGTTATCGCTATCGAGATAGACGACAATGCCGCACTGGTCGAAGAGTACCGAGGTATGGAATATCGTCTTGACCGTGAACGAGAAATATTTCTGCGTCGTCTTCATCTGCAACACGGGAGCATTGTCGTTACGGAATCCGTAGTAGGTACGCTGCCAAAGGTCGGTATGAGGCTGGGTCTCTATCGTAATGAGTGCATCGGTGATAGCGTAGCGTCGAGGCTCGTGTATCCAATAGAGGTTTTCCTTGGTAAATGTTTTCATAGTAATATTCTTATAAAAAAGAGGTCTGCAAAAATAAAAAGCAGACCTTTAACTTCCAACAGCACAGTCCCAAGTCTGACCACGGGGGGGAATCACCGGCCGTCAGGCTGTGAGATGCTCGATAAGGATTTTCAGGCCGATGGCAAAGAGTATGACTCCACCCAGCAGGTCGGCATGTATCTTGCGGGCGTAACTGCCACACTTCACTCCGAGCGAGACGCCCACAAGCGAGAGCAGGAACGACACCAGCCCTATGACTCCCAGCGGATAGGGCAAATCGCCCCAATGGTTCATTCCCACACACACAAACGAAATACCTACGGCCAGGGCATCGATACTGGTGGCAATGGCCATCATGAGTATGACTTTGAGACTGGCCGGGTCGAAATGTTTTTCGTCTTCGTCCTTGAACGACTCAACAATCATGCGTATGCCCAGAAAGGCCAGTATGCCGAAGGCTATCCAATGGTCGACACTCTCTATGAGATGCCGGAAATAGCGGGTTCCCAACCAGCCGAGAAAAGGATTGAATGCCTGGAACAGGCCGAAGAAGAAGGCCATGGTGAGCATGGGTTTCCAACGGAATCGCCCCCAGATGATGCCGCTGGTTATCGACACGGCAAAACAATCCATGGCCAAACCCAGGGCCAAGGCCCAAATTTCTAATGCAGTCATAATGTGTGTGTGCTATTTCTATGCAGTGTGTCAAAAAAAATGTCGGACAACTCAACTCGATTACCGATGCGGCCCTCCGGCCCGACAAAGATACAACATTACTTGCAAAGGCCGAAATTTTAGACCACGTTACAACGCACGAGAAAGGCTTCTGCCCCGTCGGCCTGTCACGGAGCGAGAAGCGTAGCCGAGCAGTAGGTATAGGTGTGCACCGTGCCGTCGTCGTGGGTGATGTCGTAACTCTTCTCGACGGTCTCGCCCAAGGTAAAGGGTACGGGCGACGAGAAGATTGGTCCATCGTAACAAAAGGTGTGGTACTCGCCGTTCTCGCCATTGGGGTCGGTTCCGGCAGGCAGGGAGGCCACAAAACCGACATCGACCGTGCGCCCCACAGCGGCGGCTCCCAGGCCGTCGCGCATCGTGGTAACGACGACACACCGCAGGCCGGTAGCCAGGAAATGCTCCATCACCACCGGCGAGGGCGGGCCCCAAAGCGGCTCGACAACCTCTATGCCATGGGGTGCCAGTTGCTCTTCGCGGTAGCGCCGCACATCGTGCAGGTATATGTCGCCATAGATAAACCGGGTAACGCCAAGGGTCTTGAAGTGGGCAACGGCACGAGTCATGGCCAGGGCGTAGTCGGACATATCGCCCCGGGGCGTCAAGTCTACCACATAGAGGGGCAAGCCTATGCGCTCGGCCTGCGCCTGCAACAACGCCAGCGGTATATGGTGCATGGTCGAGAGGCGGGTGTCGCGGTTGACCGTCGTGAGCAGGGCCAACACCTCATAACGCTGCTCCTGCATCACCCGCCACAGAGCGTGGGCCGAGTCTTTTCCGCCACTCCAATTGAATACGGCTTTTTCCATCGTTCTTTTCTTTACGGTATCGGAGAGTGGCGACAAAGATACTTTTTTCGATGGAGATGCCGAAAAGTGAGTGTATATTTGCAAGCATGGAAAAAGGATATATACATCTCTACACCGGCAACGGGAAAGGAAAGACGACAGCTGCCTTCGGACTGGCGGTGCGCGCGCTCTGCGCGGGAAAGAGCGTTTATGTGGGGCAGTTTGTAAAGTCGATGCGCTACAACGAGACAAAGGCCGAACAGCTCTTCGACGGCCGCGTGCCGGCCTTCGGCCGCCTCTGCGTCGAGACACTGGGCCGAGGCTGTTACATCGACCGCACCCCCGAACAGGCCGATATCGACATGACCCGGCAGGGGCTGGAACGGTGCCGTGAGATACTCACCGATGGGGACTATGATGTCGTCGTGCTCGACGAACTGACCATCGCCCTGCACTTCGGGCTCCTCTCCTGCGACGAGGTTCTCGCAGTGCTGGCGGCACGCAACCCGCACACCGAGGTTGTCATTACCGGCCGTTACGCACCACAGGCTCTCATCGACACGGCCGACCTCGTTACCGAGATGCAGGAGGTGAAGCATTACTACACACAAGGGGTACTCTCGCGCGACGGCATCGACAGGTAAGGGCTGCGACCCTCATGCAAAGAGAGTTGCCTCGGAGCGCCTCCCGCCGCAACAACGTCCCCGCCTATCGCACGACTCATCGATAGAGAAGGAATATCCGCCGCACCAACTACGCACAAATTCGACACAACGATATGATAAAGACTCTTATTTTTGATTTTGGCGGCGTCATTGCCACCATCGACCGCGACCGTGCCGTGGCCGCTTTTGCACGTATAGGTCTGGCCGATGCCGATGCCCGGCTCGACAAATACCACCAGTCGGGCATCTTCCAGGAGTTGGAAGAGGGCAAACTCGACGAAGCCGGTTTTCGTGCCGAACTGAGTCGGCTCTGCGGCCGGGAACTTACCTTTGAAGAGGTAAAGAGCGCCTGGCTGGGATTTTTTGTCGAGGTGCCACCGGCGATTCTCGACTATATCGAAGGGTTGAAAAAGCGGTACCGCATTTTTATTCTCAGCAACACCAATCCGTATGTCATGTCGTGGGCATGCAGCTCCGACTTCACCCCCTCAGGGAAAGCACTCACCGACTATGCCGACCGCCTCTACCTCTCCTACCGGATAGGCTACACCAAACCGGCACCCGAGATATTCCGCCATCTGCTCGACGACAGCGGCATTCGCCCCGAAGAGGCACTCTTCGTCGACGACGGGGCATCTAACATCGCACGGGGAAAAGAGTTGGGCTTCCACACCTTCTGTCCTGCAAACGGGAGCGACTGGCGCGAAGATTTGAACGCGATTCTGAATGCCAAACCGTAATCGGCCCGCAATGAAAGAACAGCGAACTGGGGAACCTTCTCCCCGCACACGCCACGGGAGCAGCACAAGAGTCCTGTAAGAGAGAGGGAAGTTTTACTCTTCCTTTTTATTGTCATCGCTGCCGGTCTCGCCCGAGAGAACCGGCAGACATATCTGATATTTCACCGCCAAGATGCGGGTAACAAACACGCCGGCTCCGCCCACAATCTGACAGATATACGGCTCCATGCCCATCAGGTCGAAAAGCCAGTAAAAGACCCCGCCCACGACACAGGCCATGGCATATATCTCCTTGCGGAAAATCAACGGGATTTCATTGATAAAGACATCGCGCAGCACACCTCCGGCCGCACCGGTGATGCTACCCATGATTATCGCCACCCAGAACGGATAGCCGGCCGTGAGGCTCTTACCTACGCCCACCACGGTAAACAGCGCCAGACCGATGGTATCGAATATAAAGAATGTGATGTCGAGGCGCACCAGCCGTTTCTCAAACACAATGACCCACACCAACGCCAGCGCCGTACAGATAAGGTACATGGGATTTTCCATCCAGGCCGGCGTAACATCGAGCAGCAGGTCGCGTATCGTACCGCCTCCTATGGCTGTAACAAAGCCCACGACATAGGCTCCGAACCAGTCGAACCGCTTGGCCGAGGCCAGCCGTATACCACTGATGGCAAAGGCAAAGGTTCCGATAAAATCGAGTACCTGTACAAACGTGGGCATCATCATACACAAAGAGACTTAAATATCCTTGGCATAAGCACGGCGGCGCTTGTGCTGTTGCTGTTCAAAATATTGCCACTGCTGCTGTACCTTATTGTTGGTAACCATCTCGGGATTGCTCTCGGCATATTTGAAACCGTCCTTGATAAAGTTGGGCAAGATATCGTCGAAAAGCAACGCGTTGGCTCCCATGTTCTGATAATCGGGGTGTACGGCCACCAGCAAGAGGTCGACGATGTCGTTCTTCCCACGCATGGCTTTGAGCAGATGTATAAAGCCGAAAGGGAACAAACGGCCCTTTGCCTTTTGGAGGGCCCGGCTCATCGACGGCATGGCGATACCTACACCTATCAGTTCGTCTTTTTCATTAACAATGAGCGAGAGGTGTTTCAGGTTCACCACCGGGATATACATTTTTACATAGTGATCGATCTGCCGGGGGGTAAGCGTCGAATAGCCATACAGATTCTTATAGGCCTCGTTGATGAGTTCAAATATCTGACGACCGTAATCACGGGCCAGCTTGTGTATGCTGGTATATTCCTTGATGATACTGCGCAGGTGATACTTCTGACGCACAATCTGAGCGACCCGGGCATGCTTCTCCGACATGGTCGGGGGAACAGTGAGTTTGAACTCCACCCACTCACATTCGGGCGTGAAACCACGCCGCTCGATATGGTCGACATAGTAGGGATAGTTATAGATGGTAACCATCGTACCCAACTGGTCGTATCCCTCGACGAGCAGCCCTTCGGGATCCATATCGGTAAATCCCAGCGGACCCACCAGGCGATTCATGCCCTTTTCACGGGCCCACGCCTCTACGGCATCGAAAAGGGCATCGCTCACCCGGGCATCGTCGACAAAGTCGACAAAACCGAAACGGGCCTCAGCCTTTCCGGTCTTCTTGTTGAGGTTGTGGTTGATGATACCCGTTATGCGCCCTACCGGTTTCTTTCCCTCAAAAGCCATGTAATGCACGGCTTCGCAGAATTCAAAAGCCGGATTCTTGGCCGGGGTGAAAGTGTTGAGCTCGTCAACAATCAACGGCGGAACCTTATACGGATTGTTTTTATAAAGGTCAATATTGAACTGAACATATTTTTTCAGGGCTCGCCGACCCGTTATCTCGCGAATCGTTATAGGTTCCATGCGTACTTTTATTTTAGGCTGGCAAAAATAACAAAAAAAGCAAACAAAATATCAAGAATCTTAACAAAAGCGACATCGAATCGCCCCCATGTCATCTCAATCACAAACATATCTCTAATTTACAAAGAAATATGCAACATACTACAAGAGCAATGCTTGCTTTTTTCTTCGCCGCAGGAGAACCTTTTTCCCACCTCACCGATGCTCACTCAACGGCCCGGCCGTTATAACGAATCCCCTCAATATCGCCACCCCCGACCACTTCGGGCCGAAGGTCTTTTGCCACAGGGGTAACCGATACCTGATCGAAGCGAACATTTCTCGCGTGCCGGACATAAAATCCATACGAAGGCAACCCTTCGCGCAGGAACTTATGCGCATCGGGATATCCGCCCACATTCTCGGGAACGGCCTGCGAGGCCATCTCGGCCGTACCGCCACCCTGCATCTGCACATGATACTAGCGTATGCAGACATCTTCGACCGGATAACCGCTGATGCCCGAAATAAACGAACCCTGTCGGAAGTTTGACTCGCCCTTGACATTCTCTATCAGCACCCGACGCAAGGTACCCGGCAGGGGTTTTTCCCGACCCGGAATCACCCGCCCGCGATGGCCAATGCGCACAAAAACAGGACAACGGGCCTGGTTGATGGTAATATTCTGCAACACAATATCCGACACATCACCGCCGTCGACCGTGGCCACGGTTATTCCGGTGCTGGCCTGATGGCCTTCGATCGATACCATGGAATAGGGCACACCTCCCAAGATACAGTTGCGCACCAGAATATTCTTGAAATCGCCCTGGGTATCGGTACCCAGTTTAAAAGCATTGCAGGTACTCACAAACGTCGAATTCTCGATAAGTATGTTTTGGGATATCAGACCATTGGCCCCTTTGATGCACATGGCATCGTCTTCGGCATTGATGAAGCAATTTCTCACGATGACGTTTGTACAACCGTCGGGGTCTAACCCGTCGTTGTTGTAATTGGCCTGATTCTCCACGCGAATTCCCTCAAAGATAAGGTCTTTGCAGGCAATATAATTCTGCATCCACGACGCCGAATTGTGCAGGAAAATGTCTTGCAGCACCACTCGCGTACACTCAATCATGCGTATGCCCAACGGACGGTCTTTTATGGGACCGGTCGTTTCGGGACTTGAAAAATGGACTTTCTCTCCCCGGAAATAAATCTCTCCGCGACCTCTTATTCCCACACAATCGGCCTTTTCGGCATAAATCAGCGACTGGCAGAAGGCGTAATTCTCGCTCATAACGCTCTTAAACTCCTCTACCATGGGCAGGTAATCGCGTATATCGGTGCTTCCCAATATCCGTGCAAACTCGGCCACTTCAATCATCACACCGCTCTTAATCTGGAAAGTTCCCGTCAGATAATCGCCTTTTTCAAAAAGCACGACCCCGCCGCCACGAGACGAACAGGCATCGATGGCCTTCTGTATCGCCGCCGTATTCATTGTCGTCCCGTCGCCTACGGCACCATAGTCTTCGACCTTACAGACCCGGTCGGGTACCTTCCACGGACGGAGGTGTGTCGTCAGGCTGTCGGCCATCAGCTCCAACCGCGCCCGGAGGGACTCCACCCAGTCGTCGTGTTGGGCCGATGCCTCAAAATCTTTGACCGACAGAAACATCAGCAAGGCTACACATACACACAATCTCTGATTCTTCATATTTCTTGTTTTTCAGAAGATTTACCTGGCGCTCCTCTCTTTTCCGGAAGATGCGCCGTTAATAGCCGGCAAGTTAATCGGACATTTGTCTGACCGTCATAACAGACATACACAGCCGACAAACATCACGATTAACTTACCGGTTGTTTCGTTCATGTCGTTACTGTATCATAAGAACAGTGCACATTACGGCAGCAACAACTTGACGGCACCCTCGGCACCGGCCGTTCTGACCAGGAGTACCACAACCCCTTTGCAGCCGGTCGCATCGACAACCGTCGTATTGCCGTAGAATGTGTGGGCAGCGATTGTGCGACCCGACATGTCGATGAGCGAAATCGCACACTTCGACAAGGGCTCCGAGTCGGGCAGCGTAACCAGCAGCTGGCCCGCAGCCAGACGCATGATCTGCACATTCAGTTCCCGACGTGCCCCGTCGTTCTCTCCGACCAAAGGATTTACGCCGCTACCCATCTCCTCGTCGGTTTCAAAACAACCGAGGTCGGGCGCCGCACCCCGATACTGTATACCCACGGAGGCCCGGCTCTCGCCGGGATAGGGAATGACCGGCGTACCCTTGTCGATGAGCCGGGCGTTACCCTCGGCTATGCGCATGAAGGGGAGTACGGGCAGGTTGCCAAACTCGTCGCGCTCGCCGTCCATACCGGTGGGGTCGATACTTTGATAATCGGCCGGCAAGGTATTGAAGTCGCAAGAGACGATGGTCATCCGGTTACCCGACAGGCTGTACGGAGCATAGGTCGACTTGGTGCGGTCGCTGATGCCATCGCTCACCGCCACACAGTTGGTAAGCACAACCTCGTGGACACCCGATACCGGCTCGTCGATACGATAGGTGAAATGGCTCTTGTTTTCGAGTAGCGGCCGGGCATATCCGGTGCAGTTGTTGAGAATCATGCTGCCGGGGTTATGGTTCTGGTCAAACCCCTTCTGGTAGTTTTCAAAGGCAAGACAGCGGTTCAGTATCGCATTGTGCGCACCGTATGCGCTTCCGAGCTTGAAGCCGTTGCCGTCGCCGTTGCCCGTCGAGTTGCCCTGCTCCAAGTATCCATTGTTGAAGGCCCAGCAATTCTCGTAGGTCGTGGTGCAGTCGTCGGGGAATCCGCCATCGGTCTTCACAAAACCGTCCCAGCCGTCGTCGCAGTTGCGCCAGGCACGGCAGCCGTAGAAGTAGTTGCCCGTACCGTGCGAAATCTTCACGGCAAAACCGTCGGCATCTTCATGGTCGGGGTCGGCATTGAAGTAAGAGTCGCAATTGATGATGCGGTTGTTCTCGGCCAGATTTTTCAGTTGCAGGCCGGTATCTTTGTTGCGATAGAACTTGCAGTTCTCTATCACGTTGTCGTGTCCCTCTTCGGTCTTATCCTTGATAGAGTTGTAGTCGCCGCCCGAGGGCTTGTTGCGTTCGATGAGCATGCCGTTGTCGCCGGCATTGCAGATGTCCAGGCCGTAAACGTGCCAATAGCTGCCGGTAAGACGGATACCCTGATTGTTATCGCCCAACTCCATGGCACCGAAATCGAGAATGGCACGGCCGCCCTTGGCGTGCAGGGCTATCATGCCGCTGTTGCGCTGTCCAATGGTAGGAATGTTGATGCGGGTCGTATAGTTGTAGGTCCCGGCCATGACAAAAATGGTATCGCCGGCAACAGCCCGGTCTACGGCCAGCTGTATGTTGTAGTAGGGTTTTTCGGGTGTTCCGTCGCCCGTCGCATCATCGCCCTCGGTAGAGACATAGTAGATATGATGGGCATATTCGGGAATGACAAGTTCGGGAGTCGTAAAGGTGAACACCTCGCTGTATCCGGTACCGGCACGGTTGGTGGCATAGAGCCGCAGATAATAGGTGGTTTGCGGCAGCAGCGCAACCGACTGGGCAAACTCGTCGCCGTAGAGATATGTCGTCGACACCTCATCGTCGAGGGTAGGATTGCCCGTTGTATTGTAACACACCCCTACCTCCGTAGGCTCGACCCCGCCATTGTCTGCGATGGTGGCACCGAGGCGCACGAAGATATGCACCTCATCGCCCATTGTCTCATCGACCACAGGCTCATCGGCCGCCAGCACAGCTACCGAAGGGGCTGCTGTCTGCATACTTTTCACTTCGCCATAGGCGACACCTGCCATACTCAGCGCATAGGCACGGTAGAAGATTTCGGTCTCGCAGGGCAGCCCTGTCAGCAAGACGGCAAACGTCTCCGAATCGGCTTTCACACACGGGGCGTCGGGAAGAGCGCACTCCGCTTCGTCGAGGCTCCAACAGATTCCCCACTCAATCATTTTCTTGTCGCCCATGTCGGCAAGTACACCTGCCACCGTGGCTTTCGAACTGCCCACCTCTGTTGCCTCACCGGTCGAGACAACAGGAGGTGTTCCTTCGGGAAATCCGGTTACGACAATATTATCTATATCGGCATCGCTCGAACTCTCGTTCACCAGTTTCAGGCGGTTGATCTCCCGGTCGTAGATTTTCAGCGTATTCTGACTTTCCGTCTCGACCACACTCAGCGGCGACCATGTCGCACCGCCGTCTTTGGAGGCATACACCGAGATTTCTCTCCCCCGGCGGCCCTCCATGAAGCTCAGCGACGCCACACCCTGTTCGAGAACCGGCGTCGTTACATAAGCTCCCCCTTTGGGCATACGGAGGGTACGGGCCGAACCATCTACTATATATGACTCGTTTGTTCCCTTGTAGGCATTGCAGTAGAGCCACTCTCCCTGTCCGGGCACAACAATTGCCGTCTCCGTTGCGGCGGCCTCCTTGCTGCTGGGGCACACCCCGTCGGCCTCAAAATCCTGTGTGAAGTAGGGTACATCGACGGCCGGTACGAGCACCGTGCCATCGGCCAATGTACCATCGGCCCGGGTTACAACAAACCTGTCGAGATAGACCTGGCTGTTGGAGTTGGTATACAACTTTACATATCTTACCGCCGGGTCGTTTATAAGTACGGTATGTTTTGACCAGTCGCTCGTCTCCTTGTAGCTGTCGACACTTGTCCAACTGACACCATCAGTCGATACCTCTACCGTTACCTGCCGGTTGGTAACGTGTGCATAATAGACCAGCGAACCGGCACCTTCGGTCAGCTCAGGGGTAACGATTCCGGTCTTCGACGAGAGGAAGAGGCTGAACGTTCCCTCATAAACCTGCTCGGTACTTTGACGATTCTTGTTTGTCGTCCACTTGCCGGTAGCAGCCGTAACATCGGCACTCGAAGCCGCCCAAGCGGGCTCTTCAAAACCTTCCCACTGGTAAGTATAGGTCTGTGCCTCTACCGCCATGGCGCAGAAAGCCAGGCAAGCGGCCACCCCTATACGCATCGGAGTCATTCGTTTGTGTTTCATGTGTAATAGTATTAAGGTTAACATTATGTGTAGTATTCATTTCCTTTGCCTATAAATTTTTCAGGTACATAATTCCCCGCTTGGGTCTTCACTCCTACTGAAATATCGGGAACTCCCTTCTCCGACCTTTGACAAAAATAAGGGCAAGAGATATTTCCTGATATATAAAATCTATCATCTTGGGTGGAATAATTGGCAAATCTGCCCAAAAACAATTCTCCCACCCCTATTTACCATTAATCTCCCCGCACCGATGTGTATGATTGTCAGATTTCCATTATATTTGTAGGACACAGAAAACAGTCTGGCAATCGCCGGAAGCGAAATCCCGATTTCCCTATTCCGCCCTGCCCCTCGTTTCGCCGTTCACACATTTCCTGCCCATACACAACAAATACCAACTATGCTCCTGCGGTTTGTCTGTATATTCACCGTTATTTTTGCGGCTTCACCGGTGCGGGCCGAGTACCTGCTTCGCAAATACAATTTTGCCCTCGAAGAGGAGGCGCTGGCCAACCATGTGTCTCATGCCAAACAAGACGAATCGGGATTCATGTGGTTTGCCACCTGGAACGGACTCGTCCGCTTCGACGGACAGACCTTCTATACCTTTCAACCGACGCTACACTCCGATGACACCATTCTTTCAAACCGCATCTACAACATGCGCATCGGTGCTACGGGCGATATATGGTGCGTTTCGTCGGACCGCAGCCTCTACCTTTTCAACCGGAAAGAGTCGGAGTATATAAACATGCTTCGTGTAATTCCCGAAATAGCCCACAGAAAAGTAAGAGCCATCACCCACTTAAAGAATAATACAACATGGGTCATTTTTCACGACGCCTCGGCCATTCGGTTCAACGACTATCACCCCTTTTCGGACTATACATTCTTTGACAACCCGTCGGCACTTCTTCGCGGTTCAACACGCATCGACGCCGTCGTACTGGCCGACAGCAGCGAATGGCTGCTCACCGACACCCATGCCGTCAACACCACTGGCCAGCAGATGGTCTCTGGAAAATTCAAGCATGTATATGCCATGAACGGACACTATTTCCTGGTATCGGTCGACGGCCGCATCATGGAAACCGACGGACAGGGTAATAAAAAATCTGTCTACCGCTTGGCTCCTCACTTCGATGTAACATACACGCTCCGCATGGGAGACGAGATAATTGCCGCCGGGAATCAGGGTATATATGCCTTCAACTCCACCGACCGCCATATCCGGAAATTCTGCACCCTACCCGCATACTATCTCTACCGGGATTCACAAGAAAGATTATGGGGGTTTAGCGACAATGCAACCATTATCCTCATCAAGGATATCGAGAAAGGAGATGTAGACCTTCTCCAAACCCGGATCTCTACTCCACAGGAGAAAATAAAGAATCCTCAGCTCATATTTGAAGACCTGTACAACCGTGTGATATTGAAGCCCATAAAGGGTGCATTATCCTATTACGACGAATCGGTACAGAGAATTAAAGAATGTCGGCTTATCGACGATAATACCATCACGACCTATTCACCGACAGAAATCAAACAGTTTGTCGTCGATAAAAACCGTGACTTGTGGGTATTTCATGCCTCGGGTGCCGACTACATCGACATCAGTCTGAACTTTTTCACCCATCAGCCCAATGGCTACGGCACCGAAACCCGAGCCGTAGCCACCGACCACGAAAACAGACTTTGGGTGTCGGACCGAAGCAACTATCTCAAACGCATGGACTCCCCGGCAGATACGCCCCTCTATGTCGACACCGCCGGCAATATCCACCGGCAACCGAGACAATTTGCCGACTTTCCCGTTTACTGTATCGAAGAGGAGCCCGACAGTAGTATATGGGTCGGCACGAAAGGGGCCGGTATCTACCGGCTGCAAGACACCGGGCTCTCTACCTACCGCATCAGCCATTATTCCCGCTCGGCCGAAGACCTTTCCCTGAAATTGCAGACCGACACGGTTTATGACATGCTGTTTGCCGACGACAAGATATGGATAGGTTCGCACGGCAACGGCCTCTGCTATGGCGTCAAGGCCGGCAGCGGATACCGATTCCGACAGTTGGAAGGGTTACCCCGCGGACTGGAAATCCGCTCCATGTACGACTGCGGAAACGACATACTGCTCCTGGGCACGACAACGGGGCTTGCCACAATAGATGTGAGAGACATCGACTCTCCGCGCTATGTCACCCAGGAATTCCGCAAGGAGCCCTGGGGACTGAAAGGCAACAATATCATGGGTGTATTCAAATGCGGTGAAGCGCTCTACATCTGCACGTTCGGCATGGGGATAAGCCGCATCGATTCGGACAACCTACTGTCAGAAGATATTCATTTTACCCACTTTCCCATTCCATTTCCCAATGTCGCCGGCTCAATCAAGACTTCGGTCGCCTCGGGCAACGACATCTGGATTGTCTCGCGGAGCGCCGTTTGCCGCTTCTCTACACTCACCCACAGTTATACCAAATACAATCCGGACTGTTTCGCCCAAAAGTTCTCGCTCTCCGAAGCATTGCCCGCAGTAATGGGGCAGCAGATTGTGCTGGGTACCTCCGATGGCATCATCGGTTTCAACCCCGGACAGATGTCGGCCGAGAAGACGCCGACAAAACCCGTCGTAGTTACCGGCATACGCTACCAGAACGACGTCGACATAACACCTATCAGCGATATCGACACGCTGTATGTAAAGCCCGGCCAGCGCAGTTTTTCCCTGTTTCTCTCGTCGATGGAATACAGCCGGAATGCCAATACCCGTTTCCGATACAAAATGGACGGATACGACACCGGCTGGAACTACACTTCGGGCGAACAGCCATACATCGGCTATAACCACATACAGCCGGGAGAATATACCCTCGTCGTCGAGGTGTCGGACATGAACGGGCTGTGGCAGTCTGCCCGCCGGGAGATTCCTGTGTATGTAGAGCCACGCTTTATCGAAACGATGCTGTTCAAACTGATATGCGTTCTTCTCTTTACGGGCCTTCTCTGCCTGCTGGTCTACGCGGCCGCCTACTACAAACGCATGCGCAACGAGATACAGAAACGCTACTCGCTGCTGATGACCATCGACAACATGAACCGTGATGGCAGTGCCGCAACCGTTGCGAGAGAAAACACGGCCACCACCGAGGAAGAAAAGGAGAAGGCCTTTATCGAAAAGACGGCTCAATATATCATGGACAATATCAACAACCAGCAGCTTGTGGTCGAAGACCTCAGCCGCCACTTAGGCATGAGCCGCACGGCCTACTATACCCGCATGAAACAGATAACGGGCCTCACCCCGATTGATTTTATCAAGCAAATGCGCATCAAGAAGGCGCTGTCGCTGCTCGACCGGCGCGACCTCTCCATCGCGGAGGTGGCCTACGAAGCGGGATTTTCCGACCCCAAATATTTCTCGAAATGCTTCAAGAACGAAATGGGGTTGACGCCCAGCCAATACATAGAACAGACAAAGAATACCAACCGGTCCAAAACGAAACGTCAGTAACCGGCTTCCGACCCTGAGACATAAGAAAGTCGAAAGCCCACACCGGCATACCGGCCTCTCTTCTTTCAAAAATGGAGTGTCTCTACCGGGAGACGCACAACCCCGGAAGGCCGCCTCACAACCGCAGTTTCAGGCCGGCCAGCACGGTATCGGGCCGCAGGTTGAAGACGGCATTCATCTCGCCGGCCATGCAGAGTCCGCAATCGTCGCAAATACCAAGTTCCGCACCGGCGCAAAGGGCCCGCTTGTGGTCGGCATAGATAAAGTTGGTCACCCAACAGCGCCGCTTGAAGCAGTTGTGCTTCATCAGCCGCAGGCCCGAGACCGAGTTCATGATAGGATAGCCCTGCCGCTTCATGGCAATGACGGTGTCGATAACGGCCTCGCGCTGTGCCTGCGTAATCATGAGATTCTCGGCGTCGGGGAAAGGGGTATAGAAATTGATGGATATACTCTCTATGGCCGGATTCTCCCTGACATAGCGTATCGTGTCGGCAACCGACTCCCAGTTGTATTTGTTCACCACCATGTTCACGCTCAGGTGCGGGTGACCGCAGGCGGCGATGTTTTTTTCGAGGCGGGCAAAAGTGCCCTCGCCGCGTATCGTCTCGTGATACTTGCCATACCCGTCGAGACTCACCCATATACTGTCGGCCCGCACGCCGGCAAAGGGCAACTGGGCATTGGTGGTAATCGTGGCCGAGAAGAAGCCTACCTCACGGGCCAGGTCGAGAAGGTCGTTGATGCGGAAGTCGCCATCGCGCCACAGCATCACCTCGCCCCCTTCAAAATCGACAAAACGGGAGCCCAGCCCGTAGGCATATTCCAGTTCGTCGCGCACCTCGGCATAGGTCATCGTATGGGGTTTCTCCCGGGAATAGACCGAGCAATGCTTACAGGCCAGGTTGCACTTGTCGGTAATAAACAGGACGGTCTGCAACGGATTTTTCCGTCCCAGGAATCTGGCCCTGAAAAACCATTTGGCCAGATAGAACATCTGCGAAAGTTTCTTCATCACCCGAGAATATTAAGGAGGATATTGACGACTAAAAGTATGAGTGCAAAAAAAGATACCAGGTTACGGGCCATGAGCCAGCGGTACATGAACCAGTCGATGCCGGCACGGCGATAGCCCTCGAAATCGCCCATGGGGCCCAGCCACCGCCACAGCGTCATCGGCTCGCTACGGTCGTAGGTATAACGCCAGAGCGAGCGCCACAGGACAACAGCCAGAGGCAACAGCACGGCGACACACAGGCAGGCAACCGGCAACAGATGCAAGGCCACACCGAGGCCCACCAGCACAAAGGGACCGAAGGTAAACACCGCCGCTGCGGCCAGGCGTGCCGCGGGACTCTTCAACAAGCCCGCCAGTGTGAGTTTACCCATCTGCATATCGGCCTGCCGGTCAAGAATCGAGTGGGCATAGAGGATATTGGTTACCAGCAGACCTACGGCCACACCCACCAGGACAATGCGGCTGTCGAACACGCCACAGGCGGCATATTGCACGCCGGCCATGAGCATGGGACCGAACATCAGGCCGATGAGCAGTTCGCCGTAACCGCGATACCCCAGCCGCAACGGCCCTCCCGAGTAGGAATATCCGAGAAAAGCTCCGGCCAAAGCAATATAGAGCGGCACCGCTCCCCGCAGACCGACGACATACGCCCCGGCCACTGCGGCACAGAGAAAAAACAGGCCGATGGCCACACGCAGCTGCCTGACGGTAGCAGCCTCCGAAGTCAGATAGGTATACTTGGCCATGCGGGCCCGTATACCGCCGGCGGCCAGTTTCTGCCGCTTCTCACCGCTTTCCTGCGCGTAGTCGAAATAGTCGTCGAGCAGATTCATGCCCAGATGGGCACAGGCGACACCTCCGAGCGCCGCCAGAGCCGGCCCCCAGGAGAACGTTTCATAGGCGGCCGCCATGCCTGCGGC
The DNA here is from genome assembly GCA_944325415.1 of uncultured Bacteroidales bacterium. Lineage (GTDB taxonomy): Bacteria > Bacteroidota > Bacteroidia > Bacteroidales > UBA11471 > Caccoplasma. Next base: position 14,255 of record CALUZW010000022.1, on the reverse strand, counting down.
CAGAAACCCGGGCAACAGACTTTGCGGCAAAGAGATGTGCCGGGCGTTTTTTATCCAGAATGCTATTTTGTTCATCAGGGCAGCGAAAGTACAAAAAAATACGATATTCCCACCATCGGCGCACAAAGTTTCACGCAGGGAGCCGCGCCACACCCGAAGTTGAGACAGAGTGCTTGCTTTTTGACAGCCGCTGTTTTGACAGGTATAGAGAGCAAATCACCCCCATAGAAACAAAAAATAACCTTGATTAGAGAAAAATTTCCTTAATATAACGGTTCCATATCAGAAAATAAATTACCTTTGTAGCCGATTTAGAAGAAAGAAATCGATATAAAAATTTTCATAGGTCAAATTAATTTTAAAAGCAATGAAATTGGACTTAACAAAGTATGGAATTGAAGGGGTAAAAGAGATTATCCACAACCCTTCGTACGACGAACTTTTCGCCGAAGAAACCAAACCGGGTCTCGAAGGTTTTGAAAAAGGTCAAGTAACCGAGTTGGGCGCCGTAAACGTAATGACAGGTATCTACACCGGTCGTTCGCCCAAAGACAAATTCCTCGTTATGGACGAAACCAGCAAAAACACGGTATGGTGGACTTCTGACGAATATAAAAACGACAACAAACCCGTAACCGAAACGGCATGGGCCACACTGAAAGAGCTCGCCGTAAAAGAACTCTCCAACAAAAAACTTTACGTGGTAGACTGCTACTGCGGTGCCAACGAGGCTACCCGTCTGAAAGTGCGCTTCATCATGGAAGTAGCATGGCAGGCTCACTTCGTAACCAATATGTTCATCCGCCCCGCCAAAGAAGAGCTGGAAAACTTCGAGCCCGACTTCGTGGTTTACAACGCTTCGAAAGCCAAAGTAGAGAACTATAAAGAACTCGGCCTCAACTCCGAGACTGCCGTTGTCTTCAACCTCACCACCAAAGAGCAGGTAATCCTCAACACATGGTACGGCGGCGAAATGAAGAAAGGTATGTTCTCGATGATGAACTACTTCAACCCCCTGCGCGGTATCGCCTCGATGCACTGCTCGGCTAACACCGACATGGAAGAGAAGAGCTCGGCCATCTTCTTCGGTCTCTCCGGAACCGGTAAGACTACCCTCTCGACCGACCCCAAACGCAAACTCATCGGCGACGACGAGCACGGCTGGGACAACGAAGGCGTGTTCAACTACGAAGGCGGTTGCTATGCCAAGGTTATCAACCTCGACAAAGATAGCGAACCCGATATCTACAACGCCATCAAACGCGACGCCCTCCTCGAAAACGTTACAGTCGATGCCAACGGCAAAATCGACTTCGCCGACAAGAGCGTAACCGAGAACACCCGCGTTTCGTACCCCATCTACCACATCGAAAACATCGTTAAGCCCGTATCGAAAGGCCCGCACGCCAAACAGGTTATCTTCCTCTCGGCCGATGCCTTCGGCGTACTGCCCCCCGTTTCGATACTGACTCCCGAACAGGCTCAATACTACTTCCTCTCGGGCTTCACCGCCAAACTGGCCGGTACCGAGCGTGGTATCACCGAGCCCACTCCCACCTTCTCGGCTTGCTTCGGTGCTGCCTTCCTTTCGCTGCACCCCACCAAATATGCCGAAGAACTCGTGAAGAAGATGAACATGACCGGTGCCAAGGCTTACCTCGTGAACACCGGCTGGAACGGTACCGGAAAACGTATCTCGATACGCGACACCCGTGGTATCATCGATGCCATCCTCGACGGTTCCATCGAAAAAGCTCCGACCAAAACGATTCCCTACTTCGACTTCACCGTACCCACCGAGCTGCCGGGTGTAGACCCCAAAATCCTCGATCCGCGCGATACCTACGCCAACGCTTCGGAATGGGATGAAAAAGCTCAGGATTTGGCCGGACGTTTCATCAAGAACTTCGCCAAATTCACTGGAAACGAAGCTGGAAAAGCTCTCGTTGCTGCCGGCCCGAAACTCTAACAAGAGATTCAACTTTATAACCGAAGAGGGGCGCTTCCGCAAGGAGTGTCCCTCTTTTTATTCCCGGGGCCGGACAACCGACAGCCGGTACAAACACAGACGGAACAGCAAACAAACCTCCACCTCATCTGTTATATAACAAAACAACAATCGCTATGAAGATACAGAAAATCAGAAGCCGGGAAATTCTCGACTCCCGCGGCAACCCCACCGTCGAGGTCGACGTGTACGGCGAAAACGGGGTGATGGGCCGGGCATCGGTACCCTCCGGGGCATCGACCGGCAGTAACGAAGCCCTCGAACTGCGCGACGGCGACAAACGTCGCTACGGCGGGAAAGGTGTAGAACAGGCTGTCGCCAACGTCAACGGAGAGATTGCCGACGCACTCGAAGGGGAATGTCTCTTTGACCAGATAGCCATAGACCGCCGCATGATAGAACTCGACGGCACACCCAACAAGTCGCGGCTGGGGGCCAACGCCATTCTGGGCGTCTCGCTGGCCACGGCCCGGGCCGCAGCCACAGCACTCGGGCGGCCGCTCTATGCCTACATAGGAGGCATAGACAGTTATGTGCTGCCCGTGCCCATGATGAACATCGTCAACGGCGGCTCCCACTCCGACGCCCCCATCGCCTTTCAGGAGTTTATGATACGGCCGGTGGGCGCCCCCTCCCTGCGCGAGGGGTTGCGCATGGGCGCCGAGACTTTCCATGCCCTGAAATCGACCCTTCGCGACCGCGGACTCAGCACGGCCGTAGGCGACGAAGGGGGCTTTGCGCCGGCATTCCGGGGCACCGAAGATGCCATAGAGACCATACTTTCGGCCATCGAACGGGCCGGATACCGTCCCGGCACCGACATCAAGCTGGCGCTCGACTGTGCCGCTTCGGAGTTTTTCCGCGACGGCGTCTACGACTACACCCTCTTTGAGGGCAGCAAAGGTGCCAGACGCACCCCGCAGGAGCAGGCCGAGTACCTGCGCACCCTCATCTCCCACTACCCCATCGACTCCATCGAAGACGGCATGAGCGAGAACGACTGGGAAGGCTGGAAACTCCTTACCGGCCTCATCGGCGACCGCTGCCAACTGGTGGGCGACGACCTGTTTGTTACCAACGTCGCCTACCTCGAACGTGGCATACGCGAACACTGCGGCAACGCCATTCTTGTAAAGGTGAACCAGATAGGCACCCTCACCGAGACCCTGCGTGCCGTAGAGATGGCCCAACGCAACGGCTACAACGCCATCATCTCTCACCGCTCGGGCGAGACCGAAGATACCACCATAGCCGACATAGCCGTGGCCACCAACGCCGGCCAGATAAAGACCGGGTCACTCTCGCGCACCGACCGCCTGGCCAAGTACAACCGGCTGCTGCGCATCGAAGAGGAGTTGCAGGGCAACGCCATCTACGGCTATCACCGGCCGTAAGGTGCAAGCCCGTCGGTTCCCAGGAGGGCCGAGCGAATTACGCTTCAACCGGGGAATAGGCGGTTTTAATCCACCCCACTCCTCGGTAACAGAAACAGCCCCGCCACTTTCCTGTAAAAGGAAAGTGGCGGGGCCGCCTTATATTGGTCACCTACTACCCGCAGGAACATTCCCGGGCATCGGCTCCCCGGCGACAGTACACCCGGGTAGAAGAAAACTCCGGCCTGCTCATCACGGCACCGGGGCTTTAACGGCACTCCTTCACCAGCAAGGAGGCGGTGCGATAATGGCGTTACTCCTTCGTCGGCAAAGGCTCACCGGTGTGTGCAGCGACAGCCCGCATGCTGTACTCGCACCCGCAATAGGTCTGATTGTAGAAGTCATAAGCGGCAATCAGTTCGCGTCGCCTCTCCTGCAAACCGCCCCGTCGCCAGTTCTGCTCCCAGAAAAGAAGACCCGGCACCTCACCGGCTGCCACACGGCCGGCCGTGTTGATTTGGTTCAGATCTTTCCAGCGCGACGAAGCCAGGGTTGTCGTAAAGAGTGTGAAACCGTGGTCGGCCGCATAACGGGCCGCCCGACGCAGACGGGTGGTAAAGCAGCGCAAGCAACGGGCTCCCCGCTCGGGTTCCCCTTCGAGACCGCACATCTCGGCCACCCAACCGTCGTGGTCGTAGTCGTCGTCGACAAAATCGAGCCCCAGCCGCCGGGCATGGCGTATGCACTCGGTCTTGCGCCGCTCATACTCCTCGCGCGGATAAATATTGGGGTTGCAGAAAAAGAGGGTGGGACGCACACCGTTGTCGAGCAGACATTCGACAATCGCCGACGAACAGGGCGCGCAACAGCAGTGCAGCAGCACCTCCCGGGCATCGCCCGGCACTTCGAGATGAATCACAGGTTTCATGCTGCAAAAGTAATCATTTCTCCGCCTGGATAAAGTCCTGTAAAACCAAAAATACTTATACTCAAAAAAATCGATATAAAAATTTTATTTATATACAACCACGCCTTTTTCGATAAGATAAATCATATATTTGTACTGGCATATAAATGTATCGCCGAAAACACAAAGAAGATACAGGTCCGAAATTCCTCTGCCAACAATAAACACCAAAATATGATCCGAAAATACTTATTTATATACCTCATCGCACTGCCTCTCCTTATAGCGGGACACGCCCAGGTATGTTATGGGTTAAGTTACCACGACAAAACGCTATACCACACGATTACCGTAGGTCAGAGCATTACCCTATATTACTACAATATTAGCAGGGCCGAATCGTTCTCGGCAACACCGGTTGGGGCCGGTTCTGAATGTATTAAAGTTTCTTTTGGGAAAAGTGGACAGACCGGCTGGTGTACCATAAAAGCCGTAGAGAAAACGGCCAACGTTCCTTTTGTAACCGTCAGCTACTGCTACACCAATGCAAAAGGAGAAGTAACGGATATCTATAATTTTTACAACAACATTAAGATTGTAGACCTTGAAGCTGTCAGCATACCCGGAACGCTCACAATGCAAATTGGAGATACTTATACTTTTTCTCCCGTCTTAACACCAAGCGATGCAAATACCACATACAATTGGTATTCAAGCGACGAAACAGTCGTCAAGATGGAAAACGGCACCATAACCGCATTAAAACAAGGCTCTGCCACAATTACATGCATAACACACAACGGGAAATCGGCAGAATGTAAAGTGTCTGTAAAACCAATATTAGCCACAGAAATCGCCATATACCCACAAGAGCTCGATATGCTTCCGGGAGAACAATATCAGCTCCGTGCCACTTTTATCCCTGAAAATACCTCCTCCCAAAAATTAACATGGGAAAGTTCAAATCAAGAAATTGCCATAGCAGCAACGGACTTGTCATTGCCCTCGCCCCTGGCACAACCATTATTACTGCAAATACGACCGACGGCAGCAATATTTATGCTAATTGCATACTGAAAGTAAAAGAAATAGAAGCCCGTTCCATTACGGTTACACCACATTCCACACAAGGAATCGTTGGAGAGACCATACAACTTTCCGCCACAATTACGCCCCAGGAGACAAGCAATCAAGCCATTGCCTGGTCATCAAGCAATCCACAAATAGTATCTGTAAGCGACAACGGACTTGCATACCTATTAAAAGAGGGTCGTGCTACCATAACTGCAAAAACCCTTGATGGAACCAATCTAAGCGACTCATGTCATATCGAAGTAACCGCTCTTTCAAACTTAAAAGATATTACCAATACCAATCCTCAGATATTCATTATAAATGGCAACATACAAATCAAGAACATAAATAAGACTGAAAAAATAAGAATCTACAATATCCTTGGTCAGATTATATATGAAGGCTCTTCCCAAAACATACCTGCCATCCATAAAAAAGGCATATATCTTATTGACACGGGAAAGTCCATAACCAAAATACAATTATAATCCGCGGTATTTCTTCATTACACACAGAATAAGGACATAAATTGTATCGCCGGTCTGATATTGACCGGCGATACAATTTTAATGCCGACTAAACCAAAAACAGTTTCCGACATTACCCTTATCCATGAACTGCTCACTCGTAGCAGCCGGGCACGCCGTCGGACGTAAGAGTCTCGGCCGAGATTCTCAGGCGGGTCTCGGAGCTGTTGTTGTAGAACGATACCCAAGCACGCCCCGTAGAGTCGGTCTTCACATCGGGATCCCAATAGAGGGTGCGGCGGAAGTCGCTCTCGTCGGGCAATACGCCCACGCTGTAATCGACATGGAAAAATTCTTCGGGAACGGAATAGCCCTGCAACGTCGTGGCCCGATACCCTTTTTTATAGTTTTTGCGCTCATTGGGCGGATATTCATACAGACGAATCGACACGTTTGTGGCATGTTCGACAATCTCCATCTTCTTCACATCATCGAGCGAAATCTTGTCCAAGTCCCAATAATCTTTATCGAAATAATAATATCCGTCACTCCCGTACTGATAAAAAGCGAAGTAGGCTCTTTTGCTTTTGTACCAATACTGGGGAGTTGCCGTGTAGCCGTCTTTGGACCATTCATACGAAATGGTGAAAAACGGATTTATCTGTTCGAGGAAAGCCGGGAAATCATCGGTATAGTGTCGCACCTGCGAGTCGATGAGTTTGTCTTCTTCCTCAGCAACGACATATTCGACAGACGCGCGACGGTCAAGCCCCCGCACACGCAAGGCATTCACGTCGACCTCGGAGAGTTGATACACGATGGCATCATCATCAAGGTCGCTATTGTCGACGGTATCGACGGGAAAGGATCTCACCTGAATCTCTTCGAGCGGGTTCATCACCGTATCGGGCAGCATCGTCATCAGCGGCGGGTAGGCCAGGGCAAGAGGCGAGAAACTCCGGTCGAGCTCTATACCGTAGGCCTTATTCTTTTTCTTGCCCCGACGGTATGTTATTTGGGTTTGCAGCACCAGATTGTTTTTACCCCATATATCGCTGTCGGAGAGAAAAACAAATCCGCCGTTCTCATCGGTAAAGGCTTTTCCATGACTGTTGGTAAGGGGTGAATAAATCCACACCGACAGTTCTACGCCGGCCTTGGCTTTTGCCCCGAAAAGGTGGTAATCATATACATTTCCCTTGACCACGATACCCTCCTCGACAAAATGCTCAGGCTCGAAGGGTTCCACTCCGGCCTGCTGGCGCCACTCGTAGCGACGCCAACCCTGTACCAGCATGAGCAGGTCGAGGTCTTCGCGATGGCGGCGGTCGTCGGCCTCGAAATAGTAGGGAATGTCTTCGATGTAGCCTTTGAGGTCGGACTCCAACAGGAGGTTGCTCACCACCTGACTTTGGTAATAGGTGGGCACCTCGGTAGCATAATCGCGCACCGACAGGGAGAAGTCGCCCTCAACGGGATTGCCCCGCTCGTCGCTCATCGTAAAGCTGAGGTTCACGCGCTCCATCGGCTTGTAATGAGATTTCAGCGAATCGACGGTAATGACAATCTGACGGTCGCCCCGGTAGAAAGCCAGCCGCTCGGCCAGGACTTCGCCCTGCGAGGTGAAAAGGGTGATTTGCTGCACCCCGGCCGGGAAATTATCTTTCGGGAGCGAGAACGACACGAGTGTGTCGCGCCGCATGTCGACCAACTCAAACGTATGCGCCAGTCCGCGGCAAGCCACCATCAGCCCCACAAGTTGTCCTTCGGTAGCGGTACTGCGGCGTAGGGTGAGCGACATCTCTTCGCCATTCAGGTTATCGACCGTCATCGTATATCCTTGGGGCTTGGCCGTCGGCAAGGTAAACTGTTTCTGCGAACGGCCATCGGAAATCTTCACTTTACAGGGCTCGTTGCCGAGGGTAACGACAAAACGCCCCATGCCGTTATGTTGCGTGGTAAACGTTGTCAGCAATCGGTCGTTGGCATCGTAAACACCACCCGAGAGGGCCACGCCACGCCCCAGCTTGTCGGTCGCCTTGAAGGCAACCACCGAGGGAAGCCCCGCTACCAGCACGCCTCCCTCGGGATAGAACGAGAGATTCAGCGCCTCCATGTCGGGCTGCTTCTGGCGATAGTCGGGAAGCCTGAACGAACGGGCATAATGGGTGATTCTGTGGTCATACTCGCCGTCTGTCTCCGGGCGGTCAAAAACGGGGAAGACCCGCGAAAACACCGTACCCTCCCAGTTGAGCATGGCCCGTGTATAGGCCCGCACCTCATAGAATCCGCCGATGAGCGTCTTTCCGGTGAGCAGGAACTCACCGTGGCACTTGCCATCGACAATTTTCAGCTTCTTGGTCTCGACGACACGGCCCTCGGGCGTCAACAGTTCGACATAAAGCACCCGGCTCAACTCGGTAGGGCGCAACTGGGGCGCCGCCACCACATAGGCCTTGAACCACATGGTCTCACCCAGGAAATAACCCGTGTTGTCGAAGTGCAGGTAGACCTTCTCCTGCACGTTATAGCGGCCGAAGTGGTTATACGCCTAGACCAGCCGGGCCATAGATGCCAGCACACTGTCGGGAAAAGCCGGCTGTGCCAAAGCCGACAAGGACGAAATAACAAGTAACGTAAGAATCCAAGAAAAACGCCGAAAATTCATAGGCAAACATTTTTCTTAAAGAAAAGAAAAAATTTTACATTCTACACCAAAACAGCCCAGATTTATAAAATATTAATAATAAAAAGCGAGGAACACTGCAAGCAGCGCCCCCACTCAGAATGTTTTCACAACGGAATAATCCTTATTGTGAATTGCTTCAAAATTGTTTTCAAATATAGGTATATTAATTTATATTTCCAAACAAACAGCACCAGTATTTTGCATTTTATGCTATTCTTCGTATATTTGAGAAGAATATTTATCAATAAACCATGAAAAACATATTAGGACTGGATCTTGGCTCAGGCAGTATCGGGTGGGCCGTTATCAAAGAAGACGAAAACAACCGTGTCATTATGGGATTAGGCTCCCGCATCATACCCCTGTCGGTCGACGATGCCACCCAATTTACCCAAGGAAAAAGCATTACCAAGAATGCCGACCGGACGGCAAACCGCACCCAAAGGAAGGGATACGACCGCCATCAGTTGCGCCGGAAGGCCCTCACTCAATATCTTCACCAGCTGGGCATGACACCCGACGAAACACTCATAAAGCTGCCTCAACAGGAGCTGTGGGCTCTACGGGCCAAGGCGGCAACCGAAGAGATAAGCCTCCCCGAATTGGGGAGGGTGCTCTACCACCTCAACCAAAAACGCGGATACAAATCGGGGAAGGCCGATTTTCAGGACAAAAAAAGTTCGGCATATCTCTCGGCCGTGAGCGACCGCTACAAAGAGTTGCAGGAGTGCGGGCTCACCATCGGACAGAAATTCCATGCCGAGTTGAAAGCCGACCCCTCCTATCGTTGCAAAGACAGAGTCTACCCGCGCAAGGCCTACATCGAAGAGTTTGACCGCATCATGGCCTGCCAGCGCCGCTACCACGACACACTCACCGACGAGCACATCGACAACCTGCGCAACCGCATCATATACTACCAGCGCCCCCTGAAATCGTGCAAACATCTGGTCGGCGAATGCACACTGGCACAAATGGTCTACACACTCCCCGACGGCTCTACAAAAGCACGACCGGTAAAGGTCGCACCCAAAAGTTCACCGCTCTTCCAGCTATGCAAGATATGGGAGAGCATCAACCACCTCACCCTGCAACGCGGACGGGAAACTCTGGAAATAACCCCGGTCCAGCGGCAAGCTCTCTTCACACACCTCAACAGCAACGAGAAGCTGAAACTCTCCGACCTGCAAAAGATACTGGGCATCACCAAACGCGACGGCTGGTGGGCCGGCGAGTCGATGAAGGCCGGTCTGCAAGGCAACACCACGGTTGTCGCCCTGCAAAAGATTCTGAAAACCCACCCCGATGCCGAAGCATTGCTGCGCTTCGACCTGCACACCCGCACGATAGAGATGGCCGACCCCGACACCGGCGAAATAGCCTCGCAACTCGTCGTCGACCCGGCCTTTGAGCAAGAGCCCCTGTACCAGCTGTGGCACACACTCTACTCGGTAAGCGACATCGACACGCTCGACCGCATTCTCAAAAAGAAATTTCACATCGACGACGATGCCATGCGCGAAGCACTGATAAAACTCGATTTTACCAAAGCCGGCTACGGCAACCTGTCGAGTCTTGCCATGCGCCGCATACTGCCCTACCTGCGGCAAGGCTATGTCTACTCCGATGCCTGTTTCATGGCCGGCTACAATCACAGCCGGTCGCTCACCCGCGAAGAGAACCTGGCCCGGGAGTTGTCGACACACCTGGCGCCTCTGTCCAAAGGCGAACTGCGCCAGCCCATTGTCGAAAAAATTCTCAACCAGATGGTCAACGTCGTCAACGCTCTCGTCGACCGATACGGGCCTTTCGAGGAAATACGCGTAGAGCTGGCCCGGGAACTGCAACAGAGTCGGGAAGACCGGGAAAAAACTTACAAAAACAATCTGAACCGCCAAAAAGAGAACGAAAAAGCCGCACAGCGAATCATCGAGGAGGGAGTAACCCCCACACGCACCGGCATACAGAAATACCGGCTATACGAGGAGAGTCATCACCGATGCATCTACTGCGGTAAAGACATCAGCCTGAAAGCTTTCCTGTCGGGCTACGACACCGAGGTCGAACACATCATTCCCCGTTCGCTCTACTTCGACGACAGTTTCAACAACAAAGTGTGCGCCTGCCGTGCCTGCAACCAGGCGAAAAACAACCGCACCGCCTACGACTACATGAGCAGTCTGCCCGACGAGAAGTTCCAAGACTATCTCTCGCGCATAAAAGAGATGCTTGAAAAACAGGAGATCTCCAAGACCAAATACCGGTATCTGCTCATGCCTGAAAAGGAAATCCCACAAGACTTTCTCAACCGGCAGATGCGTGAGAGCCAGTACATCTCGCGCAAAGCCCTCGCCATGCTGCATGAGATATGCCACCATGCCTATGCCACCAGCGGCTCGGTAACAGCCTTCCTGCGCCGGGTATGGGGGTGGGACACGGTCCTGCACGACCTCAACATAGAGCGATACCGTGCCGGCAACCTCACCGAGATGCGCACCATCAACAACCGACCTACGGAGTGCATCAAAGATTGGACCAAGCGGCTCGACCACCGGCACCACGCCATCGACGCCCTGGCCGTGGCCTGCACCCGACAGGGATACATACAACGCATCAACACCCTTGCCAATCACAAAGACGAGGAGTTGTCGCTCGAACGCTACATACAGCAGCAACCCCACTTCTCCCACGCCGAAGTCTCTGCCGCCGTAGAGAAAATACTCGTCTCGTTCAAAGCCGGCAAACGGGTAGCTACCCCCGGGAAACGCTACATCTATCGCGGAGGCCGGCGCACCCTGGCCCAAGAGGGCATCGTCGTGCCCCGTGGCGCCCTGAGCGAACAAAGCGTATATGGAAAAATATCGCGATACGACAAAGACAAAAAAGGCAAGGTCTCCTTCCGCGAAGAATATGTTCTGAAATATCCCGTCGAAGGCATCGATGCCAAAACAGTAGGCAGCGTGGTCGACGCCGGCATACGGCGGTTCCTGCAACAACGGCTCGACGAGTACGGAGGCAACGCCAAGAAAGCCTTCGCCACACCCGTCTACACGGCCAACGGATTTCCTATCCGCACCGTGCGCTGCTTTACCGGCCTCAAAGCCGTCGCCCCGGTACGATACAATGCGTCGGGAGAGGCCATCGGTTTCGTCAAGCCGGGCAACAACCACCACGTCGCCATCTATGCCGACCGCGACGGCAACCTGCACGAGCATGTTGTTACCTTCTGGCACGCTGTCGAGCGCAAGATACATCGGCTGCCTGTCGTCATCGAACACCCCGATGCCGTGTGGGATTCACTGCCCGACGGACTGTCGGAGGAGTTCATGCAACAGCTGCCCGACGCCACCTGGCAACTGCAACTCTCGATGCAACAGAACGAAATGTTTATACTCGGTATGCCCCACGACCTCTATGCCGACGCCATGGAAAACCGCGACCATGCCCTGCTGAGCCGCTACCTCTACCGGGTACAGAAACTTTCCATGAAATATTACGCTTTCCGTCTTCACATCGAGACTTCCGTCGATGATAAATACGACGGAGTAAAAAATGAAATATTATCTCAACAGATGGGGAAATTAATACGTATACAAAGTATACGTGCTTTATATACGAAGAATCCCCATAAAGTGCGCATCTCCGCCATCGGCGAAATCGACGAAGTATGATAAAGAAGACCCTCTACTTTGGAAACCCGGCCTACCTGAGCCTCCAAAACGGGCAACTGGTGCTGCGCCTGCCCGAGGTCGAGAAAAACGACTCGATACCCACCGCCTGGAAACAACGTGCCGAGCGCACCATTCCCGTAGAAGACATCGGAGTGGTGCTGCTCGACCACCGGCACATCACCATCACCCAGGCCCTGCTCGCCGCCCTGCTCGACAACAACTGCGCCCTCATTGCCTGCGACGACAGCCACTTGCCCACCGGCCTCATGCTCCCACTGTGCGGCAATGCCACACAGAGCGAACGCTTCCGCGCCCAGATAGATGCATCGCTCCCCCTGCGCAAGCAGCTGTGGCAGCAGACCATACAGGCAAAAATTACCAATCAGGCAGCTCTACTGCATCGCCGTGGCATCGAAAACCGCAACATGCTGCGATGGGTTACCGAGGTGCGCAGCGGCGATGCCGACAATCTCGAAGCCCGTGCCGCCGTCTACTACTGGGCCAACCTGTTCCCGCAGATACCTGCCTTCCGGCGCAAGCGCGACGGAGTGCCGCCCAACAACCTGCTCAACTACGGATATGCCATACTGCGCGCCGTCGTAGCCCGGTCGCTGGTAGGCAGCGGGCTGTTGCCCACCCTGGGCATTCATCACCACAACCGCTACAACGCCTACTGCCTGGCCGACGACATTATGGAGCCTTACCGTCCCTACGTCGACGACACGATATGCAGGCTGCTCGACGAGCGGACAGCGATCGACCACCTGTCGACCGCAGCCAAAACCCGGCTGCTCACACTCCCCACCACCGAAGTAACCATAGGCGGGCAGCGCAGCCCGCTCATGATTGCCGTAGCCCAAACGACCGCATCGCTCTACAAATGCTTCTCGGGCGAATGCCGTAAAATCATCTACCCCGAAATGTGAACCGAGAACTCGACCGTTTCAGCGAATACCGTATCATGTGGGTACTTGTGTTTTTTGACCTGCCGACCGATACCAAGAAAGAGCGGAAAGCCTACGCCGACTTCCGCAAGAAACTTCTGCGCGACGGCTTCACCATGTTTCAGTTCTCCATCTATGTGCGACACTGCCCCAGCCGTGAAAATGCCGAGGTGCATATAAAACGGGTAAAAATGTTTCTCCCACCGCAAGGCGAGGTGGGCATACTGTGCATTACCGACAAACAGTTTGGCATGATGGAGATATTCTCGGCCCGAAGAGTTATACCCCCCAATGCTCCGGGGCAACAACTCGAACTTTTCTGAAAACCAAAAAGGCACCTTCCTCGCAAGGAAGGTGCCTTTTTATCGAATACTTTTCCTTTTCTAAATCTCCCTGTAAACAGCTGGGAAATAGCGCACTACACACATCGAGCTGTATTCGGTAGAACAAAGATACAATTTTGAAAGCAATTTACAACGTGCCCGGCGAGCTATGCCCAGGTTTGGCAGCTGTATTCGGTAGAACAAAGATACAATTTTGAAAGCAATTTACAACGAAAGAGGAGCAGGCTCTGAAAGAGAAGCAGCTGTATTCGGTAGAACAAAGATACAATTTTGAAAGCAATTTACAACTCTCTCTGAGGTATATTCTCTCGGAATAGGCTGTATTCGGTAGAACAAAGATACAATTTTGAAAGCAATTTACAACTAAAAGTGTAGCCTGTTACAAAGGAAATGAGCTGTATTCGGTAGAACAAAGATACAATTTTGAAAGCAATTTACAACGCAGATCCAGCAGAAGCACCAGAACCAACGGCTGTATTCGGTAGAACAAAGATACAATTTTGAAAGCAATTTACAACAACTTTGCACCAGACCGCCTTTCTTCGGTCGCTGTATTCGGTAGAACAAAGATACAATTTTGAAAGCAATTTACAACCGTCGGAAGCAAAGGCATTGAGGTATTTTTGCTGTATTCGGTAGAACAAAGATACAATTTTGAAAGCAATTTACAACTCCGCTTCCATCGTGGCCGCTTCGAGGTAGCTGTATTCGGTAGAACAAAGATACAATTTTGAAAGCAATTTACAACTCCGCTTCCATCGTGGCCGCTTCGAGGTAG
>CALUZW010000021.1 GCA_944325415.1 uncultured Bacteroidales bacterium | reverse complement strand
TACTTCCAAATACGGTCTGGAAAGTATATAAAAACAAAAGTCGCTGATATACAGCGACTTTATTCTAAATAGTTATGATTGGTTACGGTTGTTTACAAGCCGTTACTTACCGATACAGAAGTTTTTAAAGATGTTGCCGAGGATTTCGTCGGTGGTGATTTCGCCGGTGATTTCGCCGAGGTGATGCATGGTTTCGCGTATGTCTTGGGCGAGGAGGTCGCCGGGGTAGTTGTGGGCCAAGCCTTGACGGGCGCGCTGTATGGACTGACGGGCACGGACGAGGGCTTCGTAATGGCGCACGTTGGTGACGATGGTATCGTTGGCAGCCGTGGCTTGTGTGGCATGGGCTACGAGGGCGTCTTGCAGGGTGTCGATGTTGCGGTTGTTCTTGGCCGAAAGGGAAAGTATCTGCTCGGGTGCTATGTGGAGGTTGGCCAGGAGTTCTTGTTTCTCGGCTATCTGTGCGGGGGTGAGCAGGTCGGTCTTGTTGATGAGGGCGAAGAGTTTTTTCTCTTTGCACTGCGGTACGATGCGCTGAGCGAGTTGCTGTACATGGGCGTCGCTATGGGTACCGTCGATGAGCCAGAGTACGATGTCGGCCTGCGCGAGCTTGGCGAATGTGCGTTCGATACCCATGCTCTCGACGGTGTCGTGGGTCTCGCGTATGCCGGCGGTGTCGATGAGACGATAGGTGATGCCTTGCAGGTCGATGATGTCTTCGACGGTATCGCGGGTAGTGCCGTGTATGTCGGAGACGAGGGCGCGCTCTTCGCGCAGGAGGGCGTTGAGGAGGGTCGATTTTCCGGCGTTGGTCTCGCCGATGATGATGGTGGGTATTCCGTTCTTGATGGCGTTACCGCGGCTGAACGAGTCGGCCAGACGGGTGATGACGGTTTCGATGTTACAGGCCAGCTCGTCGAGTTGTCGGCGGTCGGCAAACTGTACTTCTTCCTCGCTGAAATCCAGTTCGAGTTCAATAAGGGAGACAAATTGCAGCAGATGTGCCCGCAGGTCGGCCAGCTCACGGCTGAAACCGCCGCGCATCTGGTTCATGGCTACGCGATGGGCGGCGGCCGAACGGGAGGCTATGAGGTCGGCTACGGCTTCGGCCTGCGAGAGGTCGAGACGGCCGTTGGCAAAGGCACGTCGGGTAAATTCGCCGGGGGCGGCTCCGCGACAGCCGCTGTGTATGAGGGCCAGTATGATGTGCTGGGCGATGTAGGTCGAGCCGTGGCAGGATATCTCGACCGTGTCTTGTCCGGTATAGGAGTGCGGGGCACGGAAGAGGGAGACGACGACCTGGTCGAGCAAGTCGCCTTCGTGGCTGTATATTTCGCCATAGGCCAGGGTGTGGGTGCGACGCTGCGAGAGGGGGGCACCCTGCCCGTTGGGGCGGAAAAGGGTGTCGACGATGTCGACGGCTTTGGGGCCGCTGACACGAATGACGGCAATGCCTCCTACCCCGGGCGGTGTGGATACGGCACATATTGTATCTTGGGGCAGGCTGGTCGAGAGGGTATCAGAAATTCCAGTATCGGGTGTCATATTGTGATTCAACATATTGTTCTATATCGTCGGGAAGTTGGGGAAAGAAATCGATGCGGGCCCGGGCCTCGACACTGTCGATGGTCACGGCATAGGTATCGAGGGGCTGACGCCGGCGTTCGCGGCAGTTTTCGAAGATGAACCCGATGCCACGGGGCGGGTCGGCATAGGGCGACAGCACCACTTTGTAATAGGCCGAAGGGACTTTTACCTTGTGGGAGCCTATGGTGGTATCGCCGGGTGAGACCAAGGGTCCGCACACGATGACTATGGCACTGTCGTTGCGGGCCCAGTCGCGGATTTTGTCTTCGAGGCGTTTCCAGTCGCCCTGATTGAGCCCCGGGGTCTGCGGGCAGATGTTGGTGAGGTAGAACGAATGCGACATGGCCTGGGCACTCCATCGCATATCGGCGGCGGGTGCCATGTGTCCACGGTCGAAGCCGCTGCGGCGATAGTCGGCCAGGCTGGCCTGTTTATCGAGAGGCATGGATTCGTCGGGGCGAAAATTGTCGCGTCGGGGTACTTGGGCATTCAGTTCGCTGCGCAGCAATTCATAGGCGACCCAGTTGGGCAGATGCCAGTCGGTATTATACGAGATTGTATAACCGGCATATTCGCGGGTGCAATGGGGTCGGTCATCGGAAAACGGGGCCGGTATTTCCAGGCAGTCGTAATGGGCCACCCGCGGGAATGACCCTCCATGCGAAGGTGTTGCGTCGCGGCGGGGCCTTATCGACTCCCATCGCTCGGCGACCCACTCACTGAGCGAGAACGAGGTGGAGAGCCGTTTCTCTATCTGATCCGTGCGATTGTAGGCCAGCCACAATATGAGGGCGAAAAACAGGAGCCCCCACAGTAAAGGGAGGCTTCGGCGCCAAAGAGAGCGTTTTTGTTTTTTGCGATTTCCCGACATACTGTTTTTGTCTGTTTACGGGTACAAATGTACGTTTTTTTGCGTATCTTTGTTTGTTGAGACAAAAGAAAGGTCGATTCTCCGGCTTCCAATGCAGGAAGCCGGTGGTTCCGACATCGTTTTTAACCCGAATTAATGCCTATTACAAAAACCGATTTTACAATGGAAAGTCTTGTCAAACGTTTTCTTCACTATGTAAGTTTCGATACCCAATCGGACGAACTGACCAATATGACGCCCAGTACACCGGGGCAAATGTTCTTTGCCAAAGAGCTGGAAAAGGAGTTGCACCACATAGGGCTCACCGATATTTCGCTCGACGATAACGGCTACCTGATGGCGACACTTCCTGCCAACTGTGAGAAAGAACTGCCCACGATAGGGTTCATTGCCCACCTCGACACAAGCCCCGACTGCTCAGGGCGGAAAGTTTCGCCGCGTATCGTCGAGAAATACGACGGCAGCGATATTGTACTCTGCGCCGAAGAGAATGTAGTGCTGCGTCCCGACGAATTTCCCGAACTGCTGCATTATACCGGTCAAGACCTCATCGTTACCGACGGCAAGACACTGCTGGGTGCCGACGACAAGGCCGGTGTAGCCGAAATCGTGTCGGCCATGGAGCATCTTATCTCCCACCCCGAAATCAAACACGGGAAGATACGCATCGCCTTCACGCCCGACGAGGAGATAGGACAAGGGGCCGACCATTTCGACGTGAAACGGTTCGATGCCGACTGGGCCTACACGATGGACGGTGGCGAAGTAGGCGAACTCGAATATGAAAACTTCAACGCCGCCGTGGCCCGCATCACCTTCAAGGGTCGCAACGTACACCCGGGTTATGCCAAGCACAAGATGATCAACTCGCTGCGCGTTGCCGTGCAATATGCCATCATGCTGCCCCGCTGGGAAACACCCGAACACACCGAAGGCTACGAAGGTTTCTACCACCTGATTTCGTGCGAGGGCAGTGTCGAAGAGACCACGCTCAGCTACATTATCCGCGACCACGACCGCGACCGCTTCGAACGTCGCAAGAAAGAATTTGAGCACCTCGTGCGGAAAATCAACAAGGAGTTCCCCGACTGTGCCAGCCTCGACATCAAAGACCAGTACTACAACATGCGCGAGAAAATCGAGCCGGTCATGCACATCGTCGACCTCGCCGAAGAGGCTATGAAAAACGTGGGTGTAACCCCCATTGTCGTTCCCGTGCGCGGAGGTACCGACGGAGCCCGGCTGTCGTTTGAGGGGCTCCCCTGCCCCAACATCTTTGCCGGCGGACTCAATTTCCACGGACGTTACGAATTCATACCTATCCCCTCGATGGTGAAGGCCCGCGACGTGATTGTAGAGATTGCCCGCCTCACGGCCGAGAAATAACCCCGACAATTCAAGGAGGGAGGAGGTCGTCGCCACCGAAGGCCTCCCCCCTCCTTTTTTCAGACATATCTCCCGCCCTGCCGCTATTCATGAAAAAAAATCTCATCGTACTTCTGGGCCCCACGGCCGTAGGAAAAACCGAGTTGAGCCTGCAACTGGCCGAACGACTGGGGTGCCCCATCATCTCGGCCGACAGCCGCCAGCTCTATCGCGACATGACGATAGGCACGGCCGCCCCCCTGCCCGAGCAGCTGGCCCGTGTGCCCCACTACTTCATCGGCACACTCGCCCTCACCGACTATTACAGTGCCGCCTGCTACGAAGAGGAGGCAATGGCCCTCATGCAGGAGCTGTTTGCCCAACACGACACGCTGCTGCTCACCGGCGGCTCGATGATGTATATCGATGCCGTGTGCAACGGCATCGACGAGATACCCACCATCAGCGAGGAGGTGCGCCGTGCCGTGGTAACCCGCTACGAGGAGGAGGGTCTCGACGTTCTGCTCGAAGAGTTGCAACGGCTCGACCCCGACTTCTACGATGAGGTCGACCGCCGGAATCCCAAACGGGTGATACACGCCGTAGAGATATGCCGCATGACGGGCCGCCCCTACTCCTCGCTACGCACAAACGCCAGGAAAGAGCGGCCGTTCGACATCGTAAAGATAGGCCTCACCCGCCCGCGGGAGGAGCTATACGAGCGCATCAACAGCCGGGTCGACGCCATGATGCACGACGGGCTCGAAGCCGAGGCCCGCAGGCTCTACCCCTACCGCCACCTCAACGCACTCAACACGGTGGGATATAAAGAGATGTTTGCCTACTTCGACGGCACATACGACCTGCCCACGGCTGTCGAAAAGATAAAACGCAACACGCGGGTCTACTCACGCAAACAGATGACGTGGTTCCGGCGCGACGATTCCATCGTGTGGTTCACGCCCGACGACCGTCTGAAACTGTTTGCCTACGTCGAGAAACGGCTGCACGAATAGGTCCTCCCCGACCCTACACATGAAATACAAAAGCGCCGCACAGAGATCTGTGCGGCGCTTTTGCTGTACGAAGTTTTGCGGCGGTCAACGCAGACGGTCGGCCGAACGCACGAGACGTTCGTCGGCCCGTATGCGTCGATAGGCAATAAAATTTAGCACCAAAGCCGCAACCGGCATAGATAGTGCAGCCTGCCATTGCAGACTCTCGCCATTAATGGCTAGGTAATAGACATATATGCCCACTATTACATAAAAAGCAATAAGTAAGAATGTGATAAAATAGCATACCCTCATCTGCAACGGGCGATTGCGGAAGAGAAATATGTCTATAAAAGCCAGTAAGGCTGCCAATGCAGTCACGATGGTGAGCGGCCACACATCAAAGAGAGATTTTGCATCGTCACCCGGGTTATAGACCCCCACGGCCGATAGTGTCACGGTCTCTTCGGGAGTAATAATGTTGACCAAAGGCATGAACATACACGTTGCCACCAATGCAGCCGCAAGAAAAAGATATACCGATTGTAGTCTCTGTATCATAGTTGTCGGATTTTAGGATAAACATTACAAGGGGTTGAACGGTTCGGAACGATTTCAGCAGATGATGTTGAGTTTCTGCAACACATCGCGAATCTTCTCGTAGGTGGTGATGCGAGTGGGGACAAGCGGAAGCCGCAACTGGTTTTCGATATACCCCATGGCATGGAGGAGACATTTCACTCCGGCGGGATTGCCATCGACAAAGAGAAGGCTGAAAAGCTCGGTAAAGCGGTGATGTATCGTCAGTGCCGAAGCATAGTCGCCATTGAGGGCGAGGCGCACCATGCGGCTGAACTCACGGGGGAAGGCATTTCCGATGACCGAAATCACCCCCACGGCACCCAGCGTAATGAGCGGGAAGGTAATGCCGTCGTCGCCCGAGATAACCATGAAGTCGGCCGGCTTGTTCTTGATGATGTCGTCCATCTGGGTAATGTTGCCCGAGGCCTCCTTGATGGCCACGATGTTGTCAAAATCGCGGGCCAGACGCAACGTGGTCTCGGCGGTCATGTTCACGCCGGTGCGACCGGGCACGTTGTAGAGAATAACGGGGAGCTTGGTGGCCGAAGCTATGGCCTTATAGTGCTGGTATATTCCCTCCTGCGACGGCTTGTTGTAATAGGGTACTACCGAGAGTATGGCATCTACGCCATCGAAACGACCGGTTTTCAGCGCCTCGACAATGGCTCGTGTATTGTTGCCACCCATACCCAGGACGATGGGCACACGACCGGCAACCTTTTCGATGACAAATGCGCGCACCTCGGCTTTCTCTTCTTCGGTAAGCGTGGGGGTCTCGGCCGTCGTTCCCAACACGACGAGATAATCTATGCCATTCTGTATCTGATATTCGACAAGGCGGGCCAATGCCGGGAAATCGATTGTTCCGTCTTCATGGAAAGGTGTGATGAGGGCAACGCCCATACCTTTTAAGTTGATTTGTGCCATATGATAGTGTTGTGCCTATTTTTCGGCGGTAAAATTACGAATTATTATTTTTTGCCGCAATATTCTTCCAATAAAACAGCATATTTTGCAACAGGTCGCCGACTGTCGTCTTTTCGGGCTCTAATTGCAGCATAATGTCGGCCGGCACGAGAGCATTCTTCTGCAAGCCAAGACGCATCGGAGCCTGGCTGCGTGCGGCCAGATAGGCGACCGGGAGTGGGTCGTCGAGCGTAAGGTCGAGCAACACGTCGGCCGGCAAGGCTTCGAAAGTGCGGAGTATCTCGGGACGCGGACAGGTATTTCCTCGATGAAGGTCGGCCAGCGATAGCGTTACCGTTTCGATGCCGGAGACCGGAGCCGCAAGCGGAGATTCGGACTGGGCAGCCGGGGTAAAGTGATACCAGACGACTCTTTTCCCGTCGCGGACCATCGCCTCCAAAGCGTGAAGCGCCTGCCGGGCGTCGGGTCCATCGGTGAGAACGACTATCGTCGAGGCTTCCCGATAGGGTACAAAACGCTGTTTCCGGGTCTTGCGGCTGCGGGCGAAACGACGCTGTATCGATTTCAGGGTGATATATTTCCACATGGCTTGACGGTTTTACTGTTCCTGACCGATGAGTTGCAAGAACTCATCTTCGGTGATAATTTTTATACCCAGTTTCGTAGCTTTCTCCAACTTGGCCGGACCCATATTCTCTCCGGCCAGGAGATAGGTTGTCTTGGCCGACACCGACGACGTATTCTTCCCGCCGTGTTCCTCGATAAGGCTTTTGTATTCATCACGGGAGTGATGGGTAAAGGTACCGCTGATGACGACGGTAGCACCTTGCAGGCGGTCGGTGCGACGGGCCAGCCGCTCGGCCGACAGCTCCATCTGCAAACCGGCTTCTTTCAGCCGGCCTACAAGTGCCGCTGTCGAGGGATGCGCAAAGTAGGCTCTCACGCTGCCGGCAATGCGCACACCGATTTCATCGACCTGCACGAGCTCCTCTTCGGTGGCAGCAGCCAGCTTGTCGATACTGCCGAAAGCGTTGGCCAGTTTCTTGGCCACGGTCTCTCCCACGAAGCGTATGCCCAATGCAAAGAGTACCCGTTCAAAGGGGACCTCACGCGAAGCGGCAATGGCTTCGATAATGTTACGGGCCGACTTGTCGCCCTGACGGTCGAGTGAGGCAATGTCGCTCTCGCGCAGAGAGTAGAGGTCGGCCACGTCGTGTATGAGGCCCAGGCGATAAAAGAGATCGACCGTCTCGCTGCCCAATCCGTCGATATTCATGGCCCGACGGCTGATGAAGTGCTCGATGCGTCCCTTAATCTGCGGGGGACAGGTCTCGTCGTTGGGACAGTACCACGCCGCCTCTCCCTCGTAACGCACCAGAGGTGTACCGCACTCGGGACAACGGGTTATAAAGTGTACCTTCTCTCCCACCAGCAGGCGGGCATCGGTATCTACGCCGGTAATCTTGGGAATGATTTCGCCCCCCTTCTCGACATAGACAAAGTCGCCTATGTGCAGGTCGAGCGACTGTATGATGTCGTCGTTGTGAAGCGAAGCCCGCTTCACAACGGTACCCGACAGTTGTACGGGGTCGAGGTTGGCCACGGGGGTTACCGCACCGGTGCGCCCCACCTGGTAGGAGATGGAGTTGAGCCGGGTTACCGCCCGCTCGGCCTGAAACTTGTAGGCTATTGCCCAACGGGGCGACTTGGCCGTGTAGCCGAGAAATTTCTGCTGACGCAGCGAGGCGACCTTGAATACGATACCGTCGGTAGCGACCGGGAGATTCTTGCGGTTCACGTCCCAGTAATCGATAAAGGCATACATGCCTTCGAGCGAACGGCAGCGTGTCATGGCGTCGGAAATACGGAATCCCCAGCCGGCTGCCATACGCAGATTTTCGAGGTGATCGTCGGTGGGCAGATTCTCGCCCAGAAGGTAGTAGAGATAGGCGTCGAGGCGACGGGAAGCGACGACAGCCGAATTTTGCAGTTTGAGGGTACCCGATGCCGCGTTGCGCGGATTGGCAAAGAGGGGTTCCTCCTCCCGCTCGCGTTCGGCATTGAGCTGTTCAAAGACAGTCCACGGCATGAGTATCTCGCCCCGTATCTCAAAAAGGTCGGGATAGTTGTCGCCACGCAAGACCAGAGGTATGGAACGTATCGTCTTCACATTCTCGGTTACATCGTCGCCACGCACGCCATCGCCACGCGTAACAGCCTGCACCAGCCGACCATGTTCATAGGTGAGCGATATGGAGGTGCCGTCGTATTTCAATTCGCCAACGATGGAAAACGGCTCCTGCAACGATGTCTGCACCCGTTCGTAAAAAGCGGCCACCTCTTCCCGGGTATAGGTATTTCCCAGCGAAAGCATCGGATAGCGGTGAGCCACCTGAGTGAAAGCCTGATTGTGATCATTGCCCACACGGCAGGTGGGAGAATGAGGGTCGGCATACTGGGGGTTCTCCTCTTCAAGCCGCTGCAATTCGGCCATGAGGCGGTCAAACTCTCGGTCGTCAATGGTCGGGGCATTAAGCACATAATAGTTGTGGTTGTGCTCGTCCAACTCCTTTCTTAGCTGCCGTATTCGGGCTTCGGTCTCGTTCATGGTGCTTTTTTATCTTTGCAAAGATACCACAAAAAAGTAAGAAACGGAAGAGTCGGCCGGGAGAATATCGTCGGTTGTAAAGGATTTCCGGCCCCGGGCTTTGGGCGGGCAAGACTATAAGGCCCGCCCCTCTTCGGAGGAAGAAAAGAGGCAGGCAAGGAACTCTTCCGCATCTGTCGTCGTGAGATGCGGAAGATGTATCAGAAGCTGAACTTGGCCGATAGATTCACCCGATTGGCACGGTCGATGTGGTCGTCGAAGTCGGTACGCCACCCGCGCAGATACTCCAAACCAAGTTGCAAATCGGGAACAGCCGTCCAGAAAACATTGGCCACCAGATACTGTCCCTGCTTATAGTCTCCGGGATTTTCCCGGGCATAAAAATGTTCTGTATACAATCGCGAGCAACTGTATGTAGCCGACACAAAAAGCGCAGGCGAAATATTGTATTGCGCACCCGCATACCAGCCCGACATGGGCAGCAGATGCATCTTGTACCGGGTTTCGGGATAAGGCACCATATCGACATTCAGATTGCTGAGGTCGTTGATAAGGCTACCGATACCCTTGCCATAGGCATATTGCATAAAAAGTTGCAACGGCCGGCCCACGGCCACAACGGCTGAGGCCTGTACTCCCCAGCCATTCAGGCAGGACTTTCTGTTCCGAGACAGGTCGGTATAGGTCATATTGCGATAAATTCCACTCAACCGCACATGGCTCTGCCCCTTGCCCCACGCATATTGCAGGTAGGCCGGAACAGACGGGAGTGTCTGACGTGCCGTCGAGACATAGGAGTCGGCCGCCACATTCACCAAGGGCATCTCCACGGCAATGCCGGCCGAGAGCCCTTTGCCCAGAGTATGTTCATAGCGGATAAGCGTAGTCTGGTAATAAGTCATGCCACAGGGCCCGGCGTAGTCGACCGTCGGCGGCTCGGCAGCCAAGTCCATGAAGGTGCCGGTATCGTATCCCAGCGTGAAGCCCAGAAACTGTACATAGGCATTTTGCAGTTCAAAGGTCTTTCCGTCGCCGCGCCAGTTACCGGCGGTATATACAACAAGGGGGCCCAGCGAGCCGACCCGTCCCACCAGTTTGAGAAACAGGGTAGATGTCGTAGCATCCATCTGGAACTGATTGCGGGGATTGTCGGTCGATATAAGCGACGGATAAAAGTCTATATCGTCGACCACGCCATCGAAATCATATTCGACCTTGGCCTGTACATAACCGCCAATACCCAGGGCCCAGTTCTTTCGCGGCCCCGTCAATACAAACCGAGGTACACCCGGGTCGTGAAAGCGCGGCCGCAGGGTCTCGGTGAAAATTTCAACAACTTCTTCATCGCCGCCGGCACCGCGCGTAGAGAGTATCGTAAGGCGGGCCTTCTCTTTGGGAGCGTCATTCTGTACCGCCCGGGCCACACCGGGCAGGAGAGACATTGCGGCACACAGAGCCGCCAACCCCATTTTTGCTGTCTGTTTCATCATAATCGGTTGAAAAACGGTTTGCATACAGAACAATGCCTGCGCCGAAAAAGTTTAGCCCCGAATTCCGCGGTTCGCTTCCGGGGACGGAGCCTCGAAAACGGGTGTGCCGCAGGGTCGGAATTTTCGCCCGAAACGAGAAAAAAAAAGAGACATTTCTGTGTCGGGCAAGTTTCCTTATCTCACATTTTTATGGTACCTTTGCAACCAAGAAAAAACAGTGCATCAAAATCATGCGTATCGATATTCTCACCGTATTGCCCGAGTTGCTCGACAGTCCTCTGAACCAATCGATTCTGAAACGGGCCCAAAACAAAGGGCTCGTCGAAATCGTCGTCCATAACCTGCGTGATTTTTCGACCGACAAACACCGGCGGGTCGACGATTACCCCTTCGGCGGAGCGGCCGGCATGGTGATGCAGATAGAACCGATAGACCGTGCCATTGCCCAACTGAAAAGCGAACGCGACTACGACGAGGTCATCTATACATCGCCCGACGGAGAAGTTTTTGACCAACCGATGGCCAACGCCCTTTCTATGGCCGGGAACCTCATCATCTTGTGCGGCCATTACAAGGGTATAGACTATCGCATACGCGAACACCTCATCACTCGCGAAATATCCATAGGCGATTACGTTCTCACCGGCGGAGAACTGCCTGCCGCCATCATGTGCGACGCCATCGTGCGGCTCATACCCGGAGCCATCGGCGACGAACAGTCGGCTCTCTCCGACTCTTTCCAGGACAATCTGCTGGCACCGCCGGTCTATACACGTCCGGCCGAATACAAGGGATGGCGTGTTCCCGACGTACTGCTGTCGGGCCACCAGCGAAAAATCGACGAGTGGAACCACGAACAGTCGGTCGAGCGCACCCGTCGGTTGCGTCCCGACCTGTTGGGCGAAGAGTAACCTGTCGTCGTTCCTTCCGGTACGACGTTTTTTTCTTTTCCCCAAATCGATGTCGCCCGACACTTGATTCCTACTGTTTTTGTTATTAACGATAAAAAACTACTTTGCTCCCAAGCAAACAAAATTAGAATTTCATGAACTTAAATCCCGAAAACTTCGTATTCGTCGGAGCCATACTTTTATTTTTCAGTGTTTTGGCCGGAAAAACCGGTTATAAATTCGGACTCCCTGCGCTGCTTCTGTTTCTCGGCGTGGGAATGTTCTTCGGATGCGACGGCCCCCTGCCTTTTCTGCAAATACAGTTTGACAGCCCCAAAGCGGCGCAGTTTATCGGTGTCATATCTCTGAGCATCATCTTGTTCTCGGGTGGTATGGACACCAAATACCAGGACATCAAACCTGTCATAGGCCCGGGTGTAACCCTGGCCACCTTCGGAGTACTCCTGACCACCCTCATCACGGGACTCTTCATCTACTTCATCTGCGGCCTTATTCCCGACATCAATCTGTCTGTATGGGAGTCGATGATGCTGGCTGCGGTCATGTCTTCGACCGACTCGGCCTCGGTATTCTCCATTCTCCGCTCCAAAGGGCTTATCCTGAAAGAGCGGCTGCGCCCTACACTCGAACTGGAAAGTGGTAGTAACGACCCCATGGCCTTCATGCTCACCATTCTGCTGATACAGATTGTGCAGATGGGCGAATTCTCCTTCTGGAACTTCATCTCTACCCTACTCATACAACTGGGTGTCGGAGCCCTCACGGGCTACCTCTTCGGCCGGCTGGCGGTACTCTCCATCAACCGGCTCAACGTGCAGAACCAGTCGCTCTACCCCATCATGCTGCTGGCCTTCACGTTTTTTATCTTCTCCTTTACCGACATGGTGAAAGGCAACGGCTACCTGGCCGTTTATCTGGCCGGACTGGTCATTGGAAACTCCAAGGTCGTTCACAAGCGCAGTATGGAGACCTTCTTCGATGGCCTCACCTGGCTCTTTCAGATTGTCATGTTCCTCACGCTCGGACTGCTGGTTACCCCGAGCCAACTGCCGCCGATTATCGGCATCGGACTGGCCATCGGCATCTTCATGATTGTACTGGCACGCCCCATCTCGGTATTTTTCTGCCTGCTTCCCTTCAAGAATCTGTCGACACGTGCCCGCCTCTACATCTCCTGGGTGGGCTTGCGTGGAGCTGTACCCATCATATTTGCCACCTACCCCATGATAGCCGGCCTCGAAAATGCCACCCTCATTTTCAACATCGTATTCTTCATCACCCTCATCTCCCTGCTGATACAGGGAACAACCGTGGGAACGATGGCCAAATGGCTGGGACTCATTGCTCCGGGAAAAGACAAGAAAGAGTTCGACGTCTACCTGCCCGAAGAGATAAAGTCGTCGATGTCGGAAATCGAAATCAACAGCCAGACCTTACTGAAAGGCAACCGCCTGATGGACATGACTCTGCCCGACAACACGCTGGCCGTAATGGTGAAACGCGACGCCAACTTCTTTGTACCGAAAGGCAACACGGTATTGAAACCGGGCGACAAGCTCCTCGTCATCAGCGACAACGAAGAGGAGCTGAAAAAGGCCTACGCCGCCCTGGGTATCAAAGATTACTCCATCGAGAAAAACTGACAACCCACTCCTCGTCATACAACAGAAAGAGCTATCCCACGCGTGGGATAGCTCTTTCTGTTTCTCCAACCTGTGCAAATCCGAAGGGCGTCAGAGAATAGCTGTGTAAAACAACCTGCCATGCGATCTTCTCGTTTCTACTCGACACAAATGGACTTCAACCTCAACTCCCGCCCCCGCAACAACTCGGTCTCGAACGAATGACAGTGTGGACAACAATCAAACAGACAGTGAGGCAAGAACTGCCGACCACAGGCCCGACACTCCGCCAACGGCTCTACCTCGACAATCTTTACCCGCGCTTTTTCAAACGGTGAATAACGTTGTACCGCCTGCATCGAGAAGGCAAGTGTCGAAATATCCACACCCGCCAGACGCCCCACTTCCAGCTCAATCTCTTTCACTTCACGGGCCCGCCGCCTAATGGCTTCCAGAGCGACCCAATCGAGAATACTGAGGGCAATAGAAAGTTCATGCATAGATTCAGAAAATTTTAGTTGTCGCGGCCGGTGGCGAAGCCTGCACAGGCCTCGTATAGCGACCGGAGCTGAGAGCCTGAACAATAACAACGCCGAAAAAGATTTGGTTCGACCCCCCCGGAGCAACGTTTCCCGCAGACCTCTGAACAAAAAATTTATTGCCTCAAAAACAATTCGGGCAGGAAATTGTTTTTCAGATAAAAAACGGTTGACCGACAATGGAAACGACAGCAGCAAGAATGGCAACAGGCGAAAACTTCCCCCCAGCGGGGCAGCGACGCATCTGCGCAAAACAACATATTACTCAATCGATAGTGCCGGGCACGTCGGGAAACTGCCTCTTCAAACATAAAAATCATGGACGAGAAACCATCTATTTTTGAAAACTGCCAACCGCAGAAAATATCGAATGGTGTCTACACCTCACACTGCGACTATACCCGGGCAGGAGCCGACATCGCGTCCCAAATCCGAACAGACAAGGCCATCAAAATCGAGTGCAAGGAGGCCACCTTTACGGTACACCTCCACGAAAAGCAAGCCCCCTAATGCCTGCTCTCGCCAAACCTCAACCTCACATACTCCCGGCCGGCAATAAGCCTGTAAAAAAGGCCCCATGCTTTAAAAGCAGAGGGCCTTTTTCAAGTATATTTGCGAGTGTCGGGATTACTCGTCTACCTCTTCAAACATATCTTTTCCTACGCCACACAAAGGGCATACCCAATCTTCGGGTATATCTTCAAAAGCGGTACCGGGAGCAATGCCTCCTTCGGGGTCGCCCACTGCGGGGTCATATATCCAATCACATACACTGCATTTGTACTTTTTCATAATCAATCGAAATTTGGGGGTTAATAACAAAATAAATTTTCTTCAAACTACTCTCAGCTATGAAGTAAAAACAAATATATCATCTTTTTGTTGAATTACATACAGGCGAATAAATATTTTACATATTTTCGCAAAAGAACCTTATTAACCTTTTTTTATGAAACGTATATCCACCCTTATTGCGGGATTGGTACTGGCTATCTCAGGCACCACAGCCCAAGAAACAACAACAGTGTCTTCGTGGACAAAAGCCGGATACGCCGGCCTCAAATTTACCCAGTCGAGTTTTACCAACTGGGCGCAAGGCGGTGAGAACGCCCTGGCTCTCGATGCACAGTTTACTTACCAGGCCGACTATAAGAACGACAAACATCTGTGGCAGAACCGGCTCGAACTCAACTACGGCTTCAACCAGACCGGCAATGCCCCGCTGAAAAAAACTACCGATAAAATCTACCTCAACTCCAACTACGGCTTTGAGGTAAAGAAATCGCTCTACCTGAGTGCATTCTTTACCTACCAGACACAATTTTCAAACGGTTACCAGTATGGCGACGACAATGATCGCACGTTTGTCTCGCGCTTTATGGCCCCAGGATACCTGTCGGCTGGTATCGGTATCACCTGGACACCGGCTCCGATTGTTACAGCTGTGTTTACCCCCGTTACCTGGAAAGGAACATTTGTCACCGACGATGCCCTTGCCCAGCAAGGAGCCTTCGGAGTCGAGGCTGGGAAAAACGTTCTCAACGAAATGGGTGCCAACCTCAAAGTCGAACTCAACTACGACATCATGAAAAACGTCAATCTCTACTCCCGCCTCAACCTATTCTCCGACTACATGCGCGGCAAGGAAGCCCGTAACATCGATGTCTCGTGGGACGTGCAGATAAACATGACCATCAACAAATGGCTCTCGGCCTCGGTATCGACCAATCTCATCTACGACAACGACATAAAATTTGCCTACGACAAGAAAGATGCTGCGGGCAATATTATCGGTCAGGGAAAATGCGCCAAGGTGCAGTTCAAAGAGGTTCTCGCCCTCGGTCTGCAATACAATTTCTAAATCTAATATCAGGCCAAGGGGCGCTTTTTATATGCGCCCCTTGGCACACCTCCCTATTTTTCACCTTTCACCGTCAAACCCTCACAACACCTCTCCATGGACACCTTCATCACCATCATTGGCCTGGCCTCATTCATCTACATCTTCATCTTCGGGGCCAAAGCCTTCAAGGCAAAAATCACACCGCCACCCACCGACCCTTTTCTCCAAAACTACAATCCCCCTCGCAACACCCATCTGTGCGAAATCGTCGGCATGCCCTGCCGCATAATTTACTGTGAATATTTCGCAAATATTTACACGCCCCGTCGGCTCACCCGCGACGAAGCCGAGGCCCTTATCCGCGACAAGCAAGAGTACCTTATCAGCGACAAGCAAGAAAACATTATCACGGGAAGTGCCGATTTTCATATCCTCCCCGACGCAAATTTCTACCGTCCCGACTGCCCTATGGGCGTCAAAGATTTCGACATCAGTTCCACATCTGCCTATGGCAAGTACCTGCGCCGCAACGACACCTGGATCATGATTTTCGGTTTCGATACCCCGAGCTGACACCTTCCAGCACTTTTTGAAACCGTATTCTATTTACCAACTACTGGGGTAAGAATAAAAAAGATATTCTCTTCGGCCGATATTATTGATATTGAGCAAGTATTTCTCTGTAAAAGAGAGCGGGTAATAAAACGACAGAGGGTCTTATCAAGTTTGATAAGACCCTCTGTCTCTGAAAATTGTTGCCCGGGAAGGACTCGAACCCTCACAGGCGGAACCAGAATCCGAAGTGCTACCATTACACCACCGGGCAATTTTCGACTGCAAAGGTGCAAATTTATTTTTTAATACAAATGCTTTGCCACATCTTTTTTTGCGCGATTAACTTTTATTAGTAATTCCACTCTCTTGCGGCAAAACCGAGGCTATGGAACGGTAAGTTTCATCGATGAGTTGCTCCATATCGTAATGCCCGTCGGCTCCCGGATATACAGGTTCGTGTATCGTGAGTGTGATTTTTCCGGGCCGTATGAGTTTGGAATTTTTCGACAGCACACGATAGGAGCCGTCTATGGTCATGGGCACGACAGGGAGAGAGAGGTCGTCGGCTATCTGGTAGGCACCTTTCTTGAAGCGGTGCATGCGTCCGTCGGGTGTACGCGACCCTTCGGGGAAGACCACAAGAGACATTCCCCGGGTAAGTATCTTCTCGGCGGCCGACAGAGTCTCACGCAGCCCTTTGCCCGAGCGATCGACAAAGATGAAACCGGCCGCAGCGCAGGCTGCTCCTACAAAGGGTATGCGACGCAGCGAACTTTTCATCATCCACTTGAATTTGTGTCCAAGATATCCGTAGACAAGAAATATATCGTAGGCTCCCTGATGATTGGCCACAAAGACATAGGAGGTAGAGCGGTCGAGTTTCTCGCGCCCACGCACCTCGACCCGCACTAGCGAGACTATACAGAAGAGACGCGACCAGATGAGCCCCGGGTAATATCCCCACACGCGATGGTCGCCAAGGAAACAACCAATAATTGTAGTGAGTGCCGCAAGTATGGTTATCACTAACATCACGGGCATGACGATAAGCCACTGATAAAAAAATCGCAAAACGGCCATATCCGAAATTTTATAGATGGGTAAATACAGAAAAAGGCATTGTAATATTTACAATGCCTTTTTGTTGGTGTCCGAGATGAGATTCGAACTCACACGATCCAATGATCACTACCCCCTCAAAGTAGCGTGTCTACCAATTTCACCACCCGGACAAGATTCGTTTTTTAGAAGGTGCCCAAAACAGGACTCGAACCTGCACGTTCGCAATAAACACTAGTCCCTGAAACTAGCGCGTCTACCAATTCCGCCATTTGGGCTCGATAACCTCGTTAAAAACGATTGGAGCGAAAAACGGGACTCGAACCCGCGACCCTAACCTTGGCAAGGTTATGCTCTACCAACTGAGCTATTTTCGCATTTCAATATGTCAAAGAATTTTCTTAGAGCGAAAAACGGGACTCGAACCCGCGACCCTAACCTTGGCAAGGTTATGCTCTACCAACTGAGCTATTTTCGCGTTTGCGGTTGCAAATATACGACGGTTATTTGGTTTGTGCAAACAGTTGAGCAACTTTTTTCTGCAAAAAATTTAACCATACTTGTAAATGAACAACTTACCGACGGCCTATCAATGCAAAAAATTCTTCACGGCGCGACAAATCTTCAAAAACACCGGTATAGGAGCTGGTCGTAGTGACGGCTCCCTGCTTCTCGACACCACGCATCTGCATGCAAAGATGACGCGACTCGATAACGACGATGACCCCTTGGGCGTGAAGAGCCGACTGCAAACTCTCGCAAATCTCCGAGGTGAGCCGTTCCTGCAATTGCAGACGACGGGCAAAGGCGTCGACAAGCCGGGCCAACTTGCTGAGGCCGGTTACACAACCGTCGGGCACATAGCCGATATGGGCCTTACCGAAGAATGGCAATATATGGTGTTCGCAGAAAGAGTAGAACTCGATGTCTTTGACCACGACTATTTGACCACGCGAACCGTACTCTTCTTTGAAAAGGGCCGATTTGATGATTTCCTGGGGCGACTTGCGGTAGCCCGAGGTGAGGGCCAGCATGGCCTTGGCCGCGCGCACGGGAGTTTTTACAAGGCCTTCGCGGGTAGGGTCTTCTCCCAAGAGTTCAAGTATGGCTTTGTAATGGGCGGCCAACTGTTCTACCCGTTGGTCGTCGGTGAGATTCTGTATACTGTCGGACATGAATTATTCTTTATATAAGGGCAACACGATTTCGTCTTTGACGATACGCATTTCGACCGAATATTTGGGAAATTTTTTCTTTAATTGCTGCATCTGCGCATTGGCCTCCTCAAAGGTGCGATAATCACCTACCCGCAGACGCCAAAAGGGGGAAAGGTAGGTTACATAGATGGGTATCTGGGGCATATCCTGAGCCACGACGTCGGAACGCAGCTCGGCCTCTTCGCGGGAGTTGCGTTTGTTGTCGGAGAAGAGCTGTATACGATAGCCCTGTGTGGCGATGTTTCCATCTTTGTCGACCTTCAACGTACCGCTGTTACGGGAGAGTCGCACGTCGAGGGCAGAATCTTGATGCAGCACGACACGCGCACCGTCTAACGAACGGCCCAACGATTGCACAATCGTCGTATCGATACTGTATGCCTGCGCTTGTGCCGTAAAGGTTCCGCAGGCGGCGAGAAAGAGAAGGGTGAAAAGCGATCTTGCTGTCATAGCGGCTACGTGTATAAGAGAGGAAACAGGGGTGGTACACAAGCCCGCCCCCTGTTTCCGATTTATGGTTATAATTTTAGAAGGCTTCGATAATGCCCATGAACGACTCTACTTCAAGAGCAGCGCCACCGATGAGGCCACCATCGACGTCGGGGTTGGCAAACAGTTCCTTGGCATTGGAGGGTTTGCAGCTTCCGCCGTAAAGGATGGAGCAGTTTTCGGCTACCTCTTTGCCATATTTATCGGCCAGGGTCTGACGGATAAATGCGTGCATCTCCTGAGCCTGGGCGGCTGTGGCGGTCTTACCGGTACCGATAGCCCATACGGGTTCATAGGCCAAGATAATTTTTCCGAACTCTTCGGCCGAGAGGTTGAAGAGCGAGCCCTCGATTTGAGCTTTTACAACGTCGAAGTGCTTGCCGGCTTCACGTTCTTCGAGAACCTCACCGATGCAGAAAATCGGCGTCAGGTTGTTGGCCAGGGCAAGAAGCACCTTTTCTTTGAGGATTTCGGGAGTTTCGTGATAGTAGGCACGACGCTCGGAGTGTCCCAAAATGACATATTTGGCACCGGTCGAGGCTACCATGGCAGCCGATACCTCACCGGTATAGGCACCCGAAGCCTTGTCGGCACAGTTCTCGGCGGCAACGCCTATCTTAGCAGTATCGATGGTCTGAGCAACCGAAGCGAGGTGAATAAAGGGAGTGCCGATAATCACGTCGCAATTTACTTTTTTACCTGCCAGTGCGGCTTCAATACCTTTTGCCAATGTCAAACCTTCTTGCAGGGTTTTGTTCATTTTCCAGTTCCCTGCTACAATGTTTTTTCTCATAATACAAACAATATTTATATGGGTTTCTTTTCGTCGTTTTTGTGATTCTTCTCCAACAGTTTCTCCCGCATCTTACGCAGGCGGGCCACCCGGCGCACCCGAGCCTGCACGACATAGGCCTCGACTGTCTTCGAGGTGAGCAGAAGCAGGAGCATCGGTATGAAAAAGATGACCAGCAGAGTGAGCAGCGGACGCAGATGGGTATAGGGCGAAAGCTGCCCGAAGGGCAACTGATCGACAGGAGCGTTCCACTCTGCCTCCCCGGGCAGATGGGCCGGACGCACTTTTTTTACGATGACACCGTCGTGCAGCAGCACGATACCGGGATTACCCCGCATGATTGTCCGCAAAGTCGAGGCGTCCATCGAATAGAAGGGATAGTCGGCCCCGGTGTTGTCTTGCCACTCGGCAATCTCTTCGGGCGTGGAGGCAGTGAGACAGTAGAGGTTGTAATGATACTCACGCACATAGTCGTATAATTCATCGATTTTGTCGATGGCGCTACTTTCGGCCACGGCAAGGGAGGGCGAGAGTATAAGGAAGGTATATCCGGGATCGGAAAGTATCCACTCGGTAATGTCGTCTTCGCCGTCATAGATAACAAAATTGCTAACCGTCGACGTCGAAGGGGCAGCCGACTCTACCCGCTCTACAAAGTGCCAGGCGGTATCGGTGGGCAGGTCGTCGGCGGAAAACTCTTCCAGCCGGTCGCCATTGCGATAGAGATAACGCGGCATATCAAACACGTCGAGCGAGAGTGCAGCCTTGATGTCGGTTCCCTCTTTATAGGGGCGGAAGTCCAGTATGGGCTGATAATAGTAGGCATACATCGATATACCCACGGCATAAAACAGCACGAAGTAGAGGGTAAGCGGCTGTATTTCCTTGTGGTAAATACTGCGAATGCGCCGGTTACCCAACAACAATACAATCGACAGGAGCAGCAGCACGACATTTTTTGCAAACGACTGCCAGTGGGTGAGATAGAGAGCTTCGCCGAAACAGCCGCAATCGCTGATAGGATTGGCCAGCGCCAGGTACAACGTGAGCGGCGTCATGACGAGCATCGTGAGGAAGAGCAATACCGACGTTACACGACGGTAGGAACCGAAAAGGAGATTAACGCCCAATATCAATTCATATACCCCCAGACACACGGCAATGAAGAAGGCTATGGGCAGTGCAAAATCGAGGTCAAAGGCTTCGAGGTACTCTCTTATCTTCAACGATGTACCGGCCGGATCGATTGACTTGACAAACCCCGAAAAGGCAAATGTCGCACCGACGACCAGACGCGCCAGCACGACAAGCACAGGTTCGATTCTACGCTGCCAGAGGGTATTTGCCTTTTTATTCTCCATATTCGATTTTTATCAATCCGAAAAGCGAATAATTAATCATGTCCATATAGTTGGCATCGACACCTTCGGATACCAGCGTGCGGCCGTCGTGATTCTCAATCTGCTTGGTACGACATATTTTCATGAGTATCAGGTCGGTATACGACGAAGGCCGCATACCTCTCCACGCCTCGTCATAGTCGTGATTCTTGGCATACATGAGGTTTTTGGTCACGGTCATGTGCTTGTCATAGAGTTCGAGAGCCTTTTCGTTGGAGATGTCGACATGGTCGGTATAGCCCAGTTCGAGCTGAATGAGAGCAATGACACCGTAATTGACGATGCCTATGATTTCGGAGCGTATGCCTTCGTCGATCATCGACGAACCTTTTTCTTCGATGCTCCGTATGCGTTTGGCCTTGATATATATCTGGTCGGTCAGCGACGAGGGGCGCATAATACGCCACGAAGCGCCGTAATCTTCGAGTTTGCGGGAGAACAGATCCCGGCAGATGGATATGACTTTCTCAAATTGTGCAACAGTATCGGCCATAATGTTATTTTTTTCACCTGCAAAGGTAAGCATAATAAGTGAAACGGGGAAATATGTGCCGATTTGATTTTCAACTTCCCGACCGTCTCCGTTCTATCTCTTCGCGGTAGAGAGCCATGTATCGGTCGGCCACGACTTCGGGGGCATAGGCCGACAGCACCTTGTCTCTTGCTGCCTGCGAGAATGCGGGATAGTCGACGTCATAGAGCAGAGTGTATATGCCGCAGGCAAAATCTTCGGCCGACCTGTACCGGGCAACATAGCCGTTGCGGCCATGGTCTATCATCTCGGGAATACCTCCGGTGTCGAACCCGACGCAGGGCACACCGCAAGCCATGGCTTCCATGACGGTGTTGGGCAGATTGTCTTCGAGCGAAGGAATGACAAAGAGGTCGGCAGCATTGTAGATAGCGGTCAGACGGGCCGCATCGTCGATATAGCCCGTGGTGTAGAAGGCTACCGGCAGACGGCCGTCGAGCTCGGGCGGACGCTTACCCATGAGCACTACGGCCCACTCGTCTTTTATCTGAGGTGAGGTGCGAAGGAGTATCTCCAAGGCCTCGGCCAGATAGGCAAAACCCTTGCGTTCGTCGGAAATCTTGACAGACCCGAAAAGCAGGATTTTACGGTCGGTGGGAAAACCGCACCGACGGCGGGCCGCCGCCTTGTCGGCCGGAGCAAAAAGCGACACATCAATAGGATTGGGTATGCTCGATACCAACTGCTGCCGACAGAGCGCACTCTGCCGGGCCATATCGCCCAGCCACCGGCTGCACGCCACAAAGTGTATCGGACGGCCGGCATAGATTTTCGCCTTGCGGCGGAAGACCCGCCGGGAAAGGTCGTCGGCCCCTCCCCCGTCCCTCAGATAGAGACAATGGTGGCACTCCTCCTTGAAGTGTGTGCATTGACCGGGATAATGGCAAATACCCGTACAGGGCCACAGGTCGTGCAGGGTCCACACGACAGGCTTTCCCGCATCGAGAATCTTGCGAATATCGCGGAGCGAGAGCATGCCCTGATTGACCCAGTGCAGATGCATCACATCGGCCTGCTTGAACTCGGGCAGCGACGTGAGGTCTACACCCGCATCGGCCACATCGACCGAGAAAAGATGACGCTTCGAAAAACGGTTGGCAAGCCACACGACAATACGTTCCCACAGGAAGC
This sequence comes from uncultured Bacteroidales bacterium, assembly GCA_944325415.1. Lineage (GTDB taxonomy): Bacteria > Bacteroidota > Bacteroidia > Bacteroidales > UBA11471 > Caccoplasma. Next base: position 8,674 of record CALUZW010000021.1, on the reverse strand, counting down.
GCCATCGCATAAGAATAGGGTTACTCACCGCCAACACGTCGGGGTTGCAGGTCGACTTGTCTCTCACGGCCATTTTCACCTCCACGCCGCTCTTCTGCAAAGCGGCCATCAACCGGCCGGCGGCCACGGCAGCCCCACCCTCGCGCTCCGATGTATTGATTATCAGGACTCTCATTCTTCCCTCGATTTTTATACAGCAAAAATACCTTTTTTTGATTTGAAAAAAGCCGAAAGTCATATTTTATTTTTAATTTTGCACCATTTTCTGGGATGGCGCAAACGCGCGACATCATTCTCACAGCCGACAAAGGCCATTCAACCGCATGCGCCATAATACAACAGAGTCATTGAATATCAAGATGAAGAAAGTCGTATTTTTAGGATTAGGATATATCGGATTGCCCACCGCAGCCGTAGCCGCCCATCACGGTTACGAAGTTGTAGGTGTAGATGTCAACCCTTCGGTTGTAGAAACAGTCAACCAGGGGAAGGTTCATATCGTTGAACCCGATTTGGATCGTGTTGTCAAAGAAGCTGTCACCCATGGACATCTGCGAGCCGTCACCCAACCCGAAACTGCCGACGCCTTTTTCATAGTTGTGCCTACCCCGTTCAAGCAGAACCACCGGGCCGACATGACGTATGTGGAATCGGCAACCCGCTCGGTTGTTCCTTTCCTGAAACCGGGCGATCTCTTCGTCATAGAATCGACCTCTCCCGTATTCACGACCGAACGCATGGCCGATCTCATTTACCGCCTGCGACCCGAATTGAAAGGAGAGATATTCATTGCCTACTGTCCCGAACGGGTACTGCCGGGCAACACCCTCTACGAGCTGGTACACAACGACCGGGTCATCGGTGGCATCAACCCCGAATCGACCGATAAGGCCATCGAGTTCTACTCGGCATTCGTGCAGGGAAAGCTGCATCGCACCAATGCCCGCACAGCCGAGATGTGCAAGCTCACCGAGAACTCTTCGCGCGACTCGCAGATAGCCTTTGCCAATGAGTTGTCGATTATCTGCGACAGAGCCGGTATCAATGTATGGGAACTCATCGAGTTGGCCAACAAACACCCCCGCGTAAATATTCTGCAACCGGGTTGCGGCGTGGGCGGCCACTGCATCGCCGTCGACCCCTGGTTCATCGTGTCGGACTATCCCGAACAGGCCCAACTCATCAAGCGGGCCCGCGAGACCAACGACTACAAAGCCGACTGGTGTGCCAACAAGGTTCTGGATACCTGCCGCGCCTTTGTCGAGAAAAACGGCCGCGAACCGGTTGTTGCCTGCATGGGTCTCGCCTTCAAACCCGACATCGACGACCTGCGGGAATCACCCGCCAAATATATCGTATCTCGCATCATCACCGAATCGCGGGCCGATGTATTGATTGTTGAACCCAATATTGCGTCGCACCCGAGTTTCAACCTCACCGACTGCAACGAGGCCTACGCCAAAGCCGACATCATCGTATGGCTTGTGCGCCACACCCCGTTCCTGAGCATCGCCAAAGATGCCAACAAAATAGAACTGGACTTCTGCGGTATCCGGAAGTAAAAAAACTTCCGCCGCCACAGTGATAGATATACCATGAAAAGAATTTTGCTTGTATTCGGTACCCGCCCCGAAGCCATCAAGATGGCTCCCCTTGTAAAAGCTCTGCAAAAAGAGCCGGAACATTTCGAAACCAAAGTATGCGTTACCGCCCAGCACCGTCAGATGCTCGACCAGGTGTTGGAGGTATTTGGCATCGTTCCCGAATACGACCTGAACATCATGGCTCCCAACCAGGACCTTTTCGATATCACTTCACGCGTACTTTTGGGACTGCGCGAAGTGTTCAACGATTTCCGCCCCGACATCGTACTGGTACACGGCGACACCACAACGTCGATGGCAGCCTCGCTGGCTGCATTCTACCGCCAAATTCCCATCGGGCACGTCGAGGCCGGCCTGCGCACCTACAATATGCTGTCGCCCTGGCCCGAAGAGATGAACCGCCAGGTTACCGACCGCATGTGTTCCTACTACTTCGCCCCGACCGAGAAATCGCGCCGTAACCTGCTGCAAGAGAACATTGCCGACGAGAAGATTTTCGTTACCGGAAACACGGTTATCGATGCCCTGCTCATGGCTGTAAACATCATCGAAGAGAACCAATACATCAAAAATTCCATTATCGGCGAACTGCAAGCCAAAGGCTACACCGTCGGCCAGCGTCCCTACATTCTGGTGACGGGACACCGCCGGGAAAACTTCGGCGACGGCTTCCTGCACATCTGCCAGGCCATACGACAAATCGCCGCAGAACACCCCGAGGTGGACATCGTCTACCCAGTACATCTCAACCCCAACGTGCAAAAGCCGGTATACGAACTGTTGTCGGGCACACCCAACATCTACCTCATCTCACCGCTCGACTACCTGCCCTTCGTCTACGCCATGCAACACTCCACCCTGCTGCTCACCGACAGCGGCGGCGTACAGGAAGAGGCTCCCTCGCTCGGCAAACCGGTACTGGTGATGCGCAACACGACCGAACGGCCCGAAGCCGTCGAAGCCGGCACAGTGCGACTGGTAGGTACCGATGCCGATGCCATTGTCGAGAACGTGTCGCAACTGCTGCACGACCAGGAGGTGTACCGCAAAATGTCGGAAAGCTACAACCCCTACGGCGACGGACACGCCTGCGAACGTATCGTCGCTGCGCTGAGATAAACGGGAGACTCTACCACCGGGCCAACTCTCGGCTCGGCCCCCGCCCGATTACTTCTTATTCCAGTCTTCCAGTCCGTCGCCTTTTGCATCGAAAGACAAAATGAGCGGATAGTGATTGAAGCGTTTGTCCAGTTCTTCGTCGGTATACCGGTGGAGGGTCGGATAGTTATACCGCAAGAAGGCTTCGAGACGGACTGGCGCTTTCAGATGCAACGGACCAAACGGGACCGTTTCGAGACAATCGATGTCGCGGCAGGAAATATGGTCGGTACGGGTGATGACATGGTTGTAATAGGCCGTACGGGTGGTGTTGAAACACGTCGAAGCCACCTTCATCATTTTATAAATCGCCTTCTTGGTAAACAGCACATCGACAATTCTGTTGAGCCAGCAAGGTATCGCTCCCCGGTTGGATGGAGAGGCAATCTGGCAGGTACCGGCATGTTTCCATTGCCATACCTCTTTCCCTATGAGACAGCACTTCAAGAAATTAACCGCTTCGAACTGTATGCGGCGGAGGCATCTGTTGTCGGGAATACGGTCAAAGGGAAATATATCTACAAAAATACCCTGATGCATGGGAACCGTCTTGAAATTGTCTTCGACAAAGAGCGTATTGTTTTTCTTTACCTTGGCAAAATGGTAGGGAGTGTGAGGGTCGGTTCCTAGCCAGGAAAGGAAATACGCGTCGCCGAGCTCCTCGGGAGCCACACGCAGGAAACGTTCGTAATCGTCGCGTTTCATACCGATATCGATGTCGTCGTCCCACGGCAATATGGCCTTGTCGTACAGTGCGCCAATAGCCGTTCCGCCTATGACGAAATAGGGTATGTCATGTTTGGTACAGATGCGCACGACCTCGGCCAGTATCTCGTACAAAACCTCGTGCAACTTCTCCAACTCCTGCGATGTGTATTGCTTGGGCATCATGGGGGATATCATTTATTCAGATGGAACAGTTTTCTCTTCCGGCTTCCGGAACGACGGCGCTGCCGGAGCCAGAAAACGGAAATAATCGCTGCATGAAACGGGAAAATAAAATCCGCGGAGATAGCCTGCCAGCGAACGTCTGCCCGAAAAGCTGTACAGCAGCAGCGGATAATTTTTCATACAAAAAAATTGCAGCCTCAGAAAATCAATGCGGGAATGGCTCGTGTAAAGGTCTATCATGTGAAGGGCCTGCCGCAGGACCGGCATGGCCGAATCGACATGCGAGAGAAACTCTTTTGCCGCCAGCAGGCGCTGGTCAATGCCGTCTCTCACCTCCCGGTGCAACCGTCGTGTGCGTTGTACCCAGCGGAAAATATTTCCGGCACTGCGGCTGTTGCTGGTAGGTCTTATATAGGTATAGGCTGCCGTATGCCGCCGATGCCACGAGAGAACTTCGGGCAGGAACACGATACTGTCGAAGGCTGCTGCCGTAAGGGCCAGTATCATGTCGTAGCAACGGTAACGGGCCAATGGCGAGGGGTCGGGCATAAGAGCGAGTAACCGACGGGAGAAAAGAGTGGAATGACCGGGGAATACACCGACATATATCATGCGCAACAGGCTGCAATTGGGCACGCGCATATCGAAAAAGGTGTCATCGGTCGCATCGCCATAGAAGGGGCGGGAGAAACTGGCGCACAGGAGTCTGTCGCCGATAGTCTGTACCTGCCGCTCGATTTTGTGCGGTTCCCAGATGTCGTCCTGGTCGGCAATGGCGATATAGTCGCCCGTAGCTTTGGAGAGAGCATCAAAAAAGTTCCCGTTCACCCCCTTTCGCCGGGTATTACGCACAGGACGTATCTGCGGATAACGCCGGGCATATTCTTCGACAATGTCGAACGTACGGTCGTCCGAAGCATCGTCTTGTATGATTATCTCTTCGGCAGGACAGGTCTGTGCCATTATCGAGTCGAGCTGCTCGCGTATGAACCGCTCTCCGTTACAGGTACACATGACTACCGACACCCTGATTTTTTCCATGACAAAGTGTAATTATTGGCTGTTGCGGGTAAACCGCTGCCTGATAAAACCAATACTCTCCCGCAGTACCGCAGCCCGGCATATCCACATCAGCGACAGATAGACGGCTGCCGCCACCAGCACTTTGACCGCCAGCCGCAGATAGAGACTTTCAAGGCCGAGACTGGCATAATAGGCTGCCGCCATGGCCACCAGTGCGACAGCGGCAAACGGGAGTATGTCGCGCAACATGTCGAGAAAACGCAACGCGAGTTGACGACGGGCAAAAAGATACCACACTCCCAGCCACGCAATGTTCAGCCCCACAAAGAACGCTATCATGGTTTCGATGCCCCACGATGCCGTCGCTACCAGTACGGCCGCCTGCAAAAGACACAGCACGATGGTGTTCCACATATAGATACGCGACTTTCCGCTACTGATGACCAGATTGGAAAAGAGCCCCTGCAACGGAACAAATGCACCCCACACGCAGAGCATCTGCATCATGGGCACGCTGGGGAGCCACTTCTCGGTAACACACACGACAATCAGCTCACAGGCAATAAGAGAGAGCCCGAACATCAACGGGAAGGATACAAAGGCCGTGAAACGCAACATCTTGCGGAAGACTCCCCGTTGGCGGTCGCGGTCGTCGGCCACCCGGGAGAGAACAGGTTGCGCCACCCCGGTAATCATGCCGTTGATGGTATTGTAGCCCATCATGTTCCACTTGGCCGCCTGGGTATAATAACCCACCTGACTCACCGAGAAGAGCCGGCCCAACAGCACCGAGAAGAGGTTGTTGTTGATGTGTATGAATATGTTGGTGGCCAGCACGCGGCTGCTGAAACCGAACATCTGCCTGATGGGGGAGAAATCGATGTGAAGCGAGGGCCGCCACGGTGTGAGCAGCCAGAAGCACAAAGACGACACAAAGATGTAGGTAATACTTTGCAGGGCAATACCCCAATAGGCCATGCCATGCCACGCCGCCGTTACACCCACGGTACCCGACACCACCAGGGCCGAAAGCTGGGCCACAGTCTTCTTTTTCACCATCAGGTTACGGAACATATAGGCGCAATGTGCCGTCGTGGTACTCGACAGAATAAAGCCGAGAAACAGGAAACGGGCCAACGGCACAAGCTCGGGTTCGTTATAGAAGCGGGCAATAAGAGGGGCCAGAAAAAAGAGCAGGATATAGACCGAAACCGAGACCGAGAGGCTGAACCAGAATACGGCGTTGTAATCGTTTGCCGTAACCTCTTTGCGGTTGGTTATGGCCGAGATGAAACCACTCTCCTGCAACGAACTGGCTATGAGAGTAAAGATGGTGAGCATACCCACCATACCGTAATCGGCAGGTGAAAGCAGGCGGGCCAGAAAAATGCCGAAGAACAAATTCAGCAACTGTTGCATCGCGTTGCTGAATCCGCCCCAAAACAGGCCCTTGGCCGTCTTCTCTTTGAGTGAGGTTTCTTCCATCTTCTTGCTATCGCAGAACTCCGGGCGCCGGGCGGTGGCCATGCAGCCCCGGCTTCTGCCCGTTACGGTGTTCAAAGATACGGCTATTTGCCTACAATGCCAAGCCGGAAGAAAAAGATTTTTATATCCACGAACCGGCAACCACACGCCCGGGACGGCTACCGCGGCGACACCCCGGCACTCCGTCGCTGAAAAGCCAGCCGCTCGGTACCGTTGGCTACATGCACGATGCCGCAATAGACAAAATCGTATTTTGCAAGAATGTGTTGCAGGATTTTATTGTCGGCATGGGTATCGGCCCGAAGATTGTCGTAACGGGAGAGGCACCAGTCGAAACAGGCTTCGGCAACCCCTCGCACCGAGCCGTCGGATGCCAGCCGGTGTATCGTGGCATAGGGCCGGTCGTCGAGCCAGCGTCCGTGGTCGATACGACAGTAATTGGGGTCTTCGCCCGGAATCAGGCAGAAAGTCGCCACCACCCCCGCCGAAGCATCGACCACACAATAGCAATGACCGTTTTCCACATCACGCCGCACCTGCTCTTCCGACGGATAGCCATCGACCCACTGGGTAGGATTTCCCGTGGCCCGCATAAAGGCGCGGGCACTGTCGAAAATACGCATCAGGGTCGGCATATCGCTGAGAGTGGCTTTTCTTATCTCCATAACGTCATACTTTGGTGCAAAAATAGAGGTTTCGGTCAAAGATACCAGCAACAGAGTGAAGAAAAAAGTTTTTTCTTTCGTCGTCTTTTTATAGCTTTGCCGGTGAAGTCAAGCCACTGCCGAGAGCCCCGGTCTGCCGGTAGCACTCGGCAAGGGAAAATTTCGGGAAAAAGATTTTATTTTCAACTACATTTATCGATACACCCATGAGAAAAACATTGTTCATTGCATTGGCTCTCGCCTGTCTGTTGCTACCGGCCGAGGCCAAAAAGAAGGTGCGCGTACACACCATCGGCGACTCGACCATGGCCGACTACGCCGAAAACACCACCCGCACCCGCGGCTGGGGCGAAATGTTCCAGGAGTTCTTTACCGACGACGTCGAGGTCATGAACTACGCCCGCGGCGGACGCAGCACCCGCTCATTTATCAACGAAGGCCTGTGGGACAAGGTGAAGGCCAACATAGAAAAAGGCGACTATGTGCTGATACAGTTTGCGCATAACGACGAGAAGGGCGGCGGCACATACAGCGACGACGGCCGCGGCACCGACCCGTGGGGACACTACAAGGCCAATCTCGAACGGTATGTCGACGAGACTCGCTCCCTGGGTGGTATTCCAGTGCTGGTTACCCCCATCGTGAGACGTTACTTTACCAGCGATGGCACGATAAGCGCCAAGGGGTGCCACAACCTGAGTACATCGCCGGCCGACTCGACCCTCGACTATGTCTTTGTAATGAAACGGGTAGCCGCAGAGAAGGAGGTACCTCTTATCGACCATACGGCCCTGACAAAAGCCTTTGTCGAGAAACTAGGATCAGAAAAGACAACCGCCCTTATCTATGTGCCGACCGACGGCACGCACACCCAAGCTACCGGTGCGGCTCTCTACGCCCAGATGGTAGCTGCCGACCTGAAAAAGCAGGGTATTCTCAAACGGGCCGTACGTCCCGATGCCCCCATCGTCCTGAATCCTGAAACGCTCGATTTCAAAAGTCTGTATGTCGGCGACGAGGCTCGTCTCTGCTTCGACTTCGTAGGGCTGGCCCTTCCCACCCGGAGCGGCACGGTAACACTCACCGCCCCCGAAGGCATGACGCTTGCCAGCCGTCCCGATGCCCCCAAGCAACGCCAGATAGAGATACCCTATACCGACGGTAAATTGTGGAACCAATGCTTCTACCTCTACTTCACCCCCACCCGGGCCGGTAAGGTGAGCGACCAGGTAACCATCGCCTGCGGAAAGGTAAAGCGCACGATTCCCGTAACGGCCGAATGCAAAGTTGTCAGCAAAGAGACGCCGAAAAAAATACGGATTCAGAAACGCACACTGAAAGGGTTGCAGGAAGACTCGCTGGGCCTCACCATTGAGAAAGGCCGTTGGCCGGCCGACATCGACGAGTCGGGTAGCCGCTATGTCGAATATTTTATCAAGGGGCTGAAAAAGAGTTTCACCGTGCGCCAGGTATCTTTCACCCTCACAGGCCGGGTAGCCTACCGTGCCGCCGCAACCAAAAGCAGCGACTTCTATCCGAGACTCGACCTCGGCGAGAACCAACGGCCATCGGAGGCTGTACAGAAAATCGTCCTGCCGGTAAATATCACCGTCAAGCCGGGCGAACGGCTGGGCATACGCATCTTCCCGTGGAGTACCGAGGCCAGCGACTCGCTACACTTTGACATCACCGACTTCACGCTGGAAGGCATGGAAATAGAGTAAGCCTCTACCCCCTCCTTTCAAGAACGACACAGCGGTGCGGCCACGATGGCCGCACCGCTGTGTCGTTTTCTGAGAGAGAGCAGAGAAGCCGAAGCAAAGCGTCGAGCAGCTCCCGACCTTGACC
>CALUZW010000020.1 GCA_944325415.1 uncultured Bacteroidales bacterium | reverse complement strand
ATACATTCGTGCCGTGATTCTGGTGCGATGTGCACAATCGTACCATATCGTATAACCAGGCTGAAGGTCTGAGTGTGCATCAGAACGGTTCGGCCATAATTTGAGATATATATGGCAAAGAACACGAATGTAGAGAAACTATGCGACCGGGAACTGCTTGAAAAGATCCTCAGCATAGTGGAGAGACAGGAGAAACTGCCACCTCCGGCACAGGAAGGCGGGCACTGTCTCTATGACAACAAGTCTTTGATGGAAAAACTGCACATCAAGGAGAAGTATCTGAAAAAGCTGCGCGACAACGGCTATCTCGGCTACTCGCGCGAAGGCGACAAATACTGGTACACGCAGGCGGATGTCGACCGCTTCCTGCGTCGTTTCCACTACGAGGCGTTTGCCTCCGGCATCATGCTGTCCGATCAGGAAGGAGGTTCTCATGTATGACCGGTTGCAACTGACCAATATGCTCCGCTCGGAGGTGGAGCGTATCCCCGAAACTGGCTTGCCGCTGGAGGTCTTTCCGGCGAGGATTCAGGAGCTCGTTCTGAATCTGGCCCGTTACGAGAACTTCAATGTCGAATATACGGCCTCCATCCTGTTGTCGGCGGTGGCGACGGCCATCGGGAACTCCTACCGGATCCGAATAAAGGGAGAATGGAAGACCAGCCCCTCCATCTACATGATGCTGGTCGGCAGGCCGGGGCTCGGCAAGACACCGCCGCTTGGTTTCCTTTACAGACCAATCCGCGAGTACGACGACCGGATGTACGAGAAGTACAACGAGGAGTGGAACGCCTATGAAAAGGCGCTTGCCTCGTCCGGGAACCGGCGCGGCGGCGCGGCGGAGGAGTGTACGCTGCTTCGGAAGCCGCAGTTGGTAACGACGGTCATCTCGGACTTCACGCCCGAGGCGATGATGAGCATCCACCAGCACAACCCGCGCGGCATTGCGTTGGTAGTCGATGAGATTCGGTCTCTGTTCAACTCCGTGAAACGGTACAGCAACCGAAACAATCTCATCGAAGACCTGCTGACAGCCTACAGCGGCCAGCCGTTGAAGGTGATCCGCAAGTCGGAGGCCCGGCCGATCCTTATCAAGAATCCGTGCATCAATATTATCGGTTCGGTGCAGACCAATCTGCTGCCGGAGATCTTCCGGGCCGAATACATGGCAAACGGACTGCTCGACCGCTTTCTGTTCGTTTATCCGAAAGACCGGAGGATTTCGGGCTGGAAGCGCGACGACGGCACCATTGCCCGGCCGGATATGGTCGGGCAGTGGCGGGAGGTACTGAACAGAATCGTGAGCCTCCCGTATCCGACGGGTGCTGTGCTGAATATGTCCGACGACGCGGAGGCGTATTTCTATAACTGGTACAACGGTATCATTGAGGAGGTGAACGCCATCGAGGACGATGCAGAGGTGGAGAGCCGCAAAATGAAACTCAACGGCAATGCCGCCCGGCTCTCACTCGTGTTCCAGGTGTTGAAATGGGCGACGGACGGAGACAGTATGCAATGCGTAGACCTCGAATCCGTACAGGCGGCCATTCGGATGATCGGCTATTATGAGGAGACCTATCGGAGGATTCAGGAGCTGATTGTCGCAAGCAATATCGGTGAGTCCAAAGAGGCATGGTTGTCGCTGCTGGGCGAGACCTTCACGGCAGGCGACGCGATCGTCGCGGGAAAGCGGGTCGAGCTGTCGAGGCGCTCGGTCTATTATGCGCTGAAACAGTTGTGCAGCCAGCCGAATCCCCTCCTGGAGAAGATCGACCACGGGACGTATCGCAAACGCTGTCCGAACAAAGCGGCTGCACCTTGCACTATTGCACTTTCGGACGGCGAAACGGGCGGGGCCGGGAGTCAAAGTGCAAAAGTGCAGTGTGCAAACGACGAAAATGCGCGCGACCATGAGTGAGTACAGGTTTCATCTCCAGAAATACCGTTACGGGAGCAAGATCAGTTGCCCCAACTGCGGTAAAAGCCGCTGCTTCGTCCGCTATGTCGATGAAGAAGGCATCATCCGGTTTCCGGACACGGTGGGCAAATGTGACCACGAGAACTCCTGCGGGTATCATTATACGCCGCGGGAGTATTTCCGGGACAATCCCGATGTGCTGTTTCAATCGGACGGCGGCAGAGCCGATCGTCGCATTTTACCAAGGGCTGCCGAGCGTGAAACACCTAATTCCGTTCCCTCTTTTATCCCAGCCGATGTGGTCGGGCGGAGCCTGTCGCACTATGAGATAAACCCCTTGTATCGCCACCTCTGCCAGACATTCGGCGAGGAGGAGACCCTGCGCCTGTTCCGGTTATACCGCATCGGCACCTCATCCAAATGGGGCGGTGCAACCATCTTCTGGCAGACGGACCGGCAGGGACAGGTACGGACCGGGAAGATCATGCGGTATGATCCCGCTACCGGGCATCGGATAAAGGAGCCACGGGCGTATGTCAGTTGGGTACATTCGGAGTTGCATCTGCCGGACTTCCGTCTCCGGCAATGCCTCTTCGGCGAACACCTGCTGAACCGCTCCACCTCGGCGCCGGTGATGCTGGTCGAGAGCGAGAAGACCGCCGTCGTCATGTGCCACTTCATACCGGATTACATCTGGCTAGCAACGGGCGGGAAGAATGGCAGCTTCAACCGGGAGGCAATGTCCGTTCTTCGGGACAGAGAGGTAACTCTCATCCCCGATCTGGGGGCAACGGAGCGATGGCGGGAGAAATCCGCCCTGCTGGCTGGCATTTGCAAACGGGTGGTTGTTTCCGATATGCTGGAACGCCTGGCCACCGACGAACAGCGCAGCCGAGGTCTGGACATAGCGGACTTCTTTCTCACCGTCCCGACACAACGTCAGGTGCTCCAGCAGATGATACGGCGTAATCCAGCATTGCAACTGCTCATTGACGAGCTGGATCTGGAACTGGTCGAGTAACCCGAGGAAGGTTTCGGGAGTTTACAAGGAAAGTCCATAACACAATAAGGACTTTTTGCCAGGCGGCAAGAAAGTCCCGTCGGGATTCGGCAGACTCCGACCTGTAGTGAGCAAGCTCAAACAAGAACCATTTATCAAAAGAACATCGATTATGAATACAGATATAAAGCAGGCCATGCACGTCGAAGCCGGGAAGTCATTCGGCACGGCGGAGGCCAATGAAAATGAACGACGCTGGAATGATGACAAGATCGACCGAAAGAATCAGGACCCGACCAACCATTACGACAAGAGCCGGATGGGATTGAATTTCGAGATCGGGCCCGACGGGAAGATCCATCCGTTGGGCTATCAGCAAAAGTCGCTTGAAGTGCGGCTTATGGACAGACTCGCGGAGCTGGGTTGGCATCCGTTCAAGGCCGACAGCAAGATACAGCCGAACTGTTGTGCCAGATTCATCTTCGGCGGCAACCACGACCGCACTCTCGAAATGGCATTCGGAGACCAGACCGTCAATCCGGACAAGGGGGCGGACAACAGCCACCTCCGGCGGTGTTCGGAAATCGAACAATGGGCAAAAGACGTCTATGACTGGTGTGCCCGACGATACGGACAGAAGGACATCATCGGCTTTCAGATTCATCTCGACGAGAGCAGTCCGCATATCCATGCCTTGATCGTTCCGGTCGGGCAACGTGCAAAAAGCGGACGCGAATGCGTCATGTGGTCGGCGAAGTTCGGGAAGAACCGCTACGAGTACGGCAGGATCCTTCGGGAGATGCATACCTCGCTCTACGAGGAGGTCGGCAGTAAATACGGGCTGGAACGCGGCGACAGTATCGAGGGGCGGCATGTCAGCCATTTGAGTAAACGCGACTACATCCGTAAACTGACTCACGAGGCAAGACAGGCCGAGAAAGCGGTCAAAGGGCTTCAGTCTATGATACGGAGGCTGGAAGCACAGATTTTGAACTATAAATCGCAGCTCGATGAAGTCGAAGAGAAACTGGCGTCCGGAAGAATAACACTCGACAAATACGACGCCCGGAAAGCCGATCTTCTGAAACTCATTGCCGAGTACCAGACGAAGCTGGAAGACAAGGCCGGCAAACTTCAAGCGAAAGAGCAGGAGTTGGACAGAATGACACGGGACATGGAGCGTGTCGGTCGGATTGTTCAACCGTTCCGCAACCACCGGATAGACTTCGACCCTCCGAGAATCACCACCAAGCCACCGATATTCGGGGTGGACAAATGGCTCGATGAGCAGAACCGGTCTATTGCCAGCCGATTCGTGAAGATAGTCCGCCAGATTGAAGCGTTATATCGGAAGGATGCCGAGCAGCAGGTGCAGGCTGTGCAGCGAAATGCACTGGTGGATTATCGGGAGATCAAACGGCTGCGACAGGAGAATGCGCGGCTGACGGATCTCAACGATAATCAGACAGCTTTGATGCAGGAGTTTCTTGACCAGATGGCGGAGCCTTCTGTGCGGGAACGAATCTTCTCTATCGCTGATGCTTTGATTGGCGGACATTCTGCCGCTGTTTCATCCGGCGGAGGCGGTGGTAACTCCGACTCCGACCTTCGCTGGGACGGCCGCAGACCGGATGAGGAGGAAGAGGCGTATCGAAGGAGATGTCTGATATATGCTATTCGAAAAGTCAATAGACCACACAAGAAGTCAATACACAGGTAAAGATTAGATTGCAATTTACCTGATATAAATAATCTTCTTCACTATGTGAAGAAAATAGCCGCAGAAGAGTTTTGTAGAAACTCTATTGCAAAATTTCCTCCGAATTATTTGGCGAAATCAGTGAAAATACATATCTTTGTAGCAAATCTATTGAAGAAAAAATGGTAAAACTGAAAGATATTGCCACCATCCAGACGGGAGTTTACCTGAAAAGTACCCCTTCGCCCGACACCTGCTACCTTCAGGTGAACGATTTCGACGAGGAGGGGAACATCCGTCCAACCGTCCGACCAACAACCACCGTCAGTTCCAAGGCGGCCCGCCACCTGCTGACAGAAAGCGACCTGCTGCTCGCCGCCAAGGGTGGCAAGAATTTCTGCGCCATCGCCCCGACGCAACTCGGGCCGTGCGTGGCCTCACCCTCGTTTCTGATTATCCGAATCGACAACCCGACCCGCATCCTGCCCGAATACCTCTGCGGATTCCTCAACCAGCCATCCACCCGGCGGCTGCTGACGGCACAGGCCCAAGGGTCGGCCATCGCCTCGCTCAGCAAGGCTGACCTCGAGGAGTTCGAGATACCGCTTCCCACGCTGGAGCGACAGCGGGCCTGCATCGTCCTCACCCGCCTGCATCGCCGCGAACAGGCCCTCTACAAGGCCATCGCGGAGCGCCGCCGGCAAATCACCGATTATAAATTAACAAAAATATATAAAGATGAACGGTAAAGTTACACAGGAAGAGATCAACAAAGTCGTATGGCAAGCCTGCGACACATTCCGGGGCGTTATCGACCCTAGCCAGTACAAGGACTACATCCTCACGATGCTGTTCCTGAAGTACGTCAGCGATGTCAGCAAAGCGAAATACAAGGAGTACCTCCAGCGCTACGACGGCGACACGGAGCGCGCCCAGCGAGCCATGCGCCGCGAACGGTTCCAGGTTCCCGAGAAGAGTTCGTTCGACTACCTCTTCGAGCACCGCAACGAACCTAATATCGGCGAGCTCATTGATGTTGGCCTGGCGGACCTTGAATACGAAAACCGCGAAAAGCTGAGCAGCGAGGACGGCAGCGGCATCTTCCGCAACATCAGCTTCAACAGCAGCAACCTCGGCGAAACGAAGGAGCGCAACGCCCGACTGAAACAGCTGCTTATCGACTTCTCGGACGATCGGCTGCAATTCGACGAGTCGCACCTCGAGAACAATGACGTCATCGGCGATGCCTACATGTTCCTTATCGAAAAGTTCGCCAGCGATTCGGGGAAGAAAGCTGGAGAATTCTTTAGTCCTAAGGAGGTTTCGACTCTGCTGGCTCGTCTGACCAAGAGCGCCCCCGGCTCGCGCATCTGCGACCCGACGTGCGGCTCGGGTTCCCTGCTCATCAAGGCAGGCCGTGAGGTGGGCTCCGACAACTTCTCGCTCTACGGTCAGGAACTCAACGGCAGCACCTGGGCGCTGGCCATGATGAACATGCTGCTCCACGGTTTCGACAGCGCCACGATCCGCTGGGGCGACACGCTGCGCAACCCGAAGCTCAAGGAGGGCGACGCGCTGATGAAGTTCGACACCGTCGTGGCCAATCCCCCCTTCTCGCTCGAGAAGTGGGGCGCCGACGAGGCGGCCGACGACCCCTACAACCGCTTCTGGCGCGGCATCCCGCCCAAGAGCAAGGGCGACTGGGCCTTCATCTGCCACATGATCGAGGTGGCCAACGAACACGGCAAGGTGGGCGTCGTCGTTCCCCACGGCGTGCTGTTCCGCGGCGCCAGCGAGGGAAAAATCCGCCAGCAGACCGTCGAGGAGAACCTCGTCGAGGCCATCATCGGACTTCCGGCCAACCTCTTCTACGGAACGGGAATCCCGGCCGCCATCGCCATCTTCAACAAGGCCAAGACGACGACCGACGTGCTCTTCATCGACGCCAGCCGCGAATTTGAGAACGGCAAGAACCAGAACCGGCTGCGCGACGAGGATATCGACCACATCGTCACGACCTACCGCCGCTTTGCGCAGGGCGAACTCAAGCCGGGCATCGTCGAGGAGCGCTACGCCTACGTGGCCCGGCGCGAGGAGCTTGCCGACAACGACTATAACTTAAATATTCCGCGCTATGTGGACACCTTCGAGGAGGAGCCCGAAATCGACATTGCGGCCGTGCAGCAGGAGATTGATGCACTGGAAAAGGAGCTTTCCGAGGTGCATGTCCGGATGGATGGTTATCTGAAGGAGTTGGGATATTAAAAACAAGGGTTATGAAAGAAAACTATTCGTACAAAATTAGACTCCGTTGCATCGTATGCGGCAGCGAAGATCATTTTGATTGCAACGACGACAAATCATACATCAAATGCACCAACTGTGGGAAAGAATATTTCGGAGGATACGATGAACTCGTTTCGTGCAATCAGGAGCAAATTGAGGAGGTAAAAGAGCTTGCAACCGAAGAAGTTACTAAAGACTTGCAGAAAGAGTTGGATCGAATGCTCAAAAACGCCTTTAGAGGCAATAAATACATCAAAATCAAGTAGCTATGGAAGTTTGGGGTTTAATTATATCAATATTGGCGCTTCTGGCCAGTGCTTTTACCTATTTTAAGCACGATAAAAAGCTAAAAGAGCAGGAGCGCAAGATCAACGAGTATCAATTAAAACAGATTGAGAAAGAGGATTTAGAGAGTAAAAAGGCGGCTATTCGAGGTAATATTGTCAAAGGCCTCAAGGGTAAGAGGACGCTTAAGGTTTACAATAGCGGTCGTGCGATTGCCCGTAATATTAGAATTGAAGGGCTGGACGTAGAGGGACTGTTTCATAGAGCGGATGAAGTCTTCCCGTACGAATTAATGAATCCTCAGGATTATACAGAAGTAAATATTATGTTGTTCAACAATTGTGCTCCCACAATTAAGCTAAAATATATTTGGGATGATGAGTCAGGAAAGAACAATGAGTTCGAGCAGGTCTTAACCTTATAACGACAAAAATGAACAGTAAAATAGATAATTATAATCGAGTGGTCGATTTGATTGGGAATATTGTTAAAGCGACAAGTGATCCCTGTGAACAAGAAGATATCGATAAGGCATTAGACATTGCTCATACCGTTGGCAATGTGTTAGAAACGGTAACGGATAATAATACGGATTTCCGACATGGCAACGACATCAAATAACATACCACAAGGCTATAAGGCGACGGCGCTGGGGATTATTCCGCAGGAGTGGGAGGTGAAATTTTTAGGCGATCTCCTTTCGAGATGTGCCAATGGCCTTACATATGATGTCTCCATCACAAGTGGGATTCCTGTTACTCGTATCGAAACCATTTCTACGGGAGAAATCAATTATGCAAAGGTCGGATATATCCCCAATGAAAGTGGATATGAAACCTTCAGAATGCAAAAAGGAGACATCTTGTATAGCCACATAAATAGTCTTTCACAAATCGGGAAGGTTGCTTATTACAAAGGTGATAAGGAAATTTATCATGGCATGAACCTGCTTTTGCTTAGAGCCAACAAGAGTCTTGATAAGCAATATTTATATTATACGTTGCTAACTGACCATATGCGGCATATGGCTCAAGTAATAGCGAAGCCCGCTGTCAATCAAGCCAGTATTAGCACCAGCGATTTGAAAAGAGTAAAAATAGCAGTTCCGCCATTGGGGGAGCAGCGGAAGATTGCGGAGGTGTTGGGCGTGTGGGATGAGGCGATTGAAAAGCAGGCGCGGCTGATTGAAAAACTCGCCCTGCGCAAACGCGCCTTGATGCAGCGACTCCTCTCCGCAAAACTCCGTCTCCCAGGTTTCTCCGAACCCTGGCAAAAAGTAAACTACAGCGATATATTAAAAGAGGTTCGCAGAACCTTAACCTGGGACGAAAACGAATTATACGATTTAATCAGTGTCAGAAGACGGTCGGGAGGCGTGTTTCACCGAGAAAGTCTTTATGGACATGAGATTAAGACAAAAACGCTCCGTCCGGCACTCGAAGGGGATTTCCTAATCTCCAAAATGCAAATCGTACATGGTGCATCCGGGGTTGTTCCGAAACAGTTGTCCGGGATGAAAATCTCCGGGTCATATATCGCCTTGATAGCAAAAGACCCGAAAGAGCTGAATATAAACTACTTCAATCTATGGTCACAAATGCCATTGTTCTACCACCAGACATTTGTATCAAGTTATGGTGTACACATTGAAAAGATGACCTTCGATTTAGACGCATTCATGTCGCTATCCATGAATCTGCCGCCGATTGAGGAACAGGACAGAATCGTCGAAATTATATTAACCGCAACAAACGAGATTGAGCTGGCCAAAGAGAAGCTCGACCGCCTCCGCCGTCAGAAACGAGGCCTTATGCAACAACTCCTAACCGGCAAAAAGCGAATAAAATTTTAATATCATGGACATCAAGCAACTGATAGAAGAAACTATAACGGATTTAATTAACAACAAGAGTTTAGAATCTGTTTTCGGCAAAGTTCAGGTAATTGCCAAATTATTAAAAAACGACACCTTATCTCGGTGGGTTGATTGTGAACTAATAAACGGATACGGAGAGGACGATGCAGCACCTGAATATCGCCAAGTGCATATCGCCGGAATAAAAGCTGACTATATTACACCACATGGATTCGGAGCACTTCACGTAACAGGCCAAACGGTCCCTATCGAAAATTTAGGAAGAGAACGTTATGAGCGAATAGCAATAACTACACTCCGCGAACCTATAACTTCATTACAACAAGCATATAAGCCAGACCGTGACGTACATTACAGTCTCACACCATTTGAAAAGAGCGAAGTACAAGAGGTTCTCGGAAACAGCCAGATTATACAGGCTTATAAAGTAATCTCCAATCAAGATATTCTAAAGATAATCAATAAAGCAAAGTCAAAACTTATTGATGTATTTATGGAATTTAATGATACAATATTTAATGGAGTCTTAAATATTCATTCCTCAAACAACGCGGATCGGATTCAGAAAATTGTAATTAACGCCGGATTAGTACAGACTGGAGACGGCACAATCAATGTACACGAAAGCAATGTTTTGGGAGGCAAAAATCAAGACATTTCCATATCATCTGACTCAAAAGCTCAAATAGCCGACATATTAAACAGAATTGAGCAATTGTCAAATGAAGTCGATGAAGATCGCACTGATATTGCAGAAGCAATATTAACCATTCGGGAAGAATTAAGTAAACCGACCCCACAATCAAAAGTCCTAAAAATGGGATTCAGTTTCATAAAGAAAATTGCCTCAAGTTTCGTGGATAAGAGTATGGAGGTTTTAGCAGATAAAGGCATAAGTTATTTGATAGAATCATGATTTCCTTCAAAGAAGACCATATCAGCAAGATCCCCGCGCTGCTGATGCTCGAAAAGCTCGGGTACACCTACCTCACACCCGATGAGGCACTGGCCCTGCGCGGCGGGAATCTCGCCAACGTGCTGCTCGAACCCGTGCTGCGCAAACAACTCGCCGCCATCAACGTCGTGCAGGTCAGCTCGGTGCGAACCACCGTATTCTCCGAGCAGAACATCACCGCCGGAATCGACGCCCTGCGCAACATCCCGATGGACGAGGGGTTCATGGAGGCTTCGCAGACGGTCTACGACCTGCTCACCTCGGGCAAAACCCTCGAACAGATTGTCGACGGCGACCGCAAGAGCTTCGTGATGCAGTACATCGACTGGAAGAACCCGCGCAACAACGTCTTCCACGTCACCGAGGAGTTTGCCGTCAGCCGCACGGGAATGACCGATACCTATCGGCCCGACATTGTCCTCTTCGTGAACGGCATACCGCTCTGCATCATCGAGTGCAAGCGTCCCGACGTGAAGGACTCCATCGAGCAGGCCATTTCGCAGCATCTCCGTAACCAGAAGGCTGATGGCATCCGCTCGCTGTATCTCTACTCGACGCTGCTGCTGGCCACCAACCGCCAGGAGGGGAGTTACGCCACGACAGCCACGCCCGAGAAGTTCTGGGCGCGGTGGCGCGAGCAGTTTGCCGATCGCACCGAGGAGGCCCAATATCGGCAGGAGCTGGAGCGGGTGGTCAATACCCCACTGCTGGATGACAAGCTCTTCGGGGAGCGGTTCGGCTATGTACGCCACAACTTTGAGGAGCTGTACAAACAACCGGTTACCCCGTCGGTGCAGGACGAATACCTCTACAACCTCTGCCGGCCCGAGCGGCTGTTGCAGCTAATGTACGGCTTCACGCTCTACGACGACGGCATCAAGAAGGTGGCGCGTTACCAGCAGTATTTTGCCGTGCAGCAGACGATGAATCGCGTACGTCACATCGAGGGCGGGCGGCGACACGGCGGCGTTATCTGGCACACGCAGGGAAGCGGCAAATCGCTGACGATGGTAATGCTGGCGCAGGCCATCATCCTCGACAAGGAGATTCGCAACCCGAAAATCATCCTCGTAACCGACCGTACGGACCTCGACCGGCAGATTACGGGGACGTTCCGCAAGTGTCAGATTCGCGTCGAGAACGCCACGACGGGAAGCAAGCTCGTCGAACTGCTCAACAGCAAAAGCGATGCCGTCATCACGACGATTATCAACAAGTTCGAGACGGCCGTGCGCGGCATCCGTGCCCCATTGACCGACCCCAACATCTTCGTACTGATTGACGAGGGACATCGCAGCCAGTACGGCGAGATGGGCATCAAGATGGAGAAGACGCTTCCGAACGCCTGCTTCATCGCCATGACAGGCACGCCGTTGATGAAGAAGGAGAAGAACACGGCCCGGAAGTTCGGCGGCATCATCCAACCGGTATACACGGTAGATCAGGCTGTGGCAGACAAGGCCGTCGTGCCGCTACTCTACGAGGGACGCATGGTGCCGCAGGTGGTGCATGAGGAGACGATAGACCGCTATTTTGACAAGATCTGCGGATGGATGAACGACGCCCAGCGGGCTGATATGAAAAAGAAATTCAGCCATGCGGACCAGCTCAACCAGACGCAGCAGCGCATCTACGCCATTGCGTGGGACATTTCGCAGCACTTCCGGGAGAACTGGCAGGAGTCGAAGTTCAAGGCGCAGCTGGTGGCTCCGCGCAAGCGCATCGCAATTCTCTACAAGCAGTATCTCGACGAAATCGGCATCGTCTCGTCGGAGGTGCTCATCACCTCGCCCGACACCCGGGAGGGGGAAGACGAAGCATTCGGCGAGACCTCGAACGTGGAGGTGGCCTTCTGGAAGCGCATGATGGATGAATACGGCACGGCCAAAAAGTACGAGGCAAGCATCATCAATCGCTTCAAGAATAGCGACAAGCCGGAGATTATCATCGTCGTGGACAAACTCCTGACGGGATTCGACGAACCCCGCAACACTGTGCTCTACCTCGACCGCAAGTTGAAGGACCACACGTTGCTGCAGGCCATTGCCCGCGTCAACCGCGTCTGCGAAGACAAGGAGTTCGGGTATATCATCGACTATTACGGCGTATTGGGGTCGCTCAATTCGGCGCTGGAACTCTACACCGATTTCGACAAGGAGGATCTGGAAGGGACTTATACGGACATTTCGGAGGAGGTGGCCAAGCTGCCCCAGAAGCATGCCGAGTTGTGGGACCTCTTCAAGGAGGTGCGCAACACGACCGACTTCGAGGCCTTCGGCAATGTCCTGCGCGAGGAGGACCGGCGCACGCTCTTCTACGAAAAGCTGCGGGCCTTTGCCCGGACGCTGAAGGTGGCGCTTTCGTCCATCGTATTCCATCAAAACACGCCTCAAGAAGAGGTCGAACGGTACAAGCACGATCTGGCCTTCTTCATGAAGCTTCGTAATGCCGTGCAGGAGCGTTACTCCGACACGGTGGACTACAAACAATACGAGGGGCAGATCCAGAAGCTGATCGACACGCACATCGAGAGCGGCGAGGTGCAGGTCATCACCGACTTGGTGAACATCTTCGACAAGGAGCGGTTTGCAGAAGAGGTGGAGAAGATCTCCGGGAAAGCGGCCAAGGCGGACACGATTGCCTCGCGAACGGCCAAGTACATCACCGAGAACATGGATACCGACCCGGCCTTCTACAAGAAGTTCTCGCAGATGCTCAAGGAGACCATCTCGCAGTACGAACAGGGGCGAATCGACGAGGCGGAGTATCTGACCCAGGCGACGGACCTGATGAACAAGGTGCTGAATCATACCGACAGCGAGATTCCCGACGTGCTGAAGGATAACAATGCCGCGCGGGCCTACTTCGGATTGAGCCTGGAGGTCTACAAGTCGGTCATAAAGCCCGAACAGGGGCTCGACCTGACGCAAATCGCACTCGACACGGCCAACCGGATCGACGCCATCATTCGTCAGCACATCTTCGAGAAGGGGACGCTCATTGTCGACTGGCCGCTCAAGGACAGGTTGGTCGGCATGATGAAGCTCGACATCGAGGACTATCTGATTGACGAGGTCAAACGAAAGTATGACCTGTCGATGACCTTCGACGACATGGATGCCATCATCGACCGGGCGGTCGACGTGGCTCAAAAATGGTTCCGGTGATGCAGCAGATATTCGTCTACGGAAAAGAGAAGATTCCCTACAGCGTGCTCTTTTCCGCCCGCCGGACACTCGGAATCAAAGTATATCCATCCGGCGAGGTCGTTCTGCTGGCTCCGGAAGGGACGCCGGAAGAGGTTATCGAGCAGAAACTCCACAAACGGGCGCCGTGGATTCTTCGGCAGCAGGCCTATTTCAGGGATTTCGGGATTCGGAGTCCGGAAAAACGGTATGTCAGCGGAGAGTCGCACTACTATCTGGGAAAGCAGTTCCTGCTCCGGGTCTCGGAAGGCAAAACCAACAGCGTCCGCTACAAGGGGCGCTGCTTCGAAGTGGTATGCACCTCTCCGGACAGGGCCCGGGAGTTGATGAAATCCTGGTACCGCGAACACGCAAAACTCAAGTTTGCCGAGTATGCGGAGCCTATCATTTCCCGATTTGCACGGTACGGAGTTGCTCCGGCTTCACTCTATGTTCAGGAGATGGAAAACCGTTGGGGCAGCTGCACCCCCAAGGGGAAAATCATTCTGAATACGGAACTCATCAAGGCGCCGCGTCCCTGCATTGAATATGTTATTACGCATGAGATGTGTCATCTACTGCATCCCGACCATACAGCAGCCTTCTTTACCCTGCTCGAAACCGAGATGCCCGATTGGCGGCGTTGGAAAGACAAGTTGGAGCGATTCATGATGTAATCCAATCAATTTTTTTATTATATGGTAATTTAAGAAGTCCATATCATCGTGTTTTATAATAAACAGAGACTTTGTTTGCTGTGTTTTCATTTGATTATTATACAGTTAGTTCTATGAGATCCTGATATCGTTTGAATAGATTTATGAATATAGTGTCTATCAATACTAGAATAGCGAAATATATAAAATAGTTTTCATAACAATATTTCAAATTTGACATCATCGTGAATGTGGGTAAATTCTGTTGATATGATGTTGTGTTATGGGCACATCGATTTCGATGCCGATAGAGCAAACTATATATTTCATGTAGATTTAATAAATTATCACATTTGCGAACATTACTTTTCTTATCAAACTTAGGGCATTTATCACATGTTGAAAATATTCTGCGTTCATCGTTTTTATTGTTTGCAGATAATGATCCAACAATGAAACAATCTGGAGTCAATGATTTAAATATGAGCTTATATTCGTTATACTCACGCGACCTAATTTGAGACAAACTACTTTTTTCAAATATATCGTCAAGATCTGCGACTATATTCGACAAAATAGCATTTTTATCGAAAAAAGTATCAATATGAAAGGCTGGATCTATTTTAGTTATTTGGTCTAATAAATCTTTGTAAATCTTGTTTTTTTCATCATAGCAAGAGCATTCTCCATATGGTTTCTGATTATATCGAAGATAGCGATATTTGTAATCGTTAGAAGCCAATTCCCATACGATGCATTTCATTTTTTGTTCTTGAGCTCCAGTCATTTTTAGAAAAATTGAATGCAAAATGTAATCGTTAACGGAATAGGTTTCAATTCCGTTCCCTATAGCAGTACTGGCAACAACAGCCTCTCTTAATATTATAGATATAGGGGTTTCTATAAATTTCAATTGGTTATTCTGCAATGACATAACGCGAATATATATTTATGGAATTGACAACACGCGGACGCATATATTTAAAAGCATTGGGAGATCTTTTATGGGAATCATCTGACTTATAATCGTTTATTTGTGTAGATAGTTCCCTTTTTAAATCATTAATATGTTCTGAATTTAACTTCTTTGATTCGAATACAATTTGATATATTAGTCCAAACAAATAGACATCCATATCAATTATTGATGAAAATGGAGATTTTGTTGACAGGTCTAATAATCTAATGCTTTCAGAAAGTCTTTCCAATTTTGGTTGGTAGTTTTTATCAGGAAAAATGGTATTGAAATCTTTGAAAATGGATATTGTCAGTTCACCTAATACGGAGTAAATATATTGTTCGTAATAACCTTCCATATTGGAACGATAACCCTTAGCTAATTTAGTTTCATTGCCATCTTGCCGGTATTGTGAAAGAATAGACATGTACCTTACGAAATCGAGAGGTATTTCTATATTAGAGCCCATTGTTTTCAATTTGATTTCTTTGCAAAAACTGGGATTGAAAAAATCCGGCATTTCACTGTTAAAATAGTAGAGTGCTTCTCGGCTTTCCTGTGCCAATAATGCTTGTCCTCCAATATTGATATTTCGAAAGGCTGTTGAATAAAATTTTTGTTGTTGTATTGTTTCGTCCTCTTGAGGAACAATGTATGAGAATCCTAAATATCGCTCTTCAAAAAAAATTTCGGGCAACTTTTTATTCAAATTCTTATAATTCCCCGGGATTAATTTTGATTCAATTTCAGATTTGCTTTTCCCTTTCTCGGTCAATTTTTGAAAAGTCCAATCCAGTATATCATCTAATTCTCCACCATATTCGTCAATTTCATCACCTTCAGCCAGACGTCCCATAGTTAGTTCTTCATTTTTTGCTTTAAATGTTGCAGCGTCTGGCATTAAGTCTAAATATGCCAACAACAGTGTCGTTAAGCGCTGTTGTCCATCCAATATTAGATTTTGTGTAACACCATCTTTTTTAAAAAGGCCTATAGTGATTGGTGGTACAAATTCTTTATTGGTGAATGCATTAATTAGACCCAAAACCTTTGTTTCGGTCCATACAAAATTCCGTTGATACGGCGGAAGGACTATATTACCTTTCAGCATTAACTCAATCCAATGTCTAAGGGTATATTCCCCGTAATAGATTTTAGCCTCCATAATTATTGGTTAATATTGTATTTGGGTTTGTAATCATAGTTCTAAGTTAGCCAATAATTATTTCAACAACGAATTTTGTGGAAAAAAATCCAAAATTATGATAGATAAAGGTGCATATTTAATTTGTTTTCCCACCATTTCCTCCTATCGCCTCAGCCCGTTTCAGATGGTGCGGTTTGTTTGCGCAAACTTCATTGATTATTGCATAATATATTGATAATCAATATGGATAAATTTCTTCAACGAGGAAGAATACTAATAGCCTGCATACAGGTTAAGCAATTGTATACCAGCGCGACAAACAAATTTTCATTGTTTGTCGCGCTGGTGTTTTTTAAGATCTAAATAAAAAAAAGGCTTTAAGTTGGTTCTCATATTTTATGTATTGAATATAGAAATGTACACCATATTCTCTTTCGTTTAAAACTTGTACCTCGAATATTGGAGGATTATATTCGATATACTGATTAACTTTCATATCTTTGAGAAATCAATTTTCCTAAATAATAGTAATTAAAATTACATATCATCTAATTACATTATGGCGACAAAAAATATAGAACCTAAATTGCGACTTATCAGCGAATATACAATGCTGGAACGTAATGATGTTTTTGAGATTCCTCAATACCAACGCGCCTACTCATGGACTACATCACATTGTACAAAACTTTGGCAAGATATTGAGGATTTTATTGACTCAAATGCTGAAGACCCTTATTTTTTTGGTACTATCATCATCGATTGCTCCACACCAAATCATCTCAGTTTGATTGATGGACAACAAAGAACTACCACATTTTTTCTATTACTCAAAGCCTTACAACTTCGCTTGAAAGAATTGTTGGACAATTTCAATTTCAGCCCTGATACAGCAGCGTTGTTCATGGGATTGAATAGGAGCTATGACACCATTTGTAGAATACTCTATAAGGCAGACGATGATAAGCAAGTAGAGATGAAAGCTAATTGGGACAATGCACGAGGTATCACGATTCTTGAAAACAATTCTATTAACGAATTATACAAGGATGATTTCCGATTGATTATCGAGGCGGAGAGTTTTAAGGAAGCCGAACGTTCAGTTTATAAGTTTCCCCGTAAACAAAAAGACAACAAATACACCAATTTCTTTAGAAACTTCAAATACTTCTTTGAGTTAATATCGAAATACTCAGAATCGAATCTGAACAATTTTGCCAAGATTTTCTTGTCAAAGTGCCAGATTATCGAAATCAAGAGTTGGCAAATTGAACAAGCTATAACGATGTTCAACTCTTTAAATTCGACAGGTATGCCACTTTCTGATGCAGATATAATCTCGGCCCAGCTTTACTCTAAATCTGGCGATGAGAGGAAAGATATATTCATCTCCAAATGGCAAGAAATCAACATCATAGCCAACGATTTAGCACAAAAGAAAATTGTGGATATTGATGGTGTACTTCAACAATTCATGTACATCACCCGTGCGACCAAAGGGCACTACAAACTCAACGAAGTTACAACACCTGGTCTGCGCAAATATTTTTTAACCGAGCATTCAGAACTACTGAACGAACCTCTTATGTTATGTGATTCATTCAGAAAAATACTTGATATCTGGAATGCTATTAAAGACTATCCAATAATCAAATTACTTCTTAAGTTTAACGAGAACTTCAAATTGTTCCTTATTTCATATTTATTTAGATATGATGTATCAGCCATAACAAAAGATATAGTTTCTCCGATTGCAGAATGTTTACTTCGTCTGTTTACTATTATTGAGGTGGGAGATACAGGATATTCTGCTTCCAAATTCAAAACATTCCTTTTTAACGAGAATTTTAATCTGGTAAATCCTTCATATCCTTTGACTCACATTATAGAAGATTTTAATCATCATATCAATAATACATGGAAACGTAAGGATGTGGAGAGTGATTTGCGCGAATACTCCAAAAATATTCTTGTATATCTAAATGAATATTTATATGCTAAGGAACAAAATAGGTATTACGATATAGACGAGAAAACTAATGTTGAGCATATTATGCCTGCAAGCGGTCACAATATTGAAGTCATTCGCACGGATGCCGGTATTGACGACCCCGAAGAATTTGCAAGTCTTGTCAATCAACTTGGCAATAAGATACTCTTAGAAGAAGTTATCAACAAGACTATCGGCAATGACTGGTTCAAGACAAAAAAAGGAAGTACATTATCAAGCAAAGCTGGATATATTGGCAGTAGTTTCGGATTTGCCCTTGATCTTGCTAAATATCCCAAAGATCGCTGGGAGAAAAATGATATAGAAAAGGCTACCGAGGCTGCCGTAGAACGTATTAGCAAGTTTGTATTCCACATATAGCCTGTAAAATATAAAATGCAATTATAGGCATATAATAACGAGCTCGACAAGCGGAAGGATTCGCTTGTCGAGTTGATTTTTTAGAAGCGGGTCTATTTGAAGAGTTGGTCCAGCGTGTCGTAAAACGCAGAATCTTCTCCTTCAAAGATTTCATGTATGTATCCTTCGGGGGTGATGATAAATTTGGTCGGAAATCCTAAAATGCCATAGACCATACTCAAATCTTTACCGCCATCGTTTTTGCCTGGGTTATAAAGTTGTAGCCATGGCATGCGATACTCTTCGAGTGCTGCAATCCATGTTTCGCGGGTGTCCTGACAAACTATGCCGACAAATGTACATTGCTCTCTGTATTTGGATTCATATTTTTTCATTTCAGGGATTCCTTGAAGGCAATAACCACACCATGTTCCCCAAAAATCGAGTACCACCCACTTGCCTTGCAATTGCGACAAGGTCCACTCTTTACCCTGTGGGTCACAAAGGGTGAAATCGGGGGCTTTTACTCCTTGTCTTATTTTTTCTCTATTCTGCATGGTAGATATATAGCGGCAGGCATTGTCTTTACATTTTTCAATCAAAGGGCTCAGTTCTGATTGTAGTATCTTCTCGTCGAGTATGTTGCAGAGTGCCGGTATCGAATCGAGCGGAGCGTAACGTAATATGATTCCCGCTGCCGGATTGGACGAATGTTCCCGAATCCATCGGGCTGATTCCAACCGGCGCTGGTCGAAAAGTTGATTGTATTGCCGGAGAAGGTACGTATCAGAGGGCGAGGCTTCCAATAAGAGGTACAAACTGTCTATTCTATCGTTGGTCGGGCGCAGTGTCTGCATGTAATCGGTTATCCCTTCGACCATTTCCGAACCGGTTGCCCGGCACTGGAAATTGTATTCGGTACGTACAATGTCCATATCTATACGGTCATTAGGATAGATTGCCATGCGTATCGGATGAGCGGGTCTTTCGTTTAGGCTGACGACATACAGCGATGGCTGCTTGTCGGGAATGAGGCTTATAATACCGTTTTGCATCAGGAGTGTGTCGTAGATAATGCTCAAATCATTGTCGCCCCCCAGGGTTGAGTAATTTTTCAATGGGCAGTGGCAGATAATCACCGTGTCATTGGAAAATCCGCGGAAAGTGATTTCGATTTGAGGTCGTGAACAGGCCACAAATAACCAACAGAACAGGGTAATACAGAAATAATAACTTTTCATAGTGTTTGTAATTAGCTGTTTTTAGAGGTATCGGCACACATCTTACCCGTAACTCCCGGATTTTTTCCCGACATCTGCCACAACCTGACTCTGCGTTTGGAGATTTCCCGACTTCCATGGTCGGCCTTTACAAAGGTAAATGAAATATCTTAACTGTTTCCTATTTTTAGGCATCAACAGGAAAGGGTTACCCCTGAATTTCAACGGAACGATAAAAATATTTTGTCGACCCATGTGCCGGTAATCGATATTTAAGACAAACGAGAGGCGAATCTTATGCAGGTCGTGTTTTTATGCTTACCTTTGCAGGCGCATCGACAAAACAATTCTTTATGATACTTCGCAACCTTCTCTGGGTAGGGCTCGGCAGTTTTGCCGGCGGCGTGCTGCGCTACCTGGTGGCCCTCTACACCCGCAACCACGGCTACGACGGCTTCTTCCCGTGGGGTACACTCACCGTAAATCTGGCCGGCAGTTTCCTGCTGGGAGTATTCTTTGCGCTGGCCATGCGTTTCCCGCTCTTTGCCGGCGAAATGCGCCTGCTGCTCATGGTGGGACTGTGCGGCGGATTCACCACGTTTTCGTCGTTCATGCAAGAGAATTTTCTGCTCTTGCAGAGCGGACAATATTTTGCCGCGGCCACCTACATGCTGGCCAGTCTGGCAGGTGGCATGCTGCTTTTCTTCCTCGCTTTCACGGCGGTAAAGCTACTGGTATAGACCTTAAAAAAACTTTATTCGGGTTATAAAAAGCAGATGTACGCATTATCCTCGAATAAGTGTTGTACCTTTGTGTCCGAATTGTATCCACTAAAACTCATCGCATCAACCACAAAGAGGATTTCCTATGCGTATAAAACACCCTAAACTGAACATAAACGCTTACTTCTTTGTAAGAAAAAAATTCGTAATCATCGCGGTTCTTCTCATCGCCGCAGCCGGAATCATTTATTACCTCACCCGCAAGGAAAAGCCCCAGGAAGAGTATGCCATCGTGGCTACCATGAAAGCCGAGCAGAACGACGTGGGTGTGTATGGCGAATATGTGGGCCGGGTAAGGGCCCAGCAGTTTGTCGAGGTACACGCACGTGTAGAGGGCTTTCTCGAACAGATGCTGTTTGAAGAGGGTACTTATGTAAAGAAAAACCAGGTGCTGTTTGTCATCGACCAACGCCAATACAAGGCCAAGGCCGACAAGGCTGCCGCCCAGCTGAAAAAAGATCAGGCCCAGGAAAGCAAGGCGCAGCACGACCTGGAACGCATACGCCCGCTGTATGAGCAGAATGCTGCCAGCCAACTCGACCTCGACAATGCCATTGCCGCCTACGAAAGTGCCAAGGCTTCGGTCATCATGAGCCAGGCCGACCTCGACCAGGCACTCATGGAGCTCGACTATACCGTCGTGCGTTCGCCCATAGCCGGCAACATCAGCGAACGGCTCGTCGACCTCGGTACGCTGGTAGGTACCAACGGCAAGTCGCAACTGGCCACCATCGTCAAGAGCGACACGGTGCTGGTCGATTTCAGCATGACCGCGCTCGACTACCTGCGCAGCAAAGAGCGTAACGTGAACCTCGGCCAGAAAGTCGAGAACCGTTCGTGGCAGCCCTACATCACCATCACTCTGGCCGACAATACCCAATATCCCTATAAAGGACTGGTCGACTTTGCCGAGCCGCAGGTCGACCCCCTCACCGGTACCTTCTCGGTGCGTGCCGAGATGCCCAACCCCGACCATGTGCTGCTGCCGGGACAGTCGACCAAGGTGCTGTTGCTGCTCGACGTGCGCGAGAATGCCGTGACCGTACCGTTGAAGGCCGTCATCATCGAGAAAGGCGGTGCCTACATCTATGTGGTGCGTGAAAACGGCACGGCCGAGAAACGCTTCATCGAACTCGGTCCTCAGCAAGAAAATCTCGTAGTCGTCGAACGCGGACTCTCGCCCGACGAAGAAATCGTCGTCGAAGGCTATCACAAGTTGTCGCCGGGTATGAAAGTGAAAGTCGACAACCAGTACCTAGAAGCCCAACCGCAATAACCCCACGCCGCCATGAAAGTGAATTTCTTCATAGACCACCCGGTCTTTTCGATGGTCATCTCCATTCTCATCGTCATCGTGGGATTCATAGGGCTGACCCTCCTGCCTATCGACCAATATCCGCAAATCACCCCGCCGGTGGTAAAAATCAGCGCATCGTATCCCGGTGCCAGCGCCACCACGGTATCGCAGGCCGTCGCCACGCCCATCGAGCAGGAGCTGAACGGCACGCCGGGCATGATATACATGGAGTCGAGCAGTTCCAACTCGGGAGGCTTCTCGGCTACCGTCACCTTCGACGTGTCGACCGACGCCAACCTCGCCGCCGTAGAGGTACAGAACCGGCTGAAACTGGCCGAGTCGCGTCTGCCCGGCGAAGTGGTACAGAACGGTATCTCGGTCGAGAAACAGGCCGCCAGCCAGTTGATGACCATCTGCCTGACCTCGGACGACCCCAAGTTTGACGAGATTTACCTCAGCAACTTTGCCACGCTCAACGTGCTCGACCTGCTGCGCCGTATCCCCGGCGTAGGCCGTGTATCGAACGTCGGCAGCCGCTATTACGCCATGCAGATATGGGTGCAGCCCGACAAGCTGGCCAGTTTCGGTCTCACCGTGAAAGACCTGCAAACCGCCCTCAAAGACCAGAACACCGAGGCAGCGGCCGGTGTCATGGGCCAGCAGCCGGTGAGCGATGTCGACATTACGATACCCATCACCACGCAAGGACGTCTCTCGACGGTGAGCCAGTTTGAAAACATCGTCGTGCGGGCCAACCCCGACGGGTCGATAATCCGCCTCAGCGACGTGGCCCGCGTCTCTCTCGAAGCCTCGTCGTACAACACCGAGAGTGGTATCAACGGCGGAAACGCTGCCGTACTCACCATCTATATGCTCCCCGGCGCCAACGCCATGGAGGTGGCCGAGAGCGTAAAAACCACCATGGAAGAGATAAGCCGCAACTTCCCCGACGGCCTCTCCTACGAGATACCTTTCGACATGACCACCTACATCTCCGAGTCGATACACGAGGTGTACAAAACCCTCTTTGAGGCACTCTTCCTGGTCATCATCGTCGTCTTCTTCTCCTTGCAAAGCTGGCGAGCCACACTCATTCCCGTTGTGGCGGTACCCATCTCGCTCATCGGAACATTCGGGTGCATGCTCATCTTCGGCTTCTCGCTCAACATGCTCACACTGCTCGGCCTCGTCCTCGCCATCGGTATCGTCGTCGACGACGCCATCGTCGTAGTCGAAAATGTCGAACGCATCATGGACGACGAGAAGCTATCGCCCTACGAAGCGACCAAGAAAGCCATGAACGGGTTGAGCAGCGCCCTCATCGCCACCTCGCTCGTACTTGTCGCCGTATTCGTTCCGGTAAGTTTTCTCTCGGGTATCACCGGTATGCTCTACCGGCAGTTTACCATCACGATTGCCGTGTCGGTCATCATCTCCACGGTGGTAGCCCTCACGCTGAGCCCTGTCATGTGCTCGCTGATACTCCGGCCCGACACACCCAACAAGAAGAAAAACATCGTGTTCCGCTACATCAACCTGTGGCTGCACACCGGAAACCACAAATACATGAACGGCATACGGGCCTGCATCGCCAACCCGCGGCGCATCATGAGCGCCTTCGGCATAGGTCTTGTCGTCATATTTGTACTCAACCGTGTCATTCCCACCAGTTTCCTTCCCACCGAAGACCAGGGATACTTCAAGGTCGAACTCGAATTGCCCGAAGGGGCCACCCTCGAACGCACCCGCACGGTTACCAACCGGGCCATTGCCTATATCATGAACGACCCGTCGGTCGCCTATGTACAGAACGTGACGGGAACCAGCCCGCGTGTGGGCACCAACCAGGCCCGCAGCGAACTGACGGTCATTCTCAAACCGTGGAACGAACGTAAAGACGAGTCGATCGACGATATCATGGCCCGCGTGCGCAGCGAACTCGAAAAATACCCCGAGAGCAAGGTCTACCTCTCGACCCCGCCGGTAATTCCCGGACTGGGTAGCTCGGGTGGTTTTGAGATGCAGCTCGAAGCCCGCGGCGACGCCACGTTCGACAACCTCGTGCAGGCCGTTGACACCCTCATGTACTACGCCACACAAAGAGAAGAGCTGGCCGGGCTCTCCTCGTCGCTGCAAGCCGAGATTCCACAGCTCTACTTCAATGTCGACCGCGACAAGGTGAAGTTTGCCGGCGTGCCCCTCACCGACGTATTCTCCACCATGAAAGCCTACACGGGTTCGGTCTACGTCAACGACTTCAACATGTTCAACCGCATCTACCGCGTATATATTCAGGCCGAAGCCTCGTACCGCAAGTTCAAGGAGAACCTCAACCTCTTCTTCGTCCGCGGAAAAGACAACGCCATGATACCCCTCACCTCGCTGGGCGATGCCTCCTACACGACAGGCCCGGGAAGCATCAAGCGGTTCAACATGTTCAATGCGGCCGTAATCCGCGGCGAAGCGGGTAAAGGATACAGTACCGGACAGGCCATGAACACCCTCGAAGAGATTGTGCAACGGCACCTCCCCTCCAACATCGGTGTGGAATGGAGCGGACTGTCGTATCAGGAAAAGAAAGCCGGCGGGCAGACCGGCCTCATCTTGGCTCTCGTCTTCGTCTTTGTGTTCCTCTTCCTGGCGGCCCTCTACGAGAGCTGGATTATCCCCATAGCCATCTTGCTCTCGCTGCCTGTGGCGGCCCTGGGAGCCTACCTCGGCATCTGGGTGTGCGGACTCGAAAACGACGTCTACTTCCAGATAGGTCTTGTAATGCTCATGGGTATGGCGGCCAAGAACGCCATTCTCATCGTCGAGTTTGCCAAGGAGCAGGTCGATGCCGGCACACCGCTCATCGAAGCCACCCTCAATGCCGCCCGCCTGCGTTTCCGCCCCATACTCATGACCTCACTGGCATTCATCCTGGGCATGCTGCCCATGGTATTGGCCAGCGGTCCCGGCTCGGCCAGCCGTCAGGCCATCGGCACCGGCGTCTTCTTCGGCATGATAACCGCCGTAGTCATCGGCATACTGCTGGTACCCTTCTTCTTTGTCTACATCTATAAACTCAAAGCCGTTTTCTCGAAAAAAACGCTGAAAGTAAAACGCTCATGAAAAAGACCCGATACATCGCCCTTCTGCTCGGCGCATTCGCACTCGCCACAGTAACATCGTGCAAGGTCGGGAAAAAATATGCCCGACCCGAGATGGCGCTCCCCGAACGCATCGACTCCGCCTCGACGCTCCCCGACACCTTCTCGATAGCCGACATGCAATGGTGGACCGTCTATACCGATACCATATTGCAGAACCTCATCACGCAGACACTCGAACACAACAAGGACATGCTCGCCGCCTCGGCCCGCATCAAGGAACTGGCAGCCCTGCGGCGCGTCGACCTCAGCAAGATATTTCCCCAAATCAACGGACGCATCTATGCCGATAAGGACGCCACAAACTACGGCGGCGACAACTACGAGAGCGATCCCGAACTCCACGCCCGCGCCCTCCTCTCGTGGGAGGTCGACCTTTGGGGCAAACTGCGGTGGGGCGCCGAACGCAGCAAGGCCCAACTGCTCGAAGCCATAGAAAACCAGCGGGCTCTACAAGTGAGCCTCGTGGCACAGGTGGCCCAGTCGTACTACGAACTGATAGCCCTCGACCACCAACTGGCCATCGTAAAGCAGACCCTCCATGCCCGCGAAGAGGGCGTGCGACTGGCCCGGCTGCGTTTTGAGGGCGGCCTCACCTCCGAAACCTCCTTCCAGCAAGCTCGCGTGGAGCTGGCCCGCACCGCCACCCTCGTGCCCGACCTCGAACGCTCCATCGCCATCAAGAAAAACGAGATAGCTCTGCTCACCGGCACATTCCCGCGTGAGATAGCCCGACAGACCGACCGCCACATCAACCGGCTGCCCCAGTACCTGCCGGCAGGTCTGCCCTCGGCCCTGCTCGAACGCCGTCCCGACGTGAGAGCCGCCGAGAAAGCCCTCATGGCCGCCAATGCCGAGGTGGGTATCGCCTTCACCAGCATGTTCCCGCAAATCACACTCACGGCCGAGTTTGGCATGGAAAGCAACGACATCAAGAACATCTTCCAGTCGCCCGCCCATTTCCTGAGCGGGACACTCCTTACCCCGCTCTTCAACATGGGTAAGAACATCTCGCAGCACAAGGCCAAAAAAGCCGCTTATGAACGCAGCGTCTACCTCTATGAGAAACAGGTACTGGTCGCCTTCAAAGATGTACACGACGCCATTGTTACCTACAACATGAGCGAAGAGGTATTCGACACCCGCCAGAAACTCGAACAGGCTGCATACAGCAACAACCAGCTGGCCCACCTGCAATATATCAACGGATACATCAGCTACCTCGACGTGCTCGACGCACAACGTGGATACTTCGATGCCCAAATCAGCCTCAACGAGGCCATTCTCGGCAAGCAACTGGCCTTTATACAACTCTACAAGGCTCTGGGCGGCGGCTGGCAATAACGGCAAAAAAACGCATCTACACACCCGCCCTGCCCATCTTTTCGGGTCGTCGGTTGTTATAGGTTACAGGGTATGGCGGGCCTCAGGCCCGCCATACTCCGCACCAAACCCTCCAAACACCGACTGTCATGAAAATAGCCATGAGCGGAGCCAGCGGTTTTATCGGAAGCCGTCTCTCGCAATTTCTCAATCATGAAGGGCACGAAATCGTCCCCTTGGGACGGGAACTGTTCCGTCCCGAAAACGAAATGCCTCTGTGCCGTATACTATCGACCTGCCGGGCCGTCGTCAACCTGGCTGGCGCCCCCATCGACAAACGCTGGACCCGCACCTACAAGCAACAACTCATCGACAGCCGCGTAGAGGTAACCCGCTGCCTGACCAAGGCCATGAAAAAGGCCTCCCCCTCACCCGCCATCCTTGTATCGGCCTCGGCTGTCGGATACTATCCCGACTGGGGCGAATGGGACGAATATAACGACGTGTACGGCAACGATTTCCTGGCACACCTGTGCAGGGAGTGGGAAGGTGCCGCCCGCGAATGTCCCGAAGGCACCCGGCTGATCATCACCCGATTCGGCATCGTTCTCTCACGCGACGGAGGCGCCCTGCCCCCGCTGCTGAACATACAGCGGCGGCTGCACGCCGGTGTCGTCATCGGAAACGGGCAACAACCCTTTCCCTGGATAAGCCTGCCCGACTTGTGCCGGGCCTACTCGCTGCTGCTACGCGACGACAGGCTGAGCGGAGTCTTCAACTTCACCGTTCCCTGCAACATCACGCAACGCGAACTGGCCCGCGACCTGGCTTATACCGAGCACATCGACCGGCTGGTACCGATTCCCCGACTGTTTTTCAGGATACTCTACGGCGAACGCTCCCATTTTATCACCAACGGGCAATGGGTCTCCCCCACACGATTGCAGGAGGCAGGATTCATCTTTCACCACCCTACACCGAAATCTTTCTTAAAGGGTGCGGCAAGTCCCGTCGGCGAAGAATAAGACTTCCCCGCCCTTATATGGGAGAAGGGAAAAGAGGGCGTTTTTTCACACCCGCCGTCGCCGTTTTACGACACCAAATGGTTATCTTTGTCGGGAACCAACAAAACAGGTGTCATGGAAAACTCTTGTACTCACACTATCTATTTCAGCGCTGCCGGCACGACCCGCAAAATCGCCGACGCCGTAGCCCAAGGAATTGCACGTCGCGATATACAGCGCACCGACCTGCTACTCCACCCCCAGACTGCACCTCTGACCCTCACACCCGACGACATCGCCATCTTTGCCATGCCGGTATATGCCGGCCGCATACCGACCGTAGCCGTTGACTCCCTGCGACAGATACGGGGTGCAAACACTCCGGCCATTATCGTCTGCGTATATGGCAACCGTCACTACGACGACGCGCTGCTCGAACTGAGAGATGTGGTCGAAGAGCAGGGTTTCTCGGTCGTCTCGGCAGGACTCTTTTATTGCCCAACATTCCATCTTCCCCCAAGTGGCCGCCGGACGCCCCGACGACAACGATCTGGCCGAGGCCCGGCAACTCGGCAGCCAAAGCCGTGAATGGCTCACCACGCACCCCGACTGGGCTACGGCTCCCCGCATCGAGGTACCGGGACACTACCCCTACCGTCCGACCATGAACCCGCCACTCAAACCCAAAACCAGCCGGCAATGCAACCGTTGCGGCATCTGCACCGCACAATGTCCCGTGGGAGCCATCGACAAGAACGACCCGCGCCGCATCGACAAAGAGCGTTGCCTCTCCTGCGCCCACTGCATCGCCGTGTGCCCCCGACACGCCAAACATTTCGGCGGACTGATTTACCGCCTTGCCGCGCGCCAGTTTTTCAAGAAATTTTCTGCCCCGCAGAAAAACTGCTGCATCTTCCGCACGGCCTGACCCCATCTTTATACCCAAATACGAAGTAGGGGGCGACTTGGCCAAGTCGCCCCCTACTTCATTTAAAATAGAAATCTCCTAATGATGTCCCGCTTTTGTCCCGGCCGAAAAAACAAATACCACTTAACCATCTTTCTACAAGATAATCAAGTGGTATTATGTCGGGGTGAGAAGACTCGAACTTCCGACCTCCACGTCCCGAACGTGGCGCGCTGCCAACTGTGCTACACCCCGATTGGCTTTGCGTGCGCAAAGGTAATGCTTTGATTTGAATTTATCAAACATATCCCCGGTAATTTTTTTGCACGGCACTCAACATGAGCCGCAACTTTATGTCTCGACGACCACCACACGGCTGCGACCGTTGGCGACACGCTGCACCTGTACCTGCACCGAAATACGTTCGGTCATCTCGGCCACGTGCGAAATGACCCCTATCTTGCGTCCCTGTATCTGCAAATGTTCGAGAGCCGCCATCGCCGTGCGCAGGGTCTCGGCGTCGAGCGAACCGAACCCTTCGTCGATAAAAAGCGACTCGATATTCATGCGGTAAGACGACAGCGACGAAAGCCCCAAGGCCAGAGCCAGTGAGATGAGAAACGACTCCCCGCCCGAGAGTGTATGCACGCTGCGCGCCTCGCCCAGCATATCGTTGTCGACCACCTGCAAGGCCAGCCGTTCGGGAACACGTTGCAGCGTATACCGCGACGACAGACTCTGCAAGTGAAGGTTGGCGTAAATCAGCAGACGGTCGAGAGTATACCCCTGAGCAATGCGCCGGAACTTCTGCCCGTCGGCCGAGCCGAAAAGCTTGTTGAGGCGCTCCCAGTTTTCCGCCTCGGGCAGTAGCGCCAGCCGCTCCTTCTCGATGCGGGCCCGCTCCTGTCGGTTCTTACGGTCGGCAGCCAGGCGGGCATTTATCTCGGCCAGGCGGGTAGCTTGCTGTTGCTGTATGGCGGAGTGCTCGGCCAAGAGGCCGGGCAGTTGCGCAAGGACTTCGGGCGAAGGGCGTTCGGGAGCCGCATCGTGGCGTGCCAACGCCTCGACCCGCTCCTTACAGCGGGTGGTGGCAGCGGCAAGTTGCTCACGCAGCAGCGAGAGGGCCTTTTTCTCGTCGGCCACCCAACCGGGAGTATGGGCAAAAAGCTCCGACAAGGTCGCCGGCTCTATCGCTTCGTGGCGGGAAAGCCACTCACCCACCTCGGCCTGTGCCGAGGCGATGCGCTGTTGCAGGTCGGCCAGATGGCTGTCGAGTTGCTTTACGGTACCGTTCAGATTCTCGGCGCGGCTCTTCGATTCGGTATAGGCCTGGCTCTCCCGGGTCAGAAGTTGGTCGAGCCGGCGGCTTTCGCTATCGTGCCGGGCTTCGACCTCGGCCAGGGTGCAGCCCCCTAACAGAGCCCGACGCTGCGTCGCCAATTCGCCACTTGAACGGCGGGCCTCGTCGAGGGCAAGACGGTCATTTTTTTCGATGGATTCGAGCTTTTTCACGTTTTCATCGAGAAGAGGCAGCTGTCGGGCAGCGGCCTCGGCCACACTCCGGCACTGCAACAGGGCAGCCTGGTTGTCGTTCCAAGCGGCGGCATAGCCGCCAAGCCGCTCTTCGAGCTGCGGCTTCTGCCGCCAGCCGGGCAACACGGGCGAGAGCAACTCTTCGAGCCGGCCCTCCTTCTCGGCCTTTTGGGCCGTGAATGTCTCGATGCGGGAACGGTGTGAGGCGCCAGCCTGACGCAGGTACTCGATTTGCCCCACAAGGGCTTCGAGTTTCGCGGCCACCGACTTCTTCTGCTGCTCCAACTCCTGCTCCTGCATGGTTCTGACCTCTACCTCGTCTACACAATGGTGCCTGCTGCCACACACGGGGCAGGGCTCGCCCTCGACAAGACGGGAGCGCAGGAGGTAGACCTCGCTCGGCAACATCGCATCGAGCCGACGGCTCTCTTCCTGCAAGCGGAGCTGCTCGGCCTCGCTCTGCTGCAAGAGGGTCTCGTTCTTTGCCTGCATGCGGGTCTCGGCGTCGAGAGCCTGTGCCGTCTGGGAGAGAGCGGCCAGCAGTTCGCGTATCAGAGACACCTGGGCCACAAGCGGTGCATAGGCGATGTTTTTCTCTATCCAGGCTTCGAGACGCACCCGCTCACGGTCGTTCTTTTCGAACGCGGCCTGCTGGGCTGTGCGCTCGGTCAAGGCCTGTTGCAGGTCGGCCACGGCGCGAGCGTGGGCTTTTTCGGAGGCAGCCAATGTCTCTCGGCCCACAGCAAGAGCCAAATCAAGGTCGGCGGCCCGGCGACGCTCGTCGGCAAGAGCCTCCCATTCGTTTTTGAGGCAAAGCTGTTTCTTCTCCACATCGAGTTTGGCAGCCGCCCGGCGGTCAAGTTCTTCCTTACAACAATGCTCCTCGGCTTTAAGGGCTGCACTGCGGGTAAGAGCGGCCTTACGCTCCTCGTCGCAGCGGCGAACGGTCTGGTAGGCATCGCGTATCTCCTGCACCAGGTCATACCGCTCCATGTGTACACGACGGTCGCGAGCCTGTTCATTGGCGGCCTCGGCCCGGAGACGCTCAGCTTCGGCCTCGGCCTGCAAAGCGACCTGTTTCTGCCGCTCCTCGACCCAGCGCATCTGGGCCTTCAACTCATCGCACCGCCGGACAGCCTCGGCTTCGGCCTGTCGGCAAGCGGCAAGCTCATCGAGCAGGGCCGCCTCCTCGGTATCGGTCAGCAGGGGGACAAAATCCATCTGCCTGAGCAGGAACTCGTAACGCTCCTGCATCTCCTTGTTGCGGGCATAGAGGGCTTGCGACAGCTGGGAATAGATTTCGGTGCCGGTAAGTTTTTCGAGCAAATCGGCCTTCTCCTCCTCAGGGGCTTTCAGGAAAGTGGCAAAGTCGCCCTGCGCCAGGAGCACCGCCCGGGTAAACTGCTCGAAGGTGAGCCCCAGCAACTGGGTGATGCGCCGCAGAAGTTCGCCCTTCCCGCCCTGCTCCTCACCCCCCGTAGAGAGATTATGCAGCCTTATCTCCGAGGGCTGCAACGACCCTTCGGCCCGGCCTCTGGCACGTCGCACCGACCAGCGGGCCCGGAACAGTTCGCCGTTGACGGCACAGAAATCGACCTCGGCATATCCCTCGGCAGCTCCTCTTCGCAACAGTGAGCGGCAATCGTTCTGCGAGAGGGTCTTGTCGGCCACATCGACGAGCAGCACTCCGTTTTCGCGGGCCCGGTTCATGCGAGGCGTCTTGTCAAAAAGTGCCAGGCACAAGGCATCGAGCAATGTCGACTTGCCGGCCCCGGTGGGACCGGTGATGGCAAACAGTCCGGCCGAAGCCAACGGCTCTGCGGCAAACTCGACGGCAAACTCACCATCGAGCGAAGCCAGATTTTTCCCCCGTACAGCCATTATCTTCATGCATTCACCTCCCTCATTATCTCTTGAAAGAGAGCCGTCATATCGGCCGGCATCTCGGTATTGAACATCTTCTTATAATAATCGTTGGCAATCTCCAACGGAGCGGCCTGCCGCCCCTCCTCTACAAACGACACGGACGCAACATCGCCCTCCCGGCGGGGCAGGTCGGGTACCAGGCGGGCCAGCCGCACACGCTTCCCCACCAGTGCCGACTCGATGCGCTGCCGCAACGACGGCTCGGGGCGCGAGAGAGCGACCTTCACTTCGAGATAGGGCGACCACGCATCTGCCTCGCCCGCAGGCAACCGGTCGATGGCCGCCTCTATATCGTCGGCCGCACCACTGACCGACACCAGCG
Source organism: uncultured Bacteroidales bacterium (assembly GCA_944325415.1). Lineage (GTDB taxonomy): Bacteria > Bacteroidota > Bacteroidia > Bacteroidales > UBA11471 > Caccoplasma. Next base: position 1,364 of record CALUZW010000020.1, on the reverse strand, counting down.
ACACCGGCGGGTCAAACGGCAGCAGCTCTATCGCCGTCGACCGTCCGTCGACCGTAACGCACACCACCCCGTGCCGGTTGTTCTTCTCGGCAAACGACATGGGTATCGGGGCTCCTGCATACCGCACATTGTCGCGGCCCGACACCCGCTGCGCCCGGTGCAGATGACCCAGCGCCGTGTAGCATATCGAGGCGGCAAAAGCTTCGGGCGATACACATTCGAGCCCGCCGATAATCGTGCGCTCCGAACGGTCGTTCTCCGACACCTCCGCCCCCGTGGCCTGCAAATGGCCCATCGCCACCACCGGCTTTCCCAAGCCGGCAACTTTCTCATACAGGGCACTGTAAAGCGACGCAACCCCCTGTGCATAATTCTCGGCCGGCGGATAATCACCCTGCCGCAGATAGGGCACCGCCAGACAGTAGGCCTCGGGGCAACCCGCCGGACCCAGCGGCACAACGAGACGGTCGAGGTCTATCGCCCCGTCGGAGGTGCGGCGCACAAGCCCCCGCACCTCAACATGCATATCCTTGAAAAGCGGGTCGGGTGCTTCAAGACGTGCCGCCGAGTCGTGGTTGCCGGCAATGACCACCACCTGCAACGAAGGATTCTCCTCGGTGGCCCGTCGCAAGAACCGATAAAACATCTGCTGCGAGGCAGCCGAAGGATTGGGCGAATCAAACACGTCGCCGGCAATCAGCAGCACATCGGCCTGCCGGGCCGACAGTTCGTGGCAAAGCCAGTCGAGAAAGAGCGTATGTTCAGTATGCCGTTCATACCCGTAGAAGGTCTGCCCCAAATGCCAGTCGGCCGTATGTAGTATTTTCAATGCCATAAAAACAGGTTTGATGACAAAGATAGCGAAAGGCGGGAGCAGAGGCAAGGAGAAAACGGAGTTTTCATTCATTGCCTCTGCCTATCCAAATCCTGTCTCCTATAAAAATAGCATAAGGCAATCGCAGAGAAAAGAGGCGAAAACAACATTTCTCATCTCTTTCATTAGCCGAGTCGACAACCTTCTTATCTGATGATGGCACAAGGCAGGCGCAGAGACATCTATCCCCAAGCAGCCTTCCCCACCCCCGGCAGAAAAAAAAACGCAGGCCCGGCCTTTTGCCGGCACATTTGCCCCAAGCAACGGAAAACCGCCTCTTTTCCAGCCATAAGCGAGAGAGAAAAAGGTCTCAGAATAGAAGCATCGGAAAGAAAAAACACACAAAACGATATTTTTTTCTCAAAAAATTAGGTAGATTCAAAAAAAGCATCTACATTTGCACACGCAAAAGCGATGGTGCCATAGCTCAGTTGGTAGAGCAAAGGACTGAAAATCCTTGTGTCCCCGGTTCGATTCCTGGTGGCACCAC
>CALUZW010000019.1 GCA_944325415.1 uncultured Bacteroidales bacterium | reverse complement strand
CATACTCTCCAATCATACCCACACACCAATCATACCACTCTCCAACCAGCCTTCCAACCAACATCTACCCCCCAACCATATCCCAGCCATCACTCCACCGTATCCAGTCTCCAACCATATCCCGCACCATACCCCACAACCATCACACTAACGTACCCCACACCATCACACTCTTACCCTTTCCCTCCCAAGCCCGGGCAGAACAAACAAGCCAGGCAAATTAAATTTACTTTTATGTGGACTTGAAATTTTTATAAAATTTATCTTTGAGAGTAAAAGCATCACCCTAAATACTTGTTTAGTAGCCTGGTTATAGGTGTGTTGCAGCTAAATATGCTTGGGTGAATCCAGAAAAAATTTGTCTTATTGCTTTATTTTTTCATACCTTTGTGGAAAATTATTCCAATAAGAGTGCTTCTATGGTTCGAAAAGTTTGTAAACAGGCATATTTTATATCTCTTCTTGTTTTCTTTCTTCCATTGCTAAATACGACATTCTCGTCGCTTAACGCTCAGAACGTGGCTGTTACAGCACAAGAGAAGTCGGGATACATGACAGTTAAAGGTATTGTGTATGAGGAAGAAACGGGTGAGACAATCATCGGTGCCTCTGTGGTTGTCGAAGGAACCAAGTATATGACGGTTTCCGATGCCGAAGGCCGTTTTTTGTTGCAGCTGCCCAAGGGAGAATATAAAGTGCTGTTTTCGTACATCGGCAGGGAAAAGTTGGAGATGAAACTATCGCCGGCCACCTTGTCGCAATTTTCAAAGGTCGTTCTGTCACCCGCATCAACCACGGTGCAGGAGGTGGTGGTAACGGGAATTTATCGCCGTAACAAAGAGAGTTTCACAGGTTCAGCTACAACATTTACCGGGGCCGATTTGAAACAGGTGGGTTCGCAGAACGTATTGCAGAGCCTGCGCACACTCGACCCTGCATTTAAGATAGCCGAGAATGTACAGTTTGGTTCAGACCCTAACCGTATGCCCGATGTTGAGATTCGGGGTAAGAGCAGTATTATGGGTTTGAAAGAGGAGTACGGTACCGATCCCAACCAGCCTCTGTTTATATTGGACGGTTTTGAAACGACCATTGAGGTGGTTTCTGACCTGAATATGAACCGCGTGGCCTCGGTAACCTTGCTCAAAGATGCTGCTTCGACGGCTATTTACGGTTCGAAAGCAGCCAACGGTGTTGTGGTAATAGAGACGGTGCGCCCTGAGAATGGACGGTTGCGTTTGAGTTATAAGGGAGACTTTGGCGTTACGATGGCCGATCTTACCGACTATAATCTGATGAATGCCTCGGAGAAGATTCGTTTTGAAGAGTTGGCAGGCATGTATACCGACTTGACCGGCGATCCCTTGAATCAGTTGCGCCTTGACAATTTGAGAAATGAGCGATTGCTGGAAATTGCCCGGGGTGTCGATACCTACTGGTTGAGCGAGCCTTTGCGTACCGGTTTTACCCAGAAGCACAATATTTACGCCGAAGGCGGTGAAGAGCGCATACGGTATGGCCTGGGGCTGAGTTACGGTAACATCGACGGTGTTATGAAGGGCTCTAACCGTCAGACAATGAGTGGAAACATCGACTTGATATATCGGACGGGCAAGTTCCAGTTCAGTAACAAGTTTACGTTGAACTATACGAGTACCGAAGATCCGGTCGTGCCTTTCTCGGAATATGCCAAGGCCAATCCCTATTACCGTAAGCGAAATGACGACGGGACGGTCGATAAATATCTGTATTATCCCGAAGAAGGTACTGACGATTCTCCTGTAACGAATCCCTTGTGGAATGCCCACTTGAATAATTATGATACGGGCGAAAGTCTGGGATTTACCAATAATTTCATAGCAGAATATTTCGCAACAGACCATTTGTGGGTGCGTGCCAAGTTTGGACTGACCAAGACCGAAGGCACGACGGAGTACAGACTGTCGCCGCTGCATACCGATTTTGACAGTGCCGGAGAAACCGAGAAAGGTTCGTATCAACACACGACCACAGGTTCGTTCAGTTATGAAGGCGATATTTCCATAACGTACGGACGCCTCTTTAAAGGAGTACACATGTTGAATGCTGTGGGAGGTTTTAACTTTGACAACACGTCGACGACCTCCAACGGATACACGGCAGTAGGATTTACCGAAGATCAATTTGGTGCTCCATCTTTTGCCAATAACTATACCGACGGTGGAAAACCTTCTTATTCTGAAAGCACCTCCCGCTCGGTGAGCTTCTATATCAATGGTGGTTATGCCTACGACAACCGTTATCTGCTCGATGTCAATTATCGGAAAGATGGTGCCTCCATGTTCGGCACCAATAACCGTTTCCGGGATACATGGTCGGTAGGTTTGGGCTGGAATATCCACAACGAAGAGTTTATGGATACACAGTCGCTTTTTTCGCTTTTGAAACTGAGAGCCTCGGTCGGTAATCCCGGTAATCAGAATTTCTCGGCTTATCAGGCATTTACCACCTATATGTTCAATAGCTTGATGTCAAATGTATTCGGTGCCGGTGTTTTAATATCGGCGTTGGGAAATCCCGATTTGGCCTGGCAGGAAACATATATATATACCGTAGGTGTCGATGTTGCCATGTTTAATAACCGGTTCAATGTCAATCTCGATTTGTTCCGGAAGATAACCAATCCGCTGTTGGCTGTTATTACGACGCCCGGCTCTTTGGGCGTGAAGAGTGTGGCGATGAATGCCGGAGAGCAGCACACCAACGGCCTGGAAACGACCGTGAGGGTATCGCCCATCTATAATCCGAAAGCCGGCATCAACTGGACCATCAGCGTGAATGCCTCGGCGTATAATGCGTGGTATGCCAATATCGGAAATTCGTTGAGCGCCCTGAATAAGGCCGGGCAGACCTCGTCGGTAGGCACTACGCGGTATTACGATGGCGGAAGTCCTACGGCTATTTGGGCCGTTCGTTCGGCCGGTATCGACCCTGCTACAGGAAAAGAGTTGTTCATCAAGAAAGACGGCTCCTATTCGTTTACCTACGATGTGAACGATGAAGTTGTCGTAGGAGATACTCGCCCCAAAATCGAAGGGGTTATCGGAACGACCTTTTACTACAAAGGATTTTCCTTGGGAGCCTATTTCCGCTATCGTTTGGGCGGACAGATTTTTAATACCGACTTGTACAATAAGGTCGAAAACATAGACCTGTCCGATATCAATTATAACCAGGACCGTCGGGCACTGTACGACCGGTGGTCTACACCCGGACAGGAGGCCCAGTTCAAGGGTATCTCCCTGGTGCAGAAGACCGATAAATCATCTCGCTTTGTCATGGACGAGAATACGTTGAGCGGAGAGTCTTTTAACGTAGGCTATGAATTTACCCAGCCTTTTGTGGAGAAGCTCCGGCTTTCGTCTCTTACCTTGCAGGCCAATATGAACGATATGTTCTATATATCCTCGGTAAAAGCCGAACGGGGTATTGACTATCCGTTTGCCCGTACGGTTTCGTTTTCTATTTCGGCAACCTTTTAAATAAAGATGTATGAAATACTCTATATACTATATTCTGATTCTCTTTTCGGGCCTGTTGGTCAGCGGTTGTAGCAAATGGCTCGATGTGAAGCCCTACGACCAGATTTCGGAGCAGGACTTGTTTGAAACGGAAACCGGTTTTCAGAGGCTGCTCAACGGTGTATATATCGACCTGAACGATGATGCGCTTTATGGCCAGACATTGACGGTCGAGATGGTGGAGTTGTTGGCCTATAATTACCTCATAGGCGACGACCCGACCTATTGGGGCGATTATATCGACCTGAAAAACCGGAATTTTACCAGTGAGTATTGGCGCGGTCGTCTTGATGCCACATGGGATAAGGCCTACGCTCTGATACGCAACTGCAATACCATTCTCGAAAACATGGAATCCCGCCAGGCGTTGTTCACCGGGAATAATTATAACCTGGTGCGAGGAGAGGCATTGGCCCTGCGGGCTATGTTGCATTTTGATATGTTCAGGCTGTTTGGTCCCGTGTATAAAATCAATGCAACCGGAAAGAGTATTCCTTATTATACGACGACTTCTTTGCAGATACAGGAGTTGTTGCCGGCCAATGAGGTGATAGAGCGGCTTCTCGACGACCTGAAAACGGCTGCACAGCTTTTGGCCGACGACCCTATTCTTTCCGGCGACCCGTTGCAACCGGCCGCAGCCGACGGCTCCTCTTTTACGGCCTATCGTGCGCTGCGGTTGAATTATTATGCCGTGCAGGCGTTGTTGGCCCGTGTGTATTGGTGGGCTTCGGCTAACGAAAGTGAACCGAATGCCGAGCAGTACAAGCAGTTGGCCATAGAGCATGCGTTGGTGGTGATAAACTCTCAGAAGTTCCCGTTTGTCGATAAGTCACTGGTATTGGGGTCGCCTGAGAATCCCGATAGAATATTTTATACCGAATGTATCTTTTCGTTGACCCATACAAGCCGGGGGCTGTTGTTCAAGAACAATAATGATCCGCAACTTTTGCCCCGCCCGGTCTTGACGATGGATCCGTCGCTGCTCGAAGCTCCTTATTTTGGCGGTGGAGACCTCTATGGAGGTTCGTCCGACGATTATCGCTACATTGCCAACTGGTCTAAGATAGGTAGCTCGTATTACTTTTATAAGTATTCCGATCTTCCCGATGTATCGCTGATACGCAATACCATGATTCCGATGATACGCCTCGGAGAGATGTATCTGATTATTGCCGATTTGCAGACCGAACGCCCCGACATGGCCCATTGGGTCAATCTCCTCCGGGCCCACCGTGGAGTCAGAGCCCAGGTCGAAGACAATACGTTCAGACCCTCGTTTGTCGGTTATGAGTATGTGCGCGAACTTTTCGGCGAAGGGCAGTGCTTCTATTTCAACAAGCGCAACTATTCGGCTGTTATGACCAAATTTGAAGGAGTGAGCGAGTTTATCGATGCGTCGGAAAAGATGTATGTATTGCCTATGCCCGACAGCGAATCAGAAAACAGAGAATAAAAGTAAAGAGATGAAACATATACATATTACCGCCATCGGATTGTTGAGTGCCCTATTTTATCTGTTTGTAGCGTGCGACGAACAGGCACCCGACTTGTACGATGCTCCCAACGGAATTTATTTCAACAATCGCACGTCAAACAATACGCTTCTCGACTCGACGGTGATGACGTTTGTGTATCAACCCGATTCAGTCGATTATGTCGACATGCCGGTTGTTGTGCAGTCTGTCGGTCGCCAGGCCGATTTCGATAGAGAGGTACTTATCAAGGTTTCGTCGCCCGATGCCGAGCTGGGTGTCGACTATGAGTTGATAACTCCGCCCGTCATGCCGGCAAATACCTCCCGGTTTGTCTATTATGTGCGGGTAAAGAAAGTGCCGGCATTGGAGACTGCGGCGAAGACCATTTATCTGGAATTGCAAAGCAACGACTATTTCCAGACCTTCTTGCAGCAGGAGAGTACGGGCGACAGCCAGAACCCCTATACCGATATGTTGCACTACCGCATCGAGTATTCCAACTTTTTTGCCATAGCCCCCGAAGGCTGGCTCGAAGAGTATGTCGGAGTTTTCTCCGAACGCAAGTTGCGCCTCTTGTGGAGTCGTTATCCTTATATCCCCCGCGAAAATTACAATTCCAAGGGGTTGATACCGTACAATCAATGGGTGTATATACAGAAAGATATAAATGAGTATATGGCCGAGCAGTTCTGGTTGCATCTCGACGGTATGGCCGATGAAGAGGCGCTCGACGAGAACGGTAATTTACTCGACTTTACTCCGGTGCTTTAAAATCTTGATGTATGAAGAATATAGAAAAAAATCTGATTATATGCCTGCTCTCGCTGTTTGGGCTTTTTCTGTCGTCGTGTTATGGCGATAAAGGCAATTATGAGTACAGGGAGTTGAACGACGTAACCATCGTTTTTGAAGATGCATTGACTACGCTTATTCGCGACAGTTTGAAGATTTCGCCGCAGTTGTCGGCTCCCAACGGCTACAACCCCGACAAGTATACCTATGAATGGAAGGTCTACTATACGGCTACGACGCAAGACCCCGAGGTCATAGGTACGGAGGCCGATTTGAAGTATTATGTCTCGCTTCTGCCGGGAAAGTACAAGCTGGTCTTTACCGTGCGGGAGAAAGATTCCGACATCTTTTATCGCAAGACTTCCGATCTCGAAGTGAAGACAACCACTACGCTTGGGTGGTTGGTACTCTGTTCCGAAGAGGGGCGGGTAAGACTCGACATGATTTCGCACATCACGGGCGATACCTATCGCGACCTGCTCAAAGGTACCGAGCTTGAAACCTGGCAAGAGCCCCGTCAGTTGCTCTACGACTCCTACATGGCCGAGCCCTTTTATCTGGTCACGGGTAGTGGTACGACCCGTCTCAGCGACAACGAGTTTCAGTGGCAGGAGTCATATCTTATAGAAAATGAATTTGCCGGAGCCCAGTTTGACAAGGCTGTGGCCTATATGGGAACACATTATCCCGGCAAGCTGATTATCGACGAAGACGGCCGTTCGTATTATTGCGATAATACCATGGGCGACGGCCTGTTTGGCTCATCGCGTAAAAACCAGTACGGATACAAGAAAGGGCTGGCTATCGGCTTCAACCGTCTGGAAACGCAGAATCTGCCGTTGTTCATGCTTTGGGACCCGGTGTACAGGGAGTTTGTCGTGTGTACCGATCAGTTCCAGGCGTTGGGGCTCGACAGCAGTTTCGACTATCCCATGTCGACATTGTCGGGGTATGGATTCCCCATCACAAACGATGCCCTTTTTGCCTGGCCCGCCTATCAGGACCAGATGCAGCTGGTGTGCATGGAAAATACACTCTATGACAAGAATCAGTCGGGGAGAGGGGCTACATACGCCATCTTGTCAAAGGGCGACGCTCGGTATCTGTATGGTATCATATTGGGAAATCTTGTGTGCCTTATCGACGATGAAGAGAAGTATGGCGTCGCTTATGAGAAGATATACTATGTCGACTTGTCGTCATGTGCCGATATTACACAGGCATCGCATTTTGCGTTCAGTTCGTTGAAGACCTATATGTATTATTCGGTAGGGAGCAAAGTGTATGCAGTCAATTTTGCCGCTTCGACGCCAGCGTCGGAGTTGCAGCTTGATTTGGGCGATGAGGAAATAACCCTGTTGAAGTTCTATCTCTTTGAGAAAGAAGATACCGACAACCGCAGTTACGACCTGATTGTCGGTTCCGAGACCCCGTCGGGCGAGGGCGTTCTGCGCATATACGACGGATTCGACAGTGAGGGCAATTTCCTGAATGCAGAGCCCGAAGAGATGGAAACCGGCTTTGCCCGTATAGTAGATGTCATGTATAGAGAATGAGATTATCAAAAAAAGATAGCGTTATGAAGATAGTAAATTGTGTCAAGAGAGCATGGGCCATTGCATTGATTCTCTTTGTTGCTGGAATCGTGCCAGGCATGGCGTCGATAAGATTGACGGTCGATGTGCCCGACAAGACCCGTTCTATGGTCGTTGTTGTTTACCAGACAACCATCGTCGAAATACCTCTCGATGAAAATGGCCACGGAAGTCATCTCTTTGAGAATCTTCCTGCCGTGCATGCCAACCTGTATTATGGCATGGACAGTAAGAAATTTTTTATGGAAGATGGCGATGATATATATGTCTCTTTCCTGGGAAACAATTTCAAGGATCAAATTTCTTTCACGGTGAAGAACCGTCCAGGTAAAGAAAAAATCTTTGAGTACCTCAACAAGACAAGTATATTGGCTCCGTCGGACAAGGACTTCGCTCTGCCGTTTGAGGAGTATGTCGAGCTGATAGAGAAGAAAGAGAAGGCCTCGAAAAAAATCTTGAAGACCTGGAAGTTGGGAAAAGTAAGTCCGCTGTTTGAAAAAATAGAAAATGCCCGCATACACTATGCCCTGGCGCAGATGTTCTTTATGTATCCCGTAGGCCATGTCATGATGACCGGCGATACCACCTACCGGCCCGATAGCGATTATTACAAGGTCATAGCCTCATGTGTGAAGGAAGACCGTAAGATACTGGGACTGAAAGAGTATCGTGAGGTGATGAAGGAGGCTGCCTATGTCTTGTCGACCAAAGGCGATAAAATCTCGGATTTGTATCAGAAAACCTTGTGTGAGATGGAGTATTTTATCGACAACCTGAAAGACGAGACGGTGTTACAGACGTTGCTTACGGTGCTGGCCATCGAACAGGTCGAGCAATACGGCATAAAAGGTATCGATGAAATGCTTACGCTTTACAATACCTACGTTACCGATTCATTGCTGCGAGCATCTTTCCAGGAAAAATATGATGTGTGGGATATCATCAAACCCGGAAAGCCTTCGCCCGATTTTATCGCTCTCGACCCGTCGGGAAAGAGCTATCGGCTCGCTGACTTCCGGGGTAAATATCTCTATATCGACTTGTGGGCAACCTGGTGTGGCCCGTGTCGTCGCGAGATACCCTATTTGCAGCAGTTGGAAAAAGAGTATGAAGGGAAAAACATTACGTTCCTTTCTCTCTCGACCGATGCCAGTAAAACCGACTGGACCGAATTCCTGCAAAGCCACGAAATGGGCGGTGTTCAACTTTATATCGGCGCCGCATCTAAGTTTCAACAACTTTACAATGCCGACGGTATTCCCCATTTTATCTTGCTCGATACCGAAGGCCGTATCGTAGAGGGGAATATGTTGCGTCCATCGTCTCCCGATATTCGCCCCTATTTCGACCGTCTTCCCGGTATCTCCGGCAAATAAGGATTAAGAAAATACTTTTATTCCAAATTATATAGTTTGTTTCATTAAATTGTTTTCGTATGAAAAAATTTTACATTACAGTTGTGTGTGTTGTCCTGTTCTTGGCAACATCGTGGGCCGTTTCTGCATCGGACAATTTGAGTGGTGTGTATAAGTTGAGCGGTCTGACGGCAGAGACCGAAGCCCAGTTGGGTTCTATTTCTGCTGACGCTCCTATCTACATCTACCCCGGTACGACGGCCGGTTCTTATTATGTTTCGGGGTTTGCAGGTTTTGGCTGTCAGATTCCGGCAACATTGGCCGATGGTGTACTTACGCTGAACATGTCGACGAGCGATGTAACCATCAATCCCTATTTCTATAACAATACATCTGCCGACATGTCCTATATGAGAGTCGTTTCGGGCGATCTGCAATCTTTGACGTTTACGGTGTCTGAGGGGGCACTGACCTTTGGCGAGACACTCTCTGTAAGTGAGACGATAATGGACTACATGAACGAAGAGATGCCTATGGTTGAAAATCAGCTGGGTGCTTATGCTCAGGGTCTCACCCTCGTAAAACAGGCAGCTCCGACATTCACGGCTGCCGATTTGGCCGGAGAATATACCTTTACGGCTGCCGAGAGAAGTTCGGCATCCGACGGTTTTGCCACCGATTTCACGATGACCGTAGCATCTGTATCCGGCAATGATTTGGAACTGACCGGGTTCATGGGAATAGAAGAGGCTGTTCCGGCCACCTATATCCCCGAAGTAGGTTTGGTAAAAATCGCAAGTGATACCCAGATTTCCGTCTCGGGTGTAAGCAGCACGTTTGCCGCAAACAGTGGACTTACCGATATCTATTTCCGCGTATCGGAGTCTTCGCTGTCGCTGATGAATGCCGCCTATCTGAGCCAGATTGTTGAAGATCCTATGTGGGGTCCCACGCCCATGGCCGTGGTTATCTTGGCCGGTGGTGAGGCTGTAAAAGACGGTTCGGGTGTTGTCGAGACCGCAGCCGAAGAAATGCCTGTATCGGTATATGCTTACGACGGTGCCGTTTATGTAAAATCGAATACTCCGGTAGCCGTACAGGTTTACAATGCAGCCGGCGTGCTGGTTTATGAGAATGCAGCGCTTTCGTCTCCGATTGAGAATCTGGCACAAGGTATCTATTTTGTAAAGGTGGCCGGTAATTCCAATGCCGTTCCGGTCATTCTGTAATAAAGAATTTTCTTCCATAAGAAGGAGGCCCGTATTCATTATACGGGCCTCCTCTGTTTTTAAGTGTGACGCTGGGGGTGTTAATCGAGCAGCATACCCTTGCGCACCTCTTCGATGACGGCGTCGCCTTGCGATTTGCGGATAAGGGTCGATGCAAAGTCGATGGCGGCAGCCGGACCTTTGCCGGTAACGATGTTGCCGTCGGTCTCGACCATACGGCCGGTTACCGTAGCACCGTGCAGCATCTCTTCAAAACCGGGGTAGCAGGTAGCGGCGCGGTTTTCGAGAATACCGTTTACACCCAGTACAAATGGTGCGGCGCAGATGGCGGCTACGGGCTTGTCGGCGGCGGCATGAGCTTTCAGTGCCTCGACGAGGGGGGCGCAAGCACCCAGATTCTTTGACCCGGGCATTCCGCCGGGGAGTATGAGCCATTCGGCCTCGGCAAAGGGTACTTCGCCGAGAAGCATATCGGCCGTAACGGGTATGTGGTGGGAGCCGGTTACGGTTTTGTTGCCGGTAATCGATACGGTGCGGATTTCCATGCCGGCACGGCGCATCATGTCTACCACGGTGAGGGCTTCGACCTCTTCAAAGCCTTCGGCCAAGAACAGATAAGATAGTTTCATTGCATTTCTTTTTTTGAGGTTTATATTCAAGTATAAGTTGTCGTATAGAAGACCGGTAAAGCGGTTGAACCTTGGAATGACGTATCTGTTTCCAACCTGCTAAATATGGTGAAAGGAGAAAGCTGAGACAAAAGAAAAACAACGTTTTACACTTTTGACTGTGCCGAACCGAATCCTGTTAGGTACAAATATACGCAAAGCCCGTTGAAAAAATGCCGGCGCCGGCATAAAAAATCGTATAGATTTGAAAAAGATATTTTTCGCACTCCGGGATAAAGAGTCCCAAAATTGCAGGGTGGGGGCAGTCGGCATTTGCATAAAATGATTATCTTTGTCGGAGAAGCATTAATGGCAATTGCAGCATGAACAGTTTTGGAAACATATTCCGGCTTACCACGTTCGGCGAATCCCACGGAAAAGGAGTGGGGGGCGTAGTCGACGGTATGCCGGCCGGTATAGAGATAGATACCGCATACATACAGCAGGAACTCGACCGCCGTCGTCCAGGTCAGTCGTCGATAGTTACGGCCCGCAAGGAGAGCGACAGGGTAGAGATTCTTTCCGGTGTTTTCGAGGGGCGCACGACGGGTACGCCGATAGGTTTTGTGGTCTATAACCAGGACCAGCATTCATCCGACTACGACAACCTGCGCACCTGTTACCGGCCTTCGCACGCCGACTATACCTATACGATGAAATACGGCCTGCGCGACCATCGGGGCGGCGGTCGCTCTTCGGCGCGGGAGACCATCTCCCGTTGCGTGGCAGGAGCCCTGGCCAAGACTGCCCTGGCCCGTCTCGGTATTCGCGTGTGTGCCTATACCTCGCAGGTGGGACCCATAGCGTTGCCGGGCTGTTATACCGACTATGACCTCTCCCGCATCGACGACAACATCGTGCGTTGTCCCGACGCCGAGACCGCCCGGCGCATGATTGATCTTATCTCTGCGGTGAAGGCCGATGGCGACACCATAGGCGGTGTCATTACCGGCGTGGTGCAGGGTGTGCCTGTCGGGTTGGGCGAGCCGGTATTCAACAAGTTGCACGCCGACCTGGGTGCAGCCATGCTGGGCATTAATGCCGTCAAGGGCTTTGAATATGGCATGGGTTTCGAGGGCGTACAGTACCGGGGCTCGCAGATGAACGATACGTTTGTCGTGCGCGACGGCCGCGTCTCGACCACGACCAACCATTCGGGCGGTATCCAGGGTGGTATCTCCAACGGTCAGGATATTTACTTCCGTGTGGCCTTCAAGCCCGTGGCTACCCTGTTGCGCGATGTCGAGACCATCGACCGCGACGGCAATAGCGTCGTGGTCAAGGCCCGTGGCCGGCACGACCCGTGTGTATTGCCCCGTGCCGTACCTGTTGTCGAGGCCATGGCGGCCATGGTGGTGCTCGACCACTATCTGATGAACAAGACCAAACACCTTTAAACCTTACAGATATGGACATCAACTCTTACATCGAGGCCCATAGTGCCCGATTCTTCGAAGAACTCTTTTCGCTCATTCGTATTCCTTCCATCAGTTCCGACTCTTCCCGCCGGGCCGATATGGAGGCCTGTGCTGCCCGCTGGCGGGAGTTGCTGCTGGCTGCCGGTGTTGACCGGGCCGAGGTGATGCCCACGTCGGCGGCTCCCGTCGTTTTTGCCGAGAAGATTATCGACCCGGCCTGGCCTACGGTGCTCGTTTACGGCCATTACGATGTGATGCCGGTAGAGCCCCTCTCTCTCTGGAAGACCGATCCGTTTGAGCCGGTTGTCAAGGACGGAATTCTCTATGCCCGCGGGGCCGACGACGATAAAGGTCAGTCGTTTCTCCAACTCAAAGCCTTTGAATATGTCCTTCATGAGGGGCTCCTGCGCTGCAATGTGAAGTTTATCATCGAGGGTGGCGAAGAGATAGGTTCGCCCGGTGTGGAGGAGTTCTGCCGCGAACATACCGACCTGCTCAAAGCCGACGTTATTCTGGTATCCGACACCAGCATGGTGGGGGCCGATATTCCCTCTATCACGACCGGATTGCGGGGCTTGTCTTACTGGCAGGTCGAAGTGACGGGTCCCAATCACGACCTGCACTCGGGCATCTTCGGCGGGGCGGTGGCCAATCCCGTGAATGTGCTGTGCAAGATGATTGCCGCACTGACCGATGCCGACGGCCGCATTACCCTGCCCGGCTTCTACGACGATGTCGAAGAGGTGTCGCGCGAAGAACGCGATATGCTGGGTGCAGTTCCCTATGACGAAGAAAAATACAAGGCCAACGTGGGGGTAAAGACCCTCTTCGGAGAGAAAGGCTACACGACGCTCGAACGCACGGCCATACGTCCCACGTTCGACGTGTGTGGTATTTGGGGCGGCTACACGGGCGAAGGCGCCAAGACAGTGCTTCCCTCCAAGGCCTATGCCAAGCTCTCGTGCCGTCTGGTGCCGCACCAGCAGCACCACAAGATTGAGCAGATGATGATAGACCACTTCAACCGCACGGCCCCCGATACCGTACAGGTGAAGATTGAGGCCATACACGGCGGCGAAAGCTATGTGTGCCCCATCGACCTGCCGGCCTACAAGGCTGCCGAGAAGGGTTACGAAGAGGCTTTCGGAAAACGACCGCTGGCCGTGCGCCGGGGCGGAAGCATACCCATCATCGCCGTCTTTGAGCAGGTGCTGGGCATCAAGTCGATACTCATGGGCTTCGGCCTCGAAAGCGATGCCACCCATTCGCCCAACGAGAACATTCCCGTCGATATCCTGCACAAAGGCATCGTGGCCATTGTCGGATTTTACAAAAACTTCGGACACTGATGCCGGCAGATACCTCCCGACCGCTTTATGCCGACATGGGCAGCTATCTGGCCGCCCGGTTTCCCTATAAGGTACAGAAAATCTCGCTTCATGCGGGATTTTCTTGTCCCAACCGCGACGGTACCAAGGGGCGCGGCGGCTGTACCTATTGCAACAACCAGACGTTCAGTCCCGACTACTGCCACACCGGGCGGAGCATTACCGAGCAACTCGACGAGGGTATCGCTTTCTTTGCCCGCAAGTATCCCGACATGAAATACCTGGCCTATTTCCAGGCCTATACCAATACCTATGGTACGACGCCCCATCTGGCGGCCTGCTACGAAGAGGCGTTGGCACACGAGGGGGTGGTGGGGCTCATCATCGGTACGCGGCCCGACTGCATGCCGCCCGACCTGCTCGACTATCTCTCCGACTTGGCCCGCGACCGTTATCTCATGGTGGAGTATGGTATCGAGAGCACCTGCGACGAGACGCTGGCCCGCATCAATCGGGGGCACGACTACGCCGCGGCCGTCGATGCCGTGCAACGTACGGCCGCGGCCGGCATACCTGTGGGGGCACACATGATATTGGGTCTGCCCGGCGAGAGCCGCGAAACGATATTGTCTCATGCCTCCCGCCTTTCGGAATTGCCGCTTACGATGGTCAAGTTGCATCAGTTACAGCTCATTCGGGGCACCCGCTTGGCCTTGGAATATGAGCAGGGGGTGGCCGACATATATCCCTACACTGTGGCGGAGTATATCGACCTGGCCATCGACTTCATCGAGCGGTTGCGCCCCGACATCGTCGTCGAGCGGTTTGTCTCCCAGTCGCCCGATGCGCTGCTCATCGCGCCGCGTTGGGGGTTGAAGAACCACGAATTTACGGCCCGCCTCCTGCGGCGTATGCGCGAGCGGAATACCTGGCAAGGTCGCCTCTGGGCAGAGTGATGCACCCGGAGTTGCCTCTTTGGATAAGAAAAAACGGTTCTCTTCATTGAAAAAGAGAACCGTTTTTTATAAGCAATCTGTGGAGTGTCTATCGCTTCCGGTCGAGGATTGCCGGCTTACTCCACGTCGAGAGTGGGTGGGGTGTAGTTGCTGGCACCGATGTCGGGCCGGGTACCGTCGGTGGGGCGGGGTTGTCCGTAGAGGTCGGTGGCCGTCGAGTCGTTGAGGTAGGCTGTGCTGCCGGCTTCGCGGGCGGGCGACGACCCGGTGATGCGGAAGTCGAAGAGATACTCTTCACCCGTGGCGACGAAGAGGGGGTCTTGCCCCCAAAGGCAGTCGATGAAGTTCTCGTCGTTCTCTCCGCTGACCTGCAACAGGCAGTGGTCGAATGTGATGGGCAACCCCTTGATATCGGCCGGCTCCATGAGTGTGCTGCGCGAGGTAAAAATGCTGTTGGCCATGAAGAAGCGCGGCTGTTGTTCCGGTGCCACGGTGTCGGCCGGCGCATGAGCCATCAGGGTAAGGGCGGGAGCCGATATGATGTCCCAGTTATAGAGGTTCGACACGGTGCAGTGTATCCATTCCGAGCGGCAGGCGGTGAGGTGCAGCAAGGCGCCTCCGGCATTGGTGAGCTGGCAGTTGTAACCGCTGAGCTGGGCGTACGAGGCCGATATCAGGTGTGAGGCCGCGTTGTGTATGATGCTGTGTTGCAGGGTGAGCTTGGGGCGGGTCACGTCGCTCGAATCGATGCGTATGCCCCACGACGATCCGTGCATGTCGACATACTCCCAGCGGTTGTCGTAGCTCTCGGTGCCAAACCGCACGCCGCCCCACTGTCCCGAGTAGTAGTCGTAGGGCAGATTGGGAAATACGTTGTCGGTGCGGTCGCCCCGCAGCACGACGCGCAGCGAGTCTGACCCCTCGGCCAGCATGCGTCCGTCGATGCGGATATATGCCTTGTCGTGCAGGTAGAGGGAGGTGCCTTCGGTGAGGGTGAGGGTGGCTCCGGCGCTTACGACGAGGCTGTCGTAGATGAGGAACGGCCGCTCACGGGTGAGTGTGGTGTCGGTCGTAAAGATTTTTCCGCCCCGGTACACGACGGCATTCTGCCCGTAGGCTTCGAGTTTCACGTCCTGCCGCACACCGTTGGTGAGAAACACGATGGAATCTTTCACCAGGAAAGGCGTTGCCTCGTCGGTAGGGTCGATGTTGGCCTCTACAAAGACGTAGAGACTGTCGCGGGCACTCAGTTCGATAGGCCCGATGTCGGGTCCTTTTTCACCGTCGACATTGATGTAGAAGCCCGAGCGTCCGGCGTCGGCCAGCCGCACCGATTCGATGCGTACCGCCCGGCTGTTGCGGTTGTAGACACGGAATGTCATCGTGGCCGTTCCCTTGTCGGTGAAGATGGTGTCGAACTTCACGATGCCGGTCGAGAACGACAGCAGATGCGACGGATTGTCGGTAAACCGCTCGTCGAAGCAGCCCGTGGCCAACAGGGTGAGTGCCCACAGGGCTATGCCGGTGAAAAAGATTTTTGCATTCATGACGATTTAATAACGGGTTTTGCGGGGCTTTATTGTGTAGGTCGGAGTTCTGTCCCGGCCGAAAGATTCTTCCTTAATTTAAAAACGCTGTTTTCATTTGCCTCTGCTCTCACCTTTCTATATTTTTTCAGAAGACAGGGGGGCGGCTCGGTAAAAATCTCAAACAAGTTTGTCTTTTCAGCACTTGCCTTTCGCCATCTTTGGATAAGATAGGATTTCGGCTTGGCCATGTCAAATCTGAAAACTTCGTTTCTATTTGTCTCTGCGTTCTCCTTTGCTTATATTTGTGTCAAATATTTTTCGCGTATGAAATATTATCTGATAGCCGGTGAGGCTTCGGGCGACTTGCATGCCGCCCATCTCATGCGGGCCTTGCGCGAGCGCGATCCGCAGGCCCAGTTCCGTTTCTGGGGTGGCGATGCCATGCAGCAGGTTGGCGGCACATTGGTGCGCCACTACCGCGAGATGGCCTACATGGGTTTTGTACAGGTGGCTCTGCATCTCGGTCAGGTGTTGCGCAATATTACGTTGTGCAAGAACGACATGGCGGCCTATCGCCCCGATGTGCTGATTCTGGTCGACTACCCCGGCTTCAACTTGAAGATTGCCCGGTATGCCAAGGAGACGTTACATCTGCCGGTGCATTATTATATCTCGCCCAAGATTTGGGCCTGGAAGGAGCATCGCATCGTAGCGATAAAACGGTATGTCGATCATATCTATTCGATATTGCCTTTTGAGGTCGACTTTTATCGCCGACACGACTATGCGGTCGATTATGTGGGAAATCCTACGGTCGACGAGTTGTCGCTGCGCCGCGATGCCGACGAGACTTTTGCGCACTTCACGGCCGAGAATCATCTGTCCGACAAACCGATTATTGCCCTGCTGCCCGGCAGCCGACTGGCCGAAATTAAAGACAACCTGCGCATCATGATTGCCGCGGCTGCGGCTTTCCCCGACTATCAGATGGTGATTGCCGGCGCTCCCGGTGTGCCGCCGTCGTTTTACGACCCTTATAGGAGCGACCGTCGGGTATCGGTTGTTTTCGGCAAGACCTACCGCCTCCTGCAACAGGCGCGGGCTGCACTGGTGACTTCGGGTACCGCCACTCTCGAAACGGCTCTGTTGCGGGTGCCTCAGGTAGTGGGCTACTACATGCGTGGCGGACAGTTTACCTATGCACTGTTCCGCCCCTTGATAAAGGTCGATTATGTCTCACTGGTCAATCTTATTGCCGATGCGCCCGTGGTGCCCGAACTTCTGGTGCATCACTTCTCGCCCGAGGAGGCGCGTCGTTGTTTGGCTCCGTTGCTCGACGATACCCCCGAGCGTGCCGCCATGTTGCGCGGATACGACGACGTTGCGGCCCGGCTGGGCGAGCCCGGTGCTCCCGAGCGTGCTGCCCGTCTGATTGTGGAGCGGCTGGCAGCGGGTGGCCGTTAGACGCTCTTTAATCTCTTTATGGCATCGGCAAGAGCCTCGAAGGAGTTGAGTACACGATGCCTTTCTCCCGTCGTGAGAACGATGCGGTGGGAGGCTTCGATAGAAATAGCGGGAATACTGTCGCTTTTACGGGCGGCCTTCTCATCCGGGGAGGTCGCCTCTTCCTTGTCGATGAGACAGGAAAATCCATTCCGGTTCAGCAGGTTGATGGCCCAGTGCAGGAGGGTGGCGTTGCCGGCCCGCAGCCTGACGGGTGCGCCGCTGCGCACGAGCGGATAGTAGCTGCCGTGTTCGGGGTCGAACCGTATGGACTCAGACGGAAAGAGGCGGTCGAGACGGCCCGAAAGAATCATATCTTCGGTAACCCCACATTCCAGTCCGTATTGAGGCGAGAGCAGCCACAGACGGTCGGCCAGCACAAGTGCTTGCTCTACATCGTGTGTCGATAGGAGAATTGTTTTTCCGCACTCCTCGGCCAGACGGTGCAGCAGCATCAGTGTCTCGATGCGGCTGGGCAGGTCGAGAAAGGCGGTCGGCTCGTCGAGCAGTATCACGTCGCTCTCCTGGGCCAGCGCCTTGGCGATGAAAGCCTTCTGCCGTTCGCCATCGGAGAGTTGCGAGAGGTAGGCATCGCGTTTGTGAGCGATACCCGCCTGTACCATGACCTCCTCCACCCGTTCGCGGTCGTGACGGTCGAGTCGCCCGAAAAACCCCGTGTAGGGGTAGCGGCCCAGGGCCACCAGTTCGTGTACCCGCAATCCGCCGGCCAGATGTTTTTCGGTGAATACAACCCCGATGCGTTGGGCCCGTTCGCGCTCGGAGAGGTCAGCGAGATTTACCCCGCCGAGTAGAATCTCGCCGCTGAGACACGGTTGGGTGGCCGACATGGTGCGCAGCAGGGTCGACTTGCCGGCGCCGTTGATGCCGAGCAGAGCCGTCAGTTCGCCCCGGTAGAGCGAGAAATCCACGTCGGCAAAAAGCTCGACCCTCTCTTTCCCTTCGCGATAACCGAGCGTTACCCGGCGGCCTTCGATGACAGCGGTGGTATTCATTAGTTGAAATATTGTATTTTCCTTTGGTTCACGATGACATAGATAATTACCGGCGCACCGAAGAGTGGCGTTACGGCGTTAAGGGGGATAATGCCGAGGTCGCCCGGCAAGACGCAGAGCAGGTTGCACAGCAGCGCCACGATGCTGCCGGTGAGCATGGTAGCCGGCACGACCCAGCGGTGGTCCGACGATTGCAGCAGCAGTCGGGCGATGTGCGGCACCGCCAGTCCGATAAACGATATGGGGCCGCAGTAGGCCGTAACCACGGCAGTCAGCCAGCCGGTACATAGCAGCAGCCCCACGCGGGTGAGTCTGACGTTGACACCGAGGTTGGCGGCATAGCGTTCGCCGAGCAGCAGGGCGTTGAGCGGCTTGATGAGCAGCAGGGCACCGAAGAGGCCGGCCAGTGTCGCAGTGGCAAAAAACGGCATCTGTCCGGTAGAGATGCCCGAGAAATCGCCCAGCCCCCAGATGGTGTAGGAGAATACCCCTTCGGTTGTCGAGAAGAAGTTGAGCAGCGATATGGCCGATGAGGTGATGTATCCCACCATGATGCCGATGATGAGCAGCATGAGGTTGCTTTTTACCATCGAGGCAAAGCCAATAATCACCCCCAGCACGACGATGGCACCGGCCATGGCGCCGGCCAGCATTGCCAGTGTGCCCGAGAGCATGAACCCGTTGCCGCTGATACTGCCGCCGAGCAGCAGCATGACGACGGCTACGCCCAGTCCGGCGCCGGAGTTGACCCCCAAAATCGAAGGGCCGGCCAGCGGGTTGTTAAACGCCGTTTGCAGCAGCAGGCCGGCAATGGCGAGCGACGCTCCCGCCAGCAGAGCTGTGAGCGCCTGCGGCAGCCGCGACTCTACGACGATAAACGACCAGCTCTCTTTCTCCACCTCTTGCCCCAGACAGATGTCGATAACGGCGTCGAGCGGAATCTTTACCGAGCCCCAGGCCAGATTGGCCAGTATGAGTATGAGGGTGAGGGCGGCAGCAGACAGGAGGAATGTGCGGGGTTTCATGGCTGTAAACGGTGAAAATAGCGGAGTGTATCGTCGGGCAGGAGGCCGGGGTGGAATATGCCGATAAAGTCGCGGAGGAGCAGGTCGGGGTGGAGCGGAACCTCTTCGAAGAAGTGGTTGCGGGAGAGGTTGCAGCCGAACACTTGTCCGTCGGCCACCGCTTTGAACCGGTCATACGGAGCATATTCGGCAATGAGTGCCGTCCGGGTCATATCGTTCGGTGCCGAGTATTTGAAGAGCCAGAAGTCGGCTTCGCGAGCTCGGTCGAAGACCGATTCAAAGGTCAGAGCCAGCGACCCGGCGTGGCGGTCGTCTTTCCACAGGTAGTCGGCCCCCGCATCGGCAAAAAGACGGGCCATGTAGCTCTCGCCGCCCGGTACAAACCATGTAGCGCCCGTTTTCTTTTCCGAGAGAACCGTCGGTCGCCGGGTCACCCCTTCGACCCGGCGTTGCAGGTCGCCATAGCTTTTCTCGATGGTGAGAAACAGGGAGTCGGCTTCGGCCTCCCGGCCGACAAACAGTCCGATGAAACGTATCCACTCGGCACGACCCAGCGGAGAGGTCTCCATATAGTCGGCACACTCGATGAGGGGAACATTCAGTTTCTCGACGTGGCCGTATCCGCAGTTTTCAAACGGAGAGGTGAAGATGGCGTCGGGAGCAAGTGCGATGATTTTCTCCACGTCGGGAGCAAAGGAGTTGCCCACGTCGACGATGCGTCGACCGGCTATTCTGGCGCGCAGGGTGGCGTTGGCGATGTATTGCGACTCACACACGCCTACAATACCGTGGGCGGCACCCAAGGCGTCGAGCATACTGCCGTGTACCGATGAGTAGACAATTATGCGGCCCACAGGTGTGCGCACCAGCGTTCCGTCGGGGAGACCGGTCGGCAGTTCAGCCTTTTTATCAACCAGCACATAGCGGTGCAGCAGGCGGGTCGTGTCCCACGGGTCGCGCAGCTCGGCCACCGTGTAGCCGTCATACCGGGTTACTTCAAAACCTTCGGCATATTTCGTTGCCATTTTCTCGCCGCCGTCGTCGTTCGGCTTTCCCTCCCGGCAGGAGGTTGCATACAGCGCGAACAAGAGGCAGGAGGAGAGGAGTATGCGAGGTAGATTCATGGTGTGAAAATTGAATGGACAAAGATAGCGAAAGGCGAGAGCAGAGGCAAGGAGAAAGCGAAGATTTCGTCATTGCCTGAGCCGAGCCGCCTCCTATCTTCTGAAAAGATAGCCAAAGGCATGGTAAGTAGTCGGCGGGAAACCTTGCAAACGACAAGGGGCAGAAAACATTCTGCCCCTTGTTGTGGATTGAGAGATACATTAAAGATTCAGCGCGTTGATTTGAGCGACGACCTTGTGCAGGTCGCGTTCGATGGCGATGCGTTGCTCCTTAACTTCGTAGAGGGCATTGACTTCGCTCAGGAAATCTGTCTCGTTGAGAATGCCCGTGCGGTAAGCTTTGGTAATGTGTTGCAAGGCCGGTTCCTGTTGCAGGTCGATACGCACGAGGGCTTCAAATGTCGTTTTCAGTGTATGGTACCGGCCATAAAGCTCTTTCAGTGTAGAGAGTTGGTCGATGCGTACACTTTCGAGCTGGGCGTCGGCATATTCAATCTGTGCTTTGGCCCGTTTGATTTCCCGACGGCTTTTCCACAGGGGCAGCGATATGCCGACGATGATGCCGTTGAGTTTCTCTTCGCCCCCTATCTCGTGGTGATACCCTACGGCAATACCGGGAAGGGCACCCGAGCGGCTCACTTTCAGTCCGGCCTCGGCACTCTTTTTCTCCGCCATGAGCGAGAGCAGTTGCGGGGCGCGGCATTCATACTCCTGCTTCATAACCTCAAACGGCAGCACCTCTTCGGGCATCGAAAAGGTCGAGTCGTCCAGTGCGACAGCCTTTCCGCCGTTGAGGTTTTGAAGACGTTCGAGCGCACTTTCGAGTTCGATTTTTTTCAACCCCAGCAGGTTTTGCATATTGGCCAGTTCAATATCTCCACGATTCTTTTCGAGGGTCGATATTTCCCCCTTTTCCAGTGCCCGTTGCATGGCAGTGGCCATGCGGCGGGTGTTGGCGGTACGCATTTCCAGCAGATGGTATTCTTGTCGCAGGGCAATGATGTCGATGCAGAGCAGTTTGGCTTCGAGCAGAATCTCCTGTCGGAATGTATTCAGTTCGTGACCCAGTTGTTCTTCCTGAGCCAGTACCGCTTTGCGTCGGGCAATGTAGGCTGTCGGAAAGTCGAATCCTTGGGTTACGTTTATTTCCGATATGGTTGTCGAGCTGTTACGGTCCCACGAGTGCATATACTCTACTTCCGGTCCTTCGGGCATATTCCCGGCCCGCAGTTCGAGGCGCTGAGCCTTGTCCAGGCTTTTTTGGGCCCGCAGCGAAGCGTTGTTTACTTCGATGTCGCGCAGTATGCCGTCGATGTTTTGGGCTTGGGTCGGACCAAGCAATGCGATGAGCAGGACGCTGATGAATAATTTACGCATGAGATTCTTTTTTTGAGTTTAAAAACAGGTATACGGTGGGTATGACAAAGATATTGAGCAGTGTCGAACTGATAAGGCCGCCGAGGATAACCTTGGCCATGGGGCTCTGTATCTCGTTGCCGCTGACGTCGCCGCCCAATGCCAGAGGTATGAGCGCAAGTGCCGACGAGAGCGAGGTCATGAGTATCGGGTTGAGACGGTCGAGCGAACCCTGTACGATACTGTCTTTCAGAGATATGCCTTCGTTGCGCAGTTGCCCGTAGTGCGATACCAGCAAGATGCCGTTGCGCACGGCGATACCCAGCAGCGAGATAAAGCCTATGACGGCCGGTATGCTCACAACGCCGGAGGTCATGGCGATGGCGGCTACACCACCGATGAGAGCGAGCGGCAGGTTTATCATGATCATGCCCGAGAGGGAGAGACTCTTGAATTCCTGGAAGAGGAGCAGGAAAATGACCAGCAGGGCTATGGCCGAGGCAAAGGAGAGGGTGCGGGCGGCCGATTGCTGGCTCTCAAACTGTCCGCCATACTCGATGTAGTAGCCCTGTGGCAGGGCGACATTGGCTTCGATGGCCGAGCGTATCGATTCGACGGCTCCACCCAGGTCGCCTCCCGTAACGTTGGCCGAGACGACGATTTTGCGTTTTACGTTTTCCCGGTTCACGGCATTGGGGCCCGATGTCGATACGATGTCGGCTATCTGACTTAGCGGCACTTTCCCGCCGTTGCCCGTGTCGACCAGCAGGTCGCCGGTCTCCTCGATGGTGCGGCTGTGTCCGTCGCCAGCCTTTACCGTGAGGTCGAACGTGGCGTTTCCGTCGTAGATTTGCGAGACGATTTCTCCGTCAAGAGCCACACGCACCCATTGCGAGAAGTCGGCAAGGGATATGCCGTAGCGGGCCAGCATCTCCCGTCGGGGAATGATTTGCAACTGGGAGCGTTCGACCTGCTGTTCGACCATTACGTCGGCGATACCTTCGACCGTCGAGATGGCCCGTTTGATTTCCTGTCCGAGGGCATACATCTTGTTCAGGTCTTCGCCGAAGAGCTTGATGGCGATGTTGGCCTGTGTACCCGAGAGCATGGCATCGATGCGGTGGGAGATGGGTTGTCCTATTTCCAGGTCGATGCCTTTTATGGCACCGAGGCGGGCACGGACGTCGGCCAGAAATTCTTCGCGGCTCCGCTTGTCGAGAACAAAAGGAGCCTCTATCTCCGAGG
This sequence comes from uncultured Bacteroidales bacterium, assembly GCA_944325415.1. GTDB lineage: Bacteria > Bacteroidota > Bacteroidia > Bacteroidales > UBA11471 > Caccoplasma. Next base: position 20,034 of record CALUZW010000019.1, on the reverse strand, counting down.
TGTTCACGCCGAGGGCATGTTCGTCGAGTTCAGCCCGGCCGGTTTTGCGGGCCACGGTCTGTATCTCGGGAATTTCGAGCAGAATCTCTTCGGCCATACGCCCTATCTTGTCCGACTCGTCAAGCGAGATGCCCGGCAGGGTGCTCACATTGACGGTGAGGGAGCCCTCGTTGAAGGGAGGCAGGAAGCTGCTGCCCAGTGTAGTATACAGTATGACGGCCCCGGCAAACAAGGCTATGGCACCACCGATGACCAGCCGGCCGTGGCGTAGCGCGCCTTGCAGAGCACGGCGATATACTCTTTTGAGGAAATGCGACAGCGGCGCTTCGTTCTGGTGTTTTCGCAAGGTCTTTTCCGAGGTGAGCATGTAGCTGCACATGACGGGGGTGAGGGTCACGGCTACCACCATCGAGGCAAAGAGCGAGACGATAAACGAGATACCCAGGGGGCGCAGCATGCGGCCTTCCATGCCGCCGAGGAAAAAGAGCGGGACAAATGCCACGATGGTGATGATGGTGGCGTGTACAATCGAGGTACGTATTTCGCGTGATGCATCGTAGACCACTTGCAGTACAGGACGTCGTTGCTCCTGAGGCAGGGCATGGTTTTCCCGCAGTCTCTTATAGACATTCTCCACGTCGATAATGGCGTCGTCGACCAGCGAACCTATGGCGATGGCCATACCGCCGAGACTCATCGTGTTGATGGTGAATCCCAATCCTTTCAGCGTGAGAATGGCGGTGAGCAGCGACAGCGGCAGGGCGACGAGCGAGATGAGAGTGACTCTTCCGTTCATGAGGAAGAAGAAGAGTACGACGACGACAAACAGGGCACCTTCCCACAGCGAGTGGGCGATGTTGTCGATGGAGCTTTCGATAAAGCGCGACTGTCTGAAAATGTCGGTCGATATATGCACTTCGGGCAGTGTCTTTTGCAGTTCGGCGAGAGTCTTGTCGAGTTGCTCGGTAAGTTCCAGCGTGTTGGTGGCCGGCTGTTTGGTGACGGTAATGAGTACGGCCGGACAGCCGCGTTCCGATGCTACGCCGAGCCTGGGCGACTTGTTGCCGATAACCACATCGGCCACATCGCTCAGTACGATGGGTTCGCCGCTTTCCGAAAATTTGACAAATCCTTTGGCTATGTCGCTGGCATCGCGGTCGGCCACCATGCCACGCACGACATATTCGTTGCCGTATTCGTAAATGACACCGCCCGAGGCGTTGAGGTTCATGTCGCGGGTGGCAGCCAGAATCTCGGCCAGCGAGACGCCGTAGCGGCGCATGCGCTCGGTCGACAACTGTATCTGGTACTCTTTAAGGTCGCCTCCGATGACCGATACTTGTGCCACGCCACCTGTCGAGAGCAGGCGGGGACGAATGGTCCAGTCGGCAATCGTGCGCAACTCCTGCATCGACAGCGAGTCGGAGGTGAGCCCCACGATGAGTATTTCTCCGAGTATCGATGACTGGGGGCCCAGGGTGGGCTGTCCGGCCGTAGTGGGAAGCTGTTCGCCGATGGAGGCGAGTTTCTCCGACACAATCTGCCGGGCCAGGTAGATGTCGGTGTCCCAGTCGAATTCTATCCATACGACCGAGAATCCGTTGGTCGACGACGAGCGCACACGGCGCACGTCGGTAGCTCCGTTCAAGGCCGTCTCGATGACAAACGTTACCGTGCGTTCCACCTCTTCGGTGGCCATGCCGGGTGCTTCGGTCATGACGACTACGGTGGGGGCGTTCAGGTCGGGAAACACGTCGACCTCCATGCGTGAGGCTGTGTAGATACCTGTTACCGTGAGCAGCACGGCAATGGCTACAATCAGCAGCCTGTTGTGAAGAGAGAAGTTTATGATTCTGTTGAGCATGGCGGTAACGGTTTAGTGGTTGTGGGAATGTCCGTGGGGAATGGTTCCCGAGGCGGCGGCCATTTTCACCTGTACGGCACCGCGGGTGACGACCCGTTCGCCGGGCTGCAATCCTGCGGCGATGGTAACTTCGCGGCCGTTGTTGTCGCCGACGGTTACTTCGCGCCGCTGGTAACCCTCCTCGTCGAGCTGCACATATACATAGTATATGCCTTGCGCTTCGGTTAGGGCCGAGAGGGGGAGTACGATGGCCTTCTCGCGGCTCTTCCCGCTCAATGCCACCTCGGCATAGAGGCCGGCGGCCCAGTTGCCGGGATTGTCAAATTCGTAGGTTACCGGTATGAGGGTCGACCCGGTAGCCGTGCTGCGGCCTATCGATACCCGGCGGCCGTTCAGTTCCGAGACGGCATAGGTCGAGTCGGACGCTTCGGTCGAGAAGTAGGCATCGGTCATGCCGCTAAGACGGTCGTAGTACCGTTGCGGCACTTCGGCCGTAAGGCGCAGCCGTCGGTTGGTCGTTACGGCAGCCAGCGGTGTGCCGGCCTCGACATACTGCCCGGCATTGACAGTGAGCTGGGTAAGGTATCCGGTTTGTGCCGCTTTTACCGGAACGCCCTGTTCGCTTTCCGAAGCAAGAGGCCGGTATTCGGCTTCGGCCCGCAGAAATTCGGCCCGGGCGGCATCCACCTCTTTCTGAGAAACGATGTGGTCGGCTTGCAGAGCCTGAGCCCGTTCGTAGTCGGCGCGGGCTTTTTCATAAGCGGCTTGGGCTTTGACGACGGCATTGCCCGAGGCCAGTCCGTGGGTAGAGAGGTAGAAGAGGGTCTCGCCGGCGTTTACCTTCACACCCTCGGCCGGATTGCAGTCGCCAAAGACAACAACACCTCCTACCGGAGCATAGAGGAACATCAGGTCGTTGGGTGTATTTGTGATTTCGCCGCTGCAATGAATGACAGGTGCGAAGTAAGACTCTTCGACAGTCTGCACCTCAAAGTCGGTGCGGGCAGCCTGCTCGGCAGGAAATATGATTTCGTCGTTATGCCCGGTCTCTTCCGAAACCTCACCGGCATGCGGGTCGTGGCTTTCGCCGGCAACATGGTTGTGGGGGTCGGCCACTTCATGGTCGTGGTCGTGATTGTGATTATGGGTGCAGCCTGTGCAAACGGTCACACTTATGGCAAGTAAAAATATAAGATGTTTCATATCGCTTGGTGTAAAAAAATAGAATAGAGTAGCGTCGATGACGCATGATTGTTGAAAGACAATCTGTTATACGGGATTGCCTTCGGTGCGGACATCAAGCGATAGATGTGCCGGCCCGGGTGGGAAGTGCCCGGGTGTGGTAAATGAGATAGGAGTCGGGTAGGGCAGGAGCCTCTTTGATAAGAAGCATTACCCGGCATTCGTCATATTGCTGTTGGCACTCCTGGCAGGGAATGGCCGTAGCCAGGTGGCAGTAAGTGGTGTGCAAGATGTTGTGGCAGGGCACCGGCAGGAGATGCGGGTGTGATGGCGGCAGAACCGAAATGACCCGATGGCTGCAAGGTATGTCGGGGTTGCTGTGGTTGTGGTCGCAGCAACCGTCGTTTTCGCTGTGGAAAGGCAGTACACTGTTGTGATGGAACTGTTTCGTGCAGTGGCTTATATCGAAGCAGGCCGCCGTGGCCCCGTTGTGGTGATGATGCGGGAAAAGAAACAGCCCTTGCGTCAGAAGACACAAGACAAAGACAATTTTGACAAACAGACTTTCCCGTAACGTTCTCATGCCGCAAAAGTACTATTTTACGGTGGAACAGACAAATCTTGTTCCGAAAAATAATTTGTACGGTAATAAAACGGTCTGCTTTGCAAAAAGAAATTTTTTTGAACGAAATGATTTCTTTTTCCGTTCAGTAGTACACAAATAAATTGTGTGCGACAGTACTTTATTAAAATAAAGAGTTTATCTTTGTAGGGACAATTTGCAAGAATAAGACATGGCGAATGCGATAAAATTGAAAAAAGGGTTGGATATACCCGTCGAAGGCCGAGCCGAAGCTCGTGTCGTCGAGGCTCCGCCCGCCGAGCGATATGCGCTTGTACCCGACGATTTCCACGGCATCGTGCCGAAAGTTCTTGTCAAGCCCGGCGACAGAGTGCTGATCGGTACGCCGCTGATGTGCGACAAGAACCGACCCGAGATGCTGTTTGTCTCGCCGGTGAGTGGCGAAGTAGAAGCGGTAAACCGGGGCGAGCGACGGAAAGTCCTCAATATTACGGTGAAATCCGATGGAAAGATGGAGCAGTCCTGTACCACCTGTCCCGAAATATCGACTCTCGACGGTCAGCAGGTCAAGGCTGTTCTTCTGGAACGGGGGCTCTTCATGTATATCAAGCAACGTCCCTACGATATCATAGCCGACCCGACTGTTTTCCCGCGAGATATTTTCGTTACGGCCTGGGATTCGGCCCCGCTGGCCCCCGATTTCGATTTTGTTGTAAAAGGGCGCGAAGACGACTTGCAGGCCGGTATCGATGTGCTGGCCAAGCTCACCGCCGGACGCGTGTACCTGGGCGTGCGTGCCGGGAGCAGACTCGCGGTGCGGGGAGCCGAGGTTGTCGCTTTCGATGGCCCGCACCCTGCCGGAAACGTGGGGGTGCAGATTCACCACATTGCGCCGGTCTCCAAAGGTGAGACCGTGTGGACGCTCAGCGCTTTCGACCTGCTGGTTATAGGTCGCTACTTCCGCACCGGCGTGCTCGATTTCTCGCGCCTGGTTGCCCTTACCGGCTCCGAGGTGAAGGCTCCGCATTACGTCAAGACAATATGGGGAGCGGAATTGAGTTCTATCATCGGCGAAAATCTTATCCCGGCCAACTATCACCGCCGCTATATCAGTGGTAACGTGCTTACGGGTACCCGTCTCGGCGAGCACGATTACCTGCGTGCCCCCCACAGTCAGATTACCGTCATACCCGAAGGCGATGACTGTCATGAGTTCTTTGGCTGGGCGATGCCCGGATTTGGAAAATACAGCGTCTCCCACTCTTATTTCTCATGGCTTCGTCCCGGCCGCCGCTATTGCTTCGATGCACGTCTGCACGGTGGCGAACGGGCCATCATCATGCAGGGTGAATACGACAAGGTGCTGCCCATGGACATCCTGCCCGAGTTCCTGGTCAAGGCTGTGCTGGCTTTCGATATCGACAAGATGGAAAATCTCGGTATCTACGAGGTGGCACCCGAAGATTTCGCCCTGTGCGAGTTTGTCGATACCTCGAAACTCCCCTTGCAGGCCATCATGCGGGAAGGGCTCGACAAGTTGAGAAAAGAGATGAACTGATGTTACAACGATAAAACGACTGAACTTTGAAAACGTTAAGAAATTATCTCGACAAGATAAAGCCCAACTTCATGCCCGGCGGCAAATGGGCGATGTTCCGTTCGGTGTTTGAGGGTTTTGAAACCTTCCTCTATGTGCCGGCGACCACATCGCGGTCGGGGGTACACATACACGACAGCATCGATACCAAGCGCACCATGTCGGTCGTCATACTGGCGTTGATGCCGGCCCTGCTTTTCGGTATGTACAATGTGGGCTATCAGCATTACCTGGCCATTGGCGAGCTTTCGGCCGTCGGCTTCTGGACAATCTTCTTTTTCGGCTTTTTGGCCGTCCTTCCCAAAATCATCGTATCCTATGTCGTGGGTCTCGGCATCGAGTTTGTCGTGGCCCAGTGGCGCGGGCACGAGATACAGGAGGGTTTCCTCGTATCGGGTATCTTGATACCCCTGATTGTGCCGGTCGACACTCCGCTGTGGATGATAGCCGTAGCCACCGCCTTTGCCGTGATATTTGCCAAGGAGGTCTTCGGCGGTACGGGCATGAATATCTTCAATGTGGCTCTTGTTACGCGGGCATTCCTCTTCTTTGCCTACCCCTCCAAGATGTCGGGCGATGAGGTCTTTGTCCGCACGGCCGATACCTTCGGGCTCGGAGCCGGCCGGGTGGTCGATACCTTCACGGGTGCCACCCCTCTGGGGCAGGTGGCCACACACAGTGGTGGAGACCTCGTGCTGCACAATATCGTGGGCGAGCCCCTCTCGACGCTCGACTATTTTCTCGGACTGATTCCCGGCTCGATAGGTGAGACCTCGATGCTGGCCATACTCCTGGGTGCCGTTGTCCTGCTCTGGACGGGTATTGCCAGCTGGCGGGTCATGCTCTCGGTCTTTGTCGGAGGTCTGGCCATGGGCGCTCTGGCGTCGCTGTTCCCTTCGACGGTCTATCCCGGTTCCATGCTTTCGCCCATTGATCAGATATGCCTCGGCGGCTTTGCCTTTGCCGCCGTGTTTATGGCCACCGACCCGGTAACCGGGGCCCGCACCCGCACGGGACAGTACATTTACGGATTCCTTATCGGTGTGATTGCCATACTCATTCGCGTCTACAATACCGGTTATCCCGAAGGTGCCATGCTGGCGGTGCTGCTCATGAATGTTTTTGCTCCGCTCATCGACTACTTCGTTGTCGAAGGAAACATCAAACGCCGTCTCAAACGTGCCCGCAAGGCCTAATGCAACACGACTATGAACAAGCAAAGCAATACTTACACAATCGTTTACGCATCGGTCATGGTCATCTTGGTGGCCGCCGTGCTGGCTGTTACCTCGTTGAGCCTGAAAGAGAAGCAGACCCGCAACGTCGAAATCGACAAGATGAAGCAGATACTCTCTTCGGTGCATATCGCCGCCACTGCCGACGATGCCCAGTCGCTCTATAAGAAATACATTGTCGACAGCTATGTGCTCGGTGCCGACGGGAAACCTGTCGATGGTGCCGACGCTTTCGGTGTCGATGTCGCCGTGCAGGTGAAGTTGCCCGCCGCAGAGCGACGCCTGCCTGTTTACGTTTGTCGGCTCGACAACGGGGCGCAGAAGTATATCGTGCCCTTGTACGGAGCCGGTCTGTGGGGTCCCATCTGGGGTTACCTGGCCATCGATGCCGACGGTAATACCATCTATGGAGCCTATTTTGCCCATCAGAGCGAGACTCCCGGTCTCGGTGCCGAGATTCAGACCCCGGCCTTCTCGGGACAGTTTGTCGGCAAACACCTCTTCATCGGTGGTGAGTTCAAGCCCGTTGCCGTAGAGAAGAAAGGGCAGAAACCCCTCAACGGAGCCGAGTATGTCGACGCCATCTCGGGCGGAACCATTACCAGCAAGGGGGTGCAGGCCATGCTTTCCAACAGTCTCGAACCCTATTGCACATTCCTTGAATCGTTGAAGTAATAATAAAGAATAAGAGATATGCTGTTATCGAAAAAAAACAGAGAGATACTTTTGGGACCGCTCTCGCGCAACAACCCCGTCATCGTGCAGGTGTTGGGCATCTGTTCGGCCCTTGCCGTTACAGCCAAGCTCGAACCTGCCTTTGTCATGGCTATCTCCGTGACGGCGGTGCTGGCCTTTTCCAATGTCATCATTTCGCTGTTGCGCAATACCATTCCCGGCAGTATCCGCATCATCGTGCAACTGGTGGTCGTTGCGGCGTTGGTCATCATCGTCGACCAGGTGCTCAAAGCCTATGCTTATGACGTGAGCAAGCAGCTCTCGGTCTTTGTGGGGCTCATCATTACCAACTGCATACTCATGGGGCGTCTCGAAGCCTTTGCCCTCGGCCACGGCCCGTGGGAGTCGTTCCTCGACGGAGTGGGTAACGGCATAGGCTATGGCCTCATTCTGGTTATCGTGGCCTTCTTCCGCGAGTTGCTGGGCTCGGGTACCCTCTTCGGTTATCCCGTCGTGCCACAGTGTCTCTACGACTGGGGCTATCAGAACAACGGACTCATGATATTGCCCCCGATGGCCCTTATTACGGTGGCCTGCATCATCTGGGTGCATCGTCTCCGCAATAAGGATTTGCAAGAAAAGTAGTATTACACTCCCAATCGTTTGACGCATGGAAAATCTTAATCTGTTTATCCGGTCGATATTCATCGACAACATGATATTTGCCTACTTTCTGGGAATGTGCTCCTACCTTGCCGTTTCCAAGAACGTAAAAACCGCCATGGGGCTGGGCGTGGCCGTGACTTTCGTTCTGGTCATTACCCTGCCGGTCAACTATCTGCTCGAAAACTACATACTCAAAGCCGGGGCCCTTTCGTGGCTCGGCGAGTCGTTTGCCGATGTCGACCTCAGCTTTCTGAGTCTCATCTTTTTCATCGCCGTCGTGGCAGCCATGGTACAACTCGTCGAGATGATAGTCGAGAAATATGCCCCCGCACTTTACAATACGCTGGGTATCTTCCTGCCGCTCATTGCGGTGAACTGTGCCATCTTGGGCGCTTCGCTCTTCATGCAGCAGCGGTCGTTCCCCGACGCATGGTCGGCCACGGTCTACGGGCTCGGTTCCGGCATCGGCTGGTTGCTGGCGATTGTGGGCATTGCTGCCATACGCGAGAAGATGGCCTATTCCAACGTGCCCGCCCCTCTTAAAGGCATCGGTATCACCTTCATCGTCACGGGGCTCATGGGAATTGCCTTTATGAGTTTCCTCGGTATCAAACTGTAAAAAACGTTCCGTTATGACCACTCTCATACTCACCTCGGGCAACCTCACCATTGTCGCTGCGGTTGTCATATTTCTGGTACTCACCCTGTTGCTGGTTGCCGTGCTGCTCATCGCCAAGGCGCGTCTCATGCCGGCCGGCAACCGCCGCATCACTATCAACGGCGAGCGCACGGTCGAGACGCAGGCCGGGACCACGCTCCTCGCATCGCTGGCGGCCAACAAGATATTCCTTCCCTCGGCCTGTGGCGGAGGAGGTAGCTGCGGCATGTGCCGTTGCCAGGTTCTCTCGGGCGGCGGAGAGATTCTCCCCACCGAGACCGGCTTTTTCACCCGCAAGCAGCAGCACGACCATTATCGGCTGGCCTGCCAGGTCAAGGTCAAGAACGATTTGCAGATAAATGTGCCGCAATCGGTGCTCGGCATCAAGAAGATGGAGTGTGAGGTCGTCTCCAACCGCAACGTCGCCTCGTTCATCAAGGAGTTTGTGGTGCGCGTTCCCGACGGCGAGAAGTTCGACTTCCTCCCCGGCAGTTATGTGCAAATCGACGTGCCCCGTTACGACATCAAGTTCACCGACATGCAAGTCGAGGAAAAATTCCGCGACGAGTGGGACAAATACAAGATGTGGGGGCTGGTGTGCCGCAACGACGAGGAGACCTTCCGTGCCTATTCCATGGCCAACTATCCCGCCGAGGGCAACATCATCATGCTCAACATCCGCATCGCCACGCCGCCGTTCGACCGCGCTGCCGGTACTTGGGCCGCCGGCATCAAGCCCGGTATATGCTCCTCCTACATCTTTACCCGCAAGCCCGGCGACAAGGTGACCCTCTCGGGACCCTACGGCGAGTTCCACATTCTCGATACCCGGCGCGAAATGATATACATCGGCGGCGGCGCCGGTATGGCTCCTTTGCGCTCGCACCTCATGCACCTCTTCCGCACGCTCCACACCACCGACCGCAAAATATCCTATTGGTACGGAGCCCGGTCGCGGCGGGAGATTTTCTACGAAGAAGATTTCAGGGCCATCGAGCGTGACTTCCCCAACTTCACGTTCAACATCGCCCTTTCCGACCCACAACCCGAAGATAATTGGACGGGCTACACCGGCTTTATCCACCAGGTGCTCTATGACCATTACCTCAAAGACCACGAGGCACCCGAAGACATCGAGTACTACATGTGCGGTCCCGGCCCCATGGCGGCATCGGTCAAGAAGATGCTTTGGAACCTCGGTGTGCCGACCGAGATGCTGATGTACGACGATTTCGGCGCGTGACGGGCATCTTCCCGCCCCGGGTGCATACCGCCGCCTCCCGCCGGTTCGCGGCGTTGCCGCGTATGCCCCGCCGCGATGAAATAACCAAAAAAGTGTAAAGCCACGCCCGGGGCTTCCCTGTGTCGTGGAACAAAGAAAAATCATTATAAATAGTTTTTGTGTCAAAAAATCAAGTGCGATGCTTTTGGCAAAAATATAATTTTGTAAGCGTGTATGTCTTGTTATACGCAGACGAAAAAAAGACTTTCAATTATTAACTAAAATTTTCTATCATGAAAAGAAAAATTACTCAGATTGGTAGACTGTTTGCAGCTGCTGCCCTGCTCTTCGGCGCATCGTCGTGGGCCTCGGCACAAGAAACTGTGACAGCTACCTATGCCTGCACAACGGCAGCTATTGAAACAGCCACCATCTCGACCGACGGTGTACTCTCCTCCGGTACGATGGCTGTTGCTTCCGGTTGGGATTTCTCCGGAACCAAGGCTATCAATGGTGTTACCTTTATGCGTTTCGGCCCTGCCTCTAAGATGTCCGACACCTCTCTTCCTACGGTTCGGTTTACGTTGAACGTGGAAAACGGCGTGACGTTTACTCCCACCTCGGTGGCTTTCAACGCCGCCCGTTTCGGATCGGACAGCGGTAACCAACTCGACGTGTATGCCGTCAAAGCCGACGGCTCGAAGGTGAAATTGAATGCCGAAACCCTCGAACCCCTGCGCGATAACAGCGGCTCATTCTTGACGACCACCCTGCCTATCACCGGCATTACCGGCAGTGTCGCCATCGAATTTAACTTCAAATGTGATGCCGGCAAGCAAGTAGGTCTCAACAACGTCGTGATTACCGGTACCTACACGTTGCCCGAAGCTTTCAAAGTAGCCTATCTGGCAGGTGCCGATGTTGTTGACGGAACTTGCAACGAAGCTATTTTCAAAGCCCTCGAAGCAGACCCGATTATGGACGTTACCCCTCTCAACTTTGATGACGTAACTCTCACCGGCGATCTCGCAGCCGATGGTCTTGCCGACTACGACCTCGTCGTTATTGCAGGTCCTACCGGCTCGAAAACTTCTCTTGCCACATCGTTCGATAAGATTCTCGGTAAAATTCCTGTCCTCAACACCAAAGCATTCTGGTACAACAAGACCAGCCCCGCTATTGGTGGCGGCGGTGCAAACCCCGGCACGGCCGAGAATCCTTCGATGACCCTTATTCCCGATTATCTCTATGTAGAGCACGACATCTTTGCCGGCCTTTCGAGAATCGACACGGTTATGCCGTTTGCAAAAGCCGGTCGTGAAGGCGGACGTTACCTGCAAGGTATTCCTACCGAAACGACTTTTGAACACGACGTTATCGCAACGGCCAACGGTGCTGCTTCTGTTGCCGAGCACTGGTTCGACGGCAATGTCGGTTACCTGATTATCCCCATCGATGGTGAAGGTGCAGAATATACCGTGCTTGACGGTGCTTTGACCGAAGATGGTGAAAGAATGTTTGTTAACGCTGCCAAATACCTCCTTTGGGGCGAACCTTATGTACTTCCCATTGTAGGTACTTGCGCTACTGAGATTACAACTACCGCGCTCGAAGGCGAATGGGAAGGTTATTATGAACTCACCATCACCGCTACTCCCGATACCGCCAAGATTTACTACACCACCGACGGTACCGTGCCCACCACCGAGAGCAAGCTCTATACAGCTCCCGATACTCTCTTGAAGAACTGCCTCGTGCAAGCTATCGCCGTTTCGCCCGAGAAATGGTATGACTCTCCCGTCGACAGCCTCGAATTTGTAAACGAGACTCTCGCCGCCCTGCCGGCTCCGGTTATTACTCTCGCTCAAAACGCCGAAGGCAAATGCGTCGATGTAACGATTGCCATCACCAGCGAAGAGCTCGACCTCACCGGCGCTCAAATCCTTTACACCCTTGATGGTACCGATCCCATTGAGAACGGTGAAGTTTATGCAGCTCCCTTTGCAGCTTATGGCGACACGATAACCGTGATGGCTGTTGCTGTAAGCGAGAAATACAACAACTCGCCCGTTGCCATCCAAGGTATCAAGAACGAGAACTATGTGGCTCGCGAGAAAGTATTCTACTCGACCGACTTCCACAATCCTATCGAAGAGTGGTTCTACAATGCCGATTTCACCTATGACGAAAATGGCGAAGTTATTGCCGGTACCGTTAAACCCGGTGCCGTATGGCCCGAAGGCATCGGTTTCAGTAACTCGACCGAAAAAGACGGTTTCCGCGTGCATGTATTCAATAAGGGCAATACCTATGTAGGTTATCGCCAGTACAACGGCTGGTCGTTCTACGGCGAGAAAGATCGTCGTCTCATTCTCCAAAGCGACAATGGTGCTTACTTCCTCAACAAGGAAGGTAAGACCGGTGCTGCTCCCGACACCCTGTTCCAAGGCCCGTTCGATGTTGAACTCGACATCAGAGCCAAAGTGGAAACTCCTATCCGCGTCATGGTGGGCGATGAGCTCGAAGGTACCGAATGGCAAGTGCTCGATGAAATCGTCGTTCCCAGTGGTGAAAAACAAACCGTAAGATTCTCTTACAACGGAACCGACAAGAAGTATGTACGCTTCGAGAGCGAAGCCAAAGAATTCTATGTTGACGAATACAGAATCTTGGTTGAAGGTTATGGTGAGCTCGAATTGCAATCGGTATCTCCCGCCGGTAGCACTGCAATGGCCGAGGCTGTTCTGATTGCTGACACCACGACTACCTTCGTTGTTACGTTCAACAACCCGCTGGCCGAAACGCAAGCCGACAATTTGATTGTATACTTCGGTGTGCCCGCTATGCCTGCAACCAACTGTACTTATGCAATCAACGGCAATACGATGACGATTACCCGTCAGGGAACCGAACCTCTTGCTGGTGGTACCTACCAACTCGTTGTTCAAAATGTAACCGATGTGGTTGGTCAGACCTATGCCCGTCTCTCGCAATTCTACAAAGTTGAAACAACTTCTAGTGGTGTGACGGCTCCCGAGGTAGAGAAAGAGGTGGTTTCGACCGTTATCTACTCTATCAGCGGTGCTGTTCAAAGCGAACTGACCCAGGGTCTCAACTTCGTACGTACCGTTTACAGCGACGGTAGCGTAGAGGTAGAGAAAGTGATTGTGAAATAATCATTGATATTCTCTCATATGTGCAGGGGCGGTCGTCGACCGCCCCTGCTTATTTTATATAAACGTGGCCCGTGATGCTATAAGGGTAGATAGTTATAAATAATCTTTTTTTCTTATGTTTTATTTCGTTTGCCCACTTGCTGGTTTATTATTCCGAAAGAATCGGAAATATCTATGGCAAAAAATGCTATCTGTCTGTAATTTTTGCAATTACGAATTGCATATGAGAAAATTTTTATTACTTTTGTCTATCTCGATTTTTGTGTACCTAACAATCAGGGTTTAGTGAGACCAATATTAACTATGGATTACAACGATTTGGAGAACGATATCAGTTATCTCAACGCCACAAAAACTGATATGCATTTCGGCGTTTATGTCAATACCGTGGGGTTCCAAAGTATTAAGGCCGGTGAGCATTACCCTCTCAAAGATCACCCGTCGGGCTACTTTTTCAATGTGAGTAAGGGACGTGTCTTGCAGGAGTTTCAGTTGCTTTATATAACCAAGGGGGCGGGCTCTTTTACTTCGGACTGCACCCCGGCACAACCTCTTGTTAAAGGCTCGTTGCTTTGCCTGTTCCCCGGGCAGTGGCACACTTATTCACCTTCGGAGAAAATGGGCTGGAACGAATACTATATCGGTTTCAACGGTCCTGTGGCCGAACTTTGGTTCCGCCAGGCCCGTATCACCGCCGACAATCCGGTACTGAAAGTGGGTTTCAATGCCGATCTGGTAAAGCTCTTCCAGCAGGCCATAGAGGTGGCCAACAGTGGCAAGAATGCTTCGCAGCAGTGTCTCTCCGGAATTGTGATGCACATATTGGGACTTATTTGTTATGTGTCGAGCAATCGTATCTTTGAAGAAGACAGCATCAGTCAGAAGATTGAGCGTTCCAAAATCATCATGATAGAAAATCTTTATAAGAATATCGATGTGGAGGAATTGGCCGAGAATCTCAATCTTTCGTATAGTTGGTTCCGTAAAGTATTCAAAGATTACACCGGATATGCACCCGCCAAGTATTTTCAAGAGTTGAAAATAAAAAAGGCCGAAGACCTGCTTATGCGGACATCGCATTCGGTAAAAGAAATATCTTATATGCTTAATTACAAATCGGCAGAACATTTCTTTTCTCTCTTTAAAAAGAAAACCGGCTTTACACCCCTTGAATACCGCAATTATATACGTGGAGGAGAAATGGGTGCGTCGCGTACTTCACGTCGACCCGATTTACCCGATCTGCCTGAGCCTCCCAAGGATTTATTGGAAGAGATGGAGGCCGCCCGTAAGAAATAGTACGTTGCCTATGGCAACAGGCATAAGTCATATATTGGAGCCTCTCTCCACGGTAGGAGAGAGGCTCCTCTCTTTGTCACCCGCCGTACCCCGGTAGTCAGCCCCATCTCTTCTTTTCCACATACCCTTCACCGTTTTGATTGAATCAAAATGTTGGAAACCGACAAAACCGAAAGCCATATATAAAGTTTTTGTATTGTATCTTTACTTGTGTTTACATATATTTACATACTGAGCTATATCCAAAAATCGGCATGGTATGCAGTATAGAGTCGGAGTGATTTTATAATAATCAGAAATACAGCGTGTAAATATTCTTGTACTCCTCCCGGTTGTCCATCGCGATGACGATGTAAAAAGAATATAATCTATTAATAAATGTGAATAAATAAAGGCGAGGCAGCAAATGAAGTACCTTTGTACAGAATTTTTTAGATAAAAGTGAACATTCATGAAAATCCCTTGTAAAGGACCCTTTTCTAGATAAATAATAGTAAACCAATATGATAATGAAAAAACTGTATGCACTGGTTGTGTGCTTGTTGTTGTGTGTCTCTCTCCCTGCGCGAGCCGAGAGCTATGTACTCGACGATGCAAACGAACGAAGTTTTTCTACCATCTCTTCGACCGAGTACGATATCAATGGTGAGGCCGGCGTCCTGACCTTTGAAGGAAAATATTCCACAATATGGGGATTTGGAGGCAGTGGTAACTGCTATCTCGACCAGTATGTAGACGGGGCGTGGATACGGGTTGCTACGCTGGATATGCTTACCAAGGATTGGCAGTCCTTGACCTATACGCTCGACCGCCGGGCTACCAAGATAAAAATGTATACCGAGACGGGAGCTGTCGGCAACAAACACTTCCGCAATGTAAAGGTAACGCGCGCGCGGTATATCGAGGCCGGTGACATAAATCTTGCCAGTTTTACTTCGGGTTCGGGAGCCGATGATGTGAAGACGCAGACCTTCTCGGTGCGCTACTCCAATGCCGCAGCCCCTCTCACGGTCTCGTCGAGCAATCCCGCTTTTACCGCATCGGTCTCTTCTACCACCATCGAGCAGGCGGTCACCACGGCCGATGTCACGGTGACCTATGACCCCTCTGACCTGGCCCGGCACGATGCGACGATAACCGTTACCGATGGTATCGTATCTTTCACGCAAGCCGTGGTGGGTCTTTGCGCCCCGACCAATATCGAGGCCGGTGAGGCTACTTTCCACAAGCTGCCCGTAACCTGGTCTCCGGTCTCCGGTGCCGAGAGCTACACCATACAGATGCGTAACGCCCTCAATGAGGTCGAGGCCGAAGAGACCGTCTCGACCCCCGGCTATACCATGACAGGCCTCACCCCCGACGCCGCCTATTCGGTGCGTGTGTGTGCCAACTATCCCGGCGGGCTCAGTTCGGGCTTTGCTTCGGGGTTGGTCAAGACCGACAGCTACATACCCGCTCCCCAGGATTTTACGGTGGGGACAATCTTTGAGTCGACACCGGTGTCTGCGTCGTGGAGTGCCGTCGACGATGTCGTAACATACAGTGTGCGCTTCTATACGGCCGACGGTAATATGGCTGCTGAGGTTACCGACCTCACCGGCTCGTCGGCTTCGCTCGATGCCGACCTCGACCCCACGCTCTCCTACGAGGCCCGGCTGCGCACCGACTATAAAGGATTTTCGTCGGAAGAGGTGTCGTTTACCCCCCGTTGCGTTCCTACCCCCAAAGAGATTTCTTATCAGGTAATCGGCAAGACCGATATCTCTCTGTCGTGGAAGTCGGTGGGCCAAGACCTTACCTATAATGTCGTTGTTGAGAAAACCGATGGTGCCGAGCCGGTCGATGATGTTACTCTGGCCGACACCACCTATCAGGTGTCGGGTCTTATACCCGGTACCAACTACACCTTGAAAGTGCGTGCCTTGGCCGACGACGGTGCCACCCCCTTTGCCACCTTGGCTGCCCGTTCATGGGAGCTGGTTCCCCCTTCGACCATTGAGACCTCGGCCGGTGAGACACCATTCTCTCTGCGTGTCTCCTGGAATGCCGTCGAAGAGGCCGATGCCTATACCGTCTCTCTTTATGGCGAAGACGAGGCACTTGTTCGCGATACGGTGGTAGCCGATGCACTCCAACTGCTTTGGGGCAATATCCTCCCGGGAGCCTATACGGTGAAGGTCGCTTCGCAGTGGTCGGGCTTCGTATTCCTGCCTGCCGAGCAAGCCGCCGTGGTTGAAAAATATCCCTTGCAGGTGCATATCGCCGATACCTCCCGTATGTACGGGCAGGAAAATCCGCAGGAGTATATCTTTGAATATTCGGGCTGGATAGGCGAGCATACTTCGGTGGCGCAAGACCCCGAGGTGGTAACCACAGCCGTACCTTCGTCGCCTGCCGGCGATTATGAACTCACGGTCAGTGGGGGTGAGGACCCCTGGTACACCTTTGCTCCCGTACCCGGAAAGCTGACGGTAACCAAGGCCCCCCTGCATGTTTCCGTGGCCGATACCACCCGCTATTACCACAAACCCGACCCCGACTTCCGCCTTATCTACGAAGGCTTCCTGCTCGACGACGATGCTTCGGTCTTGCAACAGGAGCCTGTGGCAACTTCCAATGCCACGCTCGAATCCGATTTTGGCGTGTACGATATTACCCTTTCGGGTGGAGCTTCCGACCGTTATGAATTCATATTTGCCGAAGAGCCGGCCAAGCTCACCATCTCGCAGGCTCTGACCGAGGTGTCGACCGAGCCTATATATAAGGTATATGGCGATGCTCCCTTTGTGGTGGAGACCAACAATATCGAGTCGAAGCTCGTCTGCACGATAGAAGACACCTCCATTGCCGAACTCGACGAGGATGGTCGCATCGTGGTCAAAGCGCTCGGCGAAACGACGCTGACCGTTTCGCAACCGGCAACCGAACATTTTACCGAACTTGTCGAGACGCAGATACAGCTCATCGTAGGCAAAGCCCCGCTCATTATCTCTGTGGCCGATACCTCGCGCCTTTACGGTACGGAGAACCCCGAGTTCCGCATCGTGTATGAAGGGTTTGTCAACGGAGAAGGCCCCGAGGTACTCACCGCCGAACCGGTTGTTGCTACCAAAGCTACGGCCGAGACTGGTGTGGGAACCTATGCTATTACCCTTTCGGGTGCTGCGGCCGACAATTACGAAATCGAGTACCGTCCCGGTCAGCTTACCATTGAGCCCTTGAAGACCAGCCTTGTCATCACCCCCATCGACACGACGGTCTATGGCGCCGCACCCATTGCGTTGCCGGTCGTCTCTTCGCCGAATGCCGGTGGCGAATATACCTATGCCGTGGCCGATACATCGGTGGCTCGTCTTTCGGGCGATATGATACATATTCTCTCGGCCGGAACGACATGGATCAAGGTTTCCCAACAAGAGTCTGAGAATTACGGCGCTGCTACCGACTCGGTAGCCCTGGTGGTGAAAAAAGCCCTTCTCTCGGTATCTGTTTCCGATACGATACGTCTTTATAAGGAAGAGAATCCCGTTTTTGAAATCCTGTACAGCGGTTTTGTCAACGGCGATACCCTCTCTGCCCTCAGTGAGTTACCGACGGCTCATACCACAGCGGTGGCCGATTCCGACCCCGGTGAGTATCCCATTACCCTTTCGGGTGGTGTGGCCGACAATTACGAACTGGTCTATGTCGATGGTGCCATGCTGACGGTCGATAAGCTCACGCCTGTTATCAACGGCGATTCCATTCGTGTGGTCTACGGCAGCGAGCCGGTGGCCCTGACCTCGACCAATCCCGACGGAGAGCTGCACGCCCTTGTCGACAACGATGCCGTGGCTGCATTTGCCGAGGGAAGTGTCGTTATAAAGGGTGCCGGAAAGACTGTTCTCTCGGTTTATCAGGACGAGTCGGCCTATTACCATGCCTCCGATACCGTAGAGGTGCCTCTTACTGTCGACAAGGCGATGCTCACGGTGACGGTAGCCGACACCTCGCGTCTCTATCGTGAGGAGAATCCCGAATTTACATTCCTGTTCAGCGGCTTTGTCAACGACGACGATACTGCGGCTGTCGGCGTGTGGCCGGTAGCGACCCACGAAGCCGGTGCCGATGCCAAGGTGGGCGACTATGTCGTGAAGGCTTCGGGAGCCGAGGCGGCCAATTACGACTTTACCTATGTCGACGGTACCCTCTCGATTTACCCCGCACCTTCGCATATCGAAATAGCCCGGGTCGATACCCTTACCTACGGACAGCCGGCCTTTGCCTTGCCCGAAGTGGAGAAAAACAACGACGAGCAGGAACTGCTCTTCAAGACCCTCGATGCCGGAGTGGCTGTGGTGAAAGACGACAAAATCCAGATTGTGGGCGTGGGAACGACATCGCTGGTGGCTGTTCAGGATACGAGCGAGAACTTCCTGGCCGGCTCCGATACGATAGAGATTGTCGTGAAGAAAGCCATGCTCTCGATACGGGCCGTCGATACCGAGCGTCCCTATGGCGAACCCAATCCCGCAGGAGAGTTCTCCTATACCGGTTTTGTTTACGACGACGACACCTCGTCGCTGGCGGTGAAGCCCGTACTTCGTTGGGAGGCCGATTCGCTGTCGCCTGTCGGTACCTATACCATCACTCCCGAAGGAGCCGAGGCTGCCAATTATACCATCGAATATCTCCCGGGAAAACTCACTATCAATCCGGCCTCGACGGTTATTACCATTGTTACCCCCGATACCGCTGTTTACGGCGATGAACCCTGCCGGCTCGATATCTCGTCGAACAATACCGAGAGCGAAATCATCTATGCCATCTCCGATCCTTCGGTGGTGGAGGTCGTAGATGGTATGTTGACCCCCAAGCGGGCCGGTCAGACCATGATTATTGCCATGCAGACCGCCTCGTCGAACTATACGCAGGGTGTCTCCAACTTCTTTACCTATGTGGTCGAGAAAGCTCCGCTGACGATTACTGCGGTTGATACCGCCCGTTTCTATCGCGAGGAAAATCCCGAATTCACTTTCGCTTACGAAGGCTTTGTGGCCGGCGATGACGAGACATCGCTCGCGTCGCTTCCCGTGGCCGAATGTGATGCCCAGACCGAATCGCCTGTCGCTACCTATGATATACGGGTGAGTGGTGCATCGGCCCAAAACTATACGTTGTCGTACCGCACCGGAACCTTGTCGGTAGAACCTGCCGCCACGAAGCTGGCAGTCGAGGAGGTGCCCGTGAAGCTCTATGGCGACGATACATTCCGGTTGGTGGTAACGACCAACAACGACGAGTCGCCGGTCGACTATGTGGTTGAAGATACACGTGTCGCAACCGTCGAGAACGGCGAGGTAACGGTGGTGGCCCCCGGTGTTACGAATATTCTGCTGAAACAGGCCGCTTCGGACAATTTTGCCGCCTCCGAAGAAATCTCCCTGCCCCTTACCGTCAACAAGCGTCCGTTGTATGTGCGTGTCGACGATGCCTCCCGCAACTACGGAGAACCTAATCCTGAGTTTGTCATCTCCTACGAAGGCTTTGTGGCCGGCGATAATGAAGAGAGCCTTACCCAAAAGCCTGTCGCTACCTGTGTGGCCGACACGCTCTCTTTGGGAAGTTTCCCCATCGTTCTTTCGGGCGGAGTTTCCGACCTTTATACCTTTGTCTATACCAATGGTACCCTGACCATCGGTTCGGTAACCACCGCATTGTCGGTAGCCGAGATAGGCGAGAAGGTCTACGGCGATCTGCCGTTTGCGCTGCCGGCTGTAACGACCAACAACAACCGAGGCGAGATAAGCTACACCATCACCGATGAGACGGTAGCAACCATCGTTGAGGGCCGCATACACATCAAGGGCGCCGGCACGACCACACTTGTGGTGAAAC
>CALUZW010000018.1 GCA_944325415.1 uncultured Bacteroidales bacterium | reverse complement strand
CCCCGTTCTATCGGGAAAGCGGGTGCAAAGATAAAGGGTTTTTATATTCCCCTCCAAATATTTTTGCCACTTTTTTTCATATTTTTTCGCGCCTTTTTTCTTCTCCCTTATTCTCAATGCCTTAGAAGAAAAATTTTTTTTCGTATAAAATGGCAGTTCTTCAAGACAAGGATTGCAAATATACTTCTTTGTGTCTCTCTCCACAATTTTTTTCATCTGTTTCTTAACAGTGTTTTTCAACAGTTCTTATGTCTTCTTCTCCAAATGAAGTAATCGAAAAGCCCACCGACCAACTTTTAGGCCAATGGACTTTTCACTATTTTAAGTTTAAAGTTACTTCGTTGTACGGACAATCTACAATTTTACCGTTTGGGTGTATGTCTCCCCGAACCGGTTGACAACTTCTATTTTTATAGATTTTGCGGTTTTAGAGGGTTTGGCCCGGAAAAGATGGTCGGTTCTGAAAATATTTACTCTTCCCGACCGGGCATATTCTTGATCGATATCGGCAAATTGTTCCATTGTACCTTGCAAGACTCCATCTTCGTACCACTTCACTTGGCAGGCGGGATCCCAATCCCATACATTGGCAACTACATATTCGCGTTGCGTATCGAATTTTCCAGGTTTATAGATTTTGAATTGATGATTGATATCATACCCTGTCGACTTGAAATGCCAACGGACATCATTGCCGTCGACCTCGACCCACATATATCCGTTGGGAGTCCCGCAACGGCTGGTTTTTCCAATCCAATGGAATCCGCAGACCGCGCCGACATTGTGCTCATAGATGTTTTCGGCCAAAATTTCGTTTTTATGATAATGGGTGTGTCCCGAGAAAACGTGCACGTTATAATCTTTGAGAATATTCAAGACCTCGCGTGAAGGCTGGTCATTGATCACCTTGTATAGAGGAGCATGCACATTGAGAAATACCGTCGTACCGGGCTCGATATAGCTCAAATCCTTTTTCAACCAATCCAATTGTTCTTTCAGCAGACGCACATCGTATTTTTTCCGGCCATGATAATTAATGTCTTTCATGCAAATAATATGAACGCCACCGATATTCAAAGAGTAATCGGTAGGGCCGTAATACGATTCGTACTTTTTCTCGGCATAACCTTCGGCCCAATCATCCACCTCGCTTGCCTCGGCATATTCCAAGTCGAAATCATGATTGCCGATAACATGCATCATGGGAATACCCCACGACGACACGGCACTGACATACAGCGGATAGAGGTGCAGGGCATCGCTCACAATATCGCCTTCGACAAAGCCGTAAGTCTCACCTTCGATGGTTTTCAAAAAGTTCTTCACATCGGGCACGGCTTCGGTAAAGAAACGCACGAAATGGAAATCATTCTTGGGCTGGGGGTCGGAAAAGACAAGGCAATTGAATTTTCTGGACACTTTATCTCTTTTTTCCAAAACAAAATCATAGGATTTTGACGTATTTTTAGCATCGATAGGTTGATAGAAACGTATCAAGTTGTATTCGTTGACTGGAATCCGGTATGCAGCGGGGACAGAGATAGAGACATAACGGCACAATTTTCCATCGGCCGGCAACGTATATGCGCCGTTCTTGTCGGTGACAGTAAAATTCACACCGTCATTCACAACTACACCCGGAACCGGTTTCTGTCGAGAATCCAAGACCCTTCCGCCGATTGCAGCTTGACTCGTTTGGGCAACAAGGCTGAAAACAAATATGCCAAGGAGCCCGAATAATTTGAATGCTTTCATTTTTTAAAGACTTACAGATTGGTTATTTGTATTTGCAATTAACTCGATATGGTTGAAAATATCTATCAGACGCTCGGGTTCTTTGGTCGAAGCCAAATCTTTTTCGAGCGCTCTCGTATCATTCTCATACAAGATGGCATTGGCGCAGTCCAAGACATGGCACATCAACGTCACGGCGTCGGCTTTTTTCATTCTTTTTTTCTTCACGGCTTTCACGACATAACGATTTACCTTTTTAACGGCGTGGTAGACCGAAGGTTTCGCAAACTCAACCGTGGTAGACGAGAAACCGATGTCTTGCGCATAGGTGCGGGTATATCCCGACTGGAAGGCGCCCCATTTGGCCGTGCAAGGCTCGCCCAAATAGTGGGGCGTCACAAAAGCGGCATCGTCACCGACAGTCTTGGCTTGGAATATGTAGACATGCGGTTTTTGCGAAGTCTCTTCTTTCTCCGCACTTTCGGGCGGAAGGGCTGCTCCCGACCCGAAAGCGGGAGAGAGGCAAAGTAACCCCATAACGAATAATACAACTGCTTTCATTTTATATCTCATATTGTGTTTTACTGTTGCCATATAAGTTTTATCGACAATTCATCACCACCCATGGCCGTCTTGGCCGATTGGTAGTTATCCATGTTGGTACGTTGCAAGATGGAGGGATATTTGAACCGGTGGGGGATTTCCTGGCCGTCGGGAATCCCGTCGCCTTTCGGAATATGGGGCAGACCTGTCCTGTTGTATTCAAACCATTGCTGGTAATCGCAAAAATACAAGGCAAAGAACTTTTGCAACAAGATTCTATCGAGCGTACCATCATAAGCCGCATTGGGGTTTTCGAAATAATCTCCGGGCATTTCCCCTCCCCACTGTTCAACCGACGCACGCACGCCATTTTCATAGGCAACCCGGGCATCGGTGTCGATAATATTCCGTTGAGCCAACTCGGCTTTGATAAATTCCAGCTCGGCATAAGACATCAACGTCAATTTCATCGGGGCGAGCGCCATGTTTTTATTGGGTGTCGAAGCTTTTCCTCCGGGCTGAACGGAAAATCCCGCCGGCCATCCGATATATTCGCCACCTTCCTTGGCCACAAAAATAGGCAGCCGCGGGTCGTTCCAAGTTTTGAGCGTATTGACGACAAACTCGGTGCAGGCCCGGTATGAAGTAAAGCCTTTGCCACGCACGACAGGTTCTTCCAGAGGATAGACACCGCTTATTTCGACCAAAGCGCCATCGTCGTTCGATTCGAATACAGGATAGGTAACAGGGTCGTCGAGGATTTCCTTTATCTTGTTCTCGGCATCGAAACCATCGACATCCAACAACTTCACAAGCACACGCAAATGAAGCGAATTGCAAAATTTCTTCCATTTCAGGATACCCTCGCCATCGATCGTCTTATAGAGGAGGTCGCCGGTAGAGTTGTATCTCAGATTGCCCTCGGTGTCGAATAACGTATTGGCCGCTTCCAACTCCTGCAAGATATTCCGGTACACCTCTTCCTGACTGTCGAAGGCGGGATAAAACAGCTGCTCGTCGCCCCGGCACGCTTCGTGGTAGGGTATATCGCCAAACGCCGATGCAAGAATATCGAACATGAAGCACTGCATGACTTTCGACACGGCCCGGTAATTGGGTTCATTCAGTTTCACGGCTTCTTTTTCCATGGCTTTGGCATTGGTGAGCCACTCATAATAAGAGCTCCATGTGCCATCGCCCTCGCTGTCCTTGACAAACCACCACCCCAAGCCGTTCACGTCTCGATAAGAGATGATGTTTCCCATCAGTTCATAGGTGTAATTGTTGTAACGGTTCCAACCGAATTTCGAAACATTGTAGATAAGCGGGTCGAGGAAAGAACCGGGGTTGGCTTCACTGAGCTTGGTCGGGTCGATATTCAACTCATCGAACGGCGTACAAGCCGCGAACAGGCTTCCCATGAAAATGCCGCCCAACAATATATTTTTGATATTCTTTTTCATGTAGATGATTTTTATCAATTAAAAATTCACATTCAGACTGATACCCATGGAGCGGGTCGAAGGCAACGAACCGGCTTCGATACCGGGCACGATGTTCCCGCCGTTCAAGGCTGCGATTTCGGGGTCGAATACCGGGAAATCGGTAAAACAGAAGAGGTTCCTTCCATACAAGGCGATGGACAAGCTGCTGAACGGGGTTTTGCGCAACTGGTGTTTCGTAAATGCATATTCAAGACGCACCTCTCTGATTTTCAAAAATGAAGCATCGTAGGTATTGCTTTCGACATTCTCAGCGGCATAATACTGTCCATAATATACCTGCGCGGTAACGGGTTTGGTATTGGGACTGAACGTGCCATCGGGATTCTCCACCACACCGGGGGCGATTACATACATACCACCTATCTGATGGAAATCGGAGCCTGCTATGCGGGGGTCATCGGCCGCGATGTAAAGAGGGGTACCGGGCAACCGTCCGTTCAACGTGGCTTCGCTCTTGCCTTGGATGCCCATTCGGAGGGCCGTGGTAGAATATATGTTTCCGCCTAATTGCCCGTCAATCAAAATTCCAAGTGTGAAATTTTTATACTTGAACTCGTTATACAATCCGGCTTTCCATGCAGGATAGGCGTTGGCGACATATTCTATCTCATCGGTCAACACGGGTATACCCGTCTCGTCAATGATTATTTGCCCGTCGGGCGCACGTTTGAACTTATATCCCCAGATATCGCCCACACTACCGCCCACACGGCCTATGATAGAGGCTTGCGCAATTTTCTGTATCAACTGGTTCTCGTCGGCCGTCTCAGAAAGCGACAATATCTTATTGTTGTTTTTCGCCCAGTTGAAACGTAACGTCCAACTGAAATCTCTCGTCAAGACAGGGACAGCCTCCACTTCAATTTCATAACCCATGTTCTGCACCGTACCCGAATTTATGGTAGCCTTGCTGTAACCGGTCGTCGGGTCCATCGGCGCATCGATGATTTGGTTCTTGGTGCGGTTATAATAGTACGCAAAATCGACACCGAGACGGTTGTTGAATACCCTGAAATCGACACCGGCCTCATAGTTGGTCGATATTTCGGGTTTGAAATCGGTATTGAACAATGTCGTGGGGAGTTTTACCGAACCGGGAAAGTTTGTAGTGGCATAATATTGCGACGTCTTGTAGGGGTCGGTATCGTTACCGACTTGTGCCCAGGAGAGGCGCAACTTCACGAGATTTATCTCGTCGGGCATCTCAAACCACTCATTCATCAACGTACTCATCGAAACCGACGGATAGAAGAATGAATTGTTTTTCTTGGGCAGGGTCGACGACCAGTCGTTACGTCCCGACACATCGAAGAAAATTTTGTTGGCATAGGAGATGTTTGCCGTGAAATAGACGCTGTTCACCTGCTTGTTGAGAAGCCGCTGGTCATACTCGATGGCCGAAACAGCATTTGCCAATTTGTAAACACCCGGAGTAATCAGGCCGTTGGCGGCATTCGACAGCATGTCGAGTTTCGACACCATCATATTTCCACCGACAGCGGCATTGAGGGTGATTCCATTGAAAAAACTGTTGTGATAAGTCAGCAAGACATCATTGTTGAGTTCATAACTGAACACATTCTGTTTTCGGAAATATCCATCGGGGAAAACCACGTCGCTTACCGGACGGTGCTGTTCGCGCAAATCGTTTTCGAGTTGCAAAGCCGAACGCACCATAAAATCGAAGTGGCTGCTCAATTTCAAGTTTGCCGACAACATCGACACCGTAGCATGTTTTTCGGTGGGGTTCAAAGCCTCGTAAAGTATCACATAGGGATTCTGAATGTTTTTACTGAACGGTTGCAGTTGAGTGACATTCTCCTGTCCCCGCACCCACATGTCGCGATACCAGTCCAAGTCGACACTGGGGTTTTGGAAGGCCAGGAAATAAGATATGGCGTTACCACTATAACCCACGGTGGGGAGATTGTCGCTTTTGCGCCAAGTGTAACTTGTCCGGTAATTGATACTCAGCAGGCGTGAAATCTGTTGCTGCCCCGAAATCGTCGCCGTGAGGCGTTGGAACCCGGTATTGGGAAGAATCCAGTTGTTCTTCATGTGGGTTACCGAAGCCCTCACCGAACCGCGGTCATTCTTACCCGACAAAGAAAGCGAGTTGGTCGTCGTAAAGCCTACGCGGAACAGGTCCTTGCGGTTATTCTCGTAAGACCTCCAAGGCGTAGGACTCTCACCTCGAGCTTGTGTTTCGGGATCATACTGGTAAAATGACAATCCGCTGTCGAGACGCGGGCCAAACGCACTACTCGTCCCGCCCGTTCCACTCACCGTTCCGTCGGGAAAATCGCCATAAGAATAGTAATGCTGGCCTTCATAAATCGAACCTTCGAGGCCGATGTTCGTCGACTGCCCCTGCCCGAATTCATACTGATAATCGGGCCACATCATCACATTTTCCATACTCGTGTTCGACGAGAAGGAAACACCGAGCCTGTCGTCCTGCTCGCTACCGTTTTTGGTCGTTACCATTATCACGCCGTTCGCCGCACGGGAACCGTACAATGCCGTAGCACTGGCACCTTTGAGCACTTGCACGCTCTCGATATCTTCGGGATTCAGGTCGGAGAATCCGTTGCCAAAGTCTATCGAACCTTCACCCGAAGCCGCTTGCGCATTACCGGTATTTACCATGGGGGCACTCATCGGGACACCATCGACAACAATCAAAGCGTTGTTGCCACCCTGGTTCAATGAAACATCTCCCCGTAAAGAAATACGCGTGGAACCCAGCGGACCCGCAGATGTATTGACGTTCAATCCGGCTACTTTTCCCACCAATGCCTGCGACCAGTTGGCCGATATGGAACGTGTGATTTCGCCGGCTTCAAGTTTCGTGGTGGAATATCCCAATCCGACTTCGTTGCGTTTTATACCCAATGCCGTCACCACGACATCGTCGAGAACAACATTTTTCTCGGACAACACGACAACCCAATTGGTTTTCCGGGGGCTGTAAGATACCGTATCGGGATCATAGCCCAAGAGACTGAACACCACCTTATCGGCAGTTCCAAGGCCAATCTTGCTCGACAGCGTGAATGTTCCATCGGCATCGGTCATGGTCGCCGTTGCAGAGCCTTTCACCGAAACATTCACGCCCACCAACGGTTCGTTGTTCCTATCGACAACCTTGCCATTGATTACGGTCTGTGCTTGGGCTGTTATCGCCGCCAAGCTGAACAGGAAAATAAATTTTCTTTTTAACGTAAACAACATAATCCTATATTTTGGTACGGCAAAAGTATCGTCATGCTGTTTCAAGGGTATGACAAGAGTATTAATTCATCGACCCCGATCCGTAACAGTTATTTCATTTTTGTGACGAATAATCACATCTCACCGATTCTGTCAATGGGCACCGATGTCAACAGGAGCATTACCCGTACTATTTATTTATAAACCAATGATTAAAAAAACATTCCCGGCATGGGATTTATACCCATGCCGGGAATGAAACCTTGCAGGTTCTCAAAACTCGGGCATAAAAAAGTTCCGGGACCAATGTCCGGGAACTTTCCAACAAATTTCAAACGACGCGGAAGGACACGAACTTGCGATTCAGGCACAAGCGACAGCAACTCTTATATCCCCCGGTCGCAGGTCGCGCAAAGCAAGACATTTCAAGTATATACATAAAAAAGCCCCGAAGATTATCGAGGCTTTTCTGGCGGTGCGGACGGGACTCGAACCCGCGACCCCATGCGTGACAGGCATGTATTCTAACCAGCTGAACTACCGCACCATTTTGGAGGTCTTCTCCTGTTTATTACTCGGCTCTCTGCCGAATTGCGGTGCAAAGATAAGCATTTATTTTTTCTCTGCAATAGCTTTGCGATATTTTTTATTCATCTTTGTTACATATTGCACAATCGCCCCCGACAAAAGATGTCGGAGGCGATGACAAGTTTTATCGGACAAGAGATTCTCTCATTCGAGCGGGAGTATGGACTCTTCGCAGCAGGTGAGTTTCTCAACTCCCTCTTCGGTAACCAGATAGGTGTTTTCAACCCCCACCGGACCGACACCGGGAATAACAAATTTTGGTTCGAGTGCAAAGACCATACCGACTTCCAGCACATCGCGTGAACGAGGTGCGATGACGGGCTGTTCGTTTATTTCGATACCGACCCCGTGGCCTACGAAACCCGCTTTCTGGCGATGTCCCATGAAATAGTCCTCCACCTGACGGTCGCGGGCTATTTCGAGTGCTTTGTTATAGAGATCGGCCGCAGCAACGCCGGGACGGGCCATCAGCATAACGGCCCGGTGTATTTCGAGAGAGACCTCGTGGGCATGAAGCGCCAAGTCGGGAATCTCGCCCAATGAGTAGACACGGGAGAGGTCGGTCATATAACCGGTAAAGTTTCCGTTGACATCGACCATTACCGTCTGTCCCGGACGTATGGTCGTGCCATTACACCCGATGGGCAGAGAGTCGTCGAGACCGGCCCCACCCATGGCAAAATCGTAGGGGGTGGGTGTATCGGCATTCTCGCCCGAGAGCACACTACCCATGAAGATTTCCATGCTCCGGCCGAAGATACGGAATATTCCCAACGAGCCGTGCTGGCGAGCGCAACGTTCTATCTCGATAGAGAACTCCTGGTCGGTCATTCCCTCGGTATAAAGTTTGGGAATACGACGATACAGCGTATCGTGCGAAGCGGCCGACTGGCGAATGAGAGCTATTTCATAAGGGGTCTTCACGGCTCTCACGCCACGGATAAGTGCAGTTCCCTCGCCGAGAATACGGGCGGGAGAGAAAGCCGCCGCCAGACGGTTGTACTCGTTGAAGGGGAGCGAATCGCCTTCGAGAAGCAAGGTGGCGGGCAATGCCAGTCCACGGTTTTTCAGTTCGTCGGGAATCTGCTCGGGTTTGCGTATGTAAACTACATTATCGCCCGTCAGCCCGACCGGCCGGCGGACAAAGTAGAGCATATCGCCCTCGGCGGGGATATAGGTATATCCACAGAATACGCGGCTCGACGTATAATAAAGGTTGGCATTATCGGCCAGCAACAGGGCGTCGGCCGAGAGGCGGCGCAGGGCGGTCTGAATCTTCTCTTTGCGGGCCAGTGCTTCGGGTGCAAAGGCGGCATTGTACATCATTGTCATACCATTGTTTTTTATGAGGTTCACACTCTATAAATAATCTATACATCTTTCGAGTTTCATAAAACGGGAGCCCTTGATGAGAACGGTACGCCCCGACAGCGGTTTCGCCTGTAAAGCGCTGAGCAGTGCCTCGGTATCGGCAAAGGTAACGGCATCGCCGGCAATACGGGAAAACTCCTCTCCGACGAAAATCGTCTCAATGTCGGGATTGCCCCGCAGACGTTCGACGATGCGGCGATGCTCGGCCTCGCTGTCGGCCCCCAGCTCGCCCATGTCGCCCAGGATAAGTGTCTTGTGGGGAAGTTCGGCCGAAAGGAAATTGTCGAGGGCTACCGCCATGCTCGACGGATTGGCATTGTAGGCATCGACTATAAGGGTGTTGCGTGCCGTCTTTATCATCTGCGAACGCCGGTTCTGCGGCTCGTAAGCGGCAAGCGCCGCCGCTATCTCGTCCGGCGCGACACCGAAATAGGCTGCCACGGCCGCTGCGGCCAGGGTATTGGGCAGGTTATAGCTGCCTATGAGACGGGTATCGACCTCGCAGGTGGTGTCTTGACAGGTGAAGGCCAGCGAGAGAAAGGGCGAACAGCCGACAAGGCGACCCGACACCCACAGACCGGGTGTAGTACCATACTCGGCGGCCACCGCTCCGGCGGCACGGGGTGCAAGCACCTCATCTTCATGGTGGAGGAATATCTTTCCGCCATGGGCCTTTACAAAGTCGTAAAGTTCGCACTTGGTGCCGACAACTCCCTCGAACGAACCGAATCCCTGCAAATGGGCCTTGCCCACATTGGTAATCAAGGCGTAATCGGGCTCGGCAATCGCCACCAGTTCGGCAATATCGCCGGGGTGGCTGGCGCCCATCTCCACGACGGCTAACTCGTGGGTATCGTCAAGTCTCAGAAGGGTGAGCGGCACCCCGATGGCGTTGTTGAGATTGCCCTCGGTGGCAAGCACCTTGAAACGTCGCGACAGGCAGGCTGCCGTCAATTCCTTGGTGGTGGTTTTTCCATTGGTACCGGTAATGCCCACGACCGTGCGGCCCCACTCCCGACGGTGTCGGCGTGCCAAGGCCTGCAAAGCCAACAGGGTATCGTCGACCAGCACATACCGGTCGTCGACGGCCACGGCCGGATCGTCGACTACGGCGCAGGAACACCCTGCCTCCAAAGCCTTTGCGGCAAAACGGTTGCCATCGAACGTGGCTCCACGCAAGGCAAAGAATATGGAACCGGGAGGACAGTTGCGACTATCAGTCGTTACCGATTTCTGCGCACGGAAACGGGCGTATAAGGATTCTATCTCCATCGTCAATTGAAATTTTACGACGGCGAAAATAATCATTATTTGCCGGATTTGTCTGCCGCGAAACCTATTTTTTCGTTATAAAATGTGTTCCTTTTCCGAGATACTTTTTCCCGACGGAGA
The DNA here is from genome assembly GCA_944325415.1 of uncultured Bacteroidales bacterium. Taxonomy (GTDB): domain Bacteria; phylum Bacteroidota; class Bacteroidia; order Bacteroidales; family UBA11471; genus Caccoplasma. The sequence goes on along the minus strand of CALUZW010000018.1, from coordinate 37,342 downwards.
GAAAGAACCGCAGCTCTTACTTTCTGAAATCCTTCAACTCCTTCTGCAACCGCAACCGGCTTACATGGATACGGCTCTTGACCGTACCCAGAGGAATACCCATCTTCTCGGCAATTTCCTGATATTTGTATCCCGAGAGATAAAGCGACATGGGTATTTTGTAGGTACAGTCGAGCATATCGACCGCCCGCTGTATGTCTTCGATGGCAAAGAGGGTCTCCTCGGAACTCTCCGAAGCGACGGTATCGAACGGCATTACGCCTTCGATCTGGTCTTTCGTCATGCAGCAACAGCGTGTCGAATGACGGGTGTCGTTGAAAAACACATTCCTCATTATCGTATATAGCCACCCCGACATATTATTCTCTTCGGTATACATCCCGACCGACTTCAAGGCACACAGCAATGTCGATTGCAACAAATCCTGTGCGTCATCGTAATTCCGGGTCAACCGGTAAGCCCACCGATACATCTCGGCCCGGTTGCTTACCAGGTAATCGGATATTTCATCTTTTTCCATGGATATTCATGCACGTTACGTCTATCTTTCTTCTGTTTATAAATAATCACCCGAAAGAGTTGAATTGTTCGAATCAAAAAAATTTTTTTCTCATTTACAAATCAATCCCTGCTACGACCGAGAAGAGGCGGCTCTTTTCAGTCCGAAATCGGAGGGGATTTTCAGGAAAGGCAGCAAAACAAAAACCGGCAACGTACACACCATCACCCACACGAAAAAGAGTGTATAGCCTATGCGGTCGGCTATCCAGCCGGCGCCCATGCCGGGCAACATCATGCCCAAAGCCATGAATGCCGTACACAGGGCATAGTGAGCCGTGGCGTGCCGCCCTTCGGAGAAGATAATCATGTAGAGCATATAGGCGGTGAATCCGAATCCGTAGCCCAGCTGCTCGACGGCCACGCAGACATTGACAACCGCCAGCGAAGAGGGCTGCACCAACGAGAGATAGACATAGACCAGATTGGGCAACGTGAGCAGCAGCGCCATGGACCACAGGCAGCGACGCAGGCCGTAACGGGCGACAGCCCACCCCCCGACAAGCCCGCCAAGGGTGAGCGCCACCACTCCCACCGTGCCGTAGACAAAGCCCACCTGCCCGGTCGTCAGCGCCAAACCGCCATCGACCCGCTCATCGAGAAGGAAGAGCGACGACATCTTTACCAGCTGAGCTTCGGCCAGACGGTAGGTGAGCAGAAAGAGCAAGGCTACGCCGATGCCCGGCTTGGCAAAGAAGGAGCGGAACGTCTCGCACAACCCCCGCCCGATGTCGGCAGCCCGACCCACCGAAGCTCTGTCGCCCGACGGACGGGGCAGCAAAACGAGATGGTACAGGGCAAAGACAAAGAAAAGCAGGGCCATGATGCCGAAGGTAAGCGACCAGGCCACCTCGACACGGGTAAAGAGTTCGAGCCACCCGGCCAACATCACCAGCAATCCCTGTCCGGCTATCATGGCTATGCGGTAGAAGGTGCTGCGTATGCCTACAAAAAACGACTGCTGATGGGTGTCAAGCGCCAGCATATAGAAACCGTCGGCGGCAATATCATGTGTCGACGAGCTGAACGCCATCAGCCAGAAAAAGGCCAGCGTGGCACGGAAGAAAAAGGGGGCCGGCAGCGTGAGTGCCACACCCGCCATGGCCGCACCTACCAGAAACTGCATGGCGACTATCCACCAGCGGCGGGTGCGCAAGATGTCGACAAACGGGCTCCACAAGGGCTTGATGACCCACGGCAGGTAGAGCCATGCCGTGTAGAAGGCTATGTCGGTGTGCGAGATGGAGAGGCGGTCGTACATAATCACGGCTATCGACATGACGGCCACATAGGGAATACCTTCGGCAAAATAGAGCGTGGGCACCCAGGTCCAGGGCGAACGAGAGAACGGAGCAGTTTTCATCGGCATCGGGTTTTAAGTTGTTGCAGGCAAACATCGAGAAGCGAGGGGTCGGCCACCTGACGGTAAATATCGGCCAACTCCGCAGCCGAAAGGGAGAGGAAATCTGTCTCGCGCGGTGTGATGACGACCCCGGCCATATCGACAGCCCCGGGGCTGACCAGGCGCTGTGCCTCTCCCCCGGCATCGTACTGCCACGGGCGGTGGCGGGTGCGCAACACCGCCCAGCACCGCCAGCTCGTCCCGGTAAAGGAACAGAGCATGTTCACCGGTGGCTCGGCATCGCCTGACGGCACGGGCAGGAGAGCCTCTACCCGTTCCCAGAAAGCATACAAGGCTTCGGCATCGTCGTCTTCGAAAGCCAGCATCGCCACCGGCCAACGGGTGAGCCGTGAATAGACGACGCCCCCCTCCCAACGACGACTCTCGCCCTGCGTCGCAAGCAGGGTGTCCCACTGCGACTCGATGGGTACAAAGCCTTTGTTGCCGGCCTGGAAATGCATGTGGTCGGGAGCCGAGGCTCCGCAGCGGGCTCCGTTATAAAACACCATACAGGCAGGCAACGCAGCGGCCAGTTGCAACATATCGCCGAAACGTCCCCGCAGGAGTTGCGGCACATGTTCTACCGCCGGCAACGTAAAATGGCGGGGGAATATCGGATAGGGGTTGACCAGCAACTGGTAGCGGCCCGCCACCGGCACGGAAAGCTGCTCGGCGGGGCGATTGGCATCGCACAGAAAACAGGGGCGCTGCGCCACCGAACGGCGGTCGACCTTCGAGGCCGTGGAACGGATACGCTCGGGGTTGCACTGCAACCGCACAGGCACTCCACCCACCTCGACGGTGCGCTCGCGGCATTGCGACAAGGCCGCATAGTGGCCGGCAGCCTCGGGCCACTGCTGCCACTGCACGCGCAGCAGGGCATCGGCCTCATCGGCCAGATTTTTCAGACTATCGGGTTTCATGGTTCATCTGCCTGCGGGCGGCCAGTTCCATGGCCCGCAGGCTGTCTTTATATGCATTGTTGCGGTTGATGCGTTCGGTATCGAGAGCCGCATCGGAGTTTCCCTCCCAACGGCGGCACAAGTAGAGCGACTCGTAGATGCGCCCTATGGGGTAGGTGCGCGAGAGGCGCAGCGCCACGGCATAATCTTCGCCGTAGCTTACATCGGGAAACGGACAAGCTCTCAGCAGCGGGGTATAAAAAGCGCGGGGAGCTCCCAGTCCGTTGATGCGCAGGGCGTTGTTGTGCCCGTTCTCGGGGGTCCATTCGCGGTGGTCAATAAGTCCCGGAGGGAGGAGATGCAGATTCCAGTCGGTGAGTTCGTAACTGCCCACCACCATGGCACACCGCTCCCGACGGAACGTCTCGACGATACGACTCAGCACATGAGCATCCTTGTAGAGGTCGTCGCTGTCGAGTTGCACGGCAAAGCGTCCGCAAGCCGGGTGGTTCACGGCATAATTCCAGCAGCCGCCGATGCCAAGGCCCTCGGCCTCGGGTATCAGGTGCAGCAACTGCGGAATCTCTCCGGCCAACGCTTGCAGAGCCGAAGTGGTACCGTCGGTCGAATGGTTGTCGACCACGATGATGTTATAGGAAAAATCACCCTGCTGAGCCGCCGCCGAACGCACGGCATCGGCTATCGACCGCACCCGGTTGTAGACCGGTATCACCACCGATACATCGACGGGAAAGTCGCCCTTCTCATACTCCACGACACGCTGCACGGGTGGCAACCACGCCCCAACAGCCTGCAAATGGCGGGTACAGGCACGCTCCATCTCTATCTGCACGGCCCGGTTCCGGGGGTCGACATAGTCAAACTGCCGCTCGCCGGCCTGTCGGAGAAGCGGTCGCTCGCCATAGAGCATCTCCCGCAGATGGAACAGGGCGCCCCGACGGGAGAGACGCAAGCGAAGGTCGTAGAGAGCGGCATAGCGGTAGGAGATGTCCATCTCCGAAACAGCGGAGAGAAAGGTATCGGCCCGAAGAAAAAGCAATGTCCCCAGGTCGAAATCGTCTCGCAACGATCCTTCGTGACAATCGATACGGGGGTGAGGCGTGCGCCTTCCCTCCTCGTCGCGCCACGAATCGGTGTAAACCAGCGGCGCACCCGTATCGCCGGCAACCGCCAGCAAGCGGGAACAGAGATGGCCCGACGGGAGAAATTCCATTCCGGGCAGGGCAATCAGCAGAAAACCCTCCTGCACCTCACGCGCCATGCGGCGCAACGTGTCGGTCTCGTACAGGGAGGCGTGCCAAAGAGTGCAGCCGGGTATGTCGGCCGCATCGCCGGCCGCACAGAGATAAACAGCCTTCACTTCGCGACACGAACGAAGCGCGTCGACCGAACGGCGAAACGCCGGCGTATCGGAGTAAGCGAAGAAACAGCAGATGTCGGAATTATTCATGCGAAGAGGGTTTATGTACACCCGGGGCCGCTCCGCTGCGGAATGCCTCCACGGCACGGCTCACCGAGCCGTGCTGCAACAGCAACCCGCGGGCCTCGTCATACGGAAGCCCCGTCGACTCTACAATCATGCGGCTACCCCGGTCTATCAGTTTCTTATTGGTGAGTTGCATGTGTACCATGCGGTTGTCTTCGACACGGCCCAATCCTATCATGGCCGACGTCGATATCATATTGAGCACCAACTTCTGTGCCGTACCGGCCTTCATGCGGGTGCTTCCGGTTACATATTCGGGGCCGGTAACGACCTCGATGGGTATATCGGCCACTTGCGATACCGGCGCACCGGGATTGCAGGCAATCGATGCCGTGAGAATACCGGCCTCCCGACAACGGCGCAGGGCCCCTATCACATAGGGAGTCGTACCCGAGGCTGCTATGCCCACTACCGTATCGAGCGATGTAACGTCATGAGCCTGCAACTCTTCCCACCCTCTGACTTCTCCGTCTTCGGCCGACTCGACCGAGCGACGCAGCGCGGCATCGCCTCCGGCAATCAGACCGATGACCCGGCCGGGCGGCATGCCATACGTCGGGGGTATCTCCGACGCATCAAGCACCCCGAGACGGCCACTCGTCCCGGCCCCCATATAGAAAAGCCGCCCGCCACGGCGCATCCGCGGCACAAGCTGCTCGACCAGACGGGTAATCTGCGGAATGGCCTTTTCCACCGCATCGGCTACTTTATGGTCTTCGGCATTGATTTCGGAGAGAATCTCACCCACCGGCTTCGTTTCGAGATGGCGGTAGGGCGAGGGATATTCGGTTATTTTCTGAAAGTCTTCCATACGGCTATTCGGTCATTCGTTGAGCGTGATATCGGGCCAGGGCCTCTCCGGGCGAGGGAAGGATAGTCGCCACCTCTACCGACAGCGAGCGGGCAACCTCACGCAGCACCTCGGCAAAATAATAGGCCACAGACCCGACAAAGTGTACCGGGAATTGGGTATAGGGATAGGCCAGTATGTTCCGCCGGAAGAAGGCTTCGAAACGACCGGCTACCAGTTGGCGCACATAATCGTCGTCGAGATGCTCGTGTAGGAACGGAGCGAAACGGGCCATGAAACGGTTGGGAAACGGACGCCGGTAGACGCTCTCCAAAAGTTCGCCCTGAGACAGGGGATAGCGGTCGAAGAAGGGATTGGCCACCGATTCGGGCAGGAGGTCCTTCATGGCATCGGACAAGAAATGCTTGCCCAGGTCGCTACCGCTCCCCTCATCGCCGAGCAAATATCCCAGCGAGGGGACGCTGCGCGTGAGTGTCCGTCCGTCGTAGAGGCCCGAGTTGGAACCTGTACCGAGAATCGCCACGATGCCGGGAGCGTCGCCACACAAGGCGCGGGCAGCCCCCAACAGGTCGCTGTGTACCTCGACCGTGTCGGCACCTATCACCCGGCGCAACTGGGCACAAAGCATCTCGGCCGGACGGCCTACACAACCGGCCCCGTAGAAAAAGAGTTCGGTCATGCTTTCGACAGGCAACTCTACCAGCACCTCACGGGTGAGGAGACGACGTATCTCATCTTCGCTCAGAAGGTAAGGATTGAGACCTGCGGTGCGGAACGAGCGTTCGACACCCTCTTTGCCAACCAGCAACCACTCGGTTTTGGTCGACCCGCTATCGGCAATCAATATCATAAATCCGGTATTTGTAATCCGGCGCAAGTTAATGATTTTTTCAGGAACATCGGGGCCTGCCGGGGCAGAAATCACCGATAATAGCAATCGAGCCCGGCGCCGGGATAATAGTGGCGAAGTATCGCGCGGTAATCGTACCCGCGGTGTGCCATGACGGCGGCTCCTATCTGACACATTCCCACTCCGTGCCCCCAACCGGCACCGTCGAGAATAAAATCGGTACCCGAACGTCTCACGACAAAGGCCGAACTGTACAGGTGCGAAGGCGACAGTATACGCCGGATATAAAGCTCCTTGCCGACTGTCTTCTCGCACCGCGTACCGACGATACGCAGGCTGACGATGCGCCCCGAAGGGCCGCGCCGCAGCGGTTCGAGACGGGTTATCTCGCCAAAATCGATGCCCGAACGACGAGCCACCAACGCCGAAAGCTCGCGGGCCGAATAGCGGACCTGCCAGCGGAAAAAGTCGGGCGTCTCGCGGTCGTAGCTGTTAAGCACCTGGGAGAGTATGGCCGCATCGGCCGTATGGCAAAAGACATCGGGGCGGCTGTCGATAAAACGTTCGGCCTCCTGCTCCCGGGTAAGGTCGACCCTCAGCCGGTCGTCGGGTGCATCGTAGACCGGTTGCAGATAGTCGTGCGGCTCGGGCCCCCAGCAGTTCTCAAAACGCTCACTCACCCCGCCGCAACATTTGGAGAAGCGGGCATCGCACACCTCGCCGCCATACATCAGCACTTCGCCGCGGGTCTCGGCCACCGCGCGGGAGACGTATGGCGTGGCTACGCGCGTGAGCCCCTGGTAACGCTGGCAGTGGTCGTCGGCACAGACATCGAAGAGGGTGTGGTCGTCGCGGTCGTACCAGCAAACGATTTCGTCGGGCGTCTCCTCCCCCCGGGAGAAGCTGCGCACCGGAGCCGGCCGGCCGCTCAGGCGGGGCAACTGCGCCAGCAGCCAACTGCGGGAAACGACGGCGTGAGCCTTCAACAGTTCAAGAGAAGAGGTGGCACTCATCTCCGAGGAGATGACACTGGTGAGATAGGTTTCGAGCGGGACCTCATTGACGGCATGAACCGTGGTTCCATGGGCCAGCAACTGCAAGATGCCGCAGAAGGTCTGGCACTCCTGCCGCTGCCAGTGGAAATCGACTCCGATGGTTACATGAGGCAGGTCGAAGAGCGACTCGGGACGGGAGGGTAAAAGACGCAACGTGTCGAACACCCGGCCGCCTACCGACACACCACGTCCGTCCGAAGCGGGACAGGCCCGGTATTCACCGGCAGGGAAAGCCTCTCCTGCGGGCGTGTAAAAGGTGTCGCGCAGGCGGAAATCGACAGTATCGCCCCGCTGCACGCCGACGGTTATGGAGGGTTCCTTATCTATCATTTACGAGGGAGTTGTCCGGAGAATGTCGGCCGACCCACCGACAGAAGCATCAATCCGGCAAATGTTATCAATCCGTTAAGCATCAACAGCTCATACCCCATCTGATAGCCGAAAGCTCCGGCAAGCCACCGTTGCAGCGCATAACAGAGTATGGGAGAGAGCAGCGCCACCCAAGGCACATGGCGGTCGCGGGGAGTTCCTTTCATGAAAAGGCCGTAGACAAAAAGCCCCAGCAACGGGCCGTAGGTGTAGCCGGCTATGGTGTATATGGCGTCTATCACACTGGTATCGTTAAGGGCCTCGATTACACAGATAATGAGGAAGAAAAGCAGCGAAATGCCCACATGGGCCCGCTTGCGCAGGGTTACCGCCTCGGCGGCCGAGCGCCGGTTTACGCCCAGCAAATCGACACAGAACGATGTGGTGAGTGCCGTCAAGGCCGAGTCGGCACTCGAAAAGGCGGCGGCCACGATACCGATACTGAACAGCAGCAAGACCCCGAAACCGAGATAGTCGGTCGCCATCAGGGGCAGGAGCTCATCGGTCTTGGAGGGCAAGGCGATACCCGCCTGTCCGGCATAGGCCACCAGCAGGATTCCCAACACAAGAAAGAGCAGATTGACCGGGACAAAGGCCGTGCCATAGATATACATATTCTTCTGCGCCTCCCGCAACGTGCGTATCGAGAGATTCTTCTGCATGATATCCTGGTCGAGGCCCGACATCACTATGGTGATGAAGATGCCGCTAAAAAACTGTTTGAAGAAGTTCTGTTTCGACTGCCAGTCGTCAAAGACGAATACACGTTCGAGCCCACTCGCGCGTACCGTATCGACCACCCCTTGCACGTCGAGATGCATTCGCGTCATGAGCTGTGCCAGGATAAGCAGCAGGGCCCCTATCATGAAAACCGTCTGCAAGGCATCGGTGCGCACAATCGTGCGCATACCGCTACGGTGGGAATAGAGCCAGATGAGCAGCACCACCGCCAGAGCCGTGGCCCAAAAGGGTATGTTCCAGCCGGCCAGGACGATGCGTTGCAAAATAAGCACCACAAGATAGAGCCGTGCGGCTGCGCCTATTATCTTGGAGATAAAAAAGAAAACGGCACCTGTCTTGTGGGAACAGAGGCCGAAACGGTGTTCGAGGTAGGTGTATATCGAGGTGAGGCCGAGGCGGTAATAGAGGGGCAGCAGAATTTTGGCTATGGCTATGTAACCCACGACAAAGCCCAGGACCATCTGCATGTAGGTCATCTCTATGGTCAAGGGCATGCCGGGAACCGAAATGAATGTTACTCCCGATATGGAGGTGCCTATCATTCCTATGGCCACCAGCCACCAGGGTGAAGATTTTCCGGCCAGGAAGAAGTTGCTGTTGTCGTCGGACTTCCCGCCCGAGAAACGGCCGATAAGCAGCAGCACGGCAAAATAGGCTGCCAGTATGAGGAGTAGGATTATCCCGTTGTTCATCGTATCGTCAGAGCCGGCAGGCGAGGTATCGACCGGCCGTTTCATAAACCGGGAGCGACCGCAACTGCGGCATCGGTTTCAGGTGTTTTTCAGTTCTGTTTGAAATAGTAGGTAATGGTGCCCCATTGATTCTCGTTGCCCGAGGCCTTGTGCTCAAAGACGGCACGGCGGGCGGCCGCCTCGGCACGACTGCGCAAGGTGGCGTTGGAGGCAGCGGTACCTTTGCTGCCCGAGGGGGTAACGTTGGCCTGTACCACCCGGCCACGGGGGTCGACCAGCACCTCTACGACGATGGTTCCCTCGTCGTTGGTGCCTGTATATTCGGGCTTGGGCAGGCTTCCCACCAGCCCTCTCCCGCCTAGGTCATAGTCGCCATAGCCGGGCGAACCGGCAGTGGCACCCGAGGGGGCGGTGCCTTGGGGTGAGCCTTTACGACGATTGTCGGCGGCGATGCTGTCGGCCGTCTTTCCCTTGTTGAGAGCGCTGGCCCACAAGTCATCTATCTGCGAGGTTTCGGGCTCGGGCTGCGGGGTGTTTTCGGTGGGAGCAACTGTCTTTTCGGGCTCGGGCTTCTTTTCGTCGAGAGCGACCGTCTCTTCGATATCCTGCGTAACAACGGGCTCGGCTTCGACCGGACGCGGACGGGGTGCTGCCGCTGCGGGGGTGAACGTGCCGGCATCGGCATCGACGACACCCAGTTGCAACACGACACCGCTGCCGTCGTCTTCGGTAATCACCGGAGTCGACAAGGTGTAAAACAGCAGCAGCAACAAGATGGCGGCGTGAACGACAACCGTTACTGCCAGTGCGACCGTCCTATTTTTATTTTCTGCTTCCACGTCGTAGGGGGTTACTCTTTTACGGGTTGTGTGGCCAAGACCATGCGCAACTGGTTGTCATTGGCGATATTGAGGACTTTCATGATTTCGCGGTAAGGCACGCTTTCATCGGCATAGAGGGCAAAATACATTTCGGGGTCCTGATTGCGGGCTTCGGTCAGGTAGGCGGGCAATTCTTCGTAGGCCACCTTCACGGCTTTGGCTTTTCCCACCGAAACATAGTAATTGAGCGACGCGTCGATGGTTACGCGAGCCAACGGCTTGACGGTAGTCTGCTGCTTGCTCTGCGGGAGGTTGACCTTTATGGCGTTGGGGAATACAAAGGTCGATGTTACCATGAAGAAGATGAGCAACAGAAATATTACGTCGGTCATCGAAGCCATGCTGAAAGAGGCCTCTATGCGGTTTTTGCGTTTAAGAGCCATAATGCGTTCTCCCCTTTCTATTTTTTACCGGCCGGCTCGTTGAGCAGGTCCATAAATTCCATGGTGCTGGCTTCGAGCTGGTTGACAACCGTATTGACCCGCGAAACCAGATAGTTGTAGGCAAACATGGCTATGATGCCCACTACCAGACCGGCTACCGTAGTAACCAGCGCTTCGTAGATACCGCTCGACAGCGTGGTGATGTCGGCCGCTTCGCCGGCAGCCGCCATGCTGTAAAACGCATTCACCATTCCGGTAACCGTACCGAGGAAACCGAGCATGGGGGCACCGGCGGCGGTAGTGGCTATCCAGGTAAAGCGGCGTTCGAGTTTGGCCACCTCGATGTTTCCCACGTTTTCGATGGCCACCAGCACATCGTTCATGGGACGCCCCAGCCGGGTGATGCCTTTCTCGACGAGACGGGCAACCGGCGTGGGATTTTTCTTGCAGAGGTTCAAGGCCGAGTCGATGTCGCCGACGTGAATGTAATCCTTGATGCGCTGCATGAAGGTGTCGTCTTGCCGGGCGGCGTCGCGCAACACGAGCAGACGCTCGACAAAGATGTATATCGTAACCAGGGAGAGGAGAACGATGGGTATCATGATGAATCCGCCTTTGAGCGAAAGCGACCACAGGTTCAACGGCGGAACGGCGGTCTGTGCTTCGAGAGCGGCAGCCTGCACGGGCTCGACCACGGCGGTCTGAGCCAGGAGAGAGAGCATAAAAGTCATGGCAAGTGTTTTTATTATTCGAACAGCGGTTATGTATTTTTTATTTCAGACAATCGAGATAACGGCGTATCGTATCTTCGAGGCCGTAGTAGAGCGCATCACATATCAGGGCGTGCCCTATCGATACCTCGTCGACATGCGGCACCTGCTCGTGGAAGTAACGCAGATTTTCGAGGTTGAGGTCGTGCCCGGCGTTTACCCCCATGCCCAGCTTATGGGCCAGCTTGGCAGCCTCGACAAACGGGGCGACGGCTTTCTCGCGGTCGGCAGCATAGCCCGAGGCATAAGGCTCGGTATACAACTCGATGCGGTCAGTACCCGTCTTGGCGGCCCACTCGACCATTTCGAGGTCGGCATCGACGAATATCGACGTGCGTATGCCGGCATGGTTGAAACGGTCGACCGTCTCACTGAGGAAGTCGAAGTTCTTGCGTGTATCCCACCCGGCGTTGGAGGTAATGGCATCGGCGGCATCGGGTACCATGGTTACCTGCGTGGGTTTGACCTGCAACACAAGGTCGATAAAACGGCCGATGGGGTTGCCCTCGATGTTGAATTCGGTGTGAAGGGCCGGACGCAAAGCATATACGTCGGCATAACGGATATGGCGCTCATCGGGCCGCGGGTGCACCGTGATGCCCTGCGCGCCGAACTGCTCACAATCGATAGCCACTTTCAGCACATCGGGAATCTGCCCCCCCCGTGCATTCCGCAAAGTGGCGACTTTGTTTATGTTCACGCTGAGTTGTGTCATGATACGATAGAGATTATTCCGTTTTTTAAATTCCCCAATAGGCGGGAACCATATTTTTGACTATTTTTGTCGTCAAAATATATTCGCAAAAATAATAGCTTTTGCTCAATTCTGAAAAAAACTATTCCACATTTGCATTATATTTCGTAAAAATTCCACACAAACCGTCATTGTCAAGTCATGCGCATTGTCATTTTCGGAAAATCATACGCCTCAGACCGGAAAGAGGAGATACGCACCATATTCTCTTCGCTGGGAACTTATTCGCCCGAACTTCTCATCGACCGCGAGTTTGCCGGGCTTCTGCACAAGATGGGGGTGAAAACACCCGAAGCCACGCTTGTCGCCGACAATGATTTCGAGGCCGACCTGGCCCTGAGCCTCGGTGGCGACGGCACCTTCCTGAAAACTGCCGAGCGCATCGGCGACAAAGAGATACCCATTCTCGGTATAAACCTTGGCCGCATGGGCTTCCTGGCCGACGTGCAGTGCTGCGAAACCGCCCAGGCCATCGACGAAATCATGGCAGGCCACTACCACATCGAAGAGCGCACCTTGCTGCACATCACCGATGGCAGCCGGGCGGCCTGGCCCTTTGCCCTGAACGAGGTGGCCGTGCTGAAACTCGACACCTCATCAATGATTACCATACACGCCTACCTCGACGGCACGTTTCTCAACACCTACCAGGCCGACGGACTGCTGGTGGCCACGCCTACCGGCTCGACCGGCTACTCGCTGAGTGTGGGCGGCCCCATCGTGGCTCCGAACGCCTCAAATTTCATCATCAACCCGGTTGCCCCGCACAGCCTCAACGTAAGGCCCCTCATCATCGACGACAACGCCGAGATAACCCTGGTGGCCGAAGGCCGTAACCGGCATTTCCTCGTCAGTCTCGACGGCCGCTCCGAAGAGAAACATTCGGGCGAAAGCATCACGCTGCGGAAAGCCGCTTTCTCCACACGCATCGTCAAGCGCGACAAGCAGGTATTCGCCGATGTGCTGCGCAAAAAACTGCTGTGGGGTGTCGACACAAGAAGCAATATGTAACGCCGGTGCTTTTTCCTGTCGCATCGCACAGAAGAAGAACCCTACAAGAAAAACCATTTATTTATCCTAATTAACTAAATAAATCATATAAAAACCGTAAAATAGAGAGAATTTAGATATAAAATTTACTACTTTTGTCATACAAGATAAAAATTGTTTTGTATGCTGAATAAAAGACCCACCAGGAAAGAGCTGGCCGCCCTCCTGCAAACCTTGATAATTTTGGCCGGGAACAACACCTCCTGTTCCAAAGAAAAACACAACATCATCGAAAGCATCTGCAAGAAATACGATTTCTACCCCGAAGTACTGGAAATAACCTCGGTAGACCCCAGCGACGTATTCGCCCACATCGAAGAGTTGGAGGTGAGACTGCAATTTGCCAGCCACCTCATCTCCCTGGCCGAAGCCGGCAACGAAGAGCACATCGACGCGCATCATCTTTCCTACCTGACCAAGTTGCTTTCTATTCTCAGTCGGTAAAAAACGTACCTTTGCGGCATGAACACCCGCACACTCTACGATAAAGAATTCGGAACCGTGTCGCTGCACGAACGCAGCACGGCACGGCGCCTCATCTTCCGGATAAGAGAGGGACAACTCTCCGTAACCGTACCGCCGTACACCCGCACCGAAACCGTCAAGGAGGTCGTCGACAGCCGCCGCCCCGACCTGCGCCGTCTCTTTGCCCGGTACCGCCCCTGCCTCCTGCTGCCCGGCCAAACGATACACACCCGTACCTTCACCATCGTGATTGCCTCCGGCGAGGGCCGAGCCATACAGGGCCGGCTGCACGACAACATCTTGCACATTGCCCTGCCGGCCATGGACGACCATAACGACCCCCGCATGCAGGAGGCCGTGGCCAGCATCATACACCGCCACCTGAAAAAAGCTGCCGAGGAGTTCCTGCCCCAACGCCTCGAATACTGGGCCCGCCTCACCGGCAACAGCTACAACGGCGTATCCATAGGCCGGGGTACACGCCGGCTCGGCTCCTGCCGGGCCGACCGCCACATAACCCTCTCCTACCACCTCATGTATCTGCCCAAGCGACTCATCGACTACGTTATCCTGCACGAGCTCTCGCACCTCTCCGAGATGAACCACAGCGCCCGGTTTCACGACATCTGCAACCGGTACTGCAACGGAAACGAGCTGATATTGAGAAAAGAACTCCGCAACTTTCGCTTTCCCACCGGCCGATAACGGAGTTATTGTGTTAAAAAACAATAAAAATATATTCCCTCGCGGCCATAATTCCTATAAATAAGGAGTGAACACTTGCGCACTATGAAGAAAAGAGCTATATTTGCCTCGTAAATGAGCCGAAAGAGAGGGGACAAGTTTGTCCCCTCGTTTTATATCGGCCGATAACCCAGCCATATGATTGACCCCCAAACCGTAACAGAAATCGTTAACGAGGGCATACAGGGCACCGACCTGTTTGTCGTAGACATCACCGTATCGCCCGACAACCGCATCGTCGTCGAAGTCGACAACAACGAAGGTGTAGACATAGACCGCTGCACCGCCCTGCACCACTTCATCGAGAGCCGCCTCGACCGCGAAGTCGAAGACTACGAGCTCGAAGTGGGGTCGGCCGGCATCACCTCGCCGTTCAAGGTTGTCAGACAATATCAAAAAAACATCGGCAACGAAGTCGAGGTACTCACCCGCGCGGGACAGAAACTCACCGGCACGCTCAAAGCGGCCGACGAAGAGGCATTCACCCTTACCATCACCAAAAAGGTAAAACCCGAAGGGGCCAAGCGCAAAATCGAGGTTGAGGAAGACTTGACCTTCTCTTACAACGAAATAAAATATACAAAATACATAATCAGATTTAAATAAAATGGCCAAGAAAGAGGAAACAATCAGCATGGTCGACACCTTCTCCGAATTCAAGGAACTGAAAAACATCGACCGCACCACCATGATCAGCGTGTTGGAAGAGTCTTTCCGCAACGTGTTAGCAAAGATGTTCGGCACCGATGAAAACTTCGACATCATCGTCAATCCCGACAAAGGTGACTTTGAGATATGGCGCAACCGCGAAGTGGTAGAAGACGACAAAGTTGAAGACCCCAACCTGCAAATCTCGCTGTCGGAGGCTAAAAAAATCGATGCCGACTACGAAGTGGGCGAAGAGGTTACCGACGAAGTATTCTTCGAGAAGTTCGGCCGCCGCGCCATCTTGAACCTGCGCCAGACCCTCGCCTCGAAAATTCTGGAACTCCAAAAAGATGCCATCTACAACCAGTACAAAGACAAAATAGGCCAGCTGGTAAGTGCCGAAGTATACCAGATATGGAAAAAGGAGATGCTGCTCATCGACGACGAAGGCAACGAGCTGATACTTCCCAAGACCGAACAGATACCGGGCGACTTCTACCGTAAAGGCGAGACGGCCCGCGCCGCCATCTTGCAGGTCGACAACAAGAACAACAACCCCAAAATCATCGTGTCGCGCACGTCGGAAGATTTCCTGCGCCGCCTCTTCGAACTCGAAGTGCCCGAAATACACGACGGACTCATCACCATACACAAAGTAGCCCGCATCCCCGGCGAGCGCGCCAAAATCGCCGTTGAGTCGTACGACGAACGCATCGACCCCGTAGGCGCCTGCGTAGGTGTGAAAGGCTCGCGTATACACGGTATCGTGCGTGAGTTGCGCAACGAAAACATCGACGTCATCAACTACACGACCAACACGTCGCTCTTCATACAACGGGCACTGAACCCCGCCAAGATATCCTCGATACGCCTCAACGAAGAGGAGAAAAAGGCCGAGGTGTTCCTCAAACCCGAAGAGGTATCTCTCGCCATCGGAAAAGGCGGTCTCAACATCAAGCTGGCCAGCATGCTCACCGGATACACCATCGATGTATACCGCGACATCGACGAGAGCGAAGAAGAAGATATCTACCTCGATGAGTTCAAGGACGAAATCGACGAATGGGTAATCGAAGCCCTCAAAAGCATCGGTTGCGCCACAGCCAAGAGCGTACTGGCCAAAAGCCGCGAAGAACTTATCGAAAACGCCGACCTCGAAGAAAACACCGTCGATGAGGTAATCCGAGTTCTCAAAGCAGAATTTGAAGACACCGACGAGGAGGCATAAGAAAGCCACCGGGACAACCGGCCTTCACTCAGGCCAACCTTCACGCTCTCGCAGCCACAAGAGGAAAAGAAAAGTGGCCAACAAGATTCATCAACGTTAAAATGTAACTATGTCGATAAGGTTAAATAAAGTAACAAGAGATTTAAACGTAGGTATACAGACGGTAGCCGCGTTCCTTCGCAAGAAAGGTTTCGAGATTGAATTGTCCCCGAACACCAAAATCACCGACGAACAGTACCAACTGCTCGTCAAAGAGTTCAGTACCGACAAGAATCTGAAAATCGAGTCGGAACGCATCAGCCAAGAGCGGCAGAAAGAGAAAAAAGCCGCCCAAGACGAAGCCAACGAACCCCAGGAAATCAAGACATTTATCGACGAATCACTGAAACCTCATATCAAAGCGGTCGGACGAATCGATCTGGACAATCTGCACAAAAAAGCCGAAGAGCCCAAAGCTCAACCCGAAGAAGAGCCGGAAACCATCGACGAACCCGCCATCAATGAGACCGTTCAGCCCGAGCCCGTTGCAGAACCCGTAAACGAGCCCGTGAACGGTAACGACGATGAACCCGACTTCGATGAGGGTGAACCCGAAGAGAACGACGAAGAATATGCCGCCGAAGAAGAAGCAGAAAACGAAGTGGTAACAGAGGCGGAAGAGACTGAAATCGACACGCCCCAAGAAGAACAGTCGCCCGAGGAAGCTCCGGCCAGCGAAGAGGCTCCGGCCGAAAATGCCCAGGGGAAAGACAACGGCATATTCAAAATAAATTCGGTAAAGACTCCCGGCATCAATGTGGTGGGAAAAATAGACCTGTCGGCCATCAACCAGCAGACCCGTCCCAAGAAAAAAAGCAAAGAAGAAAAACGCAAAGAACGGGAAGCCAAAGAAAAACAGCGTGTCGACAACAAACGTCCCGCACCGACTACGGCCAACGAAACCAACGAAGCCGATGGCGAACGCAAAAAGCGCAAACGCATCAAGAAAGAGCGCATCGACATCGAACACAATATCGGCAACTCTTACAGCAGCGACCGCAACAACGGCAACAACAAACCGCAACCGTCGAAACTGAAAAAGCCCGTCAAGGCCGAGGTCAACGAAGAAGATGTGCAAAAGCAAATCAAAGAGACCCTGGCCCGACTCACCGCCAAAGGACAAAAGAAAAGCGCCAAATGGCGGAAAGAGAAACGGGAAGCCTTCTCGACCAAAGCCCAGGAGGCAGCCGAACGCGAAATGGAAGAGAGCCGCATCTTGAAGCTCACCGAGTTTGTTACCGCCAACGACCTGGCCAGCCTCATGAACGTGCCCGTAAACAACGTCATCGCCACTTGCATGAGCTTGGGTATCATGGTATCTATCAACCAGCGTCTCGACGCCGAAACCATCAACATCGTGGCCGAAGAGTTCGGATTCCAGACCGAATATGTAAGTGCCGAAGTGGCCGAGGCCATGGAAGAAGAAGTAGACAGCGAAGAAGACCTCACCCAGCGTCCGCCCATTGTAACGGTCATGGGACACGTCGACCACGGTAAAACGTCGCTGCTCGACTACATACGCAACGCCAACGTCATCGCCGGCGAGGCAGGTGGTATCACCCAGCACATCGGTGCCTACAATGTCGTACTCGACGACGGTCGCCGCATCACCTTCCTCGATACCCCGGGTCACGAAGCCTTTACCGCCATGCGTGCCCGAGGCGCCAAGGTTACCGATATCGCCATCATCATCGTGGCAGCCGACGACAACGTCATGCCCCAAACGGTCGAGGCCATCAACCACGCCTCGGCAGCCGGTGTGCCCATCGTCTTTGCCATCAACAAGATAGACAAGCCCAACGCCAACCCCGACAAAATCAAAGAGGAGCTGGCCAACATGAACTATCTGGTCGAGGACTGGGGCGGCAAATACCAGTCGCAGGACATCTCGGCCAAGAAAGGAACCGGCGTAAAAGAGTTGATGGAGAAAGTATTGCTCGAAGCAGAGATGCTCGACCTCAAAGCCAATCCCAACCGTCGCGCCACCGGTTCGATAATAGAGTCGGCCCTCGACAAGGGTCGCGGCTACGTAGCCACGGTACTGGTCGAGAACGGTACCCTGCACACCGGCGACGTGGTACTGGCCGGAACACACTTCGGCCGTGTAAAAGCCATGTTCAACGAACGTAACGCCCGCATCAAGGAGGCCGGCCCCTCGGCACCTGTGCTCATACTCGGACTCAACGGTGCCCCCACTGCCGGCGACCAGTTCAAGGTGCTGGGCAGCGACCAGGAGGCCCGCGAAATCGCCACCAAGCGCGAACAGCTCCAACGCGAACAGGGCCTGCGCACCCACAAACTGCTCACCCTCGACGACATAGGCCGCCGCATTGCCATCGGCAACTTCCAGGAGCTGAACATCATCGTCAAAGGCGACGTCGACGGTTCCATCGAGGCCCTGAGCGACTCGCTCATCAAACTCTCCACCGAAGAGATACAGGTGAACGTGCTGCACAAAGCCGTGGGACAAATCTCGGAATCGGATATCACGCTGGCAGCCGCCTCAAACGCCATCATCGTCGGCTTCCAGGTGCGCCCCTCCATCGCCGCCCGCAAACTGGCTGAGAAAGAGGGTGTCGACATACGTCTCTACTCGATTATCTACGACGCCATCGAAGAGGTAAAAGCCGCCATGGAAGGTATGCTCTCGCCCGAAATCAAGGAAGAGGTTACCGCCACGGTCGAAGTGCGCGAGACCTTCCACATCTCCAAAGTCGGCACCGTGGCCGGCGGTATCGTGAAGGAAGGCAAAATCAAACGCACCAACAAAGTGCGCCTCATACGCGACGGTATCGTTATCTACACCGGCGAGCTCGGCTCTCTCAAACGCTTCAAGGACGACGTGAAAGAGGTAGCCACCGGCTACGAATGCGGCCTCAACTTGGCCAACTACAATGACATCAAGGTAGGCGACCTTATCGAAGCCTACGAAGAGGTCGAAGTAAAGAAAACTCTCTGACAAAAACGATAAGGCGGCCCCACGCGGCAACGCACCGGGCCGCCTTACCTTCTATCTGACAGGACAACGATGGAGATAAAAATCATAGACATTATCGTCGGAGCCCTGCTCGCTTACGGCCTGGTACACGGCTACTACAAAGGTATCGTACAGCAGTTGGGAGCGTTGGGCGGGCTGATTGTCGCCATACTGTTTGCCAACCTTTTTGCCCCGCTGTTTGAGAACCTGCTCAACCAGTTCGACATAGCCGGGCCGCGCATTACCCACCAGCTGGCCTACCTCATCTCCTTCCTCGTACTCCTGTTCGGGTGCAACTTTCTGGCCCGACTGCTCAAAAAGACGCTGCACATCTTGCACCTGGGGTGGTTCGACCGCATCGCCGGCAGCCTCTTCTGCTGCTTCAAGTACCTGCTCATCACCAGCGTCCTGCTCAACCTCTACACCCTGCTGGGAGGCAAAGACAACATCGTGCCTCCCGTACCGCAAGAGGCTCGTCTGTGCCAGGTAGTGATGCAGGTGGCACCGTTTGTCATCGACTGGTCAAACGAGAGAGTAACCCTACCCGACGACATACACATCTCCCTGCCGGAAATAAACAAAGACGATATTCCGGCGTTTTTACAATAAACCGGGGGCGGCCCTACTTCTCCCCCCGACAGTGTCAGGACCGACAATGAAAAAAGAAAGTCTCAACCATCAGCATAACGACAGCCCGGCGTCGCAGACGCAACGGGAGTCGGAAAAAATCATCGGCGAGGTAACCTCGTCGGACTACAAGTACGGCTTTGTTACCGACATCGATACCGAGGTCATACCCCGCGGCCTGAACGAAGAGGTCGTGCGGCTCATCTCGGCCAAGAAGCACGAGCCCGAATGGCTGCTCGACTTCCGGCTCAAAGCCTTTGCCTACTGGAAAACCCTCGAAATGCCCCACTGGGCACACCTCGACATTCCCGACATCGACTTCCAGGCCATCAGCTACTACGCCGCACCCAAGACCAAGAATGCGCCCAAAAGCCTCGATGAGGTCGACCCCGAAGTGCTCGACACCTTCAACAAACTCGGCATCTCGCTCGAAGAGCAGATGAAGCTATCGGGCATCGCCGTCGACGCCGTCATGGACAGCGTATCGGTGAAAACCACCTTCAAGGAGAAGCTGGCCGAACTGGGCATCATCTTCTGCTCCATCAGCGAGGCGGTGAAAGACTACCCCGACCTCGTGCGCCAATACCTGGGCTCGGTAGTACCTTACCGCGACAACTTCTTCGCCGCCCTCAACTCGGCAGTATTCAGCGACGGATCGTTTGTGTACATACCCAAAGGGGTGCGCTGCCCCATGGAACTGTCGACCTATTTCCGCATCAATGCGGCCAACACGGGACAGTTTGAGCGCACCCTCATCATCGCCGACGACGACAGCTATGTAAGCTACCTCGAAGGCTGCACGGCGCCCATGCGCGACGAGAACCAGCTGCACGCCGCCATCGTGGAAATCAGAGCCCACGAACGGGCCGAGGTCAAATATTCGACCGTGCAGAACTGGTATCCCGGCGACAAGGAGGGCCGCGGCGGTATCTACAACTTCGTTACCAAACGGGGGCTCTGCAAGGGTGACCACTCCAAAATCTCATGGACACAAGTCGAGACCGGCTCGGCCATCACTTGGAAATACCCCAGCTGCATACTGGCCGGCGACAACTCGGTGGGTGAATTCTACTCCGTGGCCGTTACCAACAACTACCAGCAGGCCGACACCGGCACCAAAATGATACACATCGGCAAGAATACCCGCAGTACCATCGTATCGAAAGGTATCTCGGCCGGCCAGAGCCAGAACAGCTACCGCGGACTGGTGCGCGTGGCTCCGGGCGCCGACAACGCCCGCAACTACACCCAGTGCGACAGCCTGCTGCTGAGCGACCGGTGCGGAGCCCACACCTTCCCCTACATGGACATCAAGAACGACACGGCCGTTGTGGAACACGAAGCGACAACCTCGAAAATCAACGAAGAACAGATTTTCTACTGCAACCAGCGGGGTATTCCCACCGAAGAGGCAGTAGGCCTCATCGTCAACGGATATGCCAAGGAGGTGATGAGCAAGCTCCCGATGGAATTTGCCGTCGAGGCGCAGAAACTGCTGCAAATCACCCTCGAAGGTTCGGTCGGATAACCCGAGATAGAAGCAAAAGAAACCTCTTCACAACGAATTAAAATCCATACAGAAATATGCTCACCATAAAAAATCTGCACGCCAGCATCAACGGCAAAGAGATATTGAAAGGCATCGACCTCGTAGTGAAACCGGGCGAGGTACACGCCATCATGGGCCCCAACGGCTCGGGCAAGAGTACCCTCTCGTCGGTTCTTGCCGGCAACCCGGCCTTTGAGGTAACCGATGGCAGCGTCGATTTTTACGGAAAAGACCTGCTCGCCCTCTCGCCCGAAGACCGTTCGCACGAAGGTATCTTCCTCAGCTTCCAGTACCCGGTGGAGATTCCCGGCGTAAGCATGGTCAACTTCATGCGGGCCGCTGTCAACGCCAAGCGCAAATACTGGGGCGAGGAACCTCTCTCGGCCACCGATTTCCTGAAAATGATGCGGGAGAAACGGGCCATTGTCGAACTCGACAACAAACTGGCCAGCCGCTCGGTCAACGAAGGCTTTTCGGGCGGAGAGAAGAAACGTAACGAAATCTTCCAGATGGCCATGCTGCAACCCCGCCTGTCGATTCTCGACGAGACCGACAGCGGCCTCGACATCGACGCCCTGCGCATCGTATCGCAAGGAGTGAACCAGTTGCGCACCGACCAGAACGCCACCATCGTCATCACCCACTACCAGCGACTGCTCGATTACATCGCTCCCGACTTCGTGCATGTTCTCTACAAAGGGCGCATCGTCAAATCGGGCGGCCCCGAACTGGCTCTCGAACTCGAAGAGAAAGGCTACGACTGGATAAAGAAAGAGGTTGACGCATAAATTTGTCCTACAACTATGAAGAATGCAGCACAAC
This sequence comes from uncultured Bacteroidales bacterium, assembly GCA_944325415.1. Lineage (GTDB taxonomy): Bacteria > Bacteroidota > Bacteroidia > Bacteroidales > UBA11471 > Caccoplasma. The sequence goes on along the minus strand of CALUZW010000018.1, from coordinate 15,518 downwards.
AATATATCGACCTCTTCCACCAAAACCGGGCCCTCATCGACAGCCATTCGGCTCCGGTGCTGAACAGCCGGCGCGAAGAGGCCATGCGCGACTTTGAACAGCTGGGACTCCCCGGAAAATCGCAGGAAGCCTTTCTGCACACCGATGTCGAGGCCTTCTACGCCCCCGATTACGGTCTGAACCTGGCCCGGATAACCCCGAAAGTCGATTTCAAGGAGACTTTCCGCTGCGCCGTTCCCGACCTCGAAAGCCGGCCCTACTTCTTCGCCGGAGATATCTTCCTGGGAGGTGGCGACCCGGCACTGCCCCAAGGGGTAGTGGCTTGCAGCCTGCGCGAGGCCGCCACGAACTATCCCGCACTGGTAGAGCGCTACTACGGCCGGCTCGCCCGCACCGACAAAGACGGGACGGTTGCTCTCAACACGGCACTCGTACAAGAAGGTTTCTTCCTCTATGTTCCGCGCAACGTACAAATCGAGGCACCGCTGCAACTGGTACATCTCCTGCACGGTGCCCACGACTTCATGGCCAACCGGCGTCTGCTCATCATACTCGAAGAGGGGGCACAAGTGCGATTGCTCTCCTGCGACCACACCCTCGACAAGGGTAACTTCCTGACCTCGACGGTGAACGAAATCTTTGTCGGCCCTCGTGCCACGTTCGACTACTACGACCTCGAAGAATCGACCCTCAACACCCACCGGGTAGCGTCGACATTCATACGACAGGAGGCCGACTCCAACGTCCTGGTCAACGGCATCACCCTGCATAACGGGTATACCCGCAACAACTACTACATCGCCCTCGACGGCGAAGGGGCCGAGACCCACCTCTACGGCATGGCCGTGGCCGACAAGCGGCAGGCGGTCGACAACTTCACCTTCATCGACCACAAGGCGGCCCGCTGCACCAGCGACGAACTCTTCAAGTATGTACTCGAAGACTCGGCCACAGGTGTCTTCAACGGCCGTATTCTCGTGCGCCAAGGAGCTCAGAAGACCTCGGCCATACAGACCAACCGCAACCTCTGCACCACCAAGGAGGCACACATCTATACCCAACCCCAACTCGAAATCTACGCCGACGACGTGAAATGCAGCCACGGCGCCACAACGGGCCAGCTCGACGGCAACGCCCTCTTCTACATGCGTTCGCGCGGCATACCCGAAGCCGAGGCCCGCATGCTGCTCATGGTGGCCTTCACCCACGACGTCATAGAGAAAGTTCGCATCGAACAGTTGAAAGAGCGGCTGCACAAGATGGTCGAGCGCCGTTTCAGAGGCACCCTCGACAAGTGTGCCGGCTGCCGCATCTGTCAGTAATCGAAAGGAGGAATGCCATGCTCGACATCGAAAAGATACGACAAGATTTTCCCATTCTCACCCGCGAGGTATACGGCAAGCCGCTGGTCTATCTCGACAACGCCGCCACCTCGCAGAAACCGCGGTGTGTCATCGACACCATTACCGACGGGTACACCCGCATCAATGCCAACGTACACCGCGGCGTACACCGCCTGAGCCAGGAATCTACCGACGGACACGAACACGCCCGCCGACGCGTACAGCAGTTTCTCAACGCGGCCAGCGACCGGGAAATCATCTTCACCCGGGGCACGACCGAGTCGATAAATCTGGTGGCGCACTCCTTCGGACAGGCTTTCCTGCACGACGGCGACGAGGTCATCATCTCGGAGATGGAGCACCATGCCAACATCGTGCCGTGGCAGCTCCTGCAAGAGACACGCCACATACGATTGAGGGTCATACCCATCGACGACCGCGGCGTACTCGACATGGAGGCTTTCGCAGCGGCTTTCAACGAAAAGACCCGGCTGGTCTCCATCACCCATGTCTCGAATGTACTGGGCACGGTCAATCCCATCAAGGAGATTATCGACATGGCCCACCGGCACGAGGTACCGGTACTCATCGACGGAGCGCAGGGTGCCCTGCACCACCGGGTCGACGTGCAGGCTCTCGATGTCGACTTCTATGTATTCTCGGCCCACAAAATGTACGGGCCTACCGGTATCGGTGTTCTCTACGGCAAGGAGAAGTGGCTCAACGCCATACCTCCCTATCAGGGCGGCGGCGAGATGATAGGTCATGTAACCTTTGAAAAGACCACCTTCAATGAGTTGCCGTTCAAGTTCGAGGCCGGGACCCCCGACTACATCGGGACGATGGCCTTTGCCAGCGCCCTCAACTACATCGACCGCATCGGTATAGAAAACATTGCCGCCCACGAACAGGAGCTGCTGCAATACACCACCCGCCGACTTCTGGAAGAGGTCGACGGCATACGCATCTACGGCACAGCCCCCCAGAAGTGCGGCGTCATCTCGTTTCTTGTGCGCGACATTCACCCCTACGACATGGGCATGCTGCTCGACAAGCTGGGGTTTGCCCTGCGGTCGGGCCACCATTGCGCCCAACCGCTCATGGAACGGTTCGGCATCGTAGGAACGCTGCGCGCCTCGTTTGCCCTGTACAATACGCAAGAAGAGTGCGAGGCTTTTGTCCAGGCCGTAAAACGGGTGGCCTCCATGTTCTGACCGGCCCTGCCCCCCTGACACTCACACAACCCGATAATCATCAGGCCGTCTCAAACCGATTTTGAGACGGCCTGATTTTTGTCTTCTCACGACAACTTCGTCGAGGCCACCGTCTCAAACGACACATCGACGGCATCGAGATGGAAACGGGGAGACACCCTGCCCGAAACCGCCAGCCGGTGGTATTTATAAGGTGGTGCATAGGTGTTCAGCAGGAGACGCCCGGGCAGAGGGCCATCGACCTGTGCCCGATAGATGCAGCCATACCCCTGCTCTGCCCGGTTACTCCCCCACACCGAGAGCGAGAGCGCAGCGCCCTCTTCGTCGCCACACCGTATGGCCAGACGGGGTATGCGTTTCGGCACATCGGAACACAACTTCACGGCCCGTGTTACAAGCGCAATCTCCACCTCACTGCCGCTCTGTTCGTCACACAGGTCATAGACCTCACCTGCCGGACCTATCGCCAGCAAGCTGGGGTAGAGCGAATAGAACGCTTCATAGGTGGTACTGCGCCGTGTCCACTGCGCCGATGCCAGGTCGAAGACCCACATATAAGGATAGTCGGGCGATAGAAAAAGCAACTCCTTCTCGATATAGTTGTACCCGACCTCGGCCGTTGTTACAAACGTATAGAAAGGGGTATCGTCGATCGCCGTCGCACCGACCGACGGAGCCTCTGCAAGCAACGAGACGGCATCGCCCGGTGTGGCATCGGGCACTCCCTCGAAGGGCTGCGACAAGAGCGACACTTCGGACCCCTGCAACGCCATGAGCCCTTGCTCCGAGAGATAAAGCACCGCGTCGTCGACCGAAATGATATGCCGGGGCGACAATGCCACTTCGCGATTGACCGGCGACTGGCTGGCATATAACACATCGCCACTGCCCTGACGCAAGGCCCAGATGCCATCGGTGGTAAATACATAGAGCGGAAACTCGCCATACTGTCCCTGCGACAGTGCCGCCGTAGCCGCCGCCATACCGAATATGGCTCCGGTAGAAAGCGTGTAGGTGAGGTTCTGCGGGAAGGAATAGGGATTGTAGACAGCCGATACCCGCATCTTTCCGGGCACATACTCTTCGGGATTTTTCACCTCGGGAGATAGCGACCCTCCCACCGACGATTGATTCGTGGTCAGGCTTATGGGTGAGAATGACGGGTGGAGGTAGTAGGCCATATTTTCGTTGGGAGAGGGTTTCAGCGCAAAATAATCGTAACGGTTGGGTGAGCCCGATTCGGTAAGGCCTATAATTTCCAGCGAAACGGCCCGGCTGTCGGGATAGGACAAATAGGGCGAAAGACGGAACGTATCGTTGGTAAAAGCCTTTATCAACACGCTTTGTCCCATGGTACCTTTGATCGTAACCCTCACAAACCCACTCCTTTCATTGACAGGCATCGCCTCGCCATGATAGTTGTCTTGATTCACCGAAAAGAGCGAAAGCGGATAGCCGTCGAAAAACCGCGTCGTAACGTTGGCCAGATGGAGCCTTCCGTTGTAGACATACGACTCCTTGGCCCGAAGGGTATGGAGCGAGAAGTTGTCGACCGAGAGCACGCGCTGCTGCACCAGATTGGCCAGCGAGCAGGAATATTCCAGCAGCTTCGCCGTCCCGAGACCTTCTGTCAACGTCTCTATGTCGAGCGTAGCCACCTTATAGAAAAGCGACTCGTTGATAATCTGTTCCCGCTGTTCGGCTTCGGAGAGCAACGGAACCGAGAAACGCAATACACGGGCCAGTTCGCCATTGCCGTCTTCCTCCTCGGTGATGCGGTATTGCTCAATCGTGTCGTCCTTGACCAGAGGCAGCTCCCGGGAGAAGAATATGTCGATACCTTTCACAACATCCTTCCACTGCGAGAGGTCGGCCTTCTTTACCGTGTAATGCACCTTCTCGCCCGACAGAGAGAAGGGATTGTGCTGCAACTGTATTACCTCATCGTCCTTGACCTTGCACATCGAAGCCAGATTGTTTTCAAACGGCAGGGCATCGGGGCCACACATCAACACCGGCGGCGAGGGATAGATGTAACTGTCGTCGTAGAGCCGCAGGGCATAACGCACCAAAAAGGGGTACGACAAGTAGCCGTCGTCGAGCAGTGCGCTCTTGGCCCGGCTGTATGTGCCGTAGACCAGCGAAGAGAAACGCACCTTGTCGTTGTCGGAGAACACAAAGTTTTCGTCGTTGGGCGAGGGAGAAATGAGAGCATAATCGTTCCAGAACTCATCTCTTACCGTCTTTCCCGACATGGAAAAAGATATTTCGGGGAAGTCGGGCCGTTCGCCCAGAAAATTGTAGGTACCGTTGGTAAAGAAAAGATAAAGCATCTGCTCGCCGGTAAAGACAATCACGACATTCTCCACCGCCTCGATGCGCTGTATATCGGATATTTCAAAGCTCTGGGGGTTCTGCAACGGCACGACCGCACCGTCGGTCTCGTCGGCCTCGTAATACAAATTTGTACCGTCGTAGGTAAAATAGTGCTTGTAGGCCTCATTGGCATGGACAAAGAGAAGGCGGTGGGAAGCGTCGGCCGGAATATAGCGGCAGGCAGGCGTTCCGACAGGTGTCCACACCCCATTGCGGCAACGGAGATTGACCATGTGGCTACACTCTCCATCGGGCGAGACCGACGGAGGCTGCTGGGTCGATATTCCGGTAATCTGTAATCGTTTTTGGTCTTGCATATTTTCGAGATTTAAAATTTTTGACTGCGACAAATGTAACCGTTGCCCGACAGGATAATATGGGGAATTTATCAAATCGCCCTGCAACGGTCGGATTTGATAAATTTCACACGATACCCGCCCGATTCGTCGCTTTATTTGCTCCCGGAAAAATCATGGCGGCAGGGCCGCTTCACGTCTAACCTATATTTTACTTTTTATGAAAGAAACCAATTACCGCATTTTCAACAACAGCCATCTGATGCCGCCTCGTAAAGCTGATGGAAAAATCAGAAAAGAGAAGCGGGTTACCGGCACGCCTCCCGAAGAGGCCGACCTGGAAGTACTGTGGCAGGCCAAACGGGCCTGGGACAACCTCGACAAATATCGTCGCACACGCACACGCAGCCGCAACTACACCTTCGGCAACCAATGGAGCGACACCATCGACCTGCCCGACGGCCGCTGCATAAGCGAAGAGCAGTACTTGAAGGAACAAGGGAAAGTACCGCTGAAAAACAACCTGATACGCAAGCTGATAAAGAATGTCGTGGGACAGTTCCGCTCGGTGCAGACCCAACCCATCTGTATGTCGCGCAACCGGCAGGACCAGTCGCTCAGCGAACTGTTGACCACCGCCCTGCAATATGTGCATCAGCACAACCGCCTGTGGGAAATCGACGGCCGCTCCCTCGAAGAGTTCCTCATATCGGGCAGCTGCTTTCACAAGATAGGGTACGGCAAACGACGCAACAAAAACGATGTGTGGATAGACGAGATTAATCCCAACCGCATCTTCTTCAACAACCTGGAAGATTCCAGACTCTGGGACTGCACTCTCATAGGCGAACTGCACGACGTGCCCGTGGCACAGATTCTCTCGCACTTTGCCCACGGGTCGCGCAGCCGGGCCGCCGAACTGCGCGAGATGTACTGCAACGCCACCGAGAGCCAGATAAGAGAGACATACGAAAACCTCACGAGCGAACGGCTCGACAACATCGACTTCTTCATTCCGGCCGACCGACACCTGTGCCGCATCATCGAAGTGTGGCGGCTCGAAAACCGGGAACGGCTCATGTGCCACGACACACTCACGGGCCGGTACTACAAGGAGGAACTCGACCAGACTTCTGCAATCGAAACCGAAAACCAGCGCCGCATACGCGAAGCCAAGGCCAAGGGTGTGGAGCGGAAAGAGGTGCCTCTGATAGAGACCGAATGGTTTGTCGACCAATTCTGGTACTACCGCTTCTTCACGCCCTTCGGCGAGATACTGGAAGAGGGCGAGACCCCCTACTGGCACGGCGAACACCCCTATGTGTTCAAGCTCTATCCGCTTATCGACGGCGAAATCCACTCCTTTGTCGAAGATGTCATCGACCAGCAACGCTACATCAACCGACTCATCACCCTGGTCGACTTCATCATGGGTTCGAGTGCCAAAGGTGTACTGCTGTTTCCCGAGAACCAGATTCCCGACGGCATGACCATCGAAGACATTGCCGAGGAGTGGACCCGCTACAACGGCGTGATTCTCTTCAAGCCCAAACCCGGCGAGGCTCTCCCGCAACAAATCGCCATCAACGCCACCAACATCGGGGCCTATGAACTGCTGCGGCTGCAAATGCAACTGCTCGACGACATATCGGGCATACACGGCCCCATGCAGGGACAGACTCCCAACGCCGGTACACCGGCCGCCCTCTACTTCCAGCAGGTGCAGAATGCCGGCGTAAATCTGGTCGACATCTTCGAGTCGTTCAAGACTTTCAGAGAGAATCGCGATACCAAACTGCTGAAAACCATTCAGCAATACTATGATTACCCGCAATATGTCGATATTGCCGGCGATAAGATAAAGGTACGAGAGCTGCCTTACACTCCCGACGAAGTGCGTAATGCCGAGGTCGACATCAACATCATTGAATCGCCCTCATCACCGGTACTGCGCTCATCGTCCAATGAATTTCTGCTCGAACTCTTCCGCATGGGACAGATTTCGCTCAGAATGTTACTCGAAAACGGAGCCTTCCCCTTCTCCGACCGGCTGTTACAGAGCCTCGACAAGCAAGACCAGGAGCAGGCTTCGGCCCTTGCCACCATGGCACAGACACTCTCGCAGGCAACTCCACAGCAACAGGTCATGCCCCTAAGATAGACGCGAGAGACTCGGCAAGGCCGTGCCTCGGTGAGCATGGAACAACCTCAATACCATTTTTTCTTTTCATGACGGAAAGAGCCATACATCTCCTCACTATCGGAAGAGAGTATGGCTCTTTTTTCTGGTCTTTCCCGAGGCGAACAGAGCAACCCGGCCGCCCGACAGGTGGCAGACCTACTCGGAAAACTTCTTGTTGTACTCTTCGAGAATACGGCTCACGTTGAAATAAAATCCACGGGCATTGCCTATGAGGTCGTAAACCTGTATGTAATCGTAACAGGGCGGGCGGAACTCATACGACTCGGCAACAACGCCCAGCGTGTTGAGCAGGTCATAGGCATGCACCGGCTCGATAATGTACCAGGCCGTTTGGGGTGTGCGACCGTCGCCGGTAGACAAGATAGCATCGAGCAGATAGTGAATGCGTGTCTGCCAGAAAACCACTTCGGACTGATGGCCCAACAGATTGTGGACATAAGCCAGCAAAGTCATGCGCCGCATGTCGAACGGATTATCGGCCAATACCTGCTCGGCATACCGTATCAGAGCCCGACACTCTTCCTCGCTGTAATCGCAACGGCGATACAAGGTGTCGAGCGACGTTTCATAAGAAGAGACCCGGTAAGGGTCGTAATCGTCCTGAAAAGAGTATCCCAGGTAAAGATGCAGGTAGTCGTCGGTGGTGAGGGTCGTGTCGCGATCGAGATAACGCCCGATAAGCCGAGGGTAGTAGTAGGGCGAGTTCGTATCCTGCACCGCCTCTCTTATGGCCTCCATATCGGGCCGTACTATCGCCACCGTATCGCCGTCGGTGTGCGAACGGGCCCAAACGCCGCTCACACAGGCCATCAGCAGGCATATAATGAGTATCTTTTTTTTCATACACAAAAAAATTCAAAAACCGGGAAAGCCTTTACTCATCTGTCCCGGCCAGATGGTCCAACAAACCGTCGCAGGCATCTTCGAGCAGGTCGAGCACCAGTTCGAAACCGTCGGCCCCGCTGTAATAGGGATCGGGCACATGGTCGTGGGCATAGCGGCGGGAATAGTCGGTCATGCGGTGAATCTTCGTCCAGGCATCAGCATCGGGCGCCAGGCGGCGCAGATTCTCGATGTTCATGTCGTCCATACCGATGATAAGGTCGAAACGGTCGAAATCGTCGGTCGTTATGGGACGCGAGCGATGTTCGAGACGATAGCCCCGGCGGGCGGCATGAGCCCGCATACGGGGGTCGGGCAAATCGCCTGCGTGACCGCCATAAGTACCGGCCGAGTCGATGTCAAAAGCCGACGACAGACCGCGCTCCTTCACCTTTTGTTGCATGATGCCCTCAGCAGCCGGCGAACGGCAGATGTTGCCGAGGCAGACAAACAATATGCGACTGGGACGGGAGGGAGCAGGTGTGGCCATATCGGAATGTAGATTTGATTCAACGGGGGACAAAGATACGCTTTTTCAACCCGTCAAACCAATTATTTTCTATAACAAAGGGATTAAAAAAATCAAAATGCCATTTTCAGCAGGAGAAACGACACGAAATGTTATACCGGCTACGGTCTTCGCATGAAAAGCAAAACAGGGTACCGGTTATGCCGATACCCTGTTTTCTTACTTGTCTATGTTCCTTACTTGCAACGGCAAGCGTCGCCTCTGAGGAATAATCTTAGTTTTGGGGTTCAACCGAAACGTAGGAACGGTTGTCTTGTTTCTTACGGAATACAACAACACCGTCGATGAGGGCAAACAAGGTGTGGTCTTTGCCCATACCTACATTTACTCCGGGGTGGTGTACCGTACCTCTCTGACGCACGAGGATATTTCCAGCTTTCGCTACTTGTCCGCCAAAGACTTTCACACCTAATCTTTTACTTTCTGATTCGCGGCCGTTCTTTGAACTACCGACACCTTTCTTGTGTGCCATTTTCTTCTCGTTTAATCAGTGGTTAAGCAACAATATCTTTAATTAACACTTCGGTAAAGCATTGACGGTGACCGTTGCGTTTGCGGTATCCTTTTCTTCTTTTCTTCTTGAAGACGATGATACGTTCGCCTTTAAGATGTGAGAGAACTTCGCAAACAACTTTTGCACCTTCTACGGTGGGAGCGCCTACTTTTACGGCTCCGTCGTTGTCGACCAACAATACTTTGTCAAACTCAACAGCAGCACCCTGCTCTGCGTCCAGACGGTGAACATAGAGTCTCTTGCCGGCTTCGGCCTTGAACTGCTGTCCTTGGATTTCTACAATTACGTACATCTGTTTTTTAAATAATTACAGGTTACCTCCGCCGGGTGGCCGTCCGTCCTGATGGACCGCTCTTGTGAACCCGCCACGGAATAAGAGCCGCAAATGTACGCACTTATTTTCAATAACCCAAATTTTTTGCCGCCGTTTTTTATTTTTTCTCTACATAGTGGCCTCACTGAGAGGCATCGACGGGTGGCGACGGGCACGGGGCACGCGGTCGACGATGACGGGCAACGGCTCGGAATAGCATATATAGGTACCGATGCAACGGGTAATGAGAATATCGTCGTGGTGCCCGTCCATGGCACCAAAGCTGCCGTTGGGTTTGCGCTCGAAGACATCGTGTTCGTAGCAGGCCAGCAGGTCGCGCTCGACATAGCCGCTCTCGCGCAGCATCTGTATCTGGTGGTTGATGATGAGCGTCTTGGTCGAACGGTTCATGTGAAAGCCCCATCGCGACGGTGCCGATGAGCGAATCGTCTCGGAAGAGGCCCGCGCATAGAGATGCGAGTAGGCGTCGGAGAGGGTGTCGAGTATATACTCGGTGTGCTCTCCGTCGGTGTGTTCGGTTTCGAGCGTATTGCTCTCGATAACGAGCAGGGCTTCGTGGTAAAACGAGGCTATCTGGGCCGCTTTCCAGGCCAGAAGGTCGTGATCGATGTGTCCGCGCCACTGGGCAACAACCTCGGGCACACCGCCGTACATCTGCCAGTAACGGTCGAAGACGACAATCACCGAGTAGTCGGCCGAGACCGACCGGCCACCGATGTCGACCACCACGATGTAACGGCCGCTCACTCGGACCGCATCGTCGGGCAACGCCCACACCTGCAACTTGCCGGCCGGCTCATTGACGAAGCGCAACTCTTGGAGCGATTCCCGGCCGAAAGCCTTCTGGCCGTACACCTCTCCCACCCGGTCGGGCGGGCGGCAATTCTCGCGCAGCCGCTGTACCTGACGTATGTCAAAGACCCGTTCGCCACTGTGGTTGAAGGCCTCGACATCGTCGGAGGGATACTCGGCCATCATATCGGCATGGTCGGCATATTCCTTGCGCTTCTGCCGGTACCAGGCTATCGCTTCGAGGGTAGCCCCCCGATGCCACAAGGTGGTCTCGTAATCGTCGAGCGAAGCGGCAAAGGCGGCGGGGTCATCGACAGGCAGAGCATACATCTCGATGTCGTACCACGGGACGAACAGAAACTCCTTGTCGCTCTCTCCGCGCTTGGCCCGCTCACACTCCTGGTGAAAGTAGTTTCCCGTACCATTGGCGGTACTCTCCATCACGATGAGCGAATCGGGCAGCAACGCCACCGACCCGCACACGGCACGCACCAGCGACTCGGGCGAACGCTGTCGCGTACGCGGCCAGAAAGCCACCTCGGAGAGGTGTGCCATGACGGCGTCGGAACCGCGCACCGACTCGGGTGTCTCGGCCGACGACACGGTAACCCGGCTTCCCGACCCTTCGATGACCGAGGTATTGCCGGTACGCTCGTACGGGCGGAACCGCGGTGCCCCCCCATCGGGCATGAGCCAGGCCGGATAATTGTCAAGCAACTTGGTGTATATTCCTTTTATATGGGCCGCCGCATCTTTGAGGTGGGCACATATCACACTGTGCCAGTTCTTGCGATGTACCAGTTGTATCCATGCCATATAGAGTTGCACGAGCGTGGAGCCGCCCCACTGGCGGGCTTTCAGCAGAATCAGACGCACGGGCTTGCGGGCACGCCGCTGCGATTCGAGACGCACCAGCAGCTTGCGCTGCGGACGGTTGAGACGGAAGGGCACATCGCCGTCGCCCATCTTGTCTTTGATACGGACAAACATCACGGCCCAAAACTCAAAGTCGTACCGTATGCGCACCTTTACCCAGCGGCGCCATATCTCCTCTTTCCAATGGGTACAGGGCGGCCGGCCCAACTCTTTTTCGATAAAAGAGGCGAGAGAACCGCAACGGCGCAATCCCTGCACGAGTTCCACCTCGTCGAGCATCTCGCGCGGGATATACTGCAAGGGTATCGGGGCGTCGGGCAGATGCAGGACGACCCGCTCACCCACGGCGGCCCCTTCGCCCGTCTCGGGGTGGTATGGAGCCGACCGTTGATGATTACGGCGGTCGTTCTCGACCAGTATTGCTTTTATCTCCTCCTCGGTTGCGTTCATCTTTTTTTCAGGCAAAGATGCACGAGAAGAGGCGGCAAACGGTGCGTTTTTTATCAAATCGTCAACGCAGAGCCGCCAGGCGATCGAGCGTGTCGGATATCACCGAGAGCGTGTCGCTGCCCTCACCGGCCGCCGCCACGCGGCCCTGCTTTTCGAGAATCTCGATGCACTTCAACAGATTTACCTCACTGGTGCATTCGGGTATCAGCTCTTTCAGCCGGTTGTAACAGAGTTCGAGCATCTCTTCCCGACGGTCGGTCGGGTTATGCGCCGGAGAGACCTCCGGGGAATTTACAGATTGATTTTTCTTCATGATTTCTACGATTTTATAAATATCACATCGAACGGCAAATTTACAGGGTGATATTTGCGGCGTGATGTGATTCTTTACAAAAAACAGTATTAACTCAAAAAAAACAGACAGATTATGATAGTCAATTTACTCAGCGGCATTATCCGAAATGCCCGAAACCGTCGCGCGGCAGAGAAGGCCCAGACTCAGGCATTGAACACCATCAACGCCCAGCAGTCGCAACTCGACAACCTGTTCAACAGCGAATACTACGGCGACTATATGAACCGCTCCGACGTGCAATCGATGCTGCGCAGCATGCAAGACCAGATGCGACAACAAAACGCCCAGAGTTACAGCATGGCTGCCATGACGGGTGCAACACCGGAGGCCATGGCAGCCCAACAGAGCAACAACGCCGCTCTCATGGGAAACACATACAGCCAGATAGGCGCCAACATGTCAAACTGGAAGAGCAATGTACTCAACAACTACATCAACAACTCCATGGCTCTCAGCAACCAAAAGTACAACTTGTGGAACCAGCAAGCCTCCGATTTCAGAAATGCCGCCCACCAGTCAATGACCCAGGCTCTCGACAACTATACGCAAATCTATTCGTCTCTTATCGGAGGTGCCGGCAACGTGTTGAGCAACATACTCTAATTTATAGGAGGATGTGATATGAAGAAAACAGAACATACCGACAACGCCACTCGCGATGTGCGTCGCAGCGTAGCCGAAGGGAAAGGCTTTCTCTCAACCTGCATGTCGGCGTTGAGAGGAGAAAGCGAAGCGGCACACTGCATCGATACACTGGGCGAGACACTCCTCCTGCTCGGGAAGAGACCCCGAAAAGAGGGCGAGATATCCCTGCCGGGCGACAACGGAGAACGTCTTGAACAGCTCATGGTCCAACACCGCCGTACCCGCAGACTGCGCCCGCAACCCGACGGGTTTCTCTACATTTTGCGCCAACTCTCGCAAATAAGCCTGCCCACGGGACAACCCGCACTCGACCCGGAGATGAGCCCGGAAGAGCAACAAAAGTTCTACACTTTCAACGTACTCGTCGCCAACGGGCTCTCCCCGCAAGAGGCCGAAGAGGAGGTCGAAAGAATCTATTCACCCGCTTAAAATTTCATTTATGAAACAACCACGCAAATCCTGGGCCCGCATCGACAGCACCTTGCAACGGAATCTGGGCCATAAAAAATATTATGAAATCCCTTTCGAAAATCTGCCGGGAACTCTTGTGGGAAACGACATTCTGCGTTTTCCCGATCTTGATGCCAGACCGAATGTACCCGAGCATATGATCTTGCGGTATCCCAAACCCGACAGCAAACCACAGGCACCCGAGACTCTGATCTTGCAGCATCACGAACTCTTCAGCAGACCTCAGGCTCCCGAGCCCCTCATTCAGCAGTATCCCGAGCTTCGTAACGAACTGAATGCCATCAATTATCCCGGGTATAAGTTTACCCCCAAAGAATTTTCACGCTTACTCTCGGATATTAAGCAATATCCACCCAAAGAGGTTCAGTCCGGTCCACAACCCATCACAACCTTCGGAGAAGGATTCAGACAATCGTTCGACCAGTGGAAAAACAATTACAGTTATCTCTATGGCAATCTCATGAAAGAGATGAATCACGAAGAAGAAATCCGTAATGGATTGATGGCCCTTGACGAAAATCCCGAATTGAGCCGAGGTAACGTGCAGGAGATAAACTGGTCTATAAAGGCGCTGCGCCGGGGCATCGCCGAACACCGGAGACGCATCGAAGCCGGGGAAGGTACGCCCGAAGACGAAGCCGCCATCTTGAAAGATTCGGAAAAGATTCGGGGCCTGTATGCCATGCAACAGCAATACTACAAGGGCGCTTCCCCCGAAGAGGCCGAAGCCTGGCGCAACAACTACATTGCCCAAGGTGGCACGGGTATGCAACTTATAGCCCAAACTCGGGAAAATCAGAAAAACTATCGGCCGACAGAAAAGTGGGCTAATATTGGCGAAATAGCATTTAATCTTGCTCAAGTTTTACCTACTGTCGCTGCCACCGCAGTAAATCCCGCAGTCGGTGCAATCGCCATTGGAGCCGGCATGGGTGATATCGCTTCCCAGAATTTGGCACAAAGCAATATGCTGGCCGATCAGATCGAAGAACAAACGGGAAAAGAGATCTCGACCGGGAGACGCCTTGCCCAAACTGGGATAGGCACCGCAATTGATGCTGCCACATCACTATTTGCCCCCACAAAAATGGCAAATGCCTCACAACCTTTTTTCAAAAACTTAGCTAAAAACAGCATCTATCAAGGGATACTTAACGGTACAAACTCCATATTGTTTGACTATGGCTCAAATCTTACCCTCGGAAATAATCTCACGAATAATGAAATTCTCTCGAACGCAGGAAAGAATTTCCTCATCGGAGCGGCTACCGGAGCAGGAGCCACGACTTTGGGAAAGATAGCAAACAAGGTATCCAGAACAAGCGGCCCTTTCAGAAAGATTCCCGACGAAGCTGGAACAAAGCCTACTTCCTCCGGTGATAAAATTATACCCTATTCCATTCCAGACCTCGGTTATTATCGATTCAAGATGAGCCAATTAAGCCCATCCGTCCGTGATGCCCTCATAAAAGAAGGTGTGATCATCGACGACACCCCTACAACAATTCCTTTCGATACCTACCGACGGAAACAGCTGGCGCCTCCGGGTACATACGTCCGACCCCATCAGAATCCGGGAAAGATTGACCCCAACAGCCTGAGAATGATTCCGCGAGACGAGGTACAAGGGAATATGACCATTCCCATGAACCGTTACCACCTCTCCTATCCCCTGCCCGAAGGTATGAGCAATGAGCCCATCACCATTCCACAGGGGAGATACGGTCGTAGCTCCTCTTTCTGGGGGGACAATTTCAGACTCTCATACCCCTTGCCCGACAACTGGGACAACTCGCCGGTAACGATTCCCTTCGACACCTACCAACGGAAACAGCTGGCACCTCCGGGTACATACGTCCGCCCCTATCAGAATCCGGGAAAGATTGACCCCAACAGCCTGAGAATGATTCCGCGGGACGAGGTACAAGGGAATATGACCATTCCCATGGACCGTTACCAGCTCTCCTACCCTCTGCCCGAAGGCATGAGCAATGAACCCATCACCATTCCGCAGGGAAGATACGGTCATGGTTCCTCTTTCTGGGGGGACAATTTCAGACTCTCATACCCCTTGCCCGACGACTGGGACAACTCGCCGGTAACGATTCCTTTCGATACCTACCGGCGGAAACAGCTGGCGCCTCCGGGTACATACGTCCGACCCTATCAGAATCCGGGAAAGATTGACCCCAACAGCCTGAGAATGATTCCACGAGACGAGGCACAGGACTATATGTC
>CALUZW010000017.1 GCA_944325415.1 uncultured Bacteroidales bacterium | reverse complement strand
TAGACCTTCTCCTGCGGATTGTACTTCCCGAAATGATTGTACGCCTTCACCCAATCGGCCATCGCCAATATGCTGCTGTCGACCTGGGATAAAATTCGCTCGGGGAAACAAACCCCGAACATAAGCAAAAGCCCCACTAAAAAACATCGGCCACTCATCTCTTTCCTGAAATTTCTGATTGTTGCAATTTATATAAAAAAGGAGGATTTATCAAGCTTTTTGTCAACATATTTTCCCTCTCCAATAATCATTTGAAATACGAAAGCCACTGTACTGTATCGGGCAGTGGCTTTCGTATTTCAAATTTCATTTCTTCAATTTATACCGGCACAATACGGGATTATCGTCGAACTTTATTTTGGATAATAACCACTCTGGTACATTCTCTATCCAATCTGTTCCCGCCAGACGTTCTTTCCATTCACATACATAATCGGCACTTTCCAAACTATATATATTATCTTCGTCGATACTATGCACCTGAGCCGACACCCATGGAAATTTCTTAGATGTACATATATATCCTACCATTGGAGCCTTTCCTTTTATATTTATATACCAATAAGGCTGCGTTCCAAAGGTAAAGGTAAAAAATCTCATTTGGTCGGAAAAATATAAATTATCAATACCCGATATCAATCGGTCTGATGGATCGGAATATCTTTCTTGCAGATATATCCTTTTAGCACTTGGCGATAGCAGCAAAAATTCAGAATCATACATATTTTCCTTGCCAAAATCCAATCGAAATACGACAGAATCTCCGTCAGGCATCGCTTCATAAATATGGTAATTATACGGTTCTGTATAATAATTATAGGCTGTTGATTTATTAAATATTGTTCGTGAATATACTGTTCCTTTCCATTCCTGCTGATATGGCTTATAACGTGATAAGATCTTTCCTCTATGTATATCCATAACATACATATTATAATATTCCGACGATAAAAGGCCTGAATATAAATAGAGAAATCCCTCATAAAATTTCATTCTTGACACATTTATAGGGATTTTCAAATCTCCTACATGAGAAAAATCGGATTTACGATAGAACATTATTTTCTTGTTCGCTCCGGCCAAAAGACAAACCATCGTATCCAGTACAACAAAATCCGATACGCTTATGTATTCTCCGGGACCATTCCCCCTACGGGATAGTTTTTGTAAATAACGGCCCTGTTCATCATATTGGCTCAATTCTTGTTGGTCGCGATCCCATATATACAATGTATCATGCTGTAATTGTACCGACAGTGATTCCAATCCCGACAACAGATTATCTTCGGTGGTCTCCAACGCTATGTATTCCGCCGACTCGAATATCGAGTCGGCGGGAATATAAATATTTGATTTTTCTAGCAAAGTAATTTTTATAACTTCTACTGTACTATTTTCTTGTTCTTCTTTACATGCTGAAAAAAAACAGAGACATATAAAAAACAGCAAACAGTTATAATCAACCAAACATTCATTTTGATGCATCTTTCTCATAATCTTCACAAGAATAATCTTGGCACTCCAAATATTCCCCATCATCACTAAGTTCGCACTTATACGCAGCATCTTCAAATCGTTTTTGATACCGTCCACCCTTCCCTATATATCCTATATTTTCCCCAAAAAGCCATCCATATCCCTCACTATCTATTGTCGCAGAAAAGTAGCAATCAGAATATTTTTTATCGTATTTTAGGTCATCATCCTTTTCAACTTGAGCCAATGATTCAACTTTAAACAAAACTAAATCCGATAAATCATTCGCAAATTGTTTTGACTTACCTATATTATTTACACTTACGCACAAACATACAATACATGTAAATGCCACTCCTGAATAAAATAATTTTTTCATAATCTTGTTTTTTTAATTTTAGACAAAAAAACATATCTATCAACATAAAAACAAACAAAAATAAAACTTTAACATATTTAAACACTCTAATTTCCAACTTTTCTTCGGGCGAAAGTGTTACCGCACCTATCCGCAGGCGTGTGGCCGTACTGTTGTTATAAAAAGTTTTTTGCGCTTCTTACGTCATAGCTGCCTCGAAAACAAAAAAGGAAAGCGGCACTACCCAAGGCAATGCCGCTTTCTTGGTTCCCGGAAGGGACTCTTCCGAGAAAATCATATCAAAAAAAGTAATTATTATTTTGCTCTTTCGATGTACTCACCGCTGCGGGTATCGACACGGATCTTGTCGCCGGTGTTGATAAAGAGAGGAACACGCACCGTAGCGCCGGTCTCGACCGTAGCCGGTTTCAGCGTGTTGGTAGCGGTATCGCCCTTGATACCGGGTTCGGTATAGGTAACTTCCAACTCTACCTTCACGGGAAGTTCGGCATAGAGAACGGTCTCGGTCGAAGCATCGGAAACAACCTCAACGACCATCTCTTCTTTCAGGAAATCAACACCCGTAATCAGGTCGTGGGCAATGGGGTGCTGCTCGAAGGTTTCCTGATTCATAAAGATATAATCTTCGCCTTCTTTGTACAAGAACTGATAGGGACGACGTTCTACCCGCACATCTTCGAGTTTTTCGCCGATGTTGAAACGACGTTCAAGCACATAACCGTTGACTACATCTTTCAGTTTTGTACGCATGAAAGTGTTGCCTTTTCCGGGTTTTACATGCAAAAATTCGATACAGAAATAGAGCTTTCCGTCCATACGGATACACGTTCCGTTTTTAATGTCTTGTGCGTTAATCATAACTATATAGGGTTGAATTAAAATTTTTTCTGCCTGCAAAAGTAAGAGAAATCGGCAAAATCTCAAAAAGAATTGTGCAAAAATGAATTATCTCTTGGTTTATTCAAAAAAAGTCTCTATTTTTGCACTCCGAATTTTTTCCCGAAATAAATAACATAAAATATAACGGCAATGAAAAGAACATTTCAACCCTCGAACAGAAAGAAGAAAAACAAACACGGCTTCCGTTCCAGAATGGCTACCGCCAACGGCCGTCGCGTATTGGCTGCCCGTCGTGCCAAAGGCAGAAAGAGACTGACCGTATCGGACGACTTCAACGGATAGTATTCTTTTCTGAACATATAAAAGGAAGACCGCACGTGTGGCCTTCCTTTTTATGTTTTTATATCTCCGCATGACCCGCGGATAAAAAACCTTGCCAACCCGATGTAGAGATGACACCCTCAGGAGAAATAACCCTTTACGAGCTCAACGCCCTCGTGCGCGGGAAACTGCAAGAAGCCCTGCCCGAGCGCTACTGGATATGCGCCGAGGTGAGCGAAGCGAGAGAGAACTACTCGGGGCACTGCTACCTCGAACTGGTAGACAAGGAGGCCTCCACAGGAGAGATGCGCGCCAAGGCGCGTGCCGTCATCTGGGCCACGGTATACCGTATGCTGAAAGCCTACTTTGCCGCAGAGACCGGCTCGGCTATCGCTCCGGGCATGAAACTGCTCATACAGGTGAGCGTCGACATGCACGAAGTGTACGGATACACCCTCACCATACACGACATCGACCCCCGATACACCTTGGGCGACATGGCCCGCCAGCGCCAGGAGGTGCTGCGGCGACTCACGGCCGAGGGCATCATCGACATGAACAAGGAGCTCGCCTGGCCCCTGCCGGCCCAGCGCATTGCCATCATCTC
Source organism: uncultured Bacteroidales bacterium (assembly GCA_944325415.1). Classification (GTDB taxonomy): domain Bacteria; phylum Bacteroidota; class Bacteroidia; order Bacteroidales; family UBA11471; genus Caccoplasma. The sequence goes on along the minus strand of CALUZW010000017.1, from coordinate 45,482 downwards.
CTCACCCACCGCCGCCGGATACGGCGACTTCATCGACCAGTTGCACCACAATCCCTACGGATACCGCTTCTACACCGCACTTTTCACGGCAGCCATGCAGGGTGCCCGCACCGAGCAATCGATCATCGAAGCACTCGAACGCATCTACCGGCACGAAGACTGTTTCGACGGTGTCGTCATTATACGCGGCGGAGGTGCTACCTCGGACCTGAACTGTTTCGACAGCTACGAACTGGCACAGAACATCGCCCAGTTTCCCCTCCCCATACTGGCCGGCATCGGGCACGACCGCGACGAGACCGTCATAGACCGCATTGCCAACGTGCGGGTAAAGACCCCCACCGCCGCTGCCGAATGGCTCATAAACCGTGCCATGGAGGCCGACCGCCGCATCGCCGACCTGCAAACCGCCCTGTCGTCCGGCATCAAGGAACGCCTGCAAGCCGAGAAATCGCACATACAGACGCTCACCCGCCAGCTGCCGGTAAGCGTCGACCGCCGGCTCCTGACCGAAAGCAACACCCTGTCGATGTTCCCGCACCGGTTGCGCCAATGTATCGAAAGGCGACTCGCAGGCGAGAGCCGGCGTCTTGCCGTGTGGGAAGAGACCGTCAGACTCTCGTCGCCCCAGCATATTCTGAAACGCGGCTATTCCCTCACCCTGAAAGAGGGAAAGAGCGTACGCTCGGCCTCGGAACTGAAACCCGGCGACCGCATCGTTACTTTTTTTGAAGAAGGGTGCAGCGAATCGCAAATTTTATAATCTATATTATATATGGAGACAACCGAAAAACCTACCTATGCCCAGGCCATCGCCGAACTCGAAGCGATTGTCGCCCGCATACAGGACGACTCCTGCGAGATAGAGACCGTCAAAGAGTTGACGTCGCGCGCCATGACCCTGCTGAAATACTGCAAAGAAAAACTGTTTGAGACCGACGAGTCGCTCAAAAAGCTGCTCGACGAACTCGACGAAGAGAAACAATAGACACCCTGAATACTGGAAAAAACATATAATCACCCAAACATATATGATGGAAACGACAGAAAGAAAAGTCCGTGTGCGTTTTGCACCAAGCCCCACGGGCGCTCTGCATATCGGCGGCGTGCGCACCGCTCTCTACAACTACCTCTTTGCCAAGCAACACGGCGGCGACATGATACTCCGCATCGAAGACACCGACTCGCAGCGTTTCGTGCCGGGAGCCGAGGCCTACATCATCGAAGCCCTCGAATGGCTGGGCATCAAGTTTGACGAAGGAGTAGGCTACGGCGGAAACTTCGCCCCCTACCGCCAGTCGGAACGGAAAGCCATCTATCGCCAATATGTCGACCAGCTCCTGGCCGACGGCAAAGCCTACATCGCCTTTGACACCCCCGCCGAACTCGACGCCAAGCGGCAGGAGGTACCCAACTTCCAGTACGACGCCTCGACACGTACCGGCATGCGCAACTCTCTCACGATGAGCGCCGACGAAGTCGACAGCCTGATTGCCTCGGGACACCCCTATGTCGTGCGCATAAAAATAGAACCGGGCGAAGAGGTTGTCGTCGACGACCTCATTCGCGGCAAGGTAACCATCAACTCATCGATACTCGACGACAAGGTACTCTACAAGTCGGCCGACAACCTGCCCACCTACCACCTGGCCAATATCGTCGACGACCACCTCATGGAGGTGAGCCATGTAATCCGCGGCGAAGAGTGGCTGCCCTCGGCTCCGCTCCACGTGCTGCTCTACCGCGCCCTCGGCTGGGAAGAAACCATGCCCCGATTTGCCCATCTGCCCCTCCTGCTCAAACCCGAAGGCAACGGCAAACTGAGCAAACGCGACGGCGACCGCCTCGGCTTCCCCGTCTTCCCGCTCGAATGGCACGACCCCAAAAGCGGAGAGGTATCGTCGGGTTATCGCGAAGCCGGCTATCTGCCCGAAGCCGTCATCAACTTCCTCGCCCTGCTGGGCTGGAACCCCGGCAACGATGAAGAGATATTCTCGATAGACGAACTGATAAAGCTCTTCTCGCTCGAACGATGCAGCAAGAGCGGTGCCCGATTTGACTACGAAAAAGGCAAATGGTTCAACCACAAATACCTGCAAAAGAAAAGCAATGAAGAGTTGGCCGAACTGTTTACCCCGACACTGGCCGAGCACCATATCGACGAGCCCGACAAGGCACGGTTGGCCCGCATCATCGGCCTGGTAAAAGAGCGCGTAAGCTTTGTCAAGGAGTTGTGGGACCAGCTCTCGTTCTTCTACGTCGCTCCCGAAAGCTACGACCCCAAAGCCATCAAGAAACGCTGGAAGGCCGATACCCCTGCCATCATGCAGGAGCTCATCGCCCTGCTCGAAGGGCTCGACAACTTTGAGTCGAAAGCCACCGAAGAGGTGGTCATACCCTGGATCGAGAAAAACGGCTACCACATGGGCAACGTAATGAATGCCTTCCGCCTGGCCGTCGTAGGCGAATGTCGCGGCCCGCACATGTTCGACATCACCGAAATCATCGGCAAGGAAGAGACCCTGCGCCGGCTGCGTGTCGCCCTCGAAAAGATAACCCCCGCCAACGAATAATCCCGTATCCGACCAAAGCATGAAAAGAGGTCTTTACAATCTGGGAATACGCACCTACCGGCTATTGGTAAAAATCGCCGCATGGCGCAATCCCAAAGCGAGGAAACTGGCGACGGGCCAGAAAAACATCTTCCCTTATCTCGAAAAACAGGTCGCGAAAGAGGGAGGATACATCTGGATACACGCCTCGTCGCTGGGTGAGTTTGAACAAGGACGTCCTCTTATCGAAGAGATAAAAAAACAATACCCCGACAAGAAAATCGCTCTCACGTTTTTCTCCCCGTCGGGATATGAGGTGCGGAAAGACTATCCACTGGCCGACCTAGTGTGCTACCTGCCCTTTGATCTGCCGCGCAACGTATGCCGCTTTCTCGACCTGCTGAAACCGTCGATAGCCATCTTCATCAAATATGAGTTCTGGGGCAACTACCTGCGCGAACTGCGGAGACGACAGATTCCCACCTACATCATCTCGGCCATTTTCCGCCCCGACCAGATATTCTTCCGGCCCTACGGCGGACTCTTCCGCCGCATGCTCCGCACCTACGCCCACCTGTATGTGCAGAACGAAACATCGCGCGAACTGTTGGCCGGCATCGGCATCAACAACGTATCGGTGGTAGGCGACACCCGCTTCGACCGCGTTGTGGCCATACGCCGGCAGGCCAAGGAGCTGCCCGTGGCCCGCTCATTCGCTACGGGACGGACAGTCCTCGTCGCCGGCAGCTCCTGGCCCAAAGACGAAGATATCTTCATCGACTACTTCAACCGCCACCCCGAGCTGCACCTCATCATCGCCCCCCACGAGATCGACGAGTCGCACATTGCCGAAATCATGGGTAAGCTCAAACGCCCTGCCGTGCGCTACACCCAGGCCGACGAGGAGAGTGCCGCGCAGGCCCACTGTCTCATTGTCGACTGCTTCGGACTGCTCTCGTCGATATACCAGTACGGAAAGATGGCCTACATCGGCGGCGGATTCGGCGTAGGCATACACAACGTACCCGAAGCGGCCGTCTACGGCATACCCGTCGTGTTCGGCCCCAACTACAAGAAATTCCAAGAAGCAAAAGCTCTCATAGCCAACGGAGGAGCCTTCTCCATCAACGACGCGGCCGACTTTGACCGGCTCATGCAACGCTTTGCCGAAGAGCCGTTCCGGTCGAAATGCGGAGAGACTGCCGCCGAATATATCTACTCCCACACGGGTGCCACCCCGACCATACTCTCGGGCATCACCCCGCAACTCACCGCCCATGCAGAGTAAAGCCATCTTCTTCGACATCGACGGGACACTCGTCAGTTTCCACACCCACGAGATCGTGCCGTCGGCCTGCGAAGCCATCGCCGCGCTGCGCAGGAAAGGCCACAAGGTCTTCATCGCCACCGGACGCCCCCTGCACCTCATCAAGGGGCTGGGCGATACCCGCTTCGACGGCTATATCACCTTCAACGGCAGCTACTGTCTCACGGCCGACGGAGAAGAAATCTACTGCGATGCCATACCCCGGGAAGAGCTGCACGCTCTCTGCCGGCACGAAAAAAAGAGCGGCCCCTATGCCTACTCGTTCATGGGGCTCGACCGGGTAACGGTGAATCGCGTCGACGACTGTGTCGTCGAAGTGGCCCGTATGCTCGACCTGCCCGTACCCGTCGTAACAAACATGGAGCAGGTGGCCGACAACGAACGCATCATACAGGTTGACATCTATGTGGGCGAGGCCGACGAAGCGCCCCTCATGCAACAGATGCCGAGCTGTTTCTCCAACCGATGGAGCCCCCTCTTTACCGACGTGAACCGCACCGGCAACAGCAAACAGCGGGGCATCGACATCATCGCCGCCCACTACGGCATAGACCTGCGCGACACCATCGCATTCGGCGACGGCGGCAACGACATCTCGATGCTGCGCCATGCCGGCCTGGGCATTGCCATGGGAAACGCCGGCGAGGCCGTAAAACAGAGCGCCGGATACATCACCGACGCCGTCGACAACGACGGCGTGATAAAAGCCCTGCGCCACCTCGGGCTGCTGTAACCGGCACCACCGCACCTGCCGCCGGCACGCCCCCACCTCTCACGGCCACGGCAAGAGAGACAACCGATACACCCGACCACTGCCGCAGAAGAGTGTCAAAGCGGACATTCTTCCCGACAAATAACTTACTCAGCCACTTCATTTTCGGCACCGGCGCCCCATTTCTCTCCAAAATCGGCACCGGAGTCCAAATATTTACTCTTTTTTATCGGGAATTTGGGCAAAAGTTGTTATTTTTATCCCTACATTTGTGAGTAGAATTGTCTGCTTGAATCCTGACTATACCATAAACTTACTTATAAAAACATTCAGTCATGAGCTTAATTGACGAAATCGTTGCTCGCGCCCAAGCGAACAAACAACGCATCGTTCTTCCCGAAGGGACCGAAGAACGCACTTTGATAGCCGCCGACAAAATCATTGCCGACGAAGTAGCCCAAATCATTCTTCTCGGAAATCCCGCCGAAATCAAAGCCCTCGCCGAGAAAAACGGATTGAAAAACATCGACAAGGCCACCATTGTCGACCCGACCAACCATCCGAAAAAAGAGGCCTATGCCAACCTCCTGTTTGAGCTCCGCAAGAAAAAAGGCATGACCGAAGAGCAAGCCGCCGGCCTGGTGGAGAACCCCCTCTACCTCGCCTGCCTGATGATTAAGAGCGGCGATGCCGACGGCGAAGTGGCCGGCGCCCGCAACACCACCGGAAACGTATTGCGCCCCGCCCTGCAAATCATCAAGACGGCTCCCGGCATCAGCGTCGTTTCGGGTGCATTCATCATGTTTATTCCCAACAAGCAGTATGGCGAAAACGGTATCATGGTCTTTGCCGACTGTGCCGTAACCCCCAACCCCACTGCCGAACAACTGGCCCAAATCGCCGTAGCTACCGGACAGACCGCCCGCGTCATCGCCGGCTACGAACCGCGCATCGCCATGTTGAGCTTCTCGACCAAAGGCAGCGCCAAAGACGAAATGGTCGACAAAGTTGTTGAGGCTACCCGCATGGCCAAAGAGCTCGACCCGAGCCTGCTCATCGACGGCGAACTGCAAGCCGACGCCGCCATCGTTCCCTCGGTAGGCCAAAGCAAAGCCCCCGGCAGCGAAATCGCCGGTAGAGCTACCGCCCTCGTATTCCCCACCCTCGAAGTGGGCAACATCGCCTACAAACTGGTGCAACGTCTCGCCGGTGCCGAAGCCGTAGGCCCGATTCTCCAAGGTATGGCCGCTCCCGTCAACGACCTCTCGCGCGGCTGCTCGGTCGACGACGTATACAAAATGATTTCCATCACCTGCAACCAGGCCATCGGATTGAAAAAGTAATTCATCACACATTGCGTTAACATCATGAAAGTACTTGTTCTGAACTGTGGTTCATCATCGATTAAATACAAACTCTTCGAGACCGACACCAAAGCCGTGCTGGCACAAGGCGGCATCGAGAAAATCGGCCTGAAAGGCTCTTTCCTCAAACTCACCCTGCCCAGCGGCGAGAAGGTCATTCTCGAAAAAGATATTCCCGAACACACCGTCGGCATCGAATTCATACTCGATACGCTGGTGAGCAAAGAATACGGCTGCATCTCCTCGCTCGAAGAGATCAATGCCGTAGGCCACCGCGTCGTACACGGCGGCGAGAAATTCAACCAGTCGGTACTCATCGACAAGGCCGTAAAAGAGAAAATCATAGAGTGCATCGACATTGCTCCGCTGCACAACCCGGCCAACCTCAAAGGTATCGATGCCGTAGAGAAGATTCTCCCCAACGTACCGCAGGTTGCCGTATTCGACACCGCCTTCCACCAGACCATGCCCCAGTATGCCTACATGTACGCGCTCCCCTATGAGCTGTACGAGAAATACGGCATACGGCGCTATGGCTTCCACGGCACCAGCCACCGCTATGTATCGCGCCGTGCGTGCGAATTCCTGAATCTCCCCTACGAGAAACAACGCATCATCACCTGCCACATCGGTAACGGCGGCTCCATCACGGCCATCAAAGACGGCAAGTCGGTCGACACCTCAATGGGCCTCACTCCCGTCGAAGGTCTCATGATGGGAACCCGTTGCGGCGACGTCGATGCCGGAGCACTCGTGTTCATTCAGGAGAAAGAGGGCCTCGACGACAAAGGTCTCTCGACCCTCATCAACAAGAAGAGCGGCGTGCTGGGTATCTCGGGCGTGTCGTCGGACATGCGCGAAATCGAAAGCGCCATCGCCCAAGGCAACGAAAAAGCCAAACTGGCCCTCACGATGTATGAATACCGCATTGCCAAATACATCGGAGCCTACGCTGCCGTACTCAACGGCGTCGACGTCATCGTCTTCACCGGCGGTGTCGGTGAGAACCAGGCCGTCAGCCGCGAAGTCGTCTGCAACCAACTCGGATTCATGGGCGTGGAAATCGACAAGGAACTCAACAAGAAATCGCACGGCACAGAAGTGGAACTCTCCACCCCCGCCTCGAAAGTGCGTGTCGTTGTCATTCCCACCGACGAAGAACTGATGATTGCTCTCGATACCCAAAACATCGTCATGAAGTAATCACCCTCTTTATGCAACACCCTTGTATCACACCCGGTACAAGGGTGTTTTTTATACCGCTGCAAACCGAATTTTCCCGTCATGCTGTTACACAAACGAGAAAATTTTCCATACCCGGTGAAACCTTTTACCCGTAAAATGCGTCTAATGGAAAAAAACGAATTATGAAAAAACTTTTCATTCTTGCATTTTTACTCTTCGCCACTCATAGTAATGTACCGGCACAATTGTCGAAACAGGAAATGCGCAACGACTTGGAGGTCTTTGCCACAACCTTGCCGCAAAAGCACTTAAACCTCTTTGCCAAACTGGACAAAAAGGATTTCGAAAAAAAAATATCCACGCTCAACGCCCGCATCGATTCACTCGATGAAGAATCTTTTTTCATAGAACTTTTTCAAATCATCAAAGCTGTCGGTGACGAACACACCCGCCTCTTCCCCAACCAATCGAATTATCAGTTACCCATAGTATTTTCGGTGTTCAAAGAAGGTTGTTTCGTAACAGAATCGACCCGACCGGAGTTGCTCTACGGCAAACTTACAGCCATAAACGGAATCAGCATGAAAGAGATACTCCGACGGTACAAAAAAATCATCAATGACGAAAACCCCTCGTATTTCAACATTTCACTCCCCCGCTACCTCAACAACACTTTCATACTGAAAGGATTGGGCATAACTTCAACAAAAGACTCAGTCGTCTGCTCTTTTTCGGACGGAAAAGGGGATACCATCGTCACCACCCTGAAACCGGATCCGAAGGCCAAACGGATAAAAGCTCCGGCCTACTCACAACTTGAAGCTTTCAAAAATGCCGGCATATACGGGCAACATTACGATGCGGCACACAACTCCTTGTATGTCTACTACCACAGTTGCCGGAACGACAAAGAGCGGCCGTTCGGGACATTCATGCAAGAGTTGTTCGACACCATCGCCAGACGCTCTCCACAGAAACTCATCATCGACCTCCGCTATAACGGAGGAGGTAATTCTTCGATTTTAGACCCGCTTATCGACTCCCTGCAAAACAATTACTTGGCGCGAGAACAAAGTCTGTATGTGTTGATTGGGAAACAGACATTTTCATCGGCCTTGCTCAATGCCATGAGCTTGAAAAAGAAATGCCATGCCATTCTCGTGGGAGAGCCTACTGCCGGCACTGTCAACCACTACGGAGAAACGCGTACTTTCAAGCTCCCATGCTCCCATGCCACGGTAACCTACTCGACTAAATATTTCGAGACATGGAAAGGCCATGACGGCGCACTGCACCCCGATAAAGCCATTGCCGCCTCGGCCGAAGATTTCAAACGGGGGCACGACACGGTTCTCGAATATATATACCGACTATAAATAAGGCATAACATGATACTCTACAGCAAAAACACCTCCGGCATGAAAACCGCATTGATTTCGGCCATCTGCCTTTTCGCCGCCACAACAGTCGCCGCACAAACGGTCATCATCGACGGTGTACCGCGCGACACCTCATTCACTCTCGACGGCACATACAAGAAAGAACGCAAATACCGCCCCTACATCGAACCGGTGAGAGCCTCACTACCCCAGGGCGTGCGCGCCTACGAAAATGTAACCTACAAGAAGGTATCGAACTCATTGGGTGAACACGCCTTGAAAATGAACATCTATCGCCCCGACGACAATAAGAAATATCCTGTCTTGCTGATGATTCACGGCGGCGGGTGGAACTCGGGCAGCCCCGAGTTGCAGGTGCCCATGGCCCAGCAGATAGCCGCCCGCGGATATGTAGCCATTCCTGTCGAATACCGACTGATACCCGAAGCGCTCTACCCCGCCGGTGTCGAAGACCTCGAAGATGCCATCAAATGGGTCTACAAGAATGCCAAGCGATATGGCATCGACCGCAAGAAGATTGCCGTGTCGGGCTGCTCGGCCGGCGGCCAGTTGGCCATGCTACTCGGCATGCAGAACAAGAGCGGTAAAATAGGAGCCGTCATCAACATGGACGGCATATCGACTTTCGTCAGCGAAGAGTCGGTGGGCCGTGCCCGCGAAGCCCGGGCCAAGGGAAAGGCTCTGCCGGTCGACGCCATTTGGCTGGGTGGCACCTACGAAGAGCAACCCGACAACTGGAAAGGCGCTTCGGCCCTCTTCTGGATAGGCCGGCAATCGGCCCCGGTATGCTTTATCAACAGCTCGATACCGCGCTTCCACAACGGCCGCGACGAGGCCATCGCAAAACTCGACTCGCTGGGCATACACAGCGAGGTACATACCCTCGAAGACACGCCGCACACCTACTGGTTTTTCCGCCCGTGGTTCGATACGGCCGTAGCGCACATGACGACATTTCTTGACCGCATCTTCAAGGAGAAATAACAGGTTGGGGAGATACAATTGACACCGAGGGCGATACTCCGTTTACATGAAGTATCGCCCTCGGTGTATCTTTGAACAAGTAATGAAGAAACCCTACGGCACAAGACGGCAAGCAGCGTAGCGGACGGCCGGAAAAGGGTAAGAACAGAAGACGGCTTAAAGAGCAGACTCGTCTTCGACATACTGTTCGAGCAAGAGTTGCTCGCCGTCGAAACGGGCAAACGAGAAGTGCTGTATCCAGTCGCCCAATATCAACACACGGCAATCGCGGGCCAGCATCAGGTCGAGCATGATATGACGGTGGCCAAAGATAAAGAAGTCGATGTGCGGCGAAGGATTCTCGCGACTGTACTCCCGTGCATAGCGCACCAGAAACTCATTGTCTTCGCCCTGATAAGGGAGGTCGTCGCCATGCTTGCGGCTGTGAGCCGACCATCGGTGGGCAAAGGCAACCGTCCAACGCGGGTGAATGGCCGAATAGAGTATCTGGCAGAAACGGCTGTGAAAAATGGCCCGTATCAGGCGAAACGACAGCGGGGTGCGTCCCAATCCGTCGCCGTGGGCCAAATAGGCCGTGTAGCGTCCCAGCGACACCAGGCAGGGCGACTTATGTACAATAACGCCCAACTCGGCGGGGAGATAGTCGAAAATCCAGATATCATGATTGCCGATAAACCAATGCACCTCGACGCCACTGTCGGTGAGCTCGGCGATTTTACCGAAGAAACGGGTAAACCCGCGAGGCACGACATACTTGTATTCATACCAGTAATCGAGAATATCGCCCAGGAGATAGAGTGCGGCCGCATCGTCCTTGATGGTGTCGAGCCAGCGCACGACACGACGCTCACGCTCCAAACGCTGTTCGGGCGAAAGGGCACGCATACCCAGATGCAGGTCGGATATAAAATAGGTATTGGTTCTCATGCAACAATGGTGGAGAAAAAAGGGCAGGAAACCGACGGCTTAGAGGAAGCCGAGTTCGAGTTTGGCCTCCTCGCTCATCATATCCTTGTTCCACTCGGGTTCAAAAACCAGATTGATTTGTGCCGAAGCGACCCCTTCTACACTCTCGATTTTCTGCTTGACATCTTCGACAATGAAATCGGCTGCCGGACAATTAGGGGCAGTGAGGGTCATATCGATGGCAACCCGGCCGTCGTCGTCGACATCGACCTTGTAGATAAGACCGAGGTCATAGACATTGACCGGAATTTCGGGGTCATATACGGTACGGAGCATCTTGACGATGCGCTCTTCGATTTCAAGGGTATGAGACATCTTTGGAGCGATTTAATGGGTGTAATCAATGGCGGCGAAAACGGCCGTCGTCTTTGTTTTTTGAGGATTTCGCATTTCGGGAACAGTCATTGCGGGGTTTGAACGACTCCTCCCGGTCGAGGCGGTTACGAAGCCCGCCGCGGGTACCGCGGTGAGAACGATGCACGGGGGCCTCCTCCTCTTCAACGGGAGCATATCGCACCGGCCGTTTCTTGGGTTTGGGGAGTTTGGGCCGCTCGACAAACGATTCGGGATTGGGGCGCAACACCTCACCGTCGATGCGTACGGTATCGCCGGGCGATACCTTGGTTCCGGGCACGGCTACGGTTCCGTTTACCTCGACACGGGCGTCTTCGACCAGTTGGTCGGCCTCGCGCCGCGAACAGAATCCGGTATCACTGATATACTTGTTGATGCGTACTTGTGCCATAATGTTCAATCAAGGGTTAAACGGGTTACCGTAACTTTTTTCTGCAAAAATATCGATGCCAGCACCGCAAACTTTTCGGGAGACTCGGTCGTGTAGAAGGTACACTCGCCTCCCCGCTGACAGCGTTGCTCCATCTCGGGGTGGCGCGCCAAATAGTCTTTGAGACTCTCGGCCACGATGTCGCCTTGTATCAGCGGGGTAACGCCCGCGGGCAGATAGCGGCGAATCTTGTCGAGCAGAAGCGGATAGTGCGTACAAGCCAGAATAGCCGTATCAATGCGTGCATCCTGTGCCATCAGGGCCTTAATATACTTCTCGATGAAATAGTCGGCACCGGGGTTGTCATACTCGCGGTTCTCGACCAGCGGCACCCACATGGGGCAGGCCTCACCGACTACCTGTATGTGAGGGAAAAGCTTCTTGATTTCGAGCGTGTAGGAGCAAGACTGTATGGTACCCACCGTAGCCAGCACGCCGACATGAGAAGTGCGCGTGATATTTCCCACCGCCTCGGCAGTGGGTCTGATAATACCCAGTACACGACGGTCGGGCGCAACCAGCGGCAAGTCGAGCTGCTGTATGGAGCGCAACGCCTTGGCCGAAGCGGTGTTGCAGGCGAGGATAACCAGCCGGCAACCCATGGAAAAGAGTTTCAGCACGGCCTGACGGGTAAACTCATATACCACCTCGAACGAACGTGTTCCGTAAGGGGCGCGCGCATTGTCGCCCAGATAGATGTAATCATACTGGGGCAGGAGATGACGTATCTTCTCCAAAATAGTGAGACCACCGTAGCCCGAATCGAAAATTCCGATAGGTCCGGGCCGGTGGTCTGCAATATAAGTCGGCATATCTTTCACAAAAAAAGTTTTTTTCGGGTTAGACGGCCGCAAATGCCGGTCGTATTATTGCAATCCCAGTTTGGCTTTTACCAACGGGGTAGCATCGATGGCTTGTCCGCCAGCATAAAGTACAGAGGGTATGCTCATGTCGAAGATAAAGGTGAAGCCGTTTTCCTGTCCGACAGCTTTCACGGCATTGGCAATCTTCTCTTGCAGGGGAGCCAGGAGTTTGGCCTGCTGCTCTTCGAGATCGCTGGTGGCCACCTCACGGAAGTTCTGGATACGTTGTTGTATCTCCTGTATCTCCTGCATGCGGCGTTGCTTGATATTTTCGGGCATGGAATCCTGCGTGTTCACAAATTCCTTGTACTTGGTTGTGAACTCTTCCTGCATTTTCATAAATTCGTTCTCGTATTGTTTCGAGAGATCTTCGAGCTGTTTCTCGGCAGTAGCCTTCTCGGGCATCAGATTGAACACGTCTACCGTATTGACAGTACCAAATTTAAGGTTTTGTGCGGCAAGGCCCAGAGGCAAAGCCAGAAAAACAAGAATAAGAAGTTTCTTAATCATAGTATGATTTTTGTTTTGAAGTTTTTTATGGTTTCTACGATGCGACAAATGTAGTCAAATTATTTGGAAAAACCCAATTTCGACAGCACTTCGTTGCTGATGTCGATACGGGGCGAGGCAAAAATGATGTTCGCCGACGAGGCCCGGTCTATGACCATCTGGTAACCTTTTCCTTCGGAAATCGATTTTACGGCCTCATAGATGTCGTCCTGTATGGGTTTCATCAGACTCTCGCGTTTCTTGAACAGTTCACCTTCGGGGCCAAAGTATTTCCGACGCAAATCCTGTGTAGCCTTGTCCTGCTCCAATATCTCCTCTTCTTTCTGCTGTTTCTGGGCTTCGGTGAGGAATACGGCATTGGACTGATATTCCTTGTACATCTCTTCTACTTTCTGGGCCTGGTCGGTAATCTCCTTCTCCCAACGGAGGGAAATCTGCTTCAACTGCTCGTTGGCCATTTCGTAGGCGGGTATGTTTTTGAGTATATACTCCATGTCGATGAGAGCAAATTTCTGTGCATGGGCCCCGGCCAGACAGAAGGCCGATACTGCCAACAAAAGAATGATTCGTTTCATAGCTTTTCTTTTTATGGTTAGCGTTTTCTTATAAACAACCGGCATGGCACCCCTGTTCTACCCTACCGGCATCAGAACTCCTGACCCAGGATAAAGTGGAGCTGACTGCCACTTCTTGTCGTAGAGGTAGGCAAGGCTTTGTCGAAGCCGTATCCCCAGTCGATACCCATAAGGCCTATCATCGGGAGGAAGATGCGCACACCTACACCGGCCGAGCGTTTGAGCTTGAAGGGGTTTACCTCTTTCACCTCGGTCCACGCATTACCCGCCTCGGCAAAGGCCAGCGCGTAAATAATCGTGGAGCCCTGCATCAGCACGGGGAAGTGCAACTCGGCACCCAAGCGGGCGTAGGCATAACCCTCTTTACCGTACGGGGTCAGGGCACCGTTCTCATAACCGCGGAGGGCAATGGTCTCGGTCGCATAGTTGTAGGAAGAGCCCGTCATACCGTCGCCACCCACATAGAAGGTCTCAAAGGGCGACTTCTTGTACTTGTTGTATGAACCCAGGATTCCCAAATCGAAGCGGCCCATCATGACCAGTGTATAGGTTTTGTCTTCACCGAATCCGAACGAGGCAAGCGGGAGGAAGAACTTGCTGTTGAACTTCCATTTATGGTATTCTATCCACCGATACAGTTTCTGCTGGTCTTCGGCATTCGAGGCATCGAGCGAAGCATAGTCGGTGTTGTCAAACAACGAATAGGGCGGCGTGAGCTGTACCGAGAGCGAGAACTGCGAACCGCGTGTCGTATAGTAGGGATTGTCTATCGAGTTACGTGCCAGGGTGAGACCCAGGGTAATGCTGTGCGAGGTACCGTTCTGCATGCGGAAGAGGTACTCCCAGTTTTTCAGTTTGTACAGCTGGTAATTGAGGTCGGCCGAGAAGGTGAAATAGTCGTCGGGCCAGGTCAACCGTTGTCCCAGACCGAGCGATATACCGAACAACTTGATATACTTGTCGGGGTCGATGGCATAGGTATAGTCCGACGCACTGGAATTATAGCCGTAGAGGTAATCGTAGTAGCTGTAATAGTTGTCGTTGTAGAACGAGGTACTCAACGCCGTCGACTTACTGTAATAGACCGAGAAGCTGAGCGAATTGGGGCGTTTGCCGCCAAACCACGGCTCGAAGAACGACATGCTGTAAGACTGGTAGTAGCGGGCATTGGTCTGCACGCTGAGGGTAAGCGTCTGCCCGTCGCCCTGGGGAATAATGCCTTTGTAGGTCTTGGGGTTGAGCAGGTTCTTGACCGAGAAGTTGGTGAATTTCAAGCTCAGACGGCCGATGATACCGGTCTGTCCCCAACCGGCCGACAGTTCGACCTGGTCGTTGGCTTTCGATTCGAGTACGTAGGTAAGGTCTACGGTACCATTCTCGTAGTCGGGCTCGGGTTTCACGTCCATCGTCTCGGGGTTGAAATGGCCCGACTGCATGATTTCACGCATCGAACGCATCAGCTCCGAGCGGTTGAAAAGCTCACCCGGCAGGGTACGCAACTCTCGACGCACGACATGCTCGTAGAGACGGTCGTTACCGGTAATGGTTACCTTGTTGATGGTAGCCTGAGGACCCTCCATGATGGAGAGTTCGAGGTCGATAGAGTCGTTCTCGATATTGCTCTCTATGGCATGTATCTGGAAAAAGAGATATCCGTTGTCCATATAGATGGTCGAGATGGCATCCTCATCGGTCTCGGTACGCTCTTTGAGCAGTTTCTGGTTGTAGACATCGCCGGGTTCGAGACGCAGCACACGGTTAAGCTGTTCGGTCGTGTAAACGGTATTACCCACCCAACTGATATCCCGGATAAAATATTGGTCGCCCTCTTCGAGGTCGATGTATATGTCGACCGTCTTTTCGTCATAGGGCACAACACTGTCAGAGAGTATAACGGCATCGCGGTAACCCAACTCGTTGTATTTTCCGATAATGAGTTCAAGGTCTTCGGCATAACGTTCGGGCACGAACTTCTTGGGACGGAAAAGGGTAGGCAGGTATTTGCGCTGGCTGGTTTTCTTCATCGTCCGGCGCAACTTGCGGTCGCTCAGCACCTTATTACCGGAGAAATAGATTTTGTGTACCTTGATTTTCTCCTTCTTGTCGATGTCGATATCGATAATCACCTGATTTTCATTCGACAGGTCATCTTTCTGGTAGATAGACACCTCGGCATTCTTGAAGCCTTTGTCGTCGTAATAGCGCTTGATGAGGAGCTTGGCCCGGTCGATGAGGTTAGGGGTTATCTGGTTTCCCTTTATCAGGCCGAGGCGTTGTTCCAACTCTTCTTTTTCGGATTTCTTGATACCGAGATAGTTGACTTGCGAAATACGGGGGCGCTGCTGCAACGCAATATTGAGCCATACTTTGTGGCCGGCAATCTTGGTTACCGAGATAGCAATGTCGGAAAAGAGGCCCTGCTTCCAGAAACGTTTCACGGCATCGGTAATGGCGTCGCCGGGAATCTCGATTTCGTCGCCGACCGAGAGACCCGAATATCCGATAATCACGAAGTCTTCGTAATTATCGGTAGCTCCCGACACCGTAATGTCGGCAATCTCATACCTGCGAGGCATCGCTCCATAATCAATCTGCGGATTGTATATCGTGTCGACCGGCGCACTCTCGGCAAGCGAAAACTGGGCGGTTACTGGCGAGGGGAGCGACAAAGTGAGGAAAAGCGCCGCCAGGAAGCAGACTTTTCGCAGCGATATATGGCAAGAATGTGTCAACATCATCATAATTGTTCACTGATTTTTCCGAAGCGCCGTTCGCGCGACTGATAATCACAAATAGCTTTATACAGGCTCTCTTCGTCGAAGTCGGGCCAATATTGGGGTGTAAAATAAAGTTCTGAATAAGCGGCCTGCCACAAGAGGAAGTTGCTGATACGGCACTCACCACCGGTGCGTATCAACAAGTCGGGGTCGGGAATGGCACTTGTCGTGAGGGCCGACGA
Source organism: uncultured Bacteroidales bacterium (assembly GCA_944325415.1). Classification (GTDB taxonomy): domain Bacteria; phylum Bacteroidota; class Bacteroidia; order Bacteroidales; family UBA11471; genus Caccoplasma. The sequence continues at coordinate 29,301 of CALUZW010000017.1, read as the reverse complement.
CACGAGCTGCTCATCGATTTGCTCGGGCAACAAACGGCCGGCAGCTGCCTCAGCAGCCATGAAGCGGGCGGCACGCACGATTTCCCACCGGGAAGAGTAGCTCAACGCCAATACGAGAGTAATACCCGTATTGGAAGCCGTCTGCTCCATACAACGGGATAGACGCTCCCGCACCTCGGCCGGCATACGTTCCAGGTCGCCAATGGCCGTGAGGCGCACGTTATTTTTCATCAGATCGGGGGTTTCCCGCTCAATGGCCATGACCATCAGGGCCATCAGGGCATGGACCTCCTCTTCGGGTCGCGACCAGTTCTCGGTAGAGAATGTATAGAGTGTCAAGTATTTTATGCCCAGATTTCCGGCGGCACGGGTAATGGTGCGCACCGACTCCACGCCCTGCCGATGACCGTAAGAGCGTTCTTTGCCCCGTTCCTTGGCCCACCGGCCGTTACCGTCCATGATGATGGCGATATGCCGGGGCAAACGGGTTTTATCGATATTGTCTATAAGCGACATTTTTGTTTACTATATTATATCGTTAGTATGAGACACTAAAAAGCACTCGACGGATTACAGTCCACACACTTGCGACCGATGTCGTAGGTGATGGATATCATCGTGAGCGCATACCAGTCGGTATTCTTAAATGCCGCACTGGTAATGCGGTAAGGGTCGTCCAAGACCTTGCCATCGAGCTTGTCGCCCAAGGTCTTGCGCATGGTAAATTCCACGCAGAGATTCCAGCGCCGGGCCATCTTATATTTCAACCCCACCCCCATGGGTATGTGGAGCGAGAAATATCCGTCGCCTTTCCGGGGCACGGCCGTAAACCCGAGGCCGGTCACTATATAGGGTGTAAAGCGCCGGGTACCCTTGTAGCTCTCGCCCATGCCGTAATGGAAGAAATTGAACTCGGCTTCGGCTCCGAAATCCATCACCGGACGGCTGAACGAAAACTGTGCATTTCCGGGAAAAACATTCGACAGTCCTTCGGTCGACCCTTTTACCCGTGTCATCGACAGATTATATTTCAACGCCCACCGATAATTGATGTGCTGGCGAAACAACACTCCGTAAGCCCCGCCGGGCTTGTGAAACGGATTACTGCTTATATCGCCCACATAGGCACCTATTCCGCCCGCCGCTCCAATCTCGTAGAGATACTCCTGAGCCGACAACGGCAACTGGCCGACAACCAATCCAAGGACTATGGCCAGCCATTTTCTCATATTCCGATACATTTTGCTATGTCTCATGTATGAGAAACGCCACCGGGGTTCAAAAAATTATCTCCCACCGTTACTATTTTTACATTCTTCACTAAAACGTGAAGCGCCACACAACGCCGCGACATATTTCGTCGATGAAATTGTTGCGACTGTCGTATCCGCCCAACACATAAACATAAGGCACTACCTCATTGCTACTGCGGGTCATGCGACTGAGATAGGGGGTATCGGCCCACTGCCATGTCGAAAGCGATGTTGCAGGCACCACCGACGACTCTTCGCTGATGTATGCCGAGGCAAATGCCCGGGGAGTAAATCGCATATTTGAGACATAGAGCGGTGTGCCCTTGGCGGCCTGTTCCCAGTATCCGCCTAATGTATTGGTGTAGTAAAGGTCGTTGCAGACACCGGAGGCATCTTTTCCACCCAGTATGTAATAATAGATGCGACGGACAAAATAGTCCGACTCGGCATTATACTCGTCGTTGTAATACGAGAAGAACAGCGCTCCTTCGCGGGGTGATACCGAGGATCCGGCACCGCCGGCAATACCTACGTTGGAAAGAGCGGCCCACCGTTCTCCGTCATAGGCCCAGATATGGCCGCTGTAAGAGTCGTCGGCGCACCGGCCTCCGAAGAAATATATTTGCGAGGTTCCGTAAGAGGTATCACGATAGGCTATCGTGTTACTATATCCCGACACAGGGAAGTCGGCATCGACAGCCATTTCAGCGGCATACGCTCCCTCCTCATACGTGGCATGAACATATCCTGCCGACGTGGCAGCAACGCCCATCAGTCGTTCTCCCCACACCCCTATCAAAGCGGCAAAGCGGGCATCAGCAACGGGAGTCCACGTCAGGCCGTCGGTCGAGCGGCACAACGTCTGGTTGCCATCGGCATCGGGTGTACCGCACAGTGCAAAAATCGTATCGGACGAAGCGACAATCGTCGACACCGAAAGGGTATCACCCCAGGGAGCAAAAGCATAGAGATCCCATTGGTCGGCCGGAGTCGACGAAACGCCCAGATTGTAGGCAGTGCCATCGGTAGTAAAGCAATAGGCTTTGTCGCCGAAAGCGACGGTCTTCTGAGCCACCGGCGTTTCAAGCAACGTGGGCAGCGTGTGAGCTCCCAATGTGGCCCACACCAGCGAATCGGCCTGCACCTGATGTACCCGCACTTCGATGCGGTATTCCTGCGTGGTAACACCGTCGGCGGCCACAACCTTCATTTTGACATCATTGTTGAAGTCGATTGAATCGCTGTCGTCGGCCAGATAGTCAATGGTCTTCAACAACGAACCGTCATCTTTATTGAATACCGTAATTTCAACGCTCGACGGATTGTCGAATGTAATCTCAGGCACAAGTGCCGATATATCTGTTCCATAAGGGAAAGAATCGGGATTGAAAATCTGTCCTTTCACCAAGTCGATGGTGAAATATCGATATGAAAGATTGGTCAATACATCAATATCGGCCGCCAATGAGAAAGTGCGCACCATCGTATTGGTATTCGACGTGTATATAAGGTCGGCATCATCATCGGCGTTGCAGGCTACCAGCCCGCATACCAGCGCACCGATATAGACCGGCAACAGAAAAAGTCTCGTCAGTTTCATTCCAAAGAAAGAGATTACATGATACAAGGTCGCAAAATTAGAAAGATTTTCGGCTTTTTCTTCTTCTTATGGAGATTATTATAATAATTTATAAATAAACACTCCTCCTTTGCTCTTTATGACAAACAGGCCCGACGGAAATAGTGTTGGAGCCGACGATTGCCATACGCCGTGCTTGTTCGACACACGGCTTCGGAAAGAGCGGGAGCCTTCACCCCCTCGTGCAGGGCAAAAGGTGCGGTCTCGATATAGGCTTCGTCCCAGCAGGAGGCATCGATAAACGATTGCAGCGTGGCGGCTCCGCCTTCGACCAGCAAAGAGGTAACCCCCTCACCGTAAAGCGACTCCAAAAGCTGGGGAATCACCGGGCGGGAAAAATCGAGTAGCGTGCAGCGTACTGCCCCGGCCGAGGCCGGCAACGGTATCGGGCGGGACGTAAAAATCTCGGTAGGCAGCCCGTCGGTGAGCAGAGGCGACGACTGCGGAAAATCGACATGCGCACCAAGAACGACGCGCAGCGGAGAGCGTCGGCCCGGCCACAGGCGCAAGGTGAGCGAGGGATTGTCCAGGCGTAATGTCCTGGAACCAACCAATATGGCATCGCTTTCGGCCCGGAGACGATGCACGAGAAGCGACGTCTGCTCATCGGAAAAACGGCAGGGCGGCTCTTCGGGTGTACGACAGCTGTCGATAAAACCATCGGAACTCTGGGCCCACTTCAAGACGACATACGGGCGCTGCTGTTCATGTGCCGTCATAAATGCAGCGTTCAATGCCCGACACTCTTCGTCGAGGACTCCTGTAACGACCTCGATGCCGGCATCTCGCAGCAAAGCGACACCCCGACCGGAGACCTTGGGAAACGGGTCGAGACACCCTACGACAACACGGGGTATCTTCTTCTCGATAATCAAGAGGCTGCACGGCGGGGTCTTCCCGTAATGGGAGCAGGGTTCGAGCGAGACATACAGCGTGGAGCGGGAAAGCAATTCGGGATTTCGCACCGAAGCAATGGCATTGACTTCGGCATGCGGGCCGCCGAACTGCCGGTGATACCCCTCGCCTATTATCCGGCCATCGCACACGACGACGGCTCCCACCATGGGGTTGGGCGACACATGACCACGGCCACAGGCTGCCAGTTGCAGGCATCGCCGCATATACATCTCGTCAACGTTCTGATTTTCCATTGTCTCTATCTGATTATCATTCTTTTTCTCAATCACGGGCGGCTTCTATCCGACTTTTCCACCCCTCCTTCCCGGCGGTTGCGAGAGTCGAGAAAGGATAGCGGCGGCACCGCCAACGGCTTCCGACGCCATTTTTTCTTTTACCTCGCCCCCAGCTTTCGCTATCTTTTCAGAAGACAGGAGGCGCCTCGGCATAGTCAACGACGAAAACTTTGTTTTCTCCTTGCCTCTGCTCTCGGCTTTCGCTATCTTTGCCTCATGCAAAAGACAATCCGACATATCCAGGAAGCGCTCGACGGCCTCTATCCGCCCGAAGAGATACGCGCCCTCACCCGACTGCTGCAAGAAGAGGTGTGCGGACTCTCTCCCGTTGAGGCATTCTTGCACAAAGATAGGATTTTGGACGAACCTATCCGAAAAAAAATCGAAGTTATCGTCGAAAGGCTCAAAAAAAACGAACCGGTCCAATACGTTTTGGGACACACCCACTTCGACGGCTTGCGTATAGGCGTTGCCCCGGGGGTACTCATACCTCGCCCCGAAACCGAGGAGCTGACCCTGCTCATCGCCGACGAAAACCGGGAGTGTCCGCCGTCGAGTATCGTCGACATCGGCACGGGAAGCGGCTGCATAGCCATCGCCCTCTCACGTCGGTTTCCCGAATGTCGCGTCGAGGGGTGGGACATCTCACCCGACGCCCTGCGCATAGCCGAGGCCAACAACCGCTCGCTGGGCACCCGCGTACAATTTCGCCAACTTGACATTCTGCACTTTACCCCGGAAGCCGACGCATACGGCCACTACGACATGATTGTAAGCAACCCGCCCTACATCGTCCCTTCGGAGGCAGACGCCATGGAGCCCAACGTACTCGACCACGAGCCACACTCGGCGCTCTTTGTCCCCGAGAAGGAGCCGCTGCTCTTCTACCGGGCCATCGCCGTGGCCGCAAGGCATCTTCTGCACGACGGCGGACGGCTCTATTTTGAAATCAATCCGCTCTTTGCCCGGGAAACCGAACAGATGCTTCACGACGAGGGGTTCCGCCACATACAGGTCCGCCGCGACCTGTCGGGCCGGGAACGCTTCGCCTCAGCCACCCGATAAACACCGACCGATGAAAAAGCCCCTCACCCCCGAAGAAGCCCTTTACCGGGCAGCCGCCCTCTGCTCCACCGCCGAACGGTGCGCAAGCGAAATCGAAGAGAAACTCTCCCGCTGGGGGGTGGCGGCCCCGGATATACGTCGTATCGTCGCACACCTCCGCGAAGAGGGCTACATCGACGAGGCCCGATACTGCCGCAGCTTTGTACACGACAAAATACAATTCGACCGCTGGGGCCGCCTGAAAATCAGCGCCGCCCTGCGGCAAAAGAGGCTACCCGATGCAGCCGTAGCCGACGCCCTTGCCCTCATCGACGAGACCTCCTACCGCCAGCTGCTGCGGGAACTCATCGACCGCAAACGCCGGCAGCTCGACGGCTCCGACCCGCGGGCCGACAAGGCAAAGCTCCTGCGTTTCGCCCTCTCGCGAGGCTTCGAAACGGGTATAATATTTTCGGTCTTGGGAAGGGACGACTATGACGACACCTGCGACGATTAACCATCTGCTCGACCTCTTTTTCCCCCGGCTGTGCGCCGTGTGCGGAAGAAGGCTGACCGGCAGCGAACAGCACCTGTGCCTGCACTGCCTGCAACACCTGCCACGCACCTCGTTCCACCGCGAAGAGAGCCACGCCATGGAGCAACTGTTCCGCGGGAAAATCGACATCGACAACGCTTTTGCCCTGTTCTACTCCTCACCCCACTCCCCCTACCGCAACCTGCTGCACTACATCAAATACCACGACGGGAAAGCGTGTGCCCGCTATCTGGGACAGCTCTATGCCCGGGAACTCTGCGCCGACAACCGGCTCGACGGCATCGACACGCTCATACCCGTCCCCCTGCACCGCGCACGCCTGCGGGAACGGGGTTACAACCAGAGCGAATGGATAGCCCGCGGCATTGCCGACGTCAGCGGCATCGCCATCGACACCCACAGCCTCGTGCGCCGGAAACACAACCCGTCGCAGACCCGCCTTTCACTCTACGACCGCTGGCTCAACACCCGCGACATCTTCGCCCTCTCGCCCCGACACAACTGCACCGGCCGGCACATTCTCCTTGTCGACGACATCGTCACGACAGGTGCCACCCTGCTGGCCTGCGCACAAGCTTTGCAGGCAGCACAACCCGCGAGCCTTTCGCTGCTCACCCTCTCATTTGCCCGATAAAAATCGGCACACGAAAATCCCCATTTTATTTTTCAAATCTCATTCTTTTATATTATCTTTGTGTGCCATAAAACGTTGGCTCTATTACATCAACCATATACAACAATCCCTATACCTACCGAATAAAACATACGATTATGAAAACATTGGAGCGTTTAGTTGCCGAGAAATTACTGAAAATCAGTGCCGTAAAATTACAACCCGCCCTCCCGTTCACTTGGGCATCGGGTTGGAAATCGCCCATCTATACCGACAACCGGAAAACGCTATCATACCCCGCCATACGGAGCTTCATCAAAATAGAACTGTGCCGCCTCATCATGGAGCGGTTTGAAAACATCGATGCCATCGCCGGTGTAGCCACCGGAGCCATCGCCCAGGGCGCTCTCATCGCCGAGCAACTGGGACTTCCCTACGTTTATGTGCGTTCGGCACCCAAAGACCACGGACTCGAAAACCTCATCGAGGGCAATCTCATTCCGGGCCAGCGTGTCGTTGTCATCGAAGACCTCATCTCCACCGGCGGCAGCAGCCTCAAAGCCGTTGAAGCCATTCGCAACGTAGGCTGCGAAGTAGTGGGTATGGCCGCCATCTTCTCCTACCGCTTCCCCGTAGCCGAAGAGCGCTTCAAGGCCGCCAAGGTCGATGTCGTTACCCTCAGCAACTACGAAGCCGTACTCGAAGCCGCCCTGCAAACCGGCTACATCACCGATGGCGACCTCGAAACCCTGAAAGAGTGGCGCAAAGACCCCGCTTCGTGGAATGCCGGAAAATAATTATCCAACCTCTCAAACCCACCGTTAGCGATGACCTCTTTTGAAAGCCCCGTCAAAACCATAGCCGCCAATGTCGAGACCGTCTTCGAGACCTTGTCGGACCTCTCCAACCTCGAACGCCTGCGCGACAGACTTCCCGAAGACAAAATCTCCGACTTCCGTTGCGACCGCGACAATTGCAGTTTCTCGGCCAGCCCGGCCGGGAATATTGCCATTCGCATCGTAGAGAGAGAACCCAACAAGACCATCAAACTCGAAACGGTAGAGTCGCCCGTGCCCTTCTTCATCTGGATACAGCTGCTCCCCACCCCCGAAGACAACACGGCCATGAAGCTCACCCTCCGCGCCGAACTCAACCCCTTCATACGCGGCATGATATCCAAGCCGCTGCAAGAAGGCATCAACAAAATCGCTGAGGCCATAACCCTCATACCTTTCGACTAAAAGCAACCTACGACATGGCACAGAAACTCTGGGAAAAGAACGTTCAGGTCGATGCCGACATCGACAGGTTCACCGTGGGGCGCGACCGTGAAATGGACCTCTACCTCGCCCCCTACGACATACTCGGCTCCATAGCCCACATCACGATGCTCGAAAGCATCGGGCTCCTCACCCGCGACGAACTCGATGCACTCACCGCCGAGCTGCGCAGCATCTACGCCGTGGCCGAGGCGGGACAATTCGTCATCGAAGACGGGGTCGAAGATGTACATTCGCAGGTCGAGCTCATGCTCACCCGCCGGCTGGGCGACATCGGCAAGAAGATACACAGCGGCCGCAGCCGCAACGACCAGGTGCTGGTCGACTTGAAACTCTTCATACGGTCGGCACTGCAACAAATCGTCGAACTTACCGACCGCCTCTTTGCCACCCTCATTGCCCAAAGCGAGAAATACAAGGCGGTACTCATGCCGGGCTACACCCACCTGCAAGTGGCCATGCCCTCGTCGTTCGGACTATGGTTTGGTGCCTATGCCGAGAGTCTCGTCGACGACCTCACCGTGTTACAGGCCGCCTACCGGGTGAGCAACCGCAACCCGCTGGGTTCGGCAGCCGGCTACGGCTCGTCGTTTCCCCTCAACCGCAGCCTCACCACGCAGTTGCTGGGCTTCGACTCGATGAACTACAACGTGGTCTACGCCCAGATGGGCCGAGGAAAGACCGAACGCATCGTAGCCTCGGCCCTGGCCTCCATCGCCGCCACCCTCTCCAAACTGGCCTTCGACGCCTGCCTGTTCAATTCGCAGAACTTCGGCTTCATCAAGCTGCCCGACGCCTACACCACGGGATCGAGCATCATGCCCCATAAGAAAAACCCCGACGTATTCGAGCTCACGCGGGCCAAATGCAACAAGATACAGGCGCTGCCTTACCAAATCACCCTTATCGCCAACAACCTGCCGTCGGGCTACTTCCGCGACCTGCAAATCATCAAGGAGGTATTCCTCCCCTCGTTTGACGAGCTGAAAGACTGCCTGCACATGGTCGAGCAGATGATGAGCCGCATCACCGTCAACGAACACATACTCGACGACAAACGCTACGACCCCATATTCAGCGTCGAAGAGGTAAACCGCCTCACCCTCGAAGGAACCCCCTTCCGCGATGCCTACAAGCAGGTGGGGCTGCGCATCGAGGCTGGCGACTTCACCCCCGACAAAAACCTGCGTCATACCCACGAAGGCAGCATTGGAAACCTCTGCAACGAGCAGATTGCCTCACTCGAAAAACAGATTGTAGAGAGCTTCGATTTCGGAAAAACCCAATCGGCTTTCAACGCCCTGCTGGGCCGCTAAAAACAGTCTCGCGCCATGTCACGCCACAACGTTGCCCGCCACCTGCTCTGCTGCTTGCTGCTCGCCATGTCGTACCTCCTGTCGGGGTGCGACAACTACGACGACCAGCGACTGCCCACCCGCCCCGTACACATAGAGATATACGCGGCCCAATGGAGCGTCTACGGCGTACACGGATACATGGAGTGGCAGACCTTCGTCAAGAACTCGCTGCCCAAAGGTTTCTCCTGGCCGGCCAACAGCTATTCGGGGTTCGGTGGCGTACTGCTCATCGGCGGCCTCAACAACCAACTCCTTGCCTACGACATGGCCTGCCCCATAGAGTGCAAAAGCAACGTGCAGGTAACCATCGACGAAGAAGCCGGCGTAGCCGTGTGCAAGGCTTGCGGCTCGACCTACGACGTATTCAACGGCTACGGACAACCCCTCTCGGGCCGCGCCCAGGAAAAGAAATACGGCCTCACCTCCTATCAGGTAACCTACACCTCGACCGGCTATCTTATCACCCGATAAGAACTCCACAAAAGGTTTGAAGTCCCAACGCGGCACACAAGACAAGTTTCTCAATCGCCAATACATCTCCCGCCGAGACAAAACACCTAAGCCCAGTCGTAAGGACATCTTTACAGCTTTGCCGGAAAAGTGAAGGATTTAATAATTTCTAATGATATACTTTTATATTGATTAGAATTTTATCTTTGCTATGATTTAAAAATCATAGCAAAGATATAAATTGCAGAACTTATTGTAACAGATATGTCTATAAATAAAAATAGTAACCGTCTTATAAAATATAGTGGCCAAGTCTTTACTCCAGATTTCCTCGTTTTAATGATGTTAGATTATGCAAGCTATATTTCCGGGAATATTATACAAAAACATGTCATGGATAATAGCTGCGGAGATGGCGCTTTTTTGTGTGAAATAGTAGAACGATATGCCGCAGACTTTTATAAATATCATGGAAACTATGATAATCTTAAAAATGAATTGCAATCATATATTCATGGCATCGAATTAGACTCGACTGCATATAATAATTGTATATACAACCTAAATATTTTGGTACAAAAATATGGAATAAAAGACATAACATGGGACATACTTCTTGGAGATGCTCTTGCCATTACTCGCTATGATAAGAAAATGGATTTTGTTATAGGAAACCCTCCATACGTAAGGGTACATAATTTAGAAAAGAATTATAAGGCTGTAAAATCATTTTCTTTCGCGCAGGATGGTATGACAGATTTATATCTAGTCTTTTATGAATTGGGATTGAGAATGTTGAACGAAAAAGGGAAATTATGTTATATCACACCTAGTTCTTGGTTATCTAGTTTAGCTGCATCTAATATGAGGAAGTATATAATGTCTCATAAGAATCTGGTTGGATTGATAGACTTAGGCCATTACCAGGCTTTTGAAGGAGCGACAACATATACAATGATATCATTATTTGACACAAAACATAAAGCGAATACAATAGAGTATTACTCGTACATAGGTGATCAAAATGAAAAAATTCATATCAACACGATTTCATATGATGAAATATCAATAGACAACAAGTTTTATGTTGGATCAAAAAAGGATCTCGCATTATTAAAAGCAATTAGGACAACCTCAACAAACAAATATACACAGGTAAAAAATGGTTTCGCAACACTCGCAGATAAGATATTTATTCTAAATGTCAAATTTAAAAATCTAACTATCCCCATTTTAAAAGCTTCAACGGGGAAATGGTATGAAGGATTTTTTCCATATGATAAAAAAGGCAAGCCATTGTCAAAAGATGAAATTTTTTCTTATCCGGAAATATCTAAATATCTAAATGACAACAAATTAAATCTATTAAAAAGTAAGACAGAACAAGAAAATCCAAATTGGTATCTTTACGGGCGAACACAAGCATTAAAAGATGTATATGCTCAGAAATATTCGATAAATTCAATAATAAAAGACATCAACTCCATAAAATTGGTAAATGTCCCCAAAGGTGCCGGAGTATATAGCGGTCTGTACATACTCTCAGATGTCTCTTATGATATCATAGAGCATATTATAAAATCTCAGGATTTTATTGATTATCTATCCATTCTTAAGAATTATAAAAGTGGAGGCTACTATACATATAGTTCTCGTGACTTAGAACAATACTTAAACTATAAAATATCAATTTATGAGAAATCAAGAAATATCATATCCTTTAACTAATAAAGAATTTTTGAAGGTTATCTCTAATTCTTTTTGTAAATTCCTTGAAAAAGGTACATCTAGAAGCACTGATAAACTAAAACCTCTTCATGGAGCGATTGCTAAGGATTTGCATCAAAGGCTAGGAAATAATTATGACATTCTTTCCCTAGGTTATCTTCATGACAAAGAAGGGCAGATTCAAGGTCGTTATATCGATAAATGGGTTGATATTACTGTCAAGAAAGCGAATAAAGCAGTTGCAGGAATTGGGGTAAAATTCGTCATGCAAAATTATTTTCAGAATTCTAACAACTATTTTGAGAATATGCTGGGAGAAACAGCAAATATAAGAGCTAATAAATGCCCGTATTTTCAAGTATTCATAATACTAGACACCATGCCATATTATAAAAAGGATCCAAATAAGTCTATTCAAAAATGGGAATCCTTTACAGATCATAACGCTGAAAAATATGTTATGTTATCAAAGGATAATACAGATATATTTTTTCATACGCCCAATAAAACTCTTATATATGTGGTTCATATTCCAGATAATAAAAATCTAAGAACCCAGTCGGAATATATGGATTATTATAGAAATAAAGATTTCTCCGTAACAATATCAGAAAATAAATATGATAATATGGACTCTGCTGTGATAATAAATAATTATGAAGAGTTCATTAATAAAGTGTACCATACAATAATGGCACAATAATTATTAGCCTAAACACTACTCCTTGCGGACGGGGCGGCAAAGCTGGCCGAGCAGGGAAGGATTGAGAGCGACCTCTTTGCTCAGTTCGATGTGGGTGCAGGCCTCTTCGCGCAGGAATCGCGAGGTGGAGGTCTCGCCGCGGGCTACGTCCCAGGTAAGGAGAATGGTATAGATTTTCAAGGCTTTGAGCTTGCGTATGAGCATCTCATGGTCGGCATCGCCGGTGATGAGCACGACATAGTCGAAATGGCGTATGGTAGACAGTTCGTAGGCTTCGAGGGCAAACCACACGTCGATACCCTTCTCTATCACCGTCTCGCTACCGCCCCGCTGTATAGAGCGCAGGTGCTTGTAGTGAAAGATGACGTCGTTCTCGATAAGTGCATCTTCAAAGCGACGCTCGTCGAAGAGCAGGTGCTTGTTGGCAGCCTCGTCGACGCGGTAACGGCCGCGGAAGTAATGGCTCTCGGTAATGTGGCTGTCGGCGGCCTGGGTATGGCTCAACCGACTCACCTCTTCGCGAATATACTTCATCAGGGCGGCAAGGTCGATGTTGAGGCGCGAGGTCTCTTCGAGATTTTCGTTCACTTTGGCATAGTAGCCTCCGTCGATAAACAGTCCTATTGATTGAATGGAGTCGTTCATGGGAGATATGGTTTTACAGCGTTGATGCCATAAAGATAGCTCTTTTCTCCGAAAAGAAAAATTTTCCGGCCCAGTCTGCCGCCTATTGACCCAACAATTTCTCCTCGATAATCTGCCGGTATTTCTCGGGCGTGGCTCCCACCTCGACGATGGGGTCTCCCTCGGTGGGTATGAATATGAGGGTGGGAAGCGCCTGTACGTTGAAATATTGGCCGAGTTCTTTTTCGAGGTCGGCATTGACCTTGTAGAACGATACCCGGCCTCGGTACTCCTCGGCAAACTTCTCTATCTCGGGCATCAGTCTTTTGCAGGGTATGCACCAGGTAGCCCAAAAGTCGATGACCACCGGTTTGCGGCATTTGAGCGCCGGATTCCCGCCGAGGCGGTAGTCGAAGATGTGCCGCACAAAGAAATCCTTGTTGATGGGGGTAACACGGCCGTCGGCCTCGGCTATGGTATCGGCCGTTGCAGCCGTTTCCTCATAGGTTACAGCCACGAGGTCGAAGGGCTGGTAATATATCTTCTGACGGGGGAAGTCAATGGAGAGAAGGCCCTGTCGCAGCAGTTCGAGCCCCAACGTAGAGTGAGAGAGCGAAGTGTCTTTCACGGCCGTCCCGCCCGAGAGAGAGGTTTTTACAAAGGTCCAGTCGGGCAGAGTCGCTGCCTCGGGAACAGCAACGGCAGCCGAATAGGAGGGCTGGCAACGGCCGGAGGCTGTGCCGGAGGGAAGGCCCCACGCCTCGTAGTCGGCAGCTGTAAGGTTGACGAGGGCATCGGCCCAGGTGTCGAGAAGCAGGGTATGGTTTTTCCCGCCGACGGTTACGTCGCACGCAATGCCGCTGCCCGGCAGCAGACGCATGTCGGCACGGTAATTGAGTTTCATGTAGGCAGGCCGGTAGGGAAGCGAGAGCGTGATTTTGCGATGGCGGGAGTCGATGGTGAGCACCATGTCGCGAAAGAACGAGCCACCGATAATACCCGCCACGCCGAGCGATTGCAGACCGGCCGGATCGCCGTCGAGTACGAATGTCGGCACGTTGCTCTTGTAGATAGCGTCGCCAAGGGTGAGTGCCCCTATCTCCACGATGCCACGGGTGGCCACCTGCTTGTAGAGAAAGTGGTCGTAGCCCGGATCGCCGTGCCGGGTGGTATCAATGCCCAGCGCATCGAGGTGCGACGGTAGGAGGGCTGTGTGTCCGGCAAGGTCGACAACGAAGTCGGCTGCATGCCCGTTGACATCGAGCGAGACGATGATTTTCCCGTCGGTATCGCGGTAGTCAAAAACATACGACGAGCCGCTCGTCTGTGCCGAGCTGTCGATGGCCATGAGGCCGACAATGCACCACAAGGCTATTTGGAGGATAGAGCTTTTCATAAGGGTTCGGTATTATTTTTCTTTCGTTATGACGATGCGTTTTTCTTTGCCCGCCTGTTCGACAACGAGGGTAGCCGTGTCGGTAGGTATGTCGGCCATGATGCGACGCACCGACCACTCATTCATGGGCAGGCTGTCGAGCCGCGTACCGTTTATCTCGACGACCTTGTCGCCGAAAGCGGCCTGTCCGCCGAGACTTTCCCACACGGTGGTAATGCGGAAAGCACTGTCGAGCGGCAGAATGTCGACATTCCAGTGCCCCGGTTCACCCGACATATCGACCGGCTCCTGGTTGTAGGGCAGGAAATAGAAACGCCGGCGCAGGAAGTCGATGACCACCTTTCCGTGGTGCAGCAGGGCTGCCCCTATGATGCTGTTGTCCATGACCGTTGTGGTGCCGGTGGCTCCCGTAAAGCGCTGGGTACCGACGGTGATTTCGGGAACGGTGAGACGTGCGATTTTTACCGGGTCGCCCAGTCCGTGTATGCCCGCGCCTACGATGCCGTAGGCTTCGCTCTCCTTGCGCGCGGACTGTGCGGCGGTGAGTCTCTCGGCGTCTTTGTCCGAGAGCAGGAGAAAGTCGGGCACGCCCGTGTCGAAAAGCACCTCGACAGCCGTATTGCCAAACGGCACCTCGACGATGGGATGCAGGCTGTTGGTCGAGAGCAGCGGCAGGCCGTCGCTTACTTTCAACCGCTCGGGACGGTAGGGAACATTGATGACCAGAATCCTGTTCCTGTCGTCGATGGTAACGACCGTTCCGGCAAAGGCATCGCCACCCAGAATACCGACAACCCCCAACTCATCGAAGAATCCGTTCTCGGGCAGAATGAGCGAAGAGAGTTGCCCGAGTGTATGGTGCGGCGAGAGTGCGACATTGCTGATGACTCCTTTCTGGAAAACGCTCTTGTTGCTGTTCAAATCCGACACGCCGGCATAGCCCTGTGCCTTGGCACCGGCCTTTACGGCCGCCGTGGCCACGGTGCCGGTCTGTCCGCCGGTATCGACGATGTAACGCACCGGTATGCCGTTAAGCACAACGGGAATGACGATGCGGTTGTGTATGTAGTCGTAGGGAATGGTGTCGCACACCCGGTTCTGTATCTGGGCGGCCGACGGGACGACGGCCAACCCCGCGAGTACGAGGGCGACAGCAAGCCGTGCGAACTTAACGGTTGAAGCGAATCGGTTTACGTTCATAGATGACGGTCTTTTCTCCGGCCTGGCTATCGATAGTCAGCCGCGATTTCTTTTTCTTTTTCAGCGCGGGAATACCTTGGGTAATACTCTCGCAGAAGTCGAATGTATCTACCGGTTTCCCGTTTATTGCCACCACCCTGTCGCCCGGAGCTATGCCCTCATAGCCTTTGCCCCAGACGCGGGCCACCACCAGATGACCCTCCTTCACGGTGAGTTCAACGTCGGCATACCTACCTTCGGGGCGGTGCGTCTCGTCGGGCCGGTAGGCTTCGTAGTAGAGACGCCGGCGGGGATAGTCGATGGTAATGCGGCCGTATGTGAGCAGTTCGGTACCCAGCAGCGAGACAGGAGCTTCGGCGGTGGTTGTTACGACCGACTCAAACTTGACCGAGCCTACCGATAGCGCCGGTATACCCACCCGCATGGCCTCCTCTTCCTGCCGTTGTCCCGAGATGCCGATGTTGCTCTCGCCATAACTGCGGGAGAGGCATTGCACGCCGGCACGGCCGCCGATGCGCTGGTAATCCTGCGCACGGAACGAGAGCAGTTGCGGCGAGCCGGTATCGAAGAGGGCTTTCAGGGTGATGCCCGGCACGACCTGGAACGGTATGATGGGCATACCGCCGGCCGCAGCATCGAACTCGATGAGCCGTCGCAGCGAAATGGCAGGAGCGGCGTCGCCCGGAGCCAGTGTAACGGTACGGCTCTCGCCGTCGATGGAGAGTATCATATTGCCGAGCATATCGCTGCCGATGATGCCCACGGCACCGAAGCAGGAGAGCCCGGCATCCTGTTCGAGCAGCAGGGCGGGAACGTCGGAAAAGACGATTTTCCCGTCGGGTGTGGCCATACGCGACACGGCCACCCGGGCCAGCGCGATGGTTTCGTTGTTGGCATCAACGGCTATCAGTGTGTCGGTGGCCGTCCAGCCGAGGCGGTCGGCAAACGATTTCAGAAACGAGGTCTGGCCGCCGGTGTCAAGAACGAAGGAATATGTCGTCCCGTCGACAGCCATATCCAACACCAGTTTACCGGCGACAAGCCGGTAAGGTACCGTCGAAACGACGGGCTGCGCCTGTGCCGCCAGGCAGCAAAGGCAGAGTATTACCGAAGCGAACAGACGTCTAACCATGACCGATTATTTCTTGGTTGTTTTCTCGGCTTCGACGACAGCCTGGTAGGCATTGAGGATTCCGCCCGAGGCGCACAAGTCTTCAAAGAGGAAGAGGTCTTGTGTGGCGTTCTCGTCGACACGGATACCCTTTTCAACCTCGGCACCCCGGCGCGAAGTTACGCTGCGGAGCAGAATGTCGCGTATCTGCGAGCCGGTGAGTTTGGGGAAATAGCTCTTTATCAAGGCGGCTGTGCCGGCTACCGAGGCAGCAGCCAGAAACTCGCCGCTACCGGTGCGGTAGCTGTCGCCCGTATAGGCCGAATAGATGTCGATGCCGGGAGCGAAGAGGTCAAGACCCTCTACACCGTAATTGGCGTTCATCGAGGGATTGCCCGCCTTGTCCGAGGCAGCAACGGTAATAAGGTTGGTCAGCGCTTTTCCGCCGTCCATGTTACGGTTGGGGAAGAAGGTTATCTCGGAGAGGTCGAGCGAGAGGTCGTACACAGGAACGACAACCAATACCCCCTTCTCCTCGGCATATCTCAACATCTCGGCCACCCACCGTTTCTGCGCCTCGGGGTAAAGAGTGTTCTGCCCGGGCAGGACGATGACGTCGGCTCCGTGGTCGATGGCATAGCGCATGGCCAGGGCCATATCTTTGAGATAAGGGTCTCCGCCGTTGGCACATATGCGCAGGGTCATGATGCGGGCCTGGTCGGCGATGCCGTCGCCCCCCAGTCCGTTGCCACGCTTGCCGGCAATAATACCGGCCGCCAATACGCCCGGAGCAGCGTCGGCCGTGAGCAGCTGGTTGTTGCCGTAACGGTCGTCGGAGAGGTCGAGCGGGTCGTCGCCTACAATCTCGCGGCGGTGGTCGTTGCTCTCGGGCTTGTTCAGCACCTCTTCATACATCTCCCGTCCGTTGGCGACGGTAGGTACCACAAAGGTGTTGTAGACGGTCTCCCACTGGTCGGTATTGTAGAGACTGAATGCATAGGCCATGAGCAGGAATGCAGCATCGGAGAGGCTGTCTTGCGGCGCGTCCTTGTCGTAGCAGGTTTCAAAATCGCTCAGCGTGAAACGCTCTTTCTCGGGAAAGCGTTTGCGCATCTGGTCGTAGAAACGGTCGCCATATTCCTTGATGACGTAGGAGAACATATATCCGCCGTATGCACGGGCCAACTTCGACTCACCCAGCACCTGGTTGTAATAATAGTAGAACTCGCTGTCGGGAGCTTCGACCTCGACTCTGCGTCCGTCGACGATTTTATAGAATTTTCCCTGATTATAGATATAGTCGGCATAGCGCTCTTTGAGCCGCATGAATTCCCGGTCGCCCTCGCTCATGGTATACTCCATGATGCGGCCGTCCTTGCCGCCGAGGAAGTTCCAGCCGTAAAGGTCGTCGACAAGACCGTTTCTGTCGTCGTCTTTCTGGTTGGCTTTCTCTTTCCGGTTTTTCCAGATGGACTGTTTCAGGTCTTCGTGTTCAATGTCCATACCACCGCCGATAAGTGCAACGACGGGGCGTTTCTTGACTTTACGGCCTTTCAGGTAATCGTAGGCCTTGTTGACGGCGGCACCGTACACGCGGTCTTCTTCGACCGAACAGTTGTACCAGTCGAGCTCACTTTGGCTCGATGTTGCGGCCTCTTCCTGGGCCTGCACATGAAGGCCGGCCAAGGCAAAGAGGACAATCCATATCGTTTTTTTCATATTTCGGTTTAATATATGGTTTCAAGTAGTGAGTTTACTCCAAAACTTCGGGACCTTGGGCTATGGCTTTGAGGTCGATGTGGTAGGTCTCGGACATCAGACGGTTTACAAAGTCATACTTCTGCCGTATGAGCGGGTATTTGTCGGCCGGATAATGCTGGTCAAACTCCTCCTGCGTATAACGCATGGCTATGTTGACATAGTCGAGAAACGCATCCTCTCGGGTAGGTATTTCATAGACATATATTGTTTGGTCAAACATGAGTCCGAAGATTCTGTCGACAAACCCCCGATTGAGGTAGTAGTTGGGGTCGCTCTCTTTGCCGATGCCGGTTACCAGGCCGGTTTTGAAATCAAACCCGTCGTAAAATTCATCGGGAATCGCAATGGTGCCCGTCTCCACGGCTTTGGCAAAAATCTTCTGCATAATCATGCCGCGGCGCTGATGATAGGTCTTGGCGTCGACAGGTTTGAGTATCTGCTCGCCACTTGTGGGGTCAGGTTCACCTTCGAGACATACCAGCCAGAAATCAAGCCCGTCGAAGTAGTTGTTCTGGGGCACTTTGAAGGTAATTGTACCGAACGTATTGGGAATGTAAAAGTCATACACCAAATAGTAGTAGATGGGCAGTACCTTCTTGGTAATCTCGGGCGTGAGGTAGGCAAAGACATGATTTTTCATGAAGTCGACATACCACCGGGCCTGCTCGTCGGTAAGGTCGCTTCCAGTATAGGAGCCACCGCCACCGGTCCAACTGCGGTTGAAGTCGTCGGAGCTGAAATCTTTGTATATAAGGTAGATACCAAACTTCTTCTGAATGTCGATGATGTCTTGGTCCCACGGCTGATTTCCCTGCGGAAATTCAAACCGCGTGGGCATACCTTCGTTCGAGGGAATTATCGCCTCTTCCTTGTGGCAGGCGGTGAGGGCAATGAGCACCGAGAGAAAGAGTCCTGATAGATATTTCATTTTCATATTCATGGGAATATATTTTATCGTTCGGGTGCCAGTTGGTTTTGTTCGAGATAAGGATTCTTTTCCAGAATCGAGGGTGCCAGCGGCATGGCATAAGAGAGGTCGTTCTGTTGAAGCGTGTAGCGTTTGGTAACAACACCCTGTTTCTTCCAGTCGCGCGAGAAAGAAGGCATTCCGTAACGCCGCAGGTCGAACCAGCGATGCCCTTCAAAACAGAGTTCGAGACGCCGTTCAAGGCGTATGCGTTCGAGCAGGGCATCACCCGTGAGCGTCGGGTCGATGGGTGTATAGTTCTCTTCATTGAAACGCTTCTGCCGCAACTCCTCTATCAGGGTACGGGCGAGAGCCTCCTGTTTATTCATCACCGCCGCTTCGGCCGCATTGAGGTAGGCCTCGGCCAAGCGGAAAGCTTGTCCGAAGGAGTTGGAGTTACCCGGCTCATGGTTGGCCTCAATCTGGTATTTACCAAGCGGCAGATAGATGGCATCGTTGCGGTACTCGGTTACAATATAATGTTTCTTGCGCAAGTCGCCAGGGGTGAAAGCGTCGAGCAAATCGGGCGAAGCGTTGAAAAACTTCTGCGTGGAGTTGTCGCTGAGGGTTACATACAGGTTCAGGTAATAAGAGATGTCGGCAATGCTGCCGTAGACCCAGATGCAGTCGGGGCTGTCCATCTTGATGAAGTTGTAGTAGGGCTGGGCGGTCGACGAGGCCGGCAGGGTGCGCAGGTCGGTGAGAGAGAAGCCCCATTCGTCGATAACCTTCTGGGCGTAACGTTGGGCCTCGGTCCAATTCTCGGTGTAGAGATATACACGAGATTTGAGCAGCTGCACCATGGGCAGACTGGTCTTGCCGTCGGGCTGGTACTGTTTCTCGCGGGGAAGAGTCAGATACAAATCCTCGGCGTTGTCGAGGTCCTGGAATATCTGTTGGTAAACCTCATCGACCGTATTACGTTCGAGAAATTTGTTTTCGAGGGCACTGGTCAGCTTCAAGGGTACGCCGAGCGATGTCTTGTCGTAATTGTAAGGCATGCCGTAGGTGTTTACCAGCAGGAAATAGTAGAAAGCCCGCAGGGCATAGGCCTGAGCCTTAACGTAGGCTTTCTCCTCGGCTGTGCCCGTCACACCGTCGATATAGTCGAGGGCGGCATTGGCACCCAAAATAAATTCATAGGTACTTTCCCAGATGTTGATAGGCATCATGCCCAACCCCTCCATGGTGATAAACATGGAAGGCTGCCAGCCGAAGAGGGCTTCGTATCCGCTCTCGAAACTGATGGAGTTGTCGTCGAGCGTACCCTCGGTATCGGCGCAGCAGATGTCGTCGTTGAAGATTTCGAGATAGGCGCTGATACTGGTCGAACCCGATGGTTTGGGATAGGCTTCGCCCAACAACATTTCGTTGAGAGCATTTGCCTCTTTGGGAACGAACTCGCTTTGCGATTTAGGTTCGAGAAAATCGCCGCACGACAGTGCGGTAAAAGCAAGAATGGCGGTGAGAATATATTTGGTCATGAGATGGTTGTTTGTTGTGAGGTTATGTTAAAATCCGACGTTGATACCCAGAGAGAAGGTCCGGGGCATGACACTGTTCTGCACTTCGGGGTCAAATCCGTTAAACCGTTTGCTGGCAATAACAAATATGTTATTGACATTGGCGCTAAGCAACAAGTTGCTAACTCCGATTTTTTCAAGTTTCCCGGGTTTGATATTCCACGAAAGGCCTATCTGCTGACAACGCAGGAAAGAGGCATTCACCACCATGGCGTCGGACTCTTCCCACACATAGATGGGATATTCCGTTTCGCCATTTGGCAGGCTTATATATACCTGATGTTGTCCCGGTAAGGAGGGTATGATGGTATGCAGTTCATCACCCGGCTTTTTCCAGCGATTGAGCAGGTCGCGGTTTACGTTGACGTCGGGATCGGGCATGAAGTAGCGGTTGCCAAACTGTTCATACGGCGAGAGCAGACGTTTCTTTCCACCCAACAATACCGAGAAACTGGTACTGAGGGTAAGCGACTTGTAGCGTATACTCAGGTTGAGACCGCCGGTAAAGAACGGATCGCGCTGACCCGAATACACGAGATAGGTCGTGGGGTCGAGCGTGCGGCTGCGCATCTCTTCGGGCACATCGAGGAGGTTAAAGAGCGGCTGTCCGGTCTGCCCGTCGAGCCCGGCGAACGAGTACGACCAGAAACCTCCGATGGGGTATCCCTCCTTGACGATGACATCGGTACGGCCGTTCAGGAAGTCGGACGTTACGGCCTCATAGTCCGACTTGCCGGCACGGTTCCAGTTTTTCGAGGCGTTCACGCTGATACTCAGGGCAAAGTCGCGGGTCTGTACCGGCGTAAGACTGACGGTGTATTCCACACCCTGGTTGGTAATGATACCCCCGTTCATGTTCATCTCGGAGATACCATACTCATAGGGCAGCGACTGAGCCACAATGGCGTTGGAGCGGCGGGAATAGTATTCGAGATTCATGTTTACCATGTGGAAGAGTTCCAGGTCGAGACCCACATTCCAGCTTGTGGTACGCTCCCAGCTGAGGTTGGGGTTGGGTATCTGCGAAATGGTCGACTGGTACTGGTTATAAAGGTTGGCGATGGTACCCTGGGTAAGAATAAGGTCGGGACTAAGCCGGGTAATAGCATTTCCCTGAATACCATAGGTACCACGGAAATTGAGAACGGTAAGCCACGGCAGGTAATCTTTGATAAAGAACTCTTCCGAAGCCCGCCACGAGAATCCGAACGAATAAGTCGGGTCTATCCGACGATTGGCATCTTGCCCGAAACGGTTCGACGCATCGTTACGGATATTTGCATTGATTACGTAACGGTCGAGGAACGAGTAGGCAAAGGTGGCAAATACCGAGAAGAAGTTGTTGGTCTGGTTTGTCTTCCGCCATTGGCCCTCGTAGATGCGTTGCAGAATACCCCAGGCCTTGTCTACGCCACCACTGATAGGCACCAAATCGCTGAGCGGCGTAGGCTGCACCAGCTTCTCTCCACGGTCGGGCACATAACCGTAGACGGTGTTGGAGATGGCGTTGTTGGTGGCCGAACGCACTTCCACACCGATGAGTGCATTCAAGCGGCCTGCACGGCCGAACGATTTCGATATTTGCAGTTTGTTCTGTATGTTGTAGGAAGCCTGGTTGGCGTTGTTGGTAAACAGCTCACCGCCGAAAGGCAACATGGCGGCCTTGAACTCGGGACTGCTGGGTAGCACCGAATTGAAGTCATATCCGCGGTAATCTTCGGCGATACCGAAGGTACGTTCGGTGCGGTACGACTGGTTGTCGCTGTTGGTATTGCTGTATCCGCCGGTAAACTGATAGGTGAGCCAGTCGAGAATACGCCATTTCAGGTCGAGCGAAGCCGAAAGGTCGGCCGATTTTGATGAGGAGCCACTGTTATCCCGTTCGTTCATGAAGTTGTAACCCAGCGAGGTAACGGTATTGTTCAGTGAGTAAGTCGCTCTCTTCTGGTAGAAGACTGGGTTACCGGCTTCGTCGTACGCAGGTATGGTGCGGTTGGCAGTCGTAGCATATTGCAACGGATTGACGTTCTGTCCGAATCCGGTCGTTTCGCTCACACTGCCGCTTATCGAAGCGTTGATACTCAACTTGTCGTTGGGCGTAAAGTCGATGTTGATACGCCCCGTCATGCGCTCGCTGTCGTTTCCGATTTCCTGTCCCGACGATTTGGAGTAGCTCACCGACGTATTGTAGAAAATCTTGTTGGTACCACCGCGCACGCTCAGGTTATGATTGTGACTGAATGCGTTACGGGTGAGCAGGTCGAACCAGTCGGTATTCTGGGTCTCCAACACGGCCCGCTGGCGCAGGAACTCCTCTTGCGAGATGTCGTTTTCGAGATACATGCGCATAAGTCCCTCATAAGTATAGGGTTGCTTGATGGGCACCGAGGCGTAGGAGGTACCCCAGTTGAAGGCCTCTTCGGAGAACTGTATGCGCTCTTGCGAGTTCATGTAGTTGAGGTCGTCGTAGTGGGGGCGGTTGGTTATCGAAAAGTTGGCCGAATAATTGATGGTGAGTCGGTCCATCTTTCCTTTCTTGGTGGTAATTTCGATAACACCGTTCGAGGCTTTTGAGCCATAAATAGCCGTAGCCGAAGCATCTTTCAGCACGGTGATGGTCTCGATGTCTTGCGGGTTCAGCCACGAAATCTGGTTACCGATGATATTTTTCAGGTCGTCGGTCATAAGCGAGGCCGATTCCAGTTCGAGCGGGTCTTCCTGAATGATACCGTCGACCACCCACAGCGGGTCCTGGTTACCCATAAGGGTCGACGTACCACGAATCTGTATCTGGGGAGAGGTTCCCACACGTGTACTGGTATTGGTTACGACCATACCGGCTACCCGACCCTGCAACATCTGGTCGATACTGGTATATGCCGGCATGAGAATGTCGTCGACCTTCAAAGTGGTATAAGAGCCTACAAGATCTTTACGTTTAATATTCTGGTAACCGGTAACCACTACCTCTTCCATCGAATTGGTGGTTGCCGCAAGGGTAACGTCTATGCGGGTATTTCCGGTATAGGTCTTTTCCTGCGCCTCCATACCGATAAACGAATAGAGCAGCTTCACCCCCTTTTGGTCGGGAATCAATATCGAGTACCGGCCGTCCATACCACTGACGGCTCCCGTTTTTGTGCCTTTCAACTGCACGGTTGTACCGGGAAGGACTTCGCCCGTCTCGTCTTTGATAATACCGGTGATATAAACCTTGCGTGCGGCCGCTTTCTTTTTAATAAGGTATGTATTATCCTCCTTCTCATAATAGAGATCGGTGCCGTCAAGACACAGATTAAGTATTTCCGAAACAGACTTGTTCTTTACCGAGATATTCAAATGTCTGATTTCACCTATCTCGTCACTCTCGTATGAAATAATACAATCGGTCTTCTGCTGTATATACCACGCCACGGCATCTAAGGTCGCGTCTTTTACGTCGATGGAGAGCCGAGCTTCCTGGGCACTGACCTGCAAAGGTGCCAGCAAAAGTAGAAACAGAGCCACGAGGTAGCCGATATGGAGCGATGTCGGTCGTATTCCTGTTTTCATCATAGTAATTTTGGTTTCGGGTTTCTTATTAGTACGAATAGTTCGATTGGCTACTCGACAGAGAGTCTGGTTTACAAAGTCGATTGTCGCAAAATGTGTAGTCTAATTCCCGGAATTACCCTCTTCCAAGGTTCTTTATGCATGGAAATGCGACAGTTTTCAATAGTTTTCTGCTTAGGTTAAGGGAGATTTCGGTTTATGTCGCTGCATTATGCTATGCAAACATAGAAAAAAGAATTTATTTTCTCTTTAATTTCGTGCTCTATAATGCACGCCTTCGTAGTTAAAAAGTATTATGCACCTTTCACAAAAACACTCTTCTCATTGTATATTAAACACTTAGCAACAATTCTCTCTTTATTCAAAACAAAAAAAATAAAATCACATAGTAAGCAGTTTCGCAAACTTTGTATATATTTGCAACGATATAGTGCCGAAATCTTTTTCTTTTTAAAATAAGATCCTTAACATTTTAAATTTCTGCGTATGAAGAAACAAAACTCCTTCAAAACATTGTTTACGCTTGTGGTTATGGCTTTGTTTGCCTTCACGGCACGCCCCGCACAAGCAGCTGTTACGCTCGACGATTTGGCAGGGACCTATACGTTCGTTGCCACCGGCGTAAGTGAAAATCCCGGGAACTTGGCTACTGAATTCGATGTTATTGTCAGTCTCACCGGCAACGAGAATGAGGTAAAATTCAGCAACTTTGTAGCCTCGGCCAACTCATTCGTAGGCACCTTCGATGCCGATGCTCAAACCATAACCGTAGCATTCGGTCAATATCTGAACGACAACTTCGACATGCTGGGCGGTGAAGGTTACACCGAGCAGGGCTCTTTCGCCTTCACGGTAAATGCCGACGGAAGCCTCTCGACCGATGCCGTATTCGGCATTGCTTCGTTCTTCGGCGATGCAATACTTTTCAGCGGAGCCACTCTCACCAAGACCGTGCAGGTAGATGTACCTCTGGCCGACGTGCTGGGCACCTACTCTCTGGTAGCTACCGATGGAAATTATTTCGACATGTCGTCGTTCTTCCCCATGCCCACCGACGACCCCCAAACGACAGCCCGCTACACCGACTTCGACTTTACCATCGCTGCCGATGCTGCCAGCGGTGAAAATGCCCTCACCATTACCGGCATGTGGGGTATCGATGCTGCTTTCAAGGCCACCTACAACCAGACCGATCGCCGTATCGTCATCTCCGCTCAGACGGTAGGAAACTGGGACATCACCAGCGAGGTGTACATGTCGGTAAAATCGGCCACGGAGATTATCTTCGACGATCCCAGCTTCACCGTTAAAGACAATACCACCAGCGAAGCCATCAACATCGCGGCAGCCACCGCAACCAAGAAAGATGCCGGTAGCGCTGTCATCGAAGAAAGCTCCGACAACACCTCGGCTCTCATCTACGCTCAGAACGGCGTACTCTATGTAAAGGCTGCTCAAACGGTAAAAGTAGAAGTTTACAGCCTCAGTGGCGCACTCATGAGCCAAGGTACCTCCGATGCAGCTATCACCCTGCCCCGCGGCATGTATCTTGTAAAAGCCGGAAACCAAATACAACGTGTTATCCTCTAATCGGGACGTAGCCACGTTTCCTTTATAGGGACAAAATACCAACGCCGTCGCAGGATTCTGCGACGGCGTTTTTTATAACCGGCCTGCCCGATAGCATAAAATGAAGATTCCTATTTCACCCTAATCTACATTTTTCTCTTTTATTCTAAAAACCTTTCACTTTTAATTACAGGCAGTCGGATTCCAAGTTTATAAATACGCACATACCCAGATACTTTATCGAATAAGGGCTCTTCTAATCTATTAAAAGTAAATCGTTCTTCTTGTGACTGATCTGGATAAATTATTAAGCATTTTATAGGAGGAGTTGTATTCTCATCAAGACCTAGTCTTTGATAAATCCCGTTAAGTCGAGCATAACCACTAACCTCTCTTGCATCGTCTATAGTTATTCCACCATAAAATTTATAACGGGGTTTGTATTTTGCATCTATGATGTATGGCTCTGCCCATTCTACCGGATTTAAAATATAATCAGGTTCTTGATAAAAAGTTTTTTGATGATATAAGACTTCATTTTTTTTG
The DNA here is from genome assembly GCA_944325415.1 of uncultured Bacteroidales bacterium. Classification (GTDB taxonomy): domain Bacteria; phylum Bacteroidota; class Bacteroidia; order Bacteroidales; family UBA11471; genus Caccoplasma. The sequence continues at coordinate 3,235 of CALUZW010000017.1, read as the reverse complement.
CTAAATATCAGTTTGAGGTGTTTATATACATACAACTCAAAAAGTTTACTCATATCAATCCAGAAAGGCGGCGTATTGATTTCTTGTTTCCCTACAATAGAAATATCATAACTAAAACGTCTAAGTAACAACTGGGCTAATTCTATTGCCGCAGAATATTCCTTAAAGACAGGATTTCCCTTGAAAGATTTAATAGTTTTTATGCAGACATCATTACCAACAGATTCAAAAAAAGGCTTGATATAGCAAATCTTTTGTTCCAAAGATGTTGTATCAAATGCGTTTTTGTACACTTTCAACTGTTTCTTACAGAAAGACAAAGCTTTCTTTAGAATTCGGTTCTCTGGCGAATCAATATCATATATTTGATAACGGCACATGTTATCGGTTGTATGTCCCCTTGTCAAATTCTGTTGAATTGTTTGACTAATGTGAATGCGTCCTTTTACTTTATTTTTAAGATTCTCTTCTACAATGTAAAAATTCTTTTTTAAGCCCTTTTTGACTATGTGTTTAAGAATATTCAGGTATTCAGCAATTAGGAATATACTCAGCAGGTCTTGTTGTTGATTTACTCGAATATATGGCTTATCAAAATAAATCGTTATTAAATCTTCCAAATGGCAAAAGTTATCGGGTTCATGCAGAGCTTCATTTAACATACGCACATAGTCTATCTCAAAACCGTTGTTCATTTTGGGGTTAACCTGAATAGCTAATTCACCTTCCTTTATCCAGTCAATGCCAACAAAATATGAACCAGTGGCAAGAATCTCATCACCCTTTCTAGTAAAAGCAAGACACAACTCATGCTCTTTCCTGCCTCTTTTGACATCAAATATGACCTTTGTGCCATCATCCACAAATGGAATAATCATATCACTGTCTACTTGTTGTAGACATGTATTTTCTTGTAGTTGCTCTTGAAGTTGTATGACTCTTACCATTCAGTAGCAATTTTATATAAGTCATCTATTGTCTTTTGTGCATTAGCAGTCAAAACCCCATCGCGAACATATTCTTGCAATAAAGGTATAATTTGATACAAAAGACGATCGCTGGTGCAATCCACACCATATTCATCATTCATTATGAAGTAGCTTTGACCAATCCACACATCTTCTGGTTTATATTCATCAGACAATGTGTCTGCAGAAAGAAGCAAAAAATCTGTATCAAAGTTACTTTCCTCATACTCAATAAAATTACTGATAAATAAATCACTTACCTTCTTAAAAAGATCGTAATTAAATCCCTCTTCTTTTAAACAGAATGGCTTCACTGAAATGAAGCCAAAACGCCTTCGAATAGCATAATCTAGGGCCCCGAGTGAACGATCGGCCGTATTCATTGTTGCAATAATATATACATTGTCTGGGATTTGAAAAGGTTTCTTTGAATACGGAAGAATTACACTTTCTCCATTAATCCGACCTTTTCGCTTATCTGGCTCCAATAAAGTGATCAATTCTCCGAAAATTTTTGAAACATTTCCTCGATTCAGTTCGTCTATTACCATCACATATGGCTTCTTATTTTCTTCCATAGTGATAGACTTCTTGTACTTTTCTAGTATAGATTTTACATTTTCGAGAGTTATAGAACCTAGACGATAGACCGTACTTAAAGTCATCGTCTTTCCATCATTCATATCTACAATATTTTCATTTATCCCTTTTAGTAGCCAGTTTACTTTTCTGACACGTTTATAATTAGGCAGATTATCATTGTATTCATACTCTCCTGTTACAACACCTATAGCGTCTATTGTCTGACTTGAATAACATGACATAACAATATCTCCAACTTTCATCTTATTGATGTAAGCATCCAATATTTGTTTGCCTTCTCCGTTATGTATATTCCAGTTTGTCTCTTCTGAAATAACAGGTCCGTAACCGTCCCATCCAATACGGATGTATCCATTCTTCATGCAATCAGAACGAACAGGATTATCACCTGTTCCCGCTAATGAAACTTTCCAAATAACAGAATTATTGGAAATCCCGACATGTTTGTCTGTTACCGTTGGTCGAGTAGCCTCATCGCATAATTTTTTAAAAATACCATTTTCAATTTCATAAGTTACTTGACCATTGTCACTGATAACAGGGCGTAACCCTTCTATCCAGTCTTCATAATCCATCGACTGATGAAATGTTGTAAATGCAACGCGCTTCTCTTGTTTGAGTTGGTTATACCTTTCCAAGAGTTCTTCTCTATTTGCTTTATTTGCGTTAAAGTCTGGCTCGCAAAGTCTAACAACAAATTCGGGAATATCATACGTCTTGCCTGTGCCTGGAGCCCCATGTAGAATAATATTCTTTAATCGTTTCCATGTAAGCACCTTTTCATCATACCAACTCAATTCTGAAAATTGAGTTACAAAAGAGTCATTATTTCCCATATTTGCATTAGCTGAAATTTCATAAAATGTATTCTCCTTAATCTCATTTGAGGCCATGCTCTCTTTTAAGCTATTCAAAATACTTATATACTCAGAATATTCTGGGACCTTCTTTGGTAAAATAATACCATATTGTTCTTTCAAGTATTTTCTATTCGTACTGTCAAGTGCCAAGAAATCGTTCGGACGAATCCAAAACAAACCCATTGTAATATTTACATTAATGATATACTGCGTAATAACCTTATTGTATTCAGTCTCGAAGTCTTCATTATTAACTACCTTCACGAATAAATTCCAAAGATTTTGTATATCATCTTTTTCCCTAGCTGACCTAAATCCAAAAAAATGAGATTTCTGATTGTTTAAAATAGGCACCCCTTTAAAATCACTCGGTATATTTGCTTTTATTTGAAACTCACGTTTAAATAATTCCGCTGAATTTAATCTATTCTCTAAACGAATACCTCGATTAAACAAGCCAATGACTGTAAATGGGTCAATATCTACTAATAAATCATCTTCTCCGTTTTGATCATGAAGATATTTGGCAAGTAATTCATCTTTATAATTATAAATCAATGAAAGCAAAGATTTTCTATCGTTTCGAAACTGCATTAATTTATCAGCAAATTCTTCATAATATGGAATCCAAGTAAATTGCATATCTCTATTCTTCGTTTTAAGGTTTACACAAAAATAACGAAAATCTATTCGTTTTTATAATATATATAAAATCACTAGTGTCCGGCAAAAAATCATGAAAGTTCTTTGAAAATATTGAAGGTTAGGAATTTACAGAGATAAAACGAGCGCAACGATTTGAAT
>CALUZW010000016.1 GCA_944325415.1 uncultured Bacteroidales bacterium | reverse complement strand
GCTGATTATATTTTAGCAACAAATATGATATCAGTGGGACTTGATGTAAGTCGTTTTAATACAATCATAATTAATTCCATGCCTAGAAACATTGCTGAGTATATTCAGGCAAGTTCTCGTGTAGCACGTGATAAAGAAGGATTAGTCTTAACATTACACAATCCCTTTCGTTCTCGGGATGTGTCACATTTTGAGAGGTTTAGAGAATTTCATGAAAAGTTGTATTATTATGTTGAGCCGATTTCTATTACTCCATTTTCACCAAAGGCTGTGGAAAAGTATATGCCTCTATATATGGCAACCATGATTAGGCATTTATATAAAAATCTTGCTGACCGTAAAAATGCAAGCAGGATGTTAGTCCCAACCGCAGCAGAATTAAAACGTGAACTGAAAAAATATTTTGAAAATCGTTATACAAGAACTCAGGCTCTTGATCCCATAATGCATGCGCTAGAGCGCGAAATTATAACAAAGGAACAATTATGTTACATATATCAATGGATTGATGAAAGCCTTGATCAATGGGTAAATAAAACGGAACAATACAGCGATTCCCTAGTCTATTATGCGGCTGGTCGGAGAGAAACTGAAGAAGTATCTCTGTTTGTTTCTACAGATGATTATTCGGAACAAAAAGCTGCCAGCAAATGGGTTGTGCCATCTGCATTAAGATTAGTTGAACCTGAAGCAGTTCTTCACATTTTAAATAAATAATATTATGGATATACGTAAAGAGAATCAATATAACCAATCTATGGGCAAGTATAAAATCTTGTCTACTGCAGGAGTAGGATCTATCATCACTACTAAGTGGGGAGGTTTTATTATGCCATTAAGTATTGATAACTGGAAATTTGTAGAGGTCGTATCAAATAAAATAAAGGAAATACTTCCACAAGCTTTAAATATCCCCAAAATTCAAGAAGATTGTGGGGTTGAACTAATTGAAGACCAGCGTTTTGTGGAATTTTTAAATATCAAAAAAGGATTTTCCCAATTAAAATGTTTTATTGCAATTCCCCATATTCAACTGAATTCATATAACCAAATACAACGTAAAGGCAATCCACTTTATGAATTTATTAAGGCACGATTAGGAACAGAGTTGGGCGAAGATATGTTCTATATCCCGGCTATTAATTTCCCTCAGTGGTTCATATCTGTTAATTCTGAAATCAAACCACTTAATGAATGGCGTAAGGAATGGCAGATACGTAAATGTAACGATGGGAAAATGACATATTTTGTTCCTCCACGTGATCCAAATAAGAAAACTTCTAGAAAAATAAAGGCTGAAGTTTTACATGATGATATAGAATATGGTCTATTAAAACCGGTTCCACTTATTCTTATTTGTCCTAATGGGCATATATCAGATATTCCTTGGTATAAATTCTTCTGTGCCTCTCTTAAACATGAGAAAATGGACGATGATGCCGGTTTTGAATTGTTTGGTTACGACTGTGAAGATTGTAGTTGTGGGGGTAAGCATAATATTAAATGGCTAAATTCTCGTAATCAGGCTGAATCATGGGGAACACTAAAATGTTCAAAATGTGAACGTTCTGTTTCATTAGCTGGTATAATGAATATTAAGCCTTATTGTCGAGGTGAACGTCCATGGGTTAACAGAGAAAATACATACGAACGATGTTTGTCAATGGGACAAAAGACTAAGATGCAAGTAGCTATGGTAACAAGTAATAGCATATACTATGCAAGTGGTTTTAGTAGTTTGTATATTCCTAAGGATTTTATTCCACAGAAATCTGGTCAGTTAAATGATGAAGCTCGAACTGCGTTAAGTAAAGTTATAGAAAAATACAACGCAATGATTGCTAGAAAACCAGGAATGTCAAAAAAAGAATTTTGGGAGAAAAAGTATAATGATTGTGATGATTTTATTGAAGATGCAAATATTAATTGGCAGTGTAATTTGACAGATATTGATTATGAAAATATTAAAAATTTGTTTCTTGGGTTAATGATAGAAGAGGAAGATAATGATCCTGTTGCAACGTATAGATTAACAGAATTTGAAGTCCTTACAGATGTTAATGATCCCAATCGAAAATCAAAAGGGTTGGAATTTAATGAAATTATTATTCCAAGTTCTTTGCAGCCGTATTTTAAAACAATAAAGCAAGTAAATACACTTTCTCTTACAAATATACAATTGGGTTTTGGCCGAGTAAATATGCCGACATCTAAACTTGATAATAATGGAAAGATTGTCCCTCCAGGTGATGAAATGAAAGCTATTTTTGATGGTACACCTACCGACATATATGTGTTACCTGCTAATCAAACGTACGGCGAAGGTTTATTTTTTGCATTTAATATGGAGGCAATTGAAAAGTGGACTGAGGAACATAATTTAAATGATCATTATAAATGTCAACTTGATAGTGGAGCATTAGGAGAGTTCTTATATGAGGAAATTTCTCTTTATGGGAGAGCTAAATTTTATCTACTTCATACATTCAGCCATGTGTTAATGAAGGAGCTTGAGTTTACTTGTGGTTATCCTACTGCAAGTCTGAGCGAGCGCCTATATTATTCAGATAAAATGTGTGGTGTACTTATTTATACAGCAGATGGTGCAGAAGGTAGTATGGGTGGCCTTGTATGGCAAGGACAACCTCGACTTATTAGTGGCATTATTGAATCTGCAATGAAACGTGCAGTAAATTGTTCATCAGATCCTTTGTGTTGGGAAAATGAAGATAGTTTAAATAAGGCGTCATGTTTTAGTTGTACCATGGTTTCTGAGACTTCGTGTGAACATCAGAATATGGGATTAGACAGACGAGCATTAATAGATGAAGAATACGGATTCTTTAAGAATCTTGTTGCAATAGATCGTTTATAATAATGATTATACTATAATACGCCAATGTTTAATTAGGGATATTCAATAAATGTTCCTAATTAAACATTTTATGGGATTAGTAGTCTATATCGCCTCTCAAGATGTGATATAGGATTTGTAAAAATTTACACAGATTTAATCTGATTTTTCTTCGTTTCAAATATAGTGGTGCCGATTTGCACAGGCTATAGAAGCGGTACTTATGATATTGGTGGATTGGATATGTTGACCAAGACTTAAAATTTATCTTGTCAGATGTTATCTCAGTGTTTACCGGATTTTCAAAGTCAATCATGGCAAAGATTATCCAATCCACGAAATTTCACCTGCCAAATCCCATGATAGAAGTCTGCCATAACATGAGCCAATCTTAGCAGAAGTGGATGTGGTATGCGCATTGGACATTCACTGCTTAGTTCCGATAGAGATTTTGGTTATAGACACGGCAACCCAAGTCCGAAAATAGGGGAGATAAAATCAACATCATATCCAACAGTTAGGGTGTTGAATTGTACAATGTCCTGCCGAATAATTCCGTATACTATGATGACGATTTTTCGCTTAGGTAGCGATGGGTATCTTTGATACTTTTTTGTTCCGAAGGCAACAGTTCCTCGAAAGCATAACTTGGTTAAAGTCCTAACCGGTTTTTATCCGGAAACTATGTGCATAGAGCCGAAACATAGTCGACTATACGAGAGAAAGAACCTTTCGTGCTCTGTCCAATCCCGATAGTGATTTTCCGTGCCCAGTTTGCTGCTTGAAATGGCACGCATCCCGCCGCCGAAAGGCGAGTGGGGTATTAGGCTCCCCCCTACGGAGTTCTACTGGCATACGGGCAAGCCCGGTACGGATTGATACTACATCTCATACGATGCGGGGGCTGTCCGGATTCCAGCGAACATACAAAAGGAAAATGGCAGATTGCACCTGCATGATGAAACCTGCCATCACTTTGCTTTATTCTTATATCTACACCCCAGCAATAAAGTAAAGCCGGGAAATGTCACACCGATAGAGTTTAACGCCAGTGTCTCAATAATGGAAATCTCGGTTATACCTGTATTCCTTGCCCTCTTTTACAACCATTCGCTTGTTGCTCAGGAATGTAGCCATCTTCACAGCCTTGTTGTATCCCAATTTTATACCTTGCCGTCCATAGCCCTCTTTCAGCCGTTCGAGAAAGTTGTCATAGCCGTTGATATTACCGTCCTCAAAAGCAGCGTTTAGGGCGGAACGGTGCATATTCTCCGGGATTTCTTTATAAGGGTCAAACGGTTCTTTGGATGGTCGTCCAACCTGCCGTTTTTGAGGCTGGTAGAACTCTACCGTTTCGGGCAGGCATTCATCGTTTATCCGGAAAGCAAAAGATTCAAACTCACGGTCACGGATATGTAGTGCTTTCACCACGCTTATGGATTTGTCGTCCTTGTCCGCTTCAATCTGCATGATGGTTTCCGCCTTGTTGTTCAGTTCCGTGCCGACATGTCCCCGTGCGTGTTCATCATTCTTGTTCTGATGCAGGATGGTATGAATGTGTATCTGCCTGTCATCAGTCCACCGCATGAGTTTGGATATTACTTCGGTGGACTCACCGGGTGAATTGATGTCATAGACGAAATCACGGATGCCATCGATAATGACCAGTCCCAAGTCCGGTATCATGCCGATTGCCTGTTCCGTTATAGCCAATCGCACTTCGGGCGAATATTTCCGAAGTGCCAGCATCATCAAGTTGTCTGTATTACTATCATTTGGCAGACCTGCCAGTCTTAGGATTCTATTCAGAACAATCTGACAATGGTTTTTCCCCTGTTCCGTGTCAATGTAGAGGATCTTTCTTTTGTCCTCCGGGAAGCAGGCACGGTAATGCAGCACCGTGCCGTTTATCAGGGCAGCCGCAGTGATAGCTGAGACATTGAAGGTCTTCTTGCTTTTGGCTTTTCCAATGGATGCACTGAAGTTTCCGAGAGTCCCGATTATGGAATCATCCACCATCAGCACGGAAGCGGACTGCTCGTATGTTCCGGTTACGCTGATGACCGATTCATCTATGTAGGCTTTCAGTTCCTCCGGAGTAGGAATATTGCTGTTTGTCTTTTCCATATTCCTACAAGTTCTTAGGATTAGCCTTGTGTCTTGTCGCCGCAAGCATTTGTTCGTGTTCTTCTTCGATGCTCAGCGGCACCTGACCTATTCTCCCAGTCTCCAGCCATTTGTCCAGTTCGTCACGATAGACAAACAGGTGCTTGCCCTGTTTGATGGTGGGAATTCCTCCGTGCTTGGCTTTGTAATAGAAGGAAGATTTTGATATTCCGAGATAGCTGCATACTTCCTCCACAGTCATGGGGACATGCAGGTTTTCTTTGACCGGAGCCTGTTTTACGAGGGTGTCTTTCAACGCATTTTCAAGGCTCTCGATTCTTTCGCAAAGTTTGCCTACCATTTCCGGCAGGTCGTTGAATGTAAGGTTTTCTTTTAGCATGACTAAACGATTTAATTGTTTAACATGCTGCAAACCAATACAATGATATTAGGCAGATTGTAATCAGCAGGAACTAATTTTTCCGTCAGCAAAATTTCTCATGCAGTCAAACTGATAGTCCCCATTTTCAGGCACATCGATCTTGATTTTGCTCGTAACAGAGTCTCTGAGGTTCTTGGAAAGATATTCGATCGTCGCACTTCCTAGCTCATGTGGGAATATTTCTTTTATGAATTTTGCTCTGTCGATTAGCGGAATGTCAAGTCTCTCTCCGATATTCCATGCAAAATGCCTTAAAGCAGGAGACTTGATGGGATTTTCCTCTTTAGAACGGATTGGTTTGTATAGTTCCGGTTGTCCGTAAGCCAAAGCGTCTATGTTCTCATGGAGCGTTTCAAGTTTTTCTTTGGTGAAAAACTCTGCCATTATATATGTGGTATAGTCATGAATGGTGCGGACTATTGCAGTCCGTCTTTCCTTTTTCGCACGCTCCAGTTCTTCCATGCGTGTTTCATATTCTTTGAGGTACGAAGGTATAGTACTGACCGCACTGGCTGTATTGTCTGTTTGCGAAAGTACCTTTGGGTTATCAGTGTTTATCCCTATTGAAACGGCTTCTGTTTTAGGAGAAACTTTACAGCCAAAAGAAAAATAGCCCTTGCCGAACAGTGAACAGAACAGGCGTTGCAGTGCAGCACATGAAAGGATTGCCACTACTGTGCCAATTACAAATGGAGCAGAGTAGCCAATCGAACCAATCTGATGATTCTTGTACAATATTGTGGCAACTGTCGCAAAAATGATGCACGTCAATGCAAGGACAAGGCTTGCTTTCTTGATGGTGGGTCTGTTGTTATCTGCCATAGACTGTCGTTATTTGAAATTTCACTACGGCAAAATTAGATGCCCGTTTGCAGATAGTAATAAATAACGATAGAAAATCAACCGGGAATTAAGAAAAAATATGGTTAGAGTATGATTTCCAGCGAAAAATCATACTCTAACCGATAAAAAGGGGGCAAAGACAAGCCGGTCAGCCCTTCCTTGTCAAAGTGATTTTAGTGCTCGCTTCACGCTTGTTGCTGTCCACGACTTTCATATATCGTTGCGTGGTAGTAATGCACTTGTGCGCCATCATGCTTTGGATGGTACGGATATCTGTCCCTGCGGCAGCTTGCAGGGTAGCGAATGTTCTGCGGTATGAGTGGAAAGTTATGTCCTTCGTGATTCCAGCAGAACGAATCCATTCTTTCATCGGATGCTGTGTCCAACTCCGTTTCAGACCTTTGAAAACCAATCCTGTCTTTTCAGGGCTGTAGTCTATCAGTCTCAACGCTTCATCGCTTATCGGGATGATGTCTTCTGTCTTTGTTTTTTGCGTGATGGTATGGACGCATTTTCCTCCGGCGGCAAAGTCAACGATTTCTTCCCAGCAAAGGGAAAGCACATCACTGAGCCGCAGGCTGGTCAGACACGAAAAGAGGGAAGCAGTTTTAAGAACAGGTATCTTGCAAGGTGTCTCGGCCAGTCTGTACAGTTCTTCGACCGACAGATAGTCTTTTGCGATATCTTCCGTTTCAATCTTATCCAGAAAGTCATTGACATTGCTCTTAATCATCCTGTTACGATAGAGGATTTTCAGGAATCCTCTGAATGTGGACCAATAACCCGCAGCGGAATTTCTTGAGACCGGTCTGTTTCGCTTTAGCTGCCTTGCATTAAGCAGGTATTCACGGAACTTGTTGCACAGGTCGACATCAATCTCTTCGAAAGTACACTTACCATGAACGAAGTTGTAAAAGTGCTGATAGACAAACGCCCATTTCTGGTCGTGCTTGCGGAGCTGCTTCCGGTAATACTCCAGAAAGTCGGCCTTGTACTTGTGCTTGTCGAAAAAGTCGTACCTTTCGTTCACGATGGCTTCAAACCTCCGGCATCGGATGGCTTCTGCCTTTTCCGACATGACGGCATTGAAGTCCCGTTCACGCTGGTTCTTCGGGTTGGCATAGATGTAAATATTCAATCCCTCATGACGGATGGTCTTCATCGTTTCTTGGTCACGGTAGCCCGGATAGTAATCAAGGTAGAAAGACAGCATACCCTTCTTCAATGGGCGTGTTCTCAATGTTACTGTTTTGCATTCTGACATAATGATGAATATTAAATGGTTATAACTGATTTTTGCTGCGAAAATCTTTAATGATGTTGTGCAGACCGTAATCAGCAGGAAATAATTTCCGGATAATTACAGTCGGTTGCATTTAGCCGCTAACGGGCTCCCATGATGTGGTCGAATTCTACTTTCAGGAACCGAACGAAGCGGCCTTTCTTCTCCCGTTTGATTTCGTGAAATTGTAGGATGCCGTAAACCGAATCCCTGGTAAGGTTGTATTTCTTCATGGCTTCCTGCACGGTGTAGTATTCCGATGAATCGTTCTCGGCGGTCTGCTTGGACAGGTCGAAATGAAGTTTGGAGTAGAATATCTGTCCGTGTTCCTTCTTTGAAGGGATGTTGTTGCGATAGACTTGCGAGCGGATGGCGACACGGGTCATGCCGTACTTCTTCTCAATCTCTTCAGGAGTGTACCATTCGGTCAGGGCATCATCCGTCCTGTATTTGGCGAATATCGCATCAATGTGTTTTTTGCTGTAGTAGTTGAACTGGCGAATCTTGACCTTTGGAACATCGTGCTCTCTGGTGTATGTCCATACCCATTTGGTGTTTACCTTGTACTTTTCAGCTATCTGCTCGGCAGTATAATATTCGGTAATATCTACATCATCTTTGGGCTTAATGCTTTCGTAAGGTTTGGTTTTCAGCATCAGCTCAATGTCCGCACGCCGGATAAGTGACTTCTTGCCGCTAATACGGGAAGCCCGAAGTTTGTTTTCTTTGACCAACTTATAAATGTACTGACGGGTAACACCCATAAGTTTGGCCGCTTGTGCAAACGAAAAGAAGTCTTGTCCCTCGGATGCCTGTTTGGGCTGCAGCAATTCCTGCATTTTCTTCAATTCGCGCTTGCGTTCCCGGATGCGTTCTTTGTAACCGAGATTTGAACACTGATGACTGCAATAGCAAGTCGTCGTTTTCTTGGCGATGAATGGTTTTCCACACCATTGGCAAATCTTTCTTACTTCCATATTCTTCTAATTTATTTTGAGGTTCTGTCTCTTTATTTCTCCACAAATCTGTCAATACACGTAAACCATTGTCAACACACGTCAACTACTGCGTCAGTGTGACATCGGGGCAAATCCCGAAATTGTTTCGTGGTAGAAATACGGTAGAAAAATAGGATGAACAACTGCCTCCAACTGCTATCAGCCGGATTTTGGACAAATAAAAAAGCCACTGATTTACAGTGGCTTCGTTATAGTTGGTTCTAATTCGTTGCAGTCAGTTATGCGCAATCACTTTCCGATGCAAAAATAACAATTCCGGCGGGAAGTGCCGGCCCTTCGGGGCGACTTTCTTATTATTTAACCTGCGGCTTGCCCGAAAAGATGCACCGGCCCGGTGTTCCCGGGCCGGCGTTTGACTGGAAACGTGTGGTTATCGGGGCTCTCCGGCGATGGTGCGTATGGTACCGTCGGGGTTGTATTGCAACTCGCACACCTTCATGCTGCGCAGGTGTGAGTGTCCGCCCGAGGGGGTGCTGTCGTGGAAGAACAGATACCATTTGCCCTTGTACTGGCATATCGAGTGGTGGGTGGTCCAGCCCACGACCGGAGTGAGAATCACTCCCTGGTAGGTAAACGGCCCGTAGGGATTGTCGCCGATGGCGTAGCAGAGCATGTGGGTCGTTCCGGTGGAGTAGGAGAAATAGTATTTGCCGTTGTACTTGTGTACCCAGGCAGCTTCGAAGAAGCGGTGCGGGTCGCCGTTTTTCAGCGGATTGCCTTCGGCGTCGAGAATGACGACGGGCCGGGGCTCTTCGGCAAATTCGAGCATGTCGTCGCTGAGACGGGCTACGCGGGCGGGCAGGGCCTCTTCGTCTTTGCCGGGTATGGTGCCGCACTCGATGGCCTTGTTGTCGCGGAAGCGTTGCAGCTGGCCGCCTTGCAGTCCGCCGAAATAGATGTAGTAGGAGCCGTTGTCTTCAAGCACGGCCGGGTCGATGCTGTAACTGCCGCGCATGGGGTGGGGTTGCGGCTTGAAGGGGCCGTAGGGTTTGTCGGCGACGGCTACACCTATACGGAAGATGTCGTTCTTGTCTTTGGCGGGAAAGTACATATAGTATTTGCCGTCTTTCTCGGCCACATCGCACGCCCAGAGTTGCCGTCCGGCCCAAGGGATCTCTTCGAGGCTCAGTACCACGCCGTGGTCGGTAACCTTTCCTTTTTCAGGGTCTTTTGTCGAGAATACATGGTAGTCGCGCATATTGAAGTGGTTGCCGTCGGTGGGGTCGGTAACACCCGATTCCCAGTCGTGCGAAGGGTAGATGTAGAGTTTGCCTTCGAAGACGTGGGCCGACGGGTCGGCCATGTAATCGTCGGGGAAGAGGTAGCGGGCCGGGGTGTTGAGCGGGGTGTCGTCGCTTTTTTCTTGTGCCGTGGCATACGACAGGGTGGCGGCAGCCGCCAGCATGACGGCCAGTGTGCGTGCGTGTTTCATGTCGGAATAAATTTTTTTGTTTTTTACAAAGATAACATATCCTGGGTGCCTGACCAAATTTTGCCTGCTTTTCATGCTGTATGGAAATCTGCCGGAAAAAACGTTGCCGGACGACAGCCTCGATAAATATCGTTTCCTATTTTTTTCTCGGGAAGACAGAGACGGGGCCGCTCTTTTTTTGTAACTTTGGAGCCTTATTTGAATGATTGATAGATAGATTGTTTTTACGTTTTGATTATGTGGCATATTGATTTCCGGCAGTGGTTGCTGTCGTGCGTAAAGGGTTTGTTGGCACAGTGGCGTATTGTCTTGGGTGTGGTGGTGCTTTCTATTTTGGGGGCTGTCGTCTGTGTGGCGATAGGCCGTTCCGAGCCGGCCGACCTCGACGAGCGTGCCGAGGAGGCGCTGGCCTATTGCAAGAAATATGGTTACAGCCGCGACTATTGCGTGCTGGTCGATTATGGGCGCCATTCGGGCAAGACCCGATTCTTCCTTTGGGATTTCAACAAGGGCGAGGTGGCCGCCAAGAGCCTCTGTGCCCACGGATACGGGAAAGGCAGTACGGCCGGCAATCCGGTGTTCAGCAACGAGTATGGCAGTTTCTGCTCGTCGCTGGGGCATTACCGGATAGGAAAGGAGAAGACCATGTCGAAACCTCGGGGACGAAAGGCTCTTCTTCTCTACGGAAAAGACAAGAGCAACAGCAACGCCTTGCGTCGCGGCATACTGATACACCCGGTGCATCTGCCCACCTTTTCGATTTTCCCCTTCATGATACCGGTAAAGGTTCACGACCTGGGGCTGTATACGATACGGCCTTACAGCGAAGGGTGCGTTACGATACCTTTTGAGACCTATAAGACGGTGGCAAAGGTCATAAAGGCACAGCACAAGCCGGTGATGATGTGGGTTTATGAGTGAGGCCGGGGTGTGGCGAGTTGCGGAGTTTTTGTTCCGGCGGAGGTGCCACTGGTGCGGAGGTCGGGCCTGAATGGCGGGAAGTCTTCGCTCCCGTTGCTCCGTCTGTCTTGCCGGACAGGTCGAAGCGGTTGATTTTCTTACCCTTCTTTATTGATACGATGCTGAATTAATATTTATTTTCTATCTTTGCAGGAAATATAAACGGCTTCCTATGATAGACGAGAATTTCATTAAAATCTACGAGAAGAGTTTTAAAGAAAACTGGGCGCTGCCCGCATTGACCGATTACAATACCAGAGAGACATTTACCTATGGCGATATGGCGCGCCAGATAGCCCGCATACATCTGCTGTTCCGCCATTGCCAGATACGCCGCGGCGACAAGATAGCCCTCATCGGCCGTAATACCCCGCGCTGGGTGATGGCCTTTTTTGCCTCGGTTACCTATGGCGCAATCATTGTGCCCATCTTGCAGGACTTCAATCCCAACGACGTGCATCACATCATCAACCACTCCGATGCGGTGTTGCTTTTTTCGGGAAGTCTTGCCTGGGAGCATATCGAGATGGAGAAAATCAATCAGGTGAGAGGCGCCATCTCGCTCGAAGATTACAGTTGTCTCGACCAGCGCGACGGTGAGGACATCATGCAGTATCTTACCGATATGGAGCAACACTTTGAAAAGGCCTATCCTCATGGGTTTAGCGAGAAAGACATCAAGTATGCCGAGCTCGACAACGACAAGGTGTGCCTCATCAATTATACCTCGGGTACGACGGGATTCAGCAAAGGAGTGATGCTTACCGGAAACAATCTGGCCGGAAATACCTGTTTCGGTATTCAGTCGAAACTTCATTACAAGGGCAGCAAGTGCCTGTCGTTCCTCCCGCTGGCGCATGCCTACGGTTGCGCGTTCGATCTGCTCACTCCGCTGGCCGTAGGTACGCACGTTACGCTGTTGGGAAAAATACCC
The DNA here is from genome assembly GCA_944325415.1 of uncultured Bacteroidales bacterium. Lineage (GTDB taxonomy): Bacteria > Bacteroidota > Bacteroidia > Bacteroidales > UBA11471 > Caccoplasma. The sequence continues at coordinate 42,223 of CALUZW010000016.1, read as the reverse complement.
TCGCCGAAGATTCTGCTCAAAGCCCTCGAAGAGGTCAAGCCCAACCTCATCATCTGCGTGCCGCTGATTCTCGAAAAGGTTTACCGCAAACAGATATTGCCGCTGCTCAACAAGCGTACGATGCGCTGGGCGCTTTCGCTCCCGGTCATCGACAGCCGCATCTACGGGCAGGTGTGCAAGAAACTGGTCGATGCCTTCGGCGGCCGTTTCGAACAGGTTATCGTGGGCGGTGCCCCGCTCAATGTCGAGGTCGAGGCTTTCCTGCATAAAATCAAGTTCCCCTTCACGGTGGGCTATGGCATGACCGAATGTGCCCCGCTCATCAGTTACACCCATTGGAAAGAGTTTGTGCCCCGTTCGTCGGGACGTATCCTGCCCGGTATTATGGAGGTGAAAATCGACTCGTCCGACCCGCAGCTCATTCCCGGCGAAATATGTGTGCGTGGCGAGAATGTCATGAAGGGATACTACAAAAATCCCGAAGCTACCGAAAAGGTGCTTGTCGACGGCTGGCTGCGCACCGGCGACATGGGTACGGTGAGCGAAGACGGAACCATTTTCATCAAAGGACGTTATAAAACCATGATACTTGGTGCCAACGGACAGAATATTTATCCCGAAGAAATCGAGTCGAAGCTCAATAATATGCCCTTTGTCATGGAGAGCCTCGTCATCGAGAAAGACGGAAAACTCGTGGCACTGGTCTATCCCGACTTTGAAGCGATTGATACCTATGGCCTCACCAATGAAGATTTGCCTGTCGCCATGGAGGAGGTACGCTGCAACCTGAACAAGGAGGTGGCTCCCTATGAGAACATCGCTCACATATACATCTACCAGTCGGAGTTTGAAAAGACCCCGAAACGCAGTATCAAACGTTACCTCTACACCAATTTCACTCCGCTTCCCGACAAAAACGAATAATATTTCGGTAAAAAAGATATTTAAAAGATTACGACTATGAACAAAAAAGCATTTCTGTTGATTCTCGACGGCTGGGGCATAGGCGACCGGGCCAAAGACGATGTGATTTATAACACCCCCACACCCCATTGGGACAAGTTGCTGGCTACCTATCCGCACTCGCAGTTGCAAGCTTCGGGCGAGAATGTAGGTCTGCCCGACGGTCAGATGGGTAACTCCGAAGTGGGTCACCTCAACATCGGCGCCGGCCGTGTTGTATATCAGGACCTTGTGAAGATAAACCGCGCTTGCGCCGACAAGTCGATATTTACCAATCCCGAAATCGTGAAGGCCTTTACCTACGCCCGCGACAACGGCAAACAGGTGCATCTGATGGGCCTTGTTTCCGACGGTGGTGTACACAGTTCGCTCGATCACCTTTTTGTATTGTGCGATATTGCAGCCGAGTATGGCATCGACAAGACCTTTGTGCACTGCTTCATGGACGGTCGCGACACCGACCCCCACAGCGGTAAGGGCTTTATCGAGTCGCTCGAAAAACACCTGGCCGGCAAGAAAGGCGCCATCGCCTCGATTATAGGCCGCTACTATGCCATGGACCGCGACAAACGCTGGGAGCGCGTGAAAGAGGCTTACGACCTGCTTGTCTCGGGCAAGGGTACTCCCGCTACCGATATGGTGGCCGCCATGCAGGCCTCGTACGACGAAGGCGTAACCGACGAGTTTGTAAAACCCATCGTTCATGTCGATGCTGCCGGCAAACCTCTCTCGGTCATTGAAGAGGGCGATGTCGTTATCTTCTTCAACTACCGCAACGACCGGGCCAAGGAGCTCACCATCGTACTCACCCAGCAGGATATGCCCGAAGCCGGTATGCACACCATGCCGCTCTATTACTGCTGCATGACACCCTACGATGCCAAGTTCACCGGGCTGCATATCCTCTTCGATAAGGAGAATGTAGAGAATACCCTCGGCGAAATCGTTGCCAAAGCCGGCCGGAAACAGTTGCGTATTGCCGAGACCGAGAAATATGCACACGTAACCTTCTTCTTCTCGGGCGGTCGCGAGAAAGAGTTCGACGGCGAAGAGCGCATACTCATTCCCTCGCCCAAAGTGGCTACCTATGACCTGAAACCCGAGATGAGTGTCTATGAGGTGAAAGATGCCCTCAACACCGCTCTGGCATCGGGCAAGTACGACCTGGTGGTGTGCAACTTTGCCAACGGCGACATGGTGGGCCACACCGGTGTATACGATGCCATCGAAAAAGCCGTGAAGGCTGTCGACGAGTGTGTCGGTTCGGTTATCGATACCGCCGTTGCCAACGGATACGAGGCCATCATCATCGCCGATCACGGTAATGCCGACCATGCTCTCAATGCCGACGGTACCCCCAATACGGCCCACTCGCTCAATCCCGTTCCTTTCGTGTATGTAACCGCCAACAAGCAGGCTCACGTCGAGAACGGTATTCTGGCCGATGTGGCTCCCTCGATATGCCACATCATGGGCATCGAACTGCCGGCTCAAATGACGGGAAAATGTCTCATCAAGGATTAACCGACGAAGAAACCTATATGTTGCAGATAGGCGATGTGCTTGTCAGTCTCGACGTGGTCGAGCGGGAATTTGTGTGTAACCTCTCCGCGTGCCGGGGTGCCTGTTGCATCGAAGGCGATGCCGGGGCTCCGATTACCGAAGAGGAGCACGCCCTGCTCAAAACGCTGCTCCCCGAGGTGTGGGACGACCTCACACCTGCCGCCCGCGAAGTGATTCGCGCGCAGGGAGTGGCCTATGTCGACGAGGAGGGCGACCTGGTAACCTCGATTGTCAACGGTAAGGATTGTGTGTTTACCTGTTATGGCGAAGACGGCATGTGCATGTGTGCCATCGAGAAGGCCTTCCGCGAGGGACGCATATCGTTCTATAAACCGCTTTCGTGCCACCTCTATCCGGTGAGGATAAGCCGTTATCCCTCTTTTACGGCGGTCAATTACCACCGTTGGAAGATATGCAAGGCTGCCGAGGTGCTGGGACGTAAAGAGGTAGTGAAGGTGTACCGTTTCCTGCGCGAGCCCCTGATTCGCTGTTTCGGACAGGAGTGGTACGATGAACTCGATGGTGCGGCCGAGGCCTATTTGCAGCAGAAGGAGCGGGGCGAATTGTAAAACCCGGTTACCTTCCTACTTATATAAGGAGAGGGTACGACAGCATGCTGTCGTACCCTCTCTTGTTTTTTTGTCGCTGTTACATCAATATTGTTCCGAGGCGTTGGGGAAGTCTTTCGACTTGACGTCGGAGATGTATTGCGAAACGGCTCCGGTGATGATACTGTGCAGGTCGGCATACCGGCGCAGGAACCGCGGAGAGAAATCCTTGTTGATACCCAGCATGTCGTGCATGACCAGTACCTGCCCGTCGACACCACCGCCGGCTCCGATACCGATGACGGGTATGCTTATCTCGCTGGCAACACGTTCGGCCAGTTTGGCAGGAATCTTTTCCAGTACGAGGGCAAAGCAGCCAAGCTCTTCGAGCAGGTGGGCATCTTTGATGAGTTGCTGGGCTTCGGCCTCTTCTTTGGCGCGCACGGCATAGGTGCCGAATTTGTTGATGGATTGCGGGGTGAGTCCGAGATGCCCCATGATGGGTATGCCGGCACTGAGAATACGCACGATAGATTCTTTAATCTCTTCGCCGCCTTCCAGCTTTACGGCGTCGGCGCCGGTCTCCTTCATGATGCGGATGGCCGATGCCAGAGCCTCCTTGGAGTTGCCCTGATAGGAGCCGAAGGGCATGTCGACAACGACCAGGGCCCGCTTTACGGCTCGCACGACGGCCTGTCCGTGGTAGATCATCTGGTCGAGGGTCATGGGCAGGGTGGTGATGTTTCCGGCCATGACGTTCGAGGCCGAGTCGCCTACGAGAATGACATCCATGCCCGAGCGGTCGATGAGTGTGGCCATGGAGTAGTCATATGCGGTGAGCATGGCTATTTTTTCGCCGCGCTGTTTCATTTCGATAAGGCGGCGTGTGGTTACTTTCCGGGTATCTTCGGTATAAGTTGACATAGTGAAAGATTGTGTTTGTATGTTGCTGCAAAGGTATGACTTTTTATAATACAAACTGTTCTTATCACTTTTTATTTGCCGTGGGCAGGGCTATTCATAGGAGTAGTACTCGATGGTGCGTTGGGTGTCGATGTGTCCGTCTGCGGAGTGCTGGGTGCGGGATATCCAGTTGTTTTGGTCGTCGTAGACATACTCAAATGTCGTGTCTTCCTTCCGGCTGCCACTCACCGTCGTGATTTTGGCCACGTCGTTGTGCTCGTTGTAGTAATAGATTTTTTCCCGGCGTGAGCGGCCGTTAATGTCGATTTCGAGCTTGACGTTTCCGTCGGGGGTATAATATGTGGTGGTCGTGTTCTGCGGTTTGTCGGTGTCGTAGCTTTTAGATGAGATAAGGTTTCCGCTTTCGTTATAGGTATATTCGGTCTTGCGCTTTTTCTTTGACCCTTGCGTGTAGTCTATGCGGGTGGCCAGCCGCTTGTCTCCATATTCGAGCGTGCTGATAACCTGCTCCTTCCCTGCTTTGTCGATTTCGGTAATGCGGTCGATTTCCCGTTGGGGCGTGTAGTAGAAGTTTTTCTGACTTCCGGAAGAGATGATGGAACTGAGGGTAAAGTCGGGGTGGTAGAGATAATTTGTCTCTACACTCTTCCCTCCGCTCTGTTTTTCCCGGAAGATGAGTTGTCCCAACTGGTCATAGCGGTAGGTAGTCGTTGTCTGTGTCTCTTTTCCGTTGCGCAGTTCCGACGAAGTTTCCTGTATGCTTTTTACGTAGCCTTTGAGGTTGTAGCTCGACCAGTGCCAACTGCTTTTTTGAAGGTAACCCAACCAGTCTTTGAGGGGGGTGAGGTAGGTGGAGTTGGGGTAGTTGCTGACAAACCGGTCGTAGCCATATTGGGTGGGCTGCTGGGTAATGGCCATGTAGTCAAACGATTCGATGGCCGATTGTACCTCTTCTTTCATCGGGAGGTCGGGGTATTCGTCCAATAGGGCCAGGTAGGCCTCCTTGGTGTGCGTGTCGCGGGCTTGTGCATAAGCCAGCCGGTAGATGCGATCGCGGGCCTCCTCGACAAGAGGCGACTGGGGGTAAAGTTCGATAAACTTTTTGTAGTCCTCAATGGTGTTGTCGAGTTGGGCAAACGTGGTTTTGTCGGCCAGTCGGGTTATCTCTACCACATGAGGCGATGAGGTGTAGTGTGTGAGAAAGTAGTTGTAGGCCTCGATGGTGCCCTTTTCGAGCGCCTGACGGTAGGCTATCTCTTCTTGTCGGGCATATGCCTCAGCGGCCCATGGGCTTTGGGGGCAGAGACCGATGAAGTGGGCATAGCTCGCCTCGCTGTTTTCCTGGCGGGCCTGGCGGTAGAGGTTGCGCTCGATTTGCACGCGAATAGAGTCGAGGGAGTTCTCTTTTTTGTCGAGAAAGCGTATGAGTGTGCGCTCCTTGCTGTTGGGCAGCAGCGCGCGGTTGAATATGTCGTATGATTTTTCGGGGTCGTAGGCGGCGTATTCGGGAGTATTGAACAGCAGGCAGTCGCACAAGTCGATGAGCAAGAGGTCGCTTTTCTTGCTGCTGTCATAGACTTTGTTGCGGCGTTCTATGGCTTTGTCGATTTTTTTGTCGATAATCAGGTCATAGATTTGTCCCGGATTCTGGGCATACAGCATATTTCCTGCTGGCAAGAGAACCAAAAGGGTGAGGAACAGCCAGCGGAACGATATGTGAGTGGGCAGAACGCTGAAAGTCGGCAACATCTTAAATAGAAAAGTCAAAGGTTGTTATGCGTGTATTTTAATCAACAAAGATAATAATACTTGGTGACAGAACAGACAAATAAAACCATTTTAGTGAAATTCAAGGTTTGTAAAGAAACCTGTTCCCTTCATACTGTTTCTCTGAGCGCTTCATATCAGCCAGATTTGTGTAAATTATATTAATGCATAAAATAATGTTAAAAATTATATTGTATAATATAAAAATAAAAAAGGTTTTTATCTTTGTTATTATCAAATATTGAGAGGATTGTGCTGATGATGAGATACCGTTTATCGCTGTTGCTTGTCGTGCTTCTGTTTGTCCCTGCACTGGTGCGGGCGCAAGGAGAGTGTCGGTCCGAGGAAGAACGTTCAGCCCTTGATTCAATAATATATAAGGCTCCGGCACGTAAAATCCTTTTTTATGCCGATTACAAAAAGAACAGAGAGTCGATACGGGCATTGTCTCAACTTATAAATACCTTCCGCACGGCAATCGAGGCAGGCGATGTGAAGGTGCGCGTACTCGGTTTCCACTCCTCTTGCGATACCATCTCCAAGAAACTCTCCGAGGTTAAGAATTGGAGCAATCAGATAAAATCTTACTATATCGTAACGGACGGATTGAAAGAAGAACATTTCAAGACGACCAATACGGTGCGTCCTTGGCGCAACTCCGACGATTTGGTGGCGATAACCTATCTCTTCAATACGGCCGGTAGTCCCGACAGTCCGCTCGACATGGAAGCCGTCCGGGCCAGAACGGCCGTTATCACTCCGCTCTATAACCCGGAGAAAATATCCCTGGCGTTGTGCGACACGACGTTTGCCCCCCTTTCGCACCGGTTGTCGTGCGTGCCTTCACCCCTTTTCTCCGAGACAAAGACTCCCGCTCGGAGATATGCCGGTACATACCGCCCCCTTTTCGCGATAAAAACAAATATTGCCTATTGGGCGGTGGCCGTGGCCAATCTCGGGGTGGAACTGGCCCTGGGCGAGCGCTACACCCTCGATGTGCCGTTTGTGTACAGCCCCTATACCGTAGCCACGGATTTCAGATTCCGTTTTATGACGGTTCAGCCAGAATTCCGTTACTGGTTGAAAAACCAGTTTAAAGGGCACTTTTTAGGGGCACATCTCCACGCCGGAGTATTCAACGTGTCGGTCGATAAGAAAACCCGTTACCAGTCGCCCAAAGGTTTCTACGGCATGGGTCTCAGTTATGGCTATTCGCTGGCTTTGCCCCGTCACTGGGCGTTGGAATTTACCATCGGTGCCGGATATGTCTATACCCGCTACGATGTCTACTACAACATACCCAACGGGGCTCGTTATAAAAAGGACATCCCCTATCATTATTGGGGAATAACCCGTGCCGGTATTGGGCTGGTATATACGTTGGGCCAACAGAAGTGATGCGATATGAAAAGAGTGTTCGGATACATGGTCTTTTGTCTCTTGATGCTGACGGGTTGCATATGCTCTGTCTTGGAGACTCCGGAGAACGGCGGGATAGACCCGACGCTCGTTCAGGTGTCGTTGACGCTTCGGGCCGACACGACAGTCGAACCTTACCGGGCGGTGAAATCTCTGTCGGCAACCTCGGAGGGCGATAGTCTCGATATGCGTTGCATCGTGGAGGTGTTCAAAGACAATATCGGAGGAGAACTGGTCGAACGCCGTATCGTCGGTTGCGATCCGTCGCCCGACGGAAATCCTGTCGTAACGATGCCGCTGGCGCTCCATGCCGGCCGATATTCTGTCGTGGCCTGGCTGGATTATGTCGACGACGGCTCTCTTGCCGACAAGTATTACAAGGCCACCGCTCTGTCGGCGATACATATTCCCGATGCTTCGTCTTATGTGGGCGATGAGGAACGCAAAGATGCCTATACCGGTCGGGATGAACTCGACCTGACCCGCTATTATGACATCTGGCGGGCCGATATGGCTTATGAGATGAGGCTCGAAATGCCGATGGCCCGTATCGAATTTGTCGCTACGGATTATGATAGGTTGCTCGAAAAGGTATCCAATTCGAACGGAGAGCATCACTTTACCAAAGCGGGAGTTCCCTATACGGGCGATGTTGACTTGTCGCAGATACAGGTGTCGGTACTCTATGCCGGATACTTCCCGTCGGGATACAATGCCTATACCGGCAAACCTAACGATGCGACACAGGGCATGTCGTTCGATGCCACGGCCAGGCCGTTGAGCCAGGCCGAGTTGCGGCTGGCGGGCGACCATGTCTTTGTCAACGGTACCGAGTCGGCTGTAACCGTCAATCTTCAAGTTAAAGACCGGAACGGCGTTCTGCTCAACGAAGTCGAGGGGCTCAAAGTGCCGCTGGTTCGCGGAAAGTTGACGACGATACGGGGAGAATTTCTCACACGGTCGTTCTCGTCGGGTATCGGTATCGACCCCGGTTTCGACGGAGAGTTCGACGTGGTTATTCCCGACTGAGGCTGGTGCGCTGTCGCCTTTCCGCTAATGCCGGGAGCGAACCATTGTGAAATAGATTCATCACTTAAATATAACTTATGGCTATGAGAAAAACCTGTTTTTTATTTTTTCTGTCTTGCCTCTTGATCGTGGGTATTTCCTCTTGTAAGGAAGACCTTATGGCAGTCGATGCGGGAATGCCTGCATCGTTGACGGTTACTATTCCGCATGGAATACAGCAACGTTCGGCTTCTGATTACGGAACAGGAGCAAGTGTTAACCGCTGTATCTTGGAAATCTATCGCAATGGCGTGTTGTATGGCGAACGTCTGGTGCAACCCGTGAGCGGTGGAGAGGTTGTCTTCTCGGGGCTGCGGCTGGTGGCATCGCAGAGCTATGACTTTGTGTTGTGGGCCGACTGTGCCGAGGGCTTGGACGACAAGTATTATAACACGACCGATCTTTCGGCCGTTACCGTAAAGGATGCCTACACCGGAAACGATGATGGCTATGACGCCTTCTTTGCTCATGTTACCTATGAGGTCGACGGGGCATTCTCGCAGAACATCACCCTTACCCGGCCTTTCGGACAGCTGAACGTGAAGACCAACGACATTGCCGGGATTACTGACGGACATGACGATTTGAAACCTACGCACGTGAAGGTAGATTTTGTTTCGGTGCCCACAAGTTTCAATGTGCTTACCGGTGAGGCCGGAAATCCGCAGCCGCTGAGCTATACGGCAGCCGTTGAGGATGTTGAAGCCGGCGAACTGACGGTCGATTATATCCTGGCATCGGACGATGAGGCCGATCTTCATGACTTTACGATGACTTTCCTGAACAACGGTACGACTATCAATACCAACGACAACTTCAATAACATTCCCGTGCGTCGCAATTATCGCACCAATGTGTCGGGTAATCTGCTCACCAAGTCGGGAGAGCTTGTAGTAACCATCGACCCCGGATTTGAAGAGATGGATTATGCCTATGAATATCTCATTGAAGCAGCTACCAACGGTGGTAGCGTGACGCTGAACAGCGACCTGGTCTTCTCCGGTACCATGCCTGCCCTGGTGGTTCCCGAGGGCAAAACGCTTGAAATCGACCTCAACGGCCATACCATCGATTGCAAACTTTATATGAAAGATGCTATTCATGTCGATGGCGGTACGCTGATTGTCAACGGCGATGGCGAAATCAAGGCTACCGGCGAGGGCTATTATGCCATCTGGGCTACCGGCGATGCCAACGTCGTAATCAACGGTGGCAGCTACCTGGGAAACGGTAGCTGTATTCAGGCCAAAGACAATGCCCACATCGAGATAAACGGTGGTTACTTCAAGGTGGCACAACCCTACAACGGTGTCTATTTTGTCGTGAACTTGCAGGATAACCAACCCAACACCATTACCATTACGGGCGGTACTTTTGAAAACTGCGATCCTGCAAACACCAATACCGAACCGGCCGGCGTGAGCGATAACTTTTTGGCCGAAGGCTATTCTTCGGTAAAAATCAGCGATTCGCCTGCACCTTTCGGAACCTATCAGGTCGTGAAGAGTGTCAATGTAAGCGACATGAGCGGCTTGCAGACAGCCATTCAGACCATTGCTGCCGAAGGTGGCGCTCTCGTTATCGATGAGGCGGCCGATATTGACATCTCTTCGCTGAACGCCGGGTTGGAAATCAACCACCCCACGACCATTACCCTCAACGGGCGGTTGTCTTCGACCAACGAAGAGGTGCGGATTGTCAATAACAGTGTACTTACCATCAACGGAGACGGTGTGGCCAACATGCAACGCCGGGTGGTCGAGAACTATGGAACCCTTACTGTCGAAGGTGGAACTTACACGACGGCTGTCAATAATGGAGGAACGGCCTTCTGGAACAACAGTCCCGATGCTGTCATGACGCTGAACAATGTCGACGTTGACGCTTCGTTCTTTGCTGTGGCCGGTCCCGGCGAAATCCATATCAACGGAGGCTCTATCACATCGACATCGTCGAATAAATACGGTCCCTGGGCCTACTGCGTCAGAGCGCAGGGTGGCGCTACGATGACGATAAAAGATGCTGTGATTGAAGGCGTACAAGGTGCCATAGCCTCTATTGAGGAGTCGAAAGTTACGGTAGAGAATGTTACTGTCTCGGCCCGTAATTCCGAAGCCGGACGTCAAGATGCTTTCTATGCACTCTATGCGGCTTCGCTGGGAGTCATCGAGGTAATTAGCGGCGACTTCTATTCCGACCGTACGCCTTGTGCCTATGCCTCGGATGACGACCAGGCCGGTGCCCCGCTGGGCAGATTTATCTTGAAGGGCGGAAGATACAGTTCGCAGCCCAAGAACGACGACGGTACGATATGGCCGGCCGAAGAAGGGTATAAATATGCCGAAACCGGAGATTCCACCTATCCCTATTCCATTGTTAAGGAATAAAGCATAACCTTCGTGGGAGGAAACACCTCCCACGAAGAGACTTCGTTTGATTATTAGTATGATAAACGTATGGTAAAGAGAGTGTCGTTGATGATATGTGCCGCGGTGTGGCTGTTCGGTCTCTTTTCCTGTGGGCAGAGCGACGAGGCTGTGACTAATGAAGTCTCGGTCTCCCTGTCGGCCGTAGTCCCTCAGGAGAGTCTGTTGCGTTCGGTTTCCGATTACGGGACGGGAGGACGCATCAATCGCTGCATCTTGGAGGTTTATCGCAACGGGGTGCGTTATGGGGAGCGGCAGGTACAAGCCGTTGTGGCTGGTCAGGTCTCTTTCCCCAACCTCATGTTGGTGCCTATGCAGACCTATGACTTTGTGCTGTGGGCCGATTGTGCCGACGGGCTCGATGACGGCTATTACAACACGGCCGACTTGTCGTCGGTTTCGGCCCGTAAGCCTTATACCGGCAATGACGATGGCTTCGATGCTTTCTGTGCCCGCTTCTCCTGTACCGTGACCGAGAGTTTTACCCAGAGCATTACCCTTACCCGGCCGTTTGCCCAGTTGTGCGTGATGGCCGATGATATTGGTGCGTCGACATCTGATGCTTTGAAGCCTACCCATGCCCGGGTGGAGTTTACAGCCATACCCACTAGTTATAATCTGTTGACTGGTGTGCCGGGCGATTCTCAGCCGGTGACTTATACGGCGGCGGTGGAGAGTGCCGATGCCGGGGAGTTGACGGTTGATTACATCTGGGTGGCACCGGAACAGGACGGAGTGGCTCAATTCTCGGTTACTCTCTTGCGTGACGGGGTAGAGATGGCTCCTGCTCAATGTTTCGAAGATGTGCCTCTGCGTATTAATTATCGGACCAATGTCTCGACGGGATTCCTGCCGTGAGATGCGAAGAGACTTTTTCCTCTCTTTTAAATTTTGAAATAATGATGTCCCCTCTCTTGGATTTACTCACAAGTGAGGGGGCAATTTTTTGTTGATTTGTTGGGCCGATAGTTCCCTCTCCCATGCTTTCTACGGTTTAGGCTGAGAAATCTGCGCCGATGAATGTTTGTTGCCGGGGGGTGAGACTTATGTTCACGCACCTCGGCAGTTGTTAGGAGCGGGAGTAGGGCTGTTCTCAGCGCGTCGGGGAGAGTTGGGCGTCCATGGCTGCGGCAGCCCGTCGGCCGTCGCCCATGGCCAGAATGACGGTGGCTCCGCCCCGTACGATGTCGCCTCCGGCGTAGAGGTCGGCCAAGTCGCTTTGCATCGTTTCCTGGTTGACGACGATGGTACCCCATTTGCTGATGGTGAGGCCCTTCACGGTGCTGGGTATAAGGGGGTTGGGCGACACGCCGATGCTCACGACAACCATGTCGACATCTATCTCTTCGATGGCACCCGGTATGGCTACGGGGCTGCGGCGACCCGATGCGTCGGGCTCGCCAAGTTCCATCTTTTGCAGGCGCATTTTGGTTACATGGCCTTTTTCATCGCCCAGGTATTCTATGGGGTTGTGCAGGGTGAGAAACTCTATGCCCTCTTCCTTGGCGTGTTTCACCTCTTCGCTGCGGGCGGGCATTTCGGCTTCGCTGCGGCGGTAGACAATCATGGCACGTTCGGCTCCCAGGCGACGGGCGGTACGCACCGAGTCCATGGCGGTGTTGCCGCCACCGATGATGGCTACATGCTTGCCGTGGAAGACGGGGGTGTCGGCATCGCTTTCGGCGGCGTGCATGAGGTTTACGCGGGTGAGGTATTCGTTGCTCGACATGACGCCGATGAGGTTCTCGCCGGGAATGTTCATGAAGCGGGGCAGACCGGCACCGCTGGCAACGAAGATGCCTTTGAATCCCATTTCATGCAGGTCTTCGTAGGTGAGGGTCTTGCCGATGATGCAGTCGGTGATGAATTCGACGCCCATTTTTCGCAGGCCGTCTATCTCGACGTCGACGATGCGGTTGGGCAGACGGAATTCGGGAATACCGTATTTCAGTACGCCGCCTATCTCGTGCAGGGCTTCGAATACGGTAACGGAGTAGCCTTTCTTTATCATGTCGCCGGCAAAGGAGAGTCCGGCAGGGCCGGAACCTACGACGGCTACCTTTATGCCGTTACGTACGGGAATGTCGGCGATGGATATTTGTCCGCTTTCGCGCTCGTAGTCGGCGGCAAAGCGTTCGAGATAACCGATGGCAACGGGCTCCTTGTGCAGCTTTTGCAGGTAGAAGCATTTCGATTCGCACTGTTTTTCCTGCGGGCACACGCGGCCACACACGGCCGGCAGGGCGCTGGTCTCTTTCAGTGTCTTGGCGGCTTCGAGTATCTCGCCCCGTTCGATGTTCTTGACAAACTTGGGTATGTTGATGCCTACGGGGCAACCGGTGATGCACAGGGGTTCGGGGCAGTCGAGGCAGCGGGAGGCTTCGACGATGGCCTGTTCGCGGGTGAGGCCTTGGTTTACCTCTTCGTTGCAGGTGATGCGGTAGTCCGGGGCCAGTTCGTTCATTTGGGTGCGGGCTATGGCGATGCGCTCTTTGTTGGGTTTGGCTTTGCGCAGTGCTTCGCGCCACGATGCAGCGCGTTCGGCGCTTAGATATTCTTTATTGTCCATGGGAGTTTGCAATTATTCGATTCCTTTGTACGAAGAGAGGCGCATGATCATTTCGTCGAAGTCGACCTGATGGGCGTCGAATTCGGGCCCGTCGACGCAGACAAATTTGGTCTTTCCGCCTACGGTAACACGGCAGGCACCACACATGCCGGTGCCGTCGACCATGATGGTGTTGAGCGAGGCCATGGTCGGGAGGTTGTATTTCTTGGTGAGGAGGGATACAAATTTCATCATGATGGCGGGGCCTATCGTTACACACAGGTCGACCTTCTCGCGTTTGATGACCTCTTCGACGCCGTCGGTTACGAGACCTTTCTTGCCGTAGGAGCCGTCGTCGGTCATGATGATGACCTCGTCGGAGTAGGGGCGCACCTGGTCTTCCAGTATGACGAGTTCCTTGGTGCGGGCGGCCAGTACGGTGATGACGCGGTTGCCGGCTTTTTTCATGGCTTCGACGATGGGCAGCAGCGGGGCAACGCCCACACCGCCTCCGCAGCATACGACCGTGCCCACTTTTTCGATGTGGGTGGCTTGGCCCAGCGGGCCTACGACGTCGGTAATGTAGTCGCCCACTTCGAGGGCGCACAGTTTGCGTGAAGATTTCCCGACGGCTTGCACGACGAGGGTGATGGTGCCCCGTTCGGGGTCGGACGATGTGATGGTCAGGGGTATGCGTTCGCCTTTTTCTCCGACGCGGACAATGACGAAGTGCCCGGCTTTGCGGGCTTTGGCAATGAGCGGCGCTTCTACGTCGAATTTTACGACGTTGGCCGAGAAATACTCTTTGCTGACAATTTTATTCATATGGTGGGTAGTGTGTTATATTGTGATGCAAAGGTATGTAAATTTATAGTAAAATGATATTCTTTTGAAAGAAATAGCTTCGAGGGAATACCTGCGGCCTTGCTGCCGCCCCGTTTTTCCCGCGTTTTTTGCCGCTTATTTCTCCTTGCGGCTCTGTCTGATTTTCTGCCGGCGGTGATTCCAGAGTTTCCTCCGCCGGGAGAATTTCTCGAAGAAATCGCGCACCGATGTAAATGACGAGTAGTTGCGCTGCACGTCGATGGAGAGCGGATCGGTAGTGAAGGTGAGCTGCTCGTTTTCCTCGCCGAACTGTTCGGGGAAGAGGACGATGAGGTTATTCCCGGCAAAGTAACGAGAGAGTTGCAGGGGGAGTTTCTCAAATTCGGTGTTGTAGGAGAGCGATGTGTGGCGGGCGCTGATGATGACCAGCAGGTCGTCTTGCAGGACGACGCCCGTGAGGGTGAGAATGTCGGCCCAGTCGTCGAGTACCTCAAATTCGCAGTCGATGTTGTATCGTTTCTGATGCAAGACGTTGCGCAGTACGACGATTGTGTCGTGGTGGGCGTGGAAAATGACACGGCATCCGATTTGCTTGCCGATGTTGGCAATACGGTCGATCCATTTGGTAAATCCGCTCTCGTATTCGGCTTTTTCGGGTACGGCCACGACGATGCGGGTGGTCATGTTGATGGGAATGGTGCATTTGGTGATGGCAACCATTTTGTGGGTGCTTTTGAGCAGGTTCTCGATTTTGGTGCCGAAGAAGCTGTCAACGATGTTGCTCTTGTGGTGCAGGCCCAGTATGACTTCGGTGATGTTCTGTTCTTTGATGGTGTGGACGATGCCGCTGGTGATGTTCGCGTCATAGCGAGAGAGACCCACGAGTTTGATGTCCGAGGCGGCGGCGATTTTGGCGGCTCGGTCGAGCAGCACCTGTCCCACATCGCCGGAGTGAAGGGGTGTTTTGTTGTCGTCGATGACGTGCATGGCATAGACGGGCTGCTGCTTGTGCGGGCCTTTGGCCAGTATGGCGAGATTGACGAGGTTTTCGAGCGTGTAAGGGTTGGCTACGGGTATGAGAATGCGTGCCTGGCCGGTATTGTCGCGGTTCTTGTCGTTCTCGTCGGCCGGTTGCTGGGTCGCCATTTTTTTTGCCGCCCGTTCGGTGGCGAAGGAGCTGATGGTGCAGGTGACCAAAATCATGACGATGGTGCCGTTGAGAATGTTGATGTCGAACATGCCGATGTCATATCCGATGAGGACGGCGGCCAAAGTCGCGGCCGCCTGCCCGTTGCTCAGGCCGAAAATCATAGCTCGGTCGATTTTGGTGAGCCCGAAATTCTTCTGGGTAATCCAGGCTGCCAGCCATTTGGCCACAGTGGCAATTACCGACATGACAATGGCTACAAACAAGGCGTCCCAGCCCGAGAAGATGACCGAGGGGTCGATGAGCATACCCACGCCGATGAGAAAGTAGGGTATGAAAAGGGCGTTGCCCACAAACTCGATGCGGTTCATCAGGGGTGACACCGAAGGAATAAACCGGTTGAGAACGACTCCGGCGAAAAAGGCTCCGAGTATGGGTTCGAGGCCGGCCGGCTTGGCCAGTGCCGAGGCCAGGAACACCAGTGCCAGCACGAAGATGTATTGCGAGACGTTGTCGTTGTATTTCTTGAAAAACCAGCGGGCAATGCGTGGAAATGCATAGAGGATAAAGAGGCAGTAGGCCGTCATGGAGAGAATGAGCCGCACCCAAAACCATTCGTTGATGGTGCCCGTCTGCATGCCTACGATGACTGCAAGGATGATGAGGGCTCCAACCACTGTGATGATGGTTCCCGCGATGGTGATGGTCACGGCTGGGTTGCGACCTACCCCATAACGCAACACGATGGGGTAGGCGACCAATGTGTGCGAGGCATACATGCTGGCCAGCAATATCGAGGTCATGAGGTCGAGGTGCAGCAGGTAGATGCTCGACAGGGTGCCCAGTATCATGGGGATGAGAAATGTGTGTATGCCGAAGACGATGCCGCGGGTTTTTATCTTGCGGAAGTCGTTGAGGTTCATTTCGAGTCCCACCAGAAACATGAGGTAGAGCAGACCCACGTTCCCGAAAATCTTGAAGCTGCTGTCGTGGGCCAGCACATCGAGCCCGTGCGGGCCGAAGAGTGTTCCCGCCAGAATCAGGCCGATGATGTGGGGAATCCGCAGTTTGTTGAGCAGCAGGGGGGCGAACAGGATAATCGTCAGCACGACAAAGAATATCAGTACCGGGTCGGTGAACGGTAAAGTGGGTAAGAATTGGTTGACGTCCATGGCTCAAAAAAATCTGCGGTGAGGTTTCGGCGAATAAATCGGTGAGCAAAATTAAGAAAAAAGCCGAAATAATGGCACGAGGAATACAGAAATTGTACAGAAAAACGCCTTATTTGATAAAAAAATAGACGTTTGGGCAAGAAATATAAGATAAAACGTTAATTTTGCCAAGTTTTTGGGTCGAAATAAGGCCGGTTGTAGCCCCGACCCTCAGGAACCGATTGTCGAATCATCTATTATAAAGAACATGAAAGTAGCCATTGTCGGAGCAAGTGGAGCCGTAGGACAGGAGTTCCTGCGGGTTCTTTCCGAGAGAAATTTCCCGATTGACGAATTGCTTTTGTTCGGTTCGTCTCGTAGTGCCGGAACGTCGTATAACTTCCGGGGTAAAGACATTGTCGTGAAAGAGTTGAAGCACAACGACGATTTCAAGGGCGTTGATATCGCCTTTACGTCGGCCGGAGCGGGAACCTCGAAAGAGTTTGAGAAGACCATTACCAAGTATGGCGCTGTCATGATTGACAATTCCAGCGCGTTCCGTATGGACGATGATGTGCCTTTGGTTGTGCCCGAAGTCAACGGTCCCGATGCCAAGGTGCGTCCCCGTGGCGTGATTGCCAACCCCAACTGCACCACCATTCAGATGGTTGTGGCTTTGCAGGCCATCGAACGCCTCTCGCACATCAAGTCGGTGCATGTGGCCACTTACCAGGCTGCCAGTGGCGCCGGTGCCGCAGCCATGGCCGAACTCGTACACCAGTATGAGGAGTTGATGAAGGGTGAGGCTCCCACGATTCAGAAATTCTACTACCAGCTGGCCTACAACGTGATACCTCAGGTCGATGTCTTTACCGACAATCTCTATACCAAAGAGGAGATGAAGATGTTTAACGAGACCCGCAAGATTATGCACTCCGATGTGAAAGTGAGTGCCATGTGTGTGCGCGTGCCGGTGATGCGGGCTCACTCCGAGGCTATCTGGATAGAGACCGAACGCCCTGTGTCGGTCGAAGAGGCCCGCGAAGCCTTTGCCAAGGCCGATGGCGTTGTGTTGATGGACGAGCCCGAGAACCGCGTATATCCCATGCCTCTCGACATTGCCGGAAAAGATCCCGTCTATGTGGGCCGCATACGCAAAGACCTCTCCAATCCCAACGGGCTTACCTTCTGGGCTGTGAGCGACCAGATAAAGAAAGGTGCGGCTCTGAATGCCGTGCAGATTGCCGAATATTTGATACGTGAAAATGCATTGTAGGATTCTTCGCTTCCTTGTTTTAAGTATCCTGTTTTTTCCCTATATTTGCGAGGCGGCCTCTCAGAGCCGCCTCGTGTCGTATCGGATATTCCAGTGTGAAATGAACGCCTCTCTTTTTGCCGATGAACGCCTCACTGCACCGCTCTCGGCACTCTTTCTCGAAATAGACAACCGTTGCGGTTATGCCGACAAACCGGTTATCGGCATAACCTCCAACCATCGGGCTGCCGAGTCTCTTACCTGCATTGCCGACCCCTATGTCGAAGCCGTGCGCCGGGCCGGTGGGGCACCGCTGCTCCTGCCGGTGTGTCCCGACACGGCGGCGTTGGAGCGCCTTGTCGATCGCATCGACGGGCTGTTGCTCACCGGTGGCGGTGATTTCTCCGAGGCGGTGATGGGCAATGCCCTCTCTCCGCTGGCCGACGCTACCGATGCCGTGAGGGACTGCACCGAGTTTGCCCTCCTGCGACTGGCCTTGCGGCGGCAGTTGCCCGTCTTCGGTATTTGCCGCGGACATCAGCTGCTCAATCTGGCTCTGGGTGGAACGCTCTATCAGGACCTCCCATCGGAATATCCCACCGAGGTGCTGCTCCATTCGCAGGAGAACGACAAGCGTCGTCCCTCGCACGAAGTCGACCTGGACGAGACCTCCCGCCTTGCCCGTCTGTTGGGAAAAAAACGGTTGGCCGTCAATTCGCTTCACCATCAGGCGGTGTGCCAGACGGCACCTTCGTTGCGGGCTGTGGCCTTCTCGCCCGACGGTGTCAATGAGGCGGTCGAGAGTCCCTGTTATCCCGTTTACGGCGTGCAGTGGCACCCCGAGCAACTGTTGGCCGGCGGCGACGATACCATGCTGCCGCTGTTTACATACCTTGTCGACGAGGCCCGTCTCTATCGCAAGGCCCGAGATTTCCACCGTGAGCATCTCACGCTCGACTCGCACTGCGATACTCCCATGTTTTTCCCCGAGAAAATCGATATCGGATGCCGCGATGCCCGGCTGAAAGTAGACCTGTCCAAGATGGAAGATGGTGGTCTCGATGCCGTCTGCATGGTGGCCTACATACCCCAGGGTGCGCGCGACGAGGCGGGCTTGGCAGCCGCCGGAGAAAAGACAGGGTCGATTCTCTCGGAGTTGCAGGCACAGTTGGCCCGTTGGTGCGGGCGTGTGCGTCAGGTGCGAACCCCCGACGATGTTATGGCGGCTAAACGAGCGGGCGAAAAAGCCGTTTTCATGGGCATTGAGAATGGATATGCCATCGGGCGCGACATCTCCCGCATCAGGCATTACAAGGAGATGGGTGTCGTGTATATGACTCTTTGCCATAACGGCGACAATGATATCTGCGACTCGGCCAAGGGTGCGGGTGAGCACGACGGACTGAGTGCTTTCGGTCGTGAGGTCGTGCGCGAAATGAATCGCGTGGGCATGATGGTCGACCTGGCTCATGCCTCCGAAAAGAGTTTCTACGACGTGTTGGCGTGCAGCACGGTGCCGGTGGTTTCGACCCACTCTTCGTGCCGGGCTCTGTGCGACCACCCGCGCAATCTTACCGACGACCAGATACGGGCGTTGGCAGCCCGCGGCGGCGTGGTGCAGATATGTCTGTATGAATATTTTCTGGCACGAGGCAAAGAGCCTTCGGTCGATGACATTGTGGCCCATATCGACTATGTCGTGCAGTTGGTGGGAGTCGATTACGTAGGTATCGGTTCCGACTTTGACGGCGGAGGCGGTATTCCGGGCTGTGAAGCTGCCGATGAACTTATAAACATCACCAAGACCCTCCTGCGGCGGGGATATACCCCCGAAATGCTCGAAAAAATATGGGGAGGGAATTTTTTGCGAGTGATGCGCGAAGTTCAGAGCGCGGTAACAATATAATATTAAAAAGTGTAAATATGGAAAACTTTGGTTACGTCTTTGCCGAAAATCATCTACCTTTGGAAATCAAAAGCCTGATACCGTGAGAAGTCGACGTTACTCCTTTGTTTATACCTGCCTTTGGTTGGCCGGTCTGGCGGTCGTGCTGTTGACGGCATGTCGTCGCAATACGGCTTCGTCGTCGGTCTCGTCTGCCCCGGCAGCGCCGGCCGTACAGGTGCCCGACTTCAACGCCGACTCGGCATTTGCCTATGTCGAACGTCAGGTGGCTTTCGGTCCCCGTGTGCCCAATACCGAGGCACATCGCCGTACAGCGGCCTATCTGGCCGACGAGTTGCGTCGTCATGGCGCACAGGTTATCTCTCAGAATTTTCAGGTGCGGGCCTACGACGGCACAACGCTCAATGCCTGCAACATCATAGCCTCCTATGCCCCTGAAAACAAAGACCGGGTGCTGCTTTTTGCCCACTGGGACACCCGCCCTTATGCCGATAACGACCCCGATTCCAAAAATCATCGTACACCCATCGATGGAGCCAACGACGGCGCCAGCGGTGTAGCCGTGCTGCTCGAAACGGCCCGACAGATACATGCCTGCTCGCCTCGTGTGGGTATCGATATCATCTTTTTTGATGTCGAAGATTACGGCCAGCCCTATTTTGCCCGTCAGCCCGAAGAGGGCGACACTTGGGCTCTCGGCTCGCAGTATTGGGCACGTCGGCCCCATAACCCCGCCTATCGGGCGCGGTATGGCATATTGCTCGACATGGTAGGAGGGAAAGACAGTCGCTTCATGCGTGAAGGGGTGTCGATGCAGCAGGCCCCCGGGGTGGTCGACAAAGTGTGGAAAGCTGCCCAGGCATTGGGGTATGGCGATTATTTTGTAGACGAACAGGGTGGCTATATCAACGATGACCATGTGTATGTGGGGCGGCGAGTGCCCAGCATCGACATTATCGCTTACGATGAGGCCGATGGCGGATTCGTGCCCCAGTGGCATACGCTCGACGATACGGTCGAGAATATCGACAAAGGTACCCTCAAAGCTGTGGGTCAGACCCTCTTGTGGGTAATATATAATGAATAAAAGCATTTGGAAAAATGACGATAGATCAGATACAAGACGAGGTCGTCGAGGAGTTCTCGGCGTTTGACGACTGGATGGACAAATATGCGTTGCTGATAGAGTTGGGCAATTCGCTTCCCCCGCTTGACGAACGCTACAAAACCGAGAACAACCTTATCGAAGGTTGCCAGAGCCGGGTGTGGCTGCATGCCGAGTGCGACGGTGGCCGCATACACTTCCAGGCCGAAAGCGACGCTGTGATTGTGAAAGGCATCGTGTCGCTGCTCATCAAGGTGCTGTCGGGGCACACCCCGCAGGAGATTCTCGATGCCCATCTCTATTTTATCGAGCAGATAGGCCTCACCGAGCATTTGTCGCCCACCCGCTCCAACGGTCTGCTGGCCATGGTCAAGCAGATGCGGCTCTATGCCATGGTGTTCAAGGCTCGCGAAGAAGAACAGAAACAGTAAACATAGTATAAACCTAAACTAAGAAAAAACATGTTTAAAAATCAACCCAAAGGTTTGTTTGCCTTGGCGCTTGCCAATACAGGAGAGCGTTTTGGCTACTATACCATGCTTGCGATTTTCCTGTTGTTTATACAGGCAAAATTCGGTTTCAGTGCAGCGGTGGCTACACAGATTTATTCGATTTTCCTCGCTGCGGTTTATTTCATGCCTCTTTTCGGTGGTATTCTGGCCGACCGTATCGGGTATGGCAAATGCGTTACGCTGGGTATCGTGGTTATGTTTGCCGGTTATCTCTGTCTCTCCATTCCGACGGGCGCTGATGTTATCGGCAAAACATTGATGTTCGGAGCATTGGCTCTCATCGCTGTCGGTACCGGACTTTTCAAGGGTAACTTGCAGGTGATGGTCGGCAACCTCTACGACGACCCCAAGTATGCCTCGAAACGTGATGCTGCATTTAGTCTCTTCTACATGGCTATCAATATCGGTGCCATGTTTGCACCCTCGGCAGCCAAGAGTGTTACCAACTTTTTCCTGGGTAAGTCGGGCCTCTTCTACGACGCCAATATACCCTCGCTGGCGCACCAGTGCCTCGATGGTACGATTTCGGCCGAGAATGCAGCCAAGCTCTCCGAGCTCGCTTCGCAGATGTCGGTGAACGGTATGGACATGACGGCTTTCAGCCAGTTCTATATCGAGAAGCTCTCTGCGGCTTATAATTACGGATTTGCCGTGGCTTGTGTCTCCTTGCTCATCTCGGTAGCCATTTACTACGGTTGTCGCTCGTGGTTCAAGCATGCCGATGTCAATTCGGTACAGGCCAAGGCTGCTCATGTCGAAGAGGTAGAGCTTACTCCGGCGCAGACCAAGAGCCGTATTACAGCGCTGTTGCTTGTCTTTGCCGTGGTGGTTTTCTTCTGGATGGCCTTCCATCAGAACGGTGCTACGATGACGATATTTGCCCGCGACTATACCTCCAATCTGGCCGAAGGGTTTACCCGTATCGGATTTAACATTTGGAGTCTGGTGCTTATTGCCATATCGGTTTATACGCTGTTCAGTACCTTCCAGGCAACGGTGGCCCGTACACGGGTGATTCTTGGCATTATAACCCTGGCCTTGTGGGGCGGCGTGGCTGCGATTTACCTGTCGATGCCTGCCGAGGTGTCGATTCAGCCCTCCGATTTCCAGCAGTTCAATCCCTTCTTTGTGGTAGCACTCACCCCCGTGTCTCTGGCTATCTTCGGAGCTTTGGCTTCGAAGGGTAAAGAGCCGTCGGCTCCCCGTAAAATCGGATTTGGTATGCTGGTGGCCGCTGCCGGCTTCCTTATTCTTACCGTTGGTTCTATGGGACTGGCTTCGCCCAAGGAGTTGGGTGGAACGGTGAGCGATGTATTGGTGTCGCCCAACTGGCTCATCTCGACCTATCTCGTACTTACCTTTGCTGAGCTGCTGCTCTCGCCCATGGGTATCTCTTTCGTTTCGAAAGTGGCTCCTCCCAAGTACAAGGGTGCCATGATGGGATGCTGGTTTGCCGCTACGGCCATCGGTAATTACCTGGTTTCTATTCCGGGTCTCCTTTGGGATAAGCTTCCCTTGTGGGGCATTTGGACGCTCCTCATAGCTCTCTGCCTCTTGTCGGCTCTCTTCATCTTCGCTATTATGAAAAAGTTAGAGACGGCTACAAAATAAGATATTTGTTCTTTTCTGAGTATGACAGGGGCGGCTCCCATCGGGAAGCCGCCCCTGTCGTGTTTTTTTTGAATGAGTTGTGTTGTTTGTGGGTTGTCGGTCGGGGCTACTCAAATAGCGAGTGTCGCTCTATGCCCAACAGGTTGAATGTCATGCGGTGGTAGGGGCTGGGGCCGTATTGGGCAATGGCGGCACGGTGGGCCCGGGTGGGGTAGCCTTTGTTTTCGTCCCAGTGGTATTGCGGGAACTCCTCGTGCAGCTGCATCATGTAATCGTCGCGGTAGGTCTTGGCCAGGATCGACGCGGCGGCAATGGAGAGGTAGCGGCCGTCGCCTTTTACTTCGCATGAGTAGGGTAGATTGTGGTAAGGGGTGAAGCGGTTCCCGTCGATGAGCAGAGCTTCGGGTCGGACACTCAGGGCATCGATAGCCCGGTGCATGGCTAGGAAAGAGGCTTTCAGAATGTTGATTTTGTCAATCTCCTCCGGGGTTACAACACCTATGCCCCAGGCGATGGCTTTCTCTTCGATGACAGGCCGCAGGGCGTAGCGTTGCCTTTCGGTGAGCTGTTTCGAATCGTTGAGATGTTCGTCGCAAAAGTCGGGCGGGAGTATGACGGCTGCCGCAAATACAGGACCCGCCAGGCAGCCCCGGCCGGCCTCGTCGCATCCGCCTTCGATGCGACCCGCTGTTTTATAAGGTAATAGCATAAAATATGATTCTGCGACAAAGATAAGTAAAAATGGTGGCTCCCGTCTATCCTTTTTGGTTACAATTTGTGAGGCCTTGCCTTCCTTGACTTCGCGAACAGCCCTGGCCTCTTGTGTCGGGGCGTAGATTTTATTTGAAGATTTATTCCTGTTTTTGTTTGGTAATTAGTGATTTAGTTGCTATCTTTGCGGTGTTTTTCGCCCCGTATATACCGGTGGTTGCTTGTAATCGACTGATTGTGAGTGATTTTTGGTGTGTATTGTGGCGAATTCAAAGCAGAAGATAAACTAACAAATAGAAGAATTAAAGATTTAAAAAAGTTTAAAAGATGCCTACAATTCAGCAATTAGTAAGAAAAGGGCGAGCTGTTTTGGAAGATAAGAGTAAGTCTCCGGCACTCGATTCATGTCCTCAAAGACGTGGCGTGTGTGTGCGAGTTTACACGACGACTCCCAAAAAGCCTAACTCTGCCATGCGTAAAGTAGCACGTGTGCGTTTGACCAACGGTAAAGAGGTAAACTCTTACATTCCGGGAGAAGGCCACAACTTGCAAGAGCACTCGATTGTTCTGGTGCGCGGCGGTCGTGTAAAAGACCTTCCTGGTGTGCGTTACCACATCGTTCGCGGAACTTTGGATACCGCCGGTGTGAATGGTCGTACTCAACGTCGCTCTAAATACGGAGCCAAGAGACCGAAAGCCGGAGCAGCTCCTGCCGCAAAAGGTAAGAAATAGGCCATAAGCAGAAACCCAACAAACTACTTTTAGTGTCGAACACTGTTTGAGTTTATTGGATAGGCTGATTCAGGTTGAGTAAATGGTGTCGGAGGGCACCGTTGAAGATGTGAAAAGCAACCAAAAACAAAAACAATAATTTACAAAACATAATGAGAAAAGCAAAACCTAAGAAACGGGTCATTATACCCGATCCCGTATTCAGTGACGTAAAGGTTACCAAATTTGTCAATCACTTGATGTATGACGGCAAGAAAAGTATTGCCTATACTATATTTTATACGGCCTTGGATACAGTAAAGGAAAAGCTCTCCAACGAAGAAAAATCCGCTCTCGAAATCTGGAAGAAAGCGTTGGACAACATTACCCCCCAAGTTGAGGTAAAATCTCGTCGTGTCGGCGGTGCCACCTTTCAAGTACCTACCGAAATTCGCCCCGACCGCAAAGAATCCATCTCTATGAAAAATATGATACAGTACGCCCGTAAAAGAGGCGGCAAGACGATGGCTGAGAAATTGGCTGCCGAGATTGTCGACGCTTACAACGAGCAAGGAGGTGCATTCAAGCGTAAGGAGGATATGCACAAAATGGCCGAAGCCAACCGGGCATTTGCACATTTCAGATTCTAATCTTAATCAAGTAAAAGGAACCAACAATGTCAAAAGCAGACGAACAACTCAAATATACCAGAAATATCGGTATCATGGCCCACATCGATGCGGGAAAGACGACCACTTCGGAGCGTATTCTTTTCTACACCGGTTTGACCCACAAAATCGGAGAGGTACACGATGGTGCCGCTACGATGGACTGGATGGAGCAGGAGCAGGAACGTGGTATCACGATTACCTCGGCCGCTACTACCACATGGTGGAACTATGCTAACGATAAATACAAAATCAATCTTATTGACACCCCGGGTCACGTCGACTTTACCGCCGAGGTAGAGCGTTCGTTGCGCGTTCTTGACGGAGCTGTGGCAACCTTCTGTGCCGTAGGTGGTGTTGAGCCCCAGTCTGAGACCGTATGGCGCCAGGCCGACAAATACAATGTACCCCGTGTAGGTTATGTCAACAAGATGGACCGTTCGGGTGCCAACTTCTTTGAAGTAGTGCGCCAGTTGAAAGATGTGCTGGGTGCCAATCCTTGCCCCGTGCAGATTCCTATCGGTGCCGAAGAAACTTTCAAAGGTGTAGTAGATCTTATTACGATGAAAGCTATCTATTGGCACGATGAGACCATGGGTGCTGACTATACCGTGGAGGAAATTCCTGCATCTCTGCAAGAAGAAGCCGAAGAGTGGCGTGACAAAATGCTCGAGAAAATCGCCGAGTGCGACGACGTGGTTATGGAGAAATATTTCGACGACCCCTCGACCATCACCCCCGAAGAAATTCGTGCCGCTTTGAGAAAAGGTACGCTCAGTATGTCGATTGTTCCCATGCTTTGCGGTTCTTCTTTCAAAAACAAAGGTGTACAGACGCTGCTCGATGCCGTATGTGCCTACCTTCCCAGCCCCGAAGATACTCCCGCTATTATCGGTCACAACCCCGATGATCCCGAAAAAGAAGAGGTACGTAAGCCGCTCTTCGAAGAAAAGATGTCGGCCCTCGTCTTCAAGATTGCCGTTGACCCCTATGTAGGTCGTCTCTGCTTCTTCCGTGTATACTCGGGCGAAATCCCCGCAGGCTCGTATGTACTCAACTCGCGTTCGGGTAAGAAAGAGCGTGTATCTCGCCTCTTCCAGATGCACTCCAACAAGCAGAACCCCAAAGAGGTAATCGGTTGCGGTGATATCGGAGCCGGTGTAGGTTTCAAAGATATCCGCACGGGTGATACCCTCTGCGCCGAAGATGCCCCCATCGTACTCGAAGCCATGGACTTCCCCGATCCCGTTATCGGTATCGCCGTTGAGCCCAAGACCCAGAAAGATATGGATAAGCTCAGCCTCGGTTTGCAGAAACTGGCCGAAGAAGATCCTACCTTCACCGTTAAGACCGACGAAGAGACCGGACAAACCGTTATCAGCGGTATGGGTGAGCTTCACCTCGAAATCATTATCGACCGTCTCAAACGCGAATTCAAGGTAGAGTGCAACCAGGGTCGTCCCCAGGTATCCTACAAGGAAGCCATTACCAAACCGGTTGAGCTGCGCGAGGTTTATAAGAAACAGACCGGTGGTCGCGGTAAATTTGCCGACATCATCGTGCGTGTAGAACCCGCTGACGACAGCTTCGAAGGCAGCGGTCTGCAATTCGTCGACGAAGTAAAAGGTGGTAACATTCCCAAGGAGTTCATACCTTCGATTCAGAAAGGTTTCACCACAGCCATGAAGAACGGTGTGCTGGCCGGCTATCCCCTCGACCGTCTCAAAGTAACGGTACTCGATGGTTCGTTCCACCCCGTAGACTCTGACCAGCTTTCGTTTGAGGTGTGCGCTATCCAGGCCTTCAAGAAAGCCTGCGAAAAAGCCAAACCCGTGCTGCAAGAGCCTATCATGAAGATTGAGGTAGTAACCCCCGAAGAGAGCATGGGTGATGTAATATCCGACCTCAACAAACGTCGTGGACAGGTAGAAGGTATGGAATCGAGCCGTTCAGGTGCCCGTATCGTTAAAGCCAAAGCTCCTCTGGCCGAAATGTTCGGTTATGTAACCGCTTTGCGTACGATAACCTCGGGTCGTGCCACCTCGACCATGTCGTTCTCTCACTACGCCGAAGTAAGCACCCAGATTGCCAAACAAGTGCTCACCGAAGTACAAGGCCGCGTAGATTTATTGTAAAATAGAACAGAAACAACCAATATGAGCCAAAAAATTAGAATCAAACTGAAATCTTACGATCACAACCTCGTCGACAAGTCGGCCGAGAAGATTGTAAAGACTGTTAAGGCCAGCGGTGCCGTGGTCAGCGGACCGATACCCCTGCCTACTCACAAACGCATCTTCACTGTAAACCGTTCGACGTTTGTGAACAAGAAATCGAGAGAGCAGTTCGAACTCTCTTCGTTCAAACGTCTCATCGACATTTACAGCTCCACCGCCAAGACAGTCGACGCCCTGATGAAACTCGAATTGCCCAGCGGCGTAGAAGTAGAAATCAAAGTGTAGTATAAACCTATATTAAAAACCACAGAGAAATGCCAGGATTATTAGGAAAAAAAATCGGAATGACATCCGTTTTCAGTGCCGAGGGAAAAAATGTTCCATGCACTGTTATCGAAGTAGGTCCCTGCGTAGTTACTCAAGTAAAAACGGTTGAAGCTGACGGCTATGAGGCCGTACAGGTGGGTTTCATCGAAAAGAAAGAGAAACATACCACCCAGCCCGAAATGGGACACTTCAAAAAAGCCGGAGTAACCCCCAAGAGACACTTGGCCGAGTTCAAAGGATTTGAAGAGGCTTACAAAGCCGGCGACGTTATCACGGTAGACCTTTTCGAAGGTGCCGAGTATGTAGACGTCATCGGAACATCGAAAGGTAAAGGCTTCAAGGGCGTCGTAGGTCGCCACGGATTCGGCGGTGTCGGACAGACCACCCACGGTCAGCACAACCGTCTGCGTGCCCCCGGTTCGGTAGGCGCCTGCTCTTACCCCGCAAAGGTTTTCAAAGGTACCCGCATGGCCGGTCAGACCGGAAACGAGCGCGTAACCGTGCAAAACCTGCAAGTGTTGAAAATCATGCCGGAACACAACCTCCTCCTTATCAAAGGTTCGGTACCCGGTTGTAAAGGTTCAATCGTAATAATTGAAAAGTAATGGAACTGAGCGTATATAACATCAAAGGCGAAGATACGGGAAAGAAAGTTACGTTGAACGATGCAGTATTCGGCATTGAGCCCAACGAACACGCCATTTATCTCGACGTGAAACAATACATGGCCAACAAACGCCAAGGTACTCACAAATCCAAAGAGAGAAGCGAAGTATCGGGCAGTACCCGCAAACTCATTCGTCAGAAAGGTTCTGGCGGTGCCCGTCGCGGTGATATCAACTCGCCCGTCATGGTAGGTGGTGGCCGCGTATTCGGTCCCCGTCCCCGCAACTACGACTTCAAACTCAACAAGAAAGTCAAAGCGCTGGCCCGCAAGTCGGCCCTTACCCTCAAAGCACAGGAAAACGCCATCTGCGTTGTAGAAGACTTTACGTTTGAAGCTCCCAAAACCAAAGATTTTGTCTCTTTCGCTCAAAATCTGAAAGTTGCAGATAAAAAAATGCTTTTGGTTTTAGGAAGTGAAAATAAAAACGTATATTTGTCGGCTCGAAATGTGCCCAAGGCAAAAGTTGTAACAACCTCGGAGCTAAATACATACAAAGTACTGGATTGCGCCAGCCTTGTATTGACCGAAAGCTCTTTGGCTGCTATTAATAACTTTTAATATAAAGGAGGTAAAATAATGGCAATAATTATTAAACCAATAGTAACCGAGAAAGTAACCGCAATGGGAGAGAAACTCAACCGTTACGGTTTTGCGGTAACCCCCGATGCCGACAAGCAACAGATTAAAGCAGCCGTAGAAAGCCTCTACAATGTAACCGTTGTTTCGGTAAATACGATCATGAGAAAAGGTAAACTCAAAAGTCGTTATACCAAATCGGGTTTGATTCAAGGCCGTGCCGCCAAATACAAAAAAGCACTGGTGACCTTGAAAGAGGGTGATACGATAGATTTTTATAGCAATATTTAATAACAGCAATGGCAGTAAGAAAATTAAAGCCCACAACACCGGGGCAGAGACACAAGATTATTGGTGCATTTGACAACATCACTGCTACCGCACCAGAAAAGTCTCTTGTAGTAGGATTTAGAAAATCGGGTGGCCGCAACAACGAAGGCCACCTGACGATGCGTTACATTGGCGGAGGCCACAAACGCAAATACCGCTTCATTGACTTCAAGAGAAACAAAGACGGTGTTCCCGCTGTCGTAAAGACCATCGAGTACGACCCCAACCGTTCGGCTCGCATCGCATTGCTCTTTTACGCCGACGGCGAGAAGCGCTACATCATCGCCCCCAACGGCCTTGAAGTAGGCATGACCATCATGTCGGGTGCCGACGCAGCCCCCGAAGTAGGAAACGCACTCCCCCTGCAAAACATTCCCGTAGGTACCGTAGTGCATAATATCGAGTTACGTCCCGGACAGGGCGCTGCTCTCGTGCGTTCGGCCGGAGCATTTGCCCAGCTCACCTCGCGTGAAGGCAACTACGCCATCATCAAGTTGCCCTCGGGAGAAACGCGTAAGATTCTGGCTACTTGCAAAGCCACGGTAGGTGTAGTCGGAAACTCTGACCACGCTCTCGAAAGCTCCGGAAAAGCCGGACGTTCGCGCTGGTTGGGCCGTCGTCCCCGCAACCGTGGTGTGGTAATGAACCCTGTTGATCACCCGATGGGTGGTGGTGAAGGCCGTGCATCCGGTGGACACCCGCGTTCGCGCAAGGGCCTCTACGCTAAGGGTCTGAAGACAAGAGCACCGAAGAAACTCTCGTCGAAGTATATTATAGAAAGACGTAAAAAGTAACTCGTTAACTAAGCAACTATGAGTCGTTCATTAAAAAAAGGCCCATATATCAGTGTGAAACTGGAAAAGAAAGTATCGGCCATGACCGAGTCGGGCAAAAAAGCCGTCATCAAAACATGGTCGAGAGCCTCTATGATTTCTCCCGATTTCGTGGGGCACACTTTCGCCGTACACAATGGTAATAAATTTATTCCCGTATATGTTACCGAAAACATGGTAGGACACAAACTGGGCGAATTCGCTCCCACCCGTATCTTCCGTGGGCACTCGGGCAACAAGAAGAAATAAAAAGGGCTATCGGGAATTTGAGAATTTCAAATAAAAAAAGATTTTAACACAATGGGTGCAAGAAAAAAAATATCAGCCGATAAAAGAAAAGAAGCCCTGAAAACGAAATATTTCGCCAAGCTCAACAACGTGCCTACCTCGCCCCGCAAAATGCGTTTGGTGGCCGATATGGTACGCGGAATGGAAGCATTCAAAGCACTTGGCGTATTGAAGTTTTCAAACAAGGAAGCTTCGGCCAGACTGGAAAAACTGTTGCGTTCGGCCATTGCCAACTGGGAACAGAAAAACGAACGCAAAGCCGAAAGCGGCGAGCTCTACATCTCCGAGATCTATGTCAACTCGGCAGCCATGCTCAAACGCCTTCGTCCCGCTCCCCAAGGACGCGGATATAGAATACGTAAACGTTCCAATCACGTTACGTTGTTTGTAGATACCATAAGTAGTAATAAACCCGAAAATCAAAATTAAGCCGGATGGGACAGAAAGTAAATCCAGTAAGTAACCGCTTGGGAATTATCCGTGGATGGGATTCCAATTGGTATGGAGGAAGAAAATACGGCGAAAGATTGCTCGAAGATAGCAAACTCCGTAAATACCTCAATGCCCGTCTTGCAAAAGCAAGCGTATCGCGTATCGTGATAGAGCGTACCCTCAAACTCATTACCATTACCGTATGTACAGCCCGTCCGGGTCTCATCATCGGCAAAGGTGGACAAGAGGTTGACAAACTCAAAGAAGAGTTGAAGAAAATCACCGATAAGGATGTGCAAATCAATATTTTCGAGGTAAAACGTCCCGAAGTCGACGCCACCATCGTTGCTACCAATATCGCTCGCCAGATAGAAGGTAAGATGGCCTATCGTCGTGCCGTGAAGACGGCTATCGCTTCGACGATGCGTGCCGGTGCCGAAGGTATCAAAGTACAGGTGTCGGGTCGTCTCAACGGCGCTGAAATGGCCCGTTCGGAGATGTACAAAGAAGGCCGTACGCCGTTGCACACTCTCCGTGCCGACATCGACTATGCTTTGGTTGAAGCACTCACCAAAGTAGGTCTTATCGGTATCAAGGTTTGGATTTGCCGCGGTGAAATCTACGGTAAAAAAGACCTCGCTCCTCAATTTACATCGAGCCCCAAAGAGGCCCGCGGTAATCGTGAAGCCGGCGGAAAGAAAGGCTTCAAAAAAGCAAAACCGAATCGTTAACGAATTGAACTGACAGAAAATGTTACAACCGAAGAAAACGAAATTCAGAAGACAACAAAAAGGTCGTATGAAAGGTCTCGCAGGACGAGGCAATCAATTGGCCTTCGGTTCCTTTGGTATAAAGAGTTTGCAGTCGAAATGGATAACCGGCCGTCAGATTGAAGCTGCCCGTATCGCCGTTACCCGTTACATGCAACGTCAGGGCCAGATCTGGATCAGAATATTCCCGGACAAACCCATCACCAAGAAACCTGCCGAAGTACGTATGGGTAAAGGTAAAGGTTCACCCGAAGGATTCGTAGCACCTGTAACTCCGGGAAGAATCATTCTCGAAGTAGAAGGCGTATCCTACGAAATCGCCAAGGAAGCACTCCGCCTGGCCGCCCAGAAACTTCCCGTGACGACCAAATTTGTCGTGAGACACGACTATGATGCTAATCAAAATGCGTGATAAAGTATGAAAACTGCAGAAATAAAAGAACTGAGCACCAAAGAATTGCTCGAGAGAATCGAGGCTGAGGCTGTCGCTTTGAACCGCATGGAAATCAACCACAGCATTACTCCCTTGGATAATCCTGCGCAAATAAAAGCTCTTCGCAGGACAATCGCGCGTATGAAAGGCGAGGTGCGCCAAAGAGAACTCAATAACAAATAATCGAACTCGTGCTCATGGAAACAAAAAGCCTTAGAAAAGAAAGAATAGGTGTGGTTACCAGCAACAAGATGGACAAAACCATCACTGTGGCTGTGAAATGGAAAGAAAAACACCCTATTTACGGTAAGTTCGTTAACAAGACGAAGAAATACCATGCTCATGACGAAAAAAACGAGTGTAACATCGGCGATACCGTCCGCCTGAGAGAAACCCGTCCGCTGAGCAAACTGAAAAGATGGAGATTAGTAGAAATCATCGAAAGAGTAAAATAATATGATACAGCAAGAAACCCGACTTACAGTCGCAGACAACAGCGGAGCCAAAGAAGCCCTTTGTATCCGTGTATTAGGCGGTACCGGTCGTCGTTATGCGTCGGTAGGCGACATCATCGTTGTTGCCGTAAAAAGCGTCATCCCTTCGAGCGACCTGAAAAAAGGTGCCGTATCCAAAGCCGTTGTCGTACGCACCACCAAAGAAATACGTCGTGCCGACGGCTCCTATATCCGTTTCGACGACAACGCCTGCGTATTGTTGAACGGTGCCGGTGAAATGAGAGGTAGCCGTATCTTCGGCCCCGTAGCCCGTGAATTGCGTGCCACCAACATGAAAATTGTTTCATTGGCCCCCGAAGTACTTTAAACAGTAAAAAAGAACATTAATGAGTAAGTTACACATTAAAAAGGGTGATACCGTATATGTAAACGCCGGCGAAGACAAAGGTAAGACCGGTCGCGTGCTGCGTGTTCTCGTGAAAGAGCAACGTGCCGTGGTAGAAGGTATCAACATGGTGTCGAAGCATACCAAACCCAATGCCAAACATCCCCAGGGCGGTATCATCACAATGGAGGCCCCTGTACATGTTTCGAATCTGAACCTGCTTGACCCCAAGAGCAACCGTCCTACCCGCATCGGTCATCGTCTCGACGAAGCAGGAAAGAAAGTACGTTATTCTAAAAAATCAGGAGAGGAGATTAAGTAATGACAACTACCGCAACCCTTAAAAACGATTATAAAGAAAGAATCGTTCCTGCTTTGATGAAAGAGTTCAACTACACGACCGTTATGCAGGTGCCCGTGTTGAAGAAGATCGTCATCAACCAAGGACTCGGACAGGCCGTAGCCGACAAGAAGATTATCGAGACGGCTATCAATGAGCTCACTGCCATCACCGGCCAAAAAGCCATTGCCACCCTTTCCCGCAAAGATATCTCAAACTTCAAGCTGCGTAAGAAGATGCCCATCGGCGTGATGGTAACCCTCCGTCGTGAAAGAATGTATGAGTTCCTCGAACGTCTCATTCGCGTGGCTCTTCCCCGTATCCGCGACTTCAAAGGTATCGAAAGCAAGTTCGACGGAAGAGGCAACTATACCCTCGGTATCCAGGAGCAAATCATTTTCCCCGAAATAAATATCGATACGATTACCAAACTTTTGGGAATGAATATTACCTTTGTAACCTCGGCACAGACCGATGAAGAAGGATACGCACTCCTCCGGGAATTTGGTCTTCCTTTCAAAAACGCAAAAAAGAACTAAGATATGGCAAAAGAATCGATGAAAGCTCGCGAAGTGAAACGCGCCAAACTCGTAGCCAAATACGCAGCCAAGCGCGCTCAGCTCAAAGCCGAAGGCAATTATGAGGCTTTGCAATCACTTCCCAAAAACGCTTCGCCCGTGCGTCTGCACAACCGTTGCAGCCTTACTGGTCGTCCCAAAGGATACATCCGCCAGTTTGGCATTTCCCGTATTCAATTCCGTGAAATGGCATCGGCAGGACTCATCCCCGGCGTAAAGAAAGCTAGCTGGTAAACGAAGACAGATAACTGAGTGTTAAATATTGTCCGGGAAGACCGGATCAATTTAAACAAAAAACAAAATGACAGATCCCATTGCAGATTATCTCACAAGATTGAGAAACGCCATCAAAGCTCAACACAGAGTGGTAGAGGTGCCTGCCTCAAACTTGAAAAAAGAGATTACAAAAATCCTTTTTGACAAAGGCTACATCTTGAACTACAAGTTTGTAGAAGACGGTCCTCAGGGCACAATCAAAATCGCCTTGAAGTATGACCCCGTGAACAAAGTGAACGCTATTAAAAAGCTGATCAGAGTCTCCACCCCCGGTTTGCGCCAATATACCGGCTACAAAGATATGCCGCGTGTGCTTAACGGACTGGGCATTGCCATTCTCTCCACCTCGAAAGGTGTGATGACCGATAAGGAAGCCCGTGAGCAAATGATTGGTGGCGAAGTATTATGTTATATCTACTAACCAAGGAGGAGGCTGTATTATGTCAAGAATAGGAAATTTGCACATAGATATACCCGCCGGAGTAACAGTTACCGTGGCCGGAAACAACGTAACGGTCAAAGGTCCCAAAGGCGAACTTTCGCAAGAACTCACCGGTGGCATTACCTTGGAACAAGCTGACGGAAAACTCACGGTAGTACGTCCCAGCGACGACAAAGAACATCGTTCGCTGCACGGCCTCTATCGTGCGTTGATTCACAACATGGTTGTCGGCGTATCTACCGGATACAAGAAAGAGATGGAGCTGGTAGGTGTCGGTTATCGTGCCGAGAGCAACGGTCAGGTTCTGAACCTTACGCTCGGCTATTCGCACGCAATCTATATGCGCCTTCCCAAAGAAGTGAAGGTAGAGACCAAGTCGGAGCGTAACAAAAACCCTCTGATCATTCTCGAATCGTGCGACAAACAACTTCTCGGCCAGATTTGCGCCAAAATCCGTACATTCCGTAAACCCGAGCCTTACAAAGGAAAAGGTATTCGCTTTGTGGGTGAAGTGGTACGTCGTAAGTCGGGTAAATCGGCCGGTGCTAAGTAAAACCGTTAAAACGCCATTATCATGATAACGAAAATAGAAAGAAGACTTAAAATCAAAACCCGCATACGTGGTAAAATCTCGGGAACAGCCCAGTGCCCCCGTATGACCGTGTTCAGAAGCAACAAACAGATATATGTGCAGTTGATCGACGACGAGGCCGGAAAGACATTGGCCTCTGCCTCTTCGGCCGGCATGGAAAAAGCCCCCAAGAAAGAGGTTGCCGCCAAGGTAGGACAACTCATCGCTCAAAAAGCACAGGAAGCTGGAATTTCAACTGTCGTATTCGACCGTAACGGATACCTCTATCATGGCCGTATCAAGGAACTTGCCGATGCTGCCCGTAACGGAGGTCTTAAATTTTAAACAACATGGCAAAGGATAATAGAGTAAAGTCGACAAACGACTTGGAATTGAAAGATCGCTTAGTGGCAATCAATCGTGTAACCAAAGTTACCAAAGGTGGACGTACTTTCAGCTTCTCGGCCATCGTCGTTGTAGGAAACGAAGACGGTGTAGTAGGCTGGGGTCTGGGAAAAGCCAGCGAGGTAACCGCCGCTATCTCCAAAGGGGTTGAAGCCGCCAAGAAGAACCTTATCAAGGTTCCCGTGCGCAAAGGCACCATTCCCCACGACCAGGTTGCCAAGTTCGGTGGTGCCCAGGTATACATCAAACCCGCTTCTCACGGTACCGGTGTAAAAGCCGGTGGTGCTATGCGTGCTGTACTCGAAAGCGTGGGTATTACCGACGTGCTTGCCAAATCGAAAGGCTCGTCGAACCCCCACAACCTCGTGAAAGCCACCATGGCTGCTCTCGGTGAATTGCGCGATGCTTATACCGTGGCTCAGAACCGTGGCGTATCGCTCGAAAAAGTATTCAAAGGATAAAGAACGGAGGACACGATATGGAAACCATTAAGATCAAACAGGTAAAAAGCAGAATCAAATGTCCCGCAGTTCAAAAAAGAACGCTTGATGCGCTGGGCTTGAAAAGAATAGGTCAAGTCGTAGAACACCAGGCCACTCCTCAAATACTCGGGATGGTTGCCAAAGTAAGACACTTGGTAACGGTTGTAGATTAATTTCATAACGCATAAAAAATTACAAAGATATGGACTTGAGTAATTTAAAACCCGCAGCAGGCTCGACCAAGACGAAAAAGAGAATTGGTCGCGGTCCTGGTTCGGGACTGGGCGGAACCTCTACCAGAGGTCATAAAGGCGCCAAATCGAGATCGGGTTACAAAAAGAAAATCGGTTTTGAAGGTGGTCAGATGCCTTTGCAACGTCGCTTGCCCAAATTCGGATTTAAGAATATCAACCGTGTAGAGTACAAAGCTATCAATCTCGAAGCTCTTCAAGCCTTGGCCGAAAGCAAAAAGCTTGAAAAGATCGATGTAGCCGCATTGGTTGATGCCGGATTCATCTCCAATAACCAACTGGTAAAAATTCTGGGAAAAGGAAACCTTACGGTAAAACTCGACGTAGAGGCACACGCCTTCTCGAAGAGCGCCGAAGCCGCCATCACGGCTCTCGGTGGTACCGTAGTAAAACTCTAATGTAGCCTATGAGAGCAATAGAAACGATAAAAAACATCTGGAAGATCGAGGATCTGAGAAAACGTATCATTACGACGATTCTGCTGGTCTTGGTTTACCGTGCCGGCACCTATGTTGTATTGCCCGGTATCGATCCTCAGTTCCTTACCCAACTGCGTGCCCAGACCAGTGGCGGTCTGATGCAGTTGCTCGATATGTTCTCGGGAGGTGCCTTCTCCAATGCCTCTATATTTGCGTTGGGTATCATGCCTTATATTACGGCCTCTATCGTAATCCAGTTGCTCGGTATGGCTTTGCCTTATTTCCAGAAACTGCAACGTGAAGGTGAAAGCGGAAGACGCAAACTGAACCAGTATACCCGTTATCTGACAGTTTTCATTCTCCTTATACAGGGTCCGACCTATCTGGTCAACCTCAGTGTACAGATGGGAGGCGCTTTCCCCACCGACCTTTTGTTTACGATTTCGTCGACGATAATTCTCACCGCAGGCAGTATGTTTATCATGTGGCTCGGTGAGCGTATCACCGACAGAGGTATCGGCAACGGTATATCGTTTATCATTCTGGTCGGTATCATCGCCCGTCTGCCGCAGGCACTCGTACAGGAATTTGTCATGCGTACGGCTTCTACCTCGGGTGGTCTTGTCATGTTCCTGGCCGAAATCGTATTCCTGCTTCTCGTGATAGCAGCTTCGATACTTTTGGTACAAGGAACCCGCAAAATCCCCGTGCAATATGCCAAACGTGTCGTGGGTAACAAACAATATGGCGGAGCCCGTCAGTATATCCCCCTCAAGGTGAATACCGCCGGTGTGATGCCTATCATCTTTGCCCAGGCCATCATGTTTATCCCTATTGCATTGGTAGGATTTTCGGCCGACAATGCCAACAGCCGTTTCATGCAATCGTTTATGAACAATACCGGATTCTGGTACAACTTCGTATTCGCCGTATTGATTATCCTCTTTACCTACTTCTATACGGCGGTAACGGTACAACCCAACCAGATGGCCGAAGACATGAAGCGCAACAACGGCTTCATTCCCGGCGTAAAACCCGGTAAGAAAACGGCTGCATACATCGACTCCATTATGTCGCGTATCACGTTGCCCGGTTCGATATTCCTCGCTATTGTGGCCATCATGCCCGCCTTCGCACAGATTGCCGGTATCAGCGCCGAGTTCTCCCAGTTCTTCGGAGGAACCTCCTTGCTGATTTTGGTGGGTGTGGTATTGGATAC
This sequence comes from uncultured Bacteroidales bacterium, assembly GCA_944325415.1. Classification (GTDB taxonomy): domain Bacteria; phylum Bacteroidota; class Bacteroidia; order Bacteroidales; family UBA11471; genus Caccoplasma. Next base: position 4,739 of record CALUZW010000016.1, on the reverse strand, counting down.
CTTGCAGCAAATCGAAAGTCATTTGATGATGCGTCATTACGACGGATTGTTGAAATCGGGACGCATCAAAGGCCGTTCCGGTTCGATAGCCGCATATTAATAAGGTAAAGCATAGCGATGATTTATCTTAAAACCGACGAAGAAATAGAATTATTGCGCGAGAGTAATCTCCTGGTAGGTCAAACACTTGGCGAGCTTGCCAAGTGGGTGGCCCCGGGAGTTACCACGCTTCAACTCGATCATATCGCCGAAGAGTTTATCCGCGATCATCAGGCCCTTCCTGGATTTCTCGGATATGCCGGTTACCCCAACACCTTGTGTGTGTCGGTCAACGAACAGATTGTCCACGGTATACCGTCGGACTATGTCTTGAAAGAGGGCGATATCGTGTCGATTGATTGCGGTGTCGTGAAGAATGGTTTCAATGGCGATTCGGCCTACACCTTTGAGGTGGGCGAAGTAGCCTATGAGGTGAAGCGATTGCTCAAAACCACCAAGGAGTCTCTCTACTTGGGAATAGAGCAGGCCATCGAGGGAAAGCGCATAGGTGATATCAGCAATGCTATTCAGACCTATTGCGAGCATCGGGGCTATTCGGTCGTACGCGAGTTGTGCGGCCACGGAGTAGGAAAGAAGCTCCACGAAGAGCCCGAAGTTCCCAATTACGGCCGCCGGGGCTGCGGACCGCTGCTGAAAAACGGCATGGTCATAGCCATCGAACCGATGATAAACCTGGGCTCACGCAATATCGTCGTCGAGAAAGACGGGTGGACGACACGGACAAAAGACCGCAAACCCTCGGCACACTTCGAGCACACCATAGCAATCCGCGAAGAGGGCGCCGATGTGTTGTCGACCTTTCGCTATGTGGAAGAAGCATTGGGAATACCTATAACAAAGTAACCTTATATATGGCAAAACAGGCTGCAATAGAGCAAGACGGAGTAATCGTAGAAGCGTTGTCGAATGCAATGTTTCGCGTTGAGTTGGAAAACGGGCATGAAATTACGGCCCACATTTCCGGAAAAATGAGAATGCATTACATCAAAATCCTGCCCGGAGACAAGGTGAAAGTCGAAATGTCGCCTTACGACCTGACCAAAGGGCGAATCTCATTCAGATACAAATAAAAAAAATCGCGATATGAAAGTAAAAGCATCATTGAAGAAGCGTACGCCCGACTGTAAAATCGTAAGAAGAAAGGGCCGCTTGTATGTTATTAACAAGAAAAATCCCAAGTATAAACAACGTCAAGGATAATTTTATTATTTTTGCACACTAATTCTACGACTATATGGCAATAAGAATAGTAGGTGTTGACCTGCCCCAGAACAAGAGAGGCGAAATCGCCTTGACCTATATCTACGGAATAGGTCGCAGTGCGGCAAATACCATTTTGGCAAAAGCCGGCATTGACAAAGACATCAAAGTAAAAGACTGGAATGATGATCAAGCCGCCAAAGTGCGTGAAATCATCGGCGCAGAATATAAAGTAGAGGGTGACCTCCGTTCGGAAGTTCAACTCAATATCAAACGCCTTATGGACATCGGTTGTTACCGTGGCGTGCGCCATCGTAACGGCCTTCCCGTACGCGGACAGAGCACCAAGAACAATGCCCGTACCCGCAAAGGCAAGAAGAAAACCGTTGCAAACAAGAAAAAAGCTACTAAATAATAATTAAGTATGGCAAAAAAGACAGTCGCAGCAAAGAAGAGAAACGTAAAAGTTGAAGCCATGGGCCAACTTCACGTACACTCTTCGTTCAACAACATCATCGTAGCCCTTGCCAATGCCGAAGGACAGATCATCTCTTGGTCGTCGGCCGGAAAGATGGGCTTCAGAGGATCGAAGAAAAATACTCCCTATGCCGCCCAGATGGCCGCACAGGATTGTGCAAAAGTTGCCTTTGACCTTGGCTTGAGAAAAGTAAAGGCTTATGTAAAAGGCCCCGGAAACGGTCGTGAATCGGCTATCCGTACTGTACACGGAGCCGGTATCGAAGTAACCGAGATTATCGACGTTACGCCGCTGCCTCATAACGGATGTCGTCCTCCTAAAAGACGTAGAGTATAATTCACTCTTAACCTTGTCGAGTCACAGGCGGTGAATAAGATTGCAATCAAATCCTCTCTGCAATCGCGGCTGCACCTATTGCGATTCACATCAATATAAAATTTAAAAATCTACTAAAATGGCAAGATATACCGGACCTAAAACAAAGATTGCCCGTAAATTTGGTGAGCCTATTTTCGGACCCGATAAAGTACTTTCCAAGAAGAACTATCCCCCGGGACAGCATGGCGTAAACAAAAGAAGAAAAACCTCGGAGTACGGTATCCAGCTTCGGGAGAAACAAAAAGCCAAATATACTTACGGCGTACTCGAAAGACAATTCCGTATCCTCTTTGAAAAAGCTTCGCGTACCAAAGGTATTACGGGTGTCGTTCTGTTGCAACTCCTCGAAGCCCGTCTCGACAACGTCGTTTATCGCATGGGTATAGCTCCTACTCGCGCCGCAGCCCGTCAGATTGTATCGCACCGTCATATCACGGTCGACGGCAAAGTGGTGAACATTCCTTCCTATTCGGTTCGCCCCGGCCAAATCGTAGCCGTTCGCGAAAAATCGAAATCGCTGGAAGTTATCGGAGATACCCTTTCGGGATTCAACCACAGCAAATATCCTTGGATAGAGTGGGACGAAAACATCAAGGGCGGCAAGTTCCTGCACATGCCCGAACGTGAAGATATTCCCGAAAATATCAAAGAGCAGTTGATCGTTGAGTTGTACTCTAAATAATAATTAGTCCATGTCGATATTAGCATTTCAGAAACCCGATAAAGTCCTCATGCTCGAGGCCGACGCGTTTTTCGGTAAATTCGAATTCCGTCCCTTGGAGCCCGGCTATGCCGTTACCATCGGTAACGCCCTGCGCCGTATCCTCCTCAACTCTCTTGAAGGCTTTGCCATTACATCGATACGCATCAGCGGTGTAGAGCATGAGTTCTCCACCATACCCGGTGTCATTGAAGATGTAACAAACATTATTCTCAACCTCAAAAAGGTGAGATTTAAACAAATCGTCGAAGAAATTGAGACCGAGAAGGTTTCGATTTCGGTATCGGGAACCGATGTGTTCAAAGCCGGAGATATAGGTAAAAACCTTACCGGATTTGAAGTGCTGAATCCCGACCTGGTGATTTGCAACATGGATGAGAGCGCAAACTTCCAAATCGAACTCAATATCAACAAGGGCCGCGGATACGTTCCCGCTGATGAGAACCGCAATCCCGGCGATCCCGTTGATGTCATAGCAATCGACTCGATATTTACGCCTATCCGCAATGTGAAGTACATTCAGGATAACTTCCGTGTTGAGCAGAAAACCGACTACGAAAAACTGATTCTCGAAATTACCACCGACGGATCAATTCACCCGAAAGACGCTTTGAAAGAAGCCGCCAAGATTCTGATTCATCACTTCATGTTGTTCTCCGATGAGAAAATCACTCTCGAAACAACCGATGTCGATGGCAACGAAGAATTTGACGAAGAGGTGCTGCACATGCGTCAGTTGCTCAAAACCAAGCTCGTCGACATGGATCTTTCGGTCCGTGCGTTGAACTGCCTCAAATCGGCCGATGTCGAAACCCTCGGCGAACTGGTTGTTTTCAACAAGACCGACCTGCTCAAATTCCGCAACTTCGGCCGCAAGTCGCTCACCGAACTCGATGAGTTGCTGGCCAGCCTCAACCTTTCTTTCGGAATGGATATCTCGAAGTATAAATTAGATAAAGAGTAATAACGATGAGACACAATAAAAAATTCAACCACTTAGGACGCACCAAATCTCACAGAGATGCTCTGCTCTCCAACATGGCAACTTCGCTGATTCTTCACAAAAGAATCTTTACGACTTTGGCCAAAGCCAAGGCGTTGAGAGTATATGTTGAGCCTCTGATCAATCGCTCCAAAGAAGACACCACCGCTTCGCGTCGTGTCGTGTTCAGCTACCTGCAAAGCAAAGAAGCCGTTACCGAGCTTTTCAAAAACATTGCCGAGAAAGTAGCCGACCGTCCCGGAGGTTACACCCGTATTCTTAAAACCGGAAACCGCTTGGGCGACAATGCCAAGACTTGCTTTATCGAGCTCGTCGACTACAACGAAAATATGTTGAAAGAGAAAGCTGCCAAGAAGAGCCGCACCCGTCGCTCGAAAAAGGCTGCTGCTCCTGCCGCAGAAGCTCCCGCTGTTGAAGCTCCTGCTACCGAAGCACCTGCTGCTGAGGCTCCCGCAGAGAAGTAACTCTATTTTCAGCTTGATAGTAGAAACGAGTACCGGACATCCGGTACTCGTTTTTTTTGTTTGAAACGCTGTTGCGAAAAGGTGTGGGCGGGCTTGTTGTATCGAAGCGCCGGCTTTGAGGGCGTCCTGTCATTGACTTCGCCCATAGGTTTGGATAGGCTGTTTGGCCGTGTAGTTTCTGTTCGGCAAGTTTTTACACGGGCACTTTCTATGGATGTCAATGCCCCTTTAATATCTGTACAGCGATGTTGCGTAGAGGCAGTTGCGCTCCTGCGATGGAAAAGATGGTGTGTGGCGATGTGGAGGAGTCTTGTCTCCCGTGTTTGCGGGGCTGGGCCTTGTCGATGAATGGCCATGGAATAGCCCTGCCCCGAGGTGGCGTTTTGTGTTTCTGCCGGGGTATTAGCGGCCGGTGAGTATCCACACCTTGGCTCT
>CALUZW010000015.1 GCA_944325415.1 uncultured Bacteroidales bacterium | reverse complement strand
TATAGCGTAACGAACGCTTTTTCAGTCTGTTCGCTACGCTTTACTCAAATTTGCTATTCCGTTAGGTGTTTATTTTAGATTTTTAACTTGAAAATATAGACTTCCCCCCCTTCTGCAACAGCTAAAAGAGATTAGAGTTCACACGGTTATCCTTTAAGAAACTGTGTGAGTAGCAAAAGGGCTTAAAAACGCCGGTGAGTAAAAAACTATTCCTCGTATCGGTCGAGAGCCTGTGCTGCGGCGGCACGTCCAAGCTCCATAATTTCGGGTGCCCGATAAAATTCCAGAATACCATATGCCGCTGCCGGCACCTCGATGAGTAAACGGGGCTTGTAAAGTTCGACCGTGAGGCGAGAAATACGCTCAATCATCATGTCGGAAGCCTGTAACAGGCTGCCCCCATAAGGCGAATACAGAGAAGAGTCGGCCTTCTCGTCGTCGGAGCTATCGGAACTGAAAGTGCGTTTCAACCACTCAACAAAGGTCGAGTCGTCATCGTCCTCGGCCTGCACCTTGCGTCTGACGGGCAGAGGCTTCTCGTCGTCGGGCACATTCACATCGACGGCAAAAACCTTGTCGCCCCGCCGCCGGCTCACCCGGTTTATGGGCAGAGGATTGAGTATACCGCCGTCCATCAGCACCATGTCCGACTTATGTACCGGTCGGAAAAAAGCCGGCAACGAAATCGAGGCACGAATAGCATCAAAAAGGCTTCCGCTATCGAAAACCACTTCGCGCTCGGCAGCCATGTCGGTCGATATAGCCGCAAAAGGAATAGGCAGCGCTTCGATAGAGAGATCGGGCACCATCTCTTTAAGCGTGGAGATAATACGCTGCCCCTTGACCATACCGTCGAGGCGGAACGAAAAATCGAGCAGCTGAAACATCCTGAACTTGTCGATACCCAGCACCCACTTCTTGAAGTCGGGCAACTTGCCGGCCGCATAGATACCGCCCACCAATGCTCCCATGGAGGTACCTGCCACCGACGTTATGTCGTATCCACGCGACAGCAGTTCCTCAATAACACCGATATGGGCCAATCCACGCGCGCCGCCACTACCCAGCACCAGCGCAATCTTCGGTTTTCTTCTCTTCATTGCAAATTCCATTTATTTATAAGGATAAAAGTACACTTTCTCGTTGGGCCACCGAAAAGAGCAGGAACGACATTTGGAATGATTAACCCGTTTTTTTTTCTGTTAACAAATGCTTTTGAAACATTTTTGGGAATTTTGCACCCGATTTTAATCAAACCCTATGTCGCAAATACAACGCAACTCCCGCCTGTTTATTCTACTTTTCATGGGTATGCTGTCGGCCTTCGGCCCCTTTGTAACCGATTTCTACCTGCCGGCTCTACCCCAACTCGTCAACGATTTCGACACAACCACCTCGCTGGTGCAACTTACCCTCACTTTCAGTATGCTGGGACTGGCTGTGGGACAGATGATTATCGGTCCGCTCAGCGACAAGTTCGGACGGCGCACCCCGCTGCTCCTCTCGCTCGTACTCTTTGTTGTCTCTACCATTGCCTGCCTCTATGCCGACGACATACACACCTTTATCGTGTGCCGTCTTATCCAGGGTTTTGCCGGAGCCGGCGGACTGGTTATCTCCCGCTCCATCGTTACCGACCTCTATTCCGGCAACGCTCTGGCACGCACCTTCTCACTCATGGCGGCCATCAACGGAGTAGCACCGGTAGGCGCGCCGGTCCTGGGAGGCATCATGCTCGAATGGACCGACTGGCGAGGCATCTTCGTCATACTCCTTGTTATCGGCATCATACTCACCCTCATCGGCTTTGCCCAGAAAGAGACCCTCCCGCAGGAAAACCGCTTCAAAGGAGGTGTGCTGTCGACCTTCTCGCAACTCATTCCCGTGCTGCGCAACCGTCAATTCAGCCATTACCTGCTCATACAAACCTTTGCCATGGGTGTTTTGTTCAGCTACATTGCCGCCTCACCCTTTATCTTCCAGGAGCATTACCAAATCTCACCGCTGCTGTACAGTATCTGCTTCGGGGTAAATGCCTTTGCCATCATGGTAGGTTCGAGCCTGCTCACCCCCCGCTTTGCCAACGCCATAACAGCCCTGCGCATCGGCTCCACAATATTCTTCCTGCTCGGACTCGCCACGGCAGCAGCACTCATGGCCGACCTGCCTTTTGCCGTCGTCGAAGGGTTGCTCTTCCTGATGATGTTCTTCTTCGGAATGGTGATGCCCACCTCAACGGCTCTCGCTCTCGACCTCGAACGCAAGAGTGCCGGCAACGCATCGGCCCTGTTGGGATTTACCCAGTTTCTCTTCGGCGGCATCGTATCGCCGCTCACCGGCATGGGAAATATCCTTGTCTCGACCGGCCTCATCATTGCTCTCTGCTGCATTGTCATGTACATTTTCAGCCGCGTTGCTACACAGAAATAGAAGTTACAAAAACAACGTTCGCCACTACTACCCGGGATTCAGCCTGGCGCAAGAGCTTTACATACAAGAATGTGGACTCGGAGTGGCTCTCACAAAAAGTTCTAAAAACCGTCTCCCGCATACACAAGAAAGGGCGCTCATCGTTTGATGAGCGCCCTTTCGGATTTTGAGGTTCCTAGCAGATTCGAACTGCTGTAAACGGTTTTGCAGACCGGTGCCTAACCTCTCGGCCAAGGAACCCTGTTGCTATTGCGCTGCAAAGATAGATGTTTTTTTCGATTCTGCAAGCGGGCTACGCTTTTTTCTTGATATTTTCTTGAAAACTTTTGTTCTTTCGCGCCTCACCGCAACCATGTGTGGCCCGACTACAACCGCAGCAGCCACCAGGACACGACGACGCCTTACCCCTGACCATGCGCACCACGTAATACACAACATAGGCCGCGACGGCTACTCCTATGCACCCAACAATAATCTGCTGTACCATATCAAATAAACAGTTTACCGATGTTGAACACCAAAAATGCAACGACCCAGGCAAAAGCCGTATTGTACACCATGGAGAAAATACCCCACCACCAGCTTCCCGTCTCTTTCACAATAGCGGCAATGCTGGCCAGACAGGGGAAATAGAGCAGCACAAAGACGAGGAACGACAGGGCGACAAGCGGGGTAAAGTCGGGCTTTCCGGTTTCGGGACTGGGCATGGTGAGGCGTTCACGCAGAGAGGCATCGTCCTCGGCAAGATCGGTCTCGCCGGCATAAAGCACACCTATCGTACTGACGACAATCTCCTTGGCCGCCACACCCGAGAGAAGAGCTATGTCGACCTTCCAGTTGAAGCCAAGCGGCTCCATAATCGGCTCGACAAACTGGCCCAGCCGTCCCAGATAAGAGTTTTTCTGCTGCTCGGCAATCGTCTCGGTCTGACCGGTTACCGGGTCGACCTGCGGACGCGGATAGTAACTCAGGAACCATATAACCACCGCTCCGACGAGTATAACCCCTCCCATCTTGCGCAGATACTGCTCGGCTTTTCCCCACATATGCAACAGCGTCGCCTTCATGGTAGGGACACGATAGGGCGGCAACTCCATAACAAAGGGTGTCTCGTCTTTCTTGAAATAGAAACGGCGCAGCATGCGGGCCGTCACTATGGCTGCCAAGATGCCCAGGAGATACAGACCGAGAAATACAAAACTGGCGTAGGCCGAGAAGAACGTGCCGATAATCAGCACATAGACCGGCAACCGGGCACTGCACGACATGAATGGATTGATGAGTATGGTAATGATGCGGCTGCTGCGGCTCTCGATGGTGCGGGTAGCCATAATGGCCGGCACGTTACAGCCAAATCCCATAATAAGGGGAATAAACGACTTGCCGTGCAACCCCACCTTGTGCATGATTTTATCCATGATAAAGGCGGCTCGCGCCATATAGCCCGAATCTTCCATAAAGGAGATGAAGAGGTAAAGTATGAGGATGTTGGGCAAGAAGACGATGACACTACCCACTCCGCCTATTACCCCGTCGATAAGCAGGTCTTTCAGCGGGCCAGGAGCCATGAACCGTTCAATAAGGCCACCAAGGGCACTCACACCCGACTCTATCCACTCCATAGGATAGGCACCCAACACAAAGGTTGCCTCGAACATGACCCACATGAGGAAGAGAAAGATTGGGAACCCATATATTTTATGTGTTACCAGCGAATCGATGAGACGCGTCGTCTTGAACTCGTTACGCTTGCCGGGTATCAGCGTTTCGTGCAACGCCCCCGAGATGAAACCGTATTTCTCATTGGCAACAGCCACCTCGGCACTCTCGCCGAGCGTTTCTTCTATGCGCTTGTCTTCCTTGTCACGCAATTCAAGCCACTTGGCATATTGGGGCTCAGCCGACAAGAGGTGCTCGATCTCCTTGTCGCGTTCGAGCAATTTGATGGCCAGATAACGGGGCGAAAGAGAATAGACCGCCTGCGCCTCGTTTTTCAAGGCGTCCTTGACAAGCGTGATACCGTTCTCCACGACAGAACCGTGGTTGATGTGGATATGCCGCACGACAGGCTCTTCACGTTCATACACCCGTATGATGGTGTCAAACAGGTTATGAATACCCCAACCCGTGCGCGATATGGTAGGCACGATGGGCACACCTATCATTTTTCCAAGCGTATCGTAATCAAACCGATCGCCACTCGACTCCAACTCGTCGTACATGTTGAGTGCCACCACCATACGGAGGTCCATATCGATAAGTTCGGTCGTCAGGAAAAGGTTTCGTTCGAGATTTGAAGCGACAACCACATTCACCACCACATCGGGCTGTTTCTCGATAATATGCCGCCGCACATAAAGCTCTTCGGGCGTATAGGCCGAGAGCGAATAGGTACCGGGAAGATCGCAGATGTTGAACCGATAACCTTTGTAGTCGAAGTGTCCCTGCTTGGCATCGACCGTCACACCGCTGTAATTGCCTACATGCTCATGCGCTCCCGAGGCAATGTTGAAAAGCGATGTCTTACCGCAATTGGGGTTACCCACCAGCGCAATGTTTATGACCTTGCTCGACCGGTCGGCCGCTTTCTGCATCTGCAACTCTTCGTCGACAACGACCTCACCGGCCTCGGTTTGAAGTTCATTTCGGGCTTCTTCAAGGGTCATTACCTCGATGAGCGCTGCCTCGCTGCGCCGCAACGAGACCTCATAGCCCAGAATCTCATACTTCACAGGGTCTCTCAACGGAGCATTGAGCAAGACCTTCACCTTCTTGCCCCGCACAAACCCCATTTCGATAATTCGCTTGCAGAAAGCACCGTATCCCAGCACTTTCACAATTACCACTTCTTGTCCGGTAGGAACCTCGGAGAGTCTCATATCGTATATCTTGTTTTTGACAACGGGAATGTTTCCGCAAAAGTCGTTATTTATTTTTAATCTACATAATAACTCCGCCTATTTATTTATACAGAATATAAATAATAACACATCAAAACACAATAAAAGCCTTTTTAAACAAACAAGAGGTCTATCTTACATAATTTTGGATATATTTGTAGATATTCATCATATTAAAAAATTACCATGAAAAATCTCTTTTTAATAGGCATGGCAAGCCTTTGTCTGTCGGGTTTTGCAGCCCCTACTACCAATGACACGACAATCTCACAAGAGACAAGCACCACAGCGACTTATACCGAGTCGATTCCCGTATTGTTTATCAACACTGCGGGCAATGTTCCCATCGTATCCAAAGAAGAGTATGTCGATGCCACCTATTACCTCGAAACATTCGGACTGGCTGGATACGAACCTCTCGGTAGCGAAAGCGAGCAACTTCCGCTTGAAATTCGGGGCCGGGGCAATAGTTCGTGGACCAATGCCGATAAAAAGCCTTATAAACTGAAACTCGGCGACAAGACGCCTATGATGGGTATGCCCAAAAGCAAACATTTCGTACTCCTGGCCGAAGTAGGCAGCTACACCCAGTTCTTGAATGAAGCTGTGGGTATGGAGTTGGGCCGCATGATACAACTCACCTGGACCCCCGAAGTCAGACCCGTCGAAGTGGTACTCAACGGCGAATATATCGGATTCTACCTGCTGACTCAAAATGTGCGCGTCGACAGCGACCGGGTAGACATCTACGAACAACCCGACGAGGCAACCGACTCTACCGAGATTACCGGAGGCTGGCTCGTCGAAATAGACAATTACGACGACCCGTACCAGATACAATTTGTCGGCAAAAGCGGTTATCGGATACGCGTTACTCACAAGACCCCCGAAGTCGTCTCTCCTCAACAGCAGGAATACCTCATCGACCAAATGACGATGCTCGACTCTCTCATCTGCGGCGAAGACAGCACCTCGACCGAGTGGGAAAAGTATATCGACATCGACTATTTGGCCCGTTACTATATAGTACAAGAGATTATCGACAATGCCGATGCTTTTCACGGAAGTACCTATCTGTTCAAAGAGCAGGGCGATGACCAGAAGTGGATTTTCGGCCCGCTCTGGGACCTCGGATACTCTTTCTGGCGGGAGAAAAAGAGTTTTGTCTACGAAGAGAGCAACTACGACTACCTGGTGTGGATAAAAGAGATAGCCCGCTACCCCAACTTCCAGAAAAAGGTGCGTGAAATATGGCAGTCGTTCTATCCCCAAAGATTCAACGAGATATATACATTCCTCGACCGTTTCGCTGATCTCTGCAAGGAGGCCGATAAGGCCGATGCCGTGCGCTGGCCCCAATACAACACGGGACAGACCGAATCGAAATACGGCAAACTGAAATCGATGCTGACCCGCAATGTCGAATGGCTCGACCAGCAATGGGGTATCTCGTCGGGAGCCATAACCGATACCCAAGCGGAAGCTGACGAGATAAAAGTAAAAATCGAGAACGGACGCCTCCAAGTGAGATCGACGTACGAGATAGCTTATGCCACGGCCACCGATATTGCCGGCCGCACTTGCACACTGACCCGGATAAGCGACCAGACCTTTGAACTGCCACAACAAGCCGGTCTCTGCATACTTACCTTCACAACGGCCGACAACCGCTGCATCACGATTAAACAGATCATTCCCTAAACACATACAGCAAAACCACACGACGAGAAAGCCCCCTTCGGTTAAGGGGGCTTTCTCTTATTAGAACCGCAGCACACCGCAGGGCTGCCGACCCGGCATGAGCCCCATTTATCCTAAAAAACAAGAAACGGACACACAAACCGGCCCAAAAAGTTTCACTTTTACACATATTCTGCCTACATTTGTAAAGCACAAACAAAAAATCGACCGGCCACACACGCCGGCTATCATCAATGAGTTATTTACACATCCGACACATGACCATGAAAAAAATTCTATTCTTCGCAGCAACACTGCTCCTCTCAATCCCGTATGCATCGGCCACCCTCGACGTGCGCGCATTCGGCGCCAAAGGCGACGGAACCACCCTCGACACCCATGCCATACAAGCCGCCATCGACTCGGCTTCGACTTGCGGCGGAGAGACTGTCGTACTTACCCCCGGCCGATACCTGAGCGGTACCCTCGTACTGAAAAGCAACGTAACCCTGCACATCGAGCGGGGTGCCACCCTGCTGGGCAGCACACAGCTGAGCGACTACCCGTCGCACGAGTCGAGCTATGTATCGCACATCAAGCGCTATTCGAGCCGCTCGCTCATCTTTGCCGAGAAGGTCGAGAACATAACCATATGCGGGCAAGGCACCATCGACGGACAAGGCTCTCTGGAAAACTATCCCGCCACCGAAACCGAGACGCTCATGGGCATCACACGACGTCCCTACCTGCTGCGCGTCATCAGCTGCAAGAATGTTACCCTGAGCGACATACACCTGCGCAACTCCCCGGCATGGACCCAGCACTATCTCGACTGCGAGAATGTATTTATCGACGGCATCGACGTCTATAATCACGGCAACTACAACAACGACGGCATCGACATCGACAACTGCCGTCAGGTGCGCATCGTCAACAGCCATTTCAATACCGACGACGACGCCATCTGTTTCAAAACGACCAACGCCACGGGCCGCTGCGAAAATGTGGTGGTGGCCAACTGCGTCATCGCTGCCAACTGCAACGCTATGAAATGGGGCAGTGAGACCAACGGTGGATTCCGCAACTTCACCATCACCAACTGTGTATTCCGTCGGGCCGACGAACCTACCATCTACGACCGGCCCCACCGCACCCTGGGCGGACTGGCCATCGAAACCGTCGACGGAGCCCTACTCGAAAACTTCAACATCAGCAACATCTCCATGTACGGTGTGATGACCCCCATCTTCATACGTCTGGCCAACCGTGGACGCAACTACTACGACGGCGGCCCCTCCCAGCCGGTGGGTACCCTGCGCAACATACACATCGCCAATCTCACCGCCACCATGCACGGGCTGGTTACAAGCTCCATCACCGGTCTTGACGGACACCCGGTCGAGAACGTTACACTCAGCAACGTGCATCTGATATGCGACGGCGGAGGCTCGGCCGAGCATGCCCTCAACCGCAACCTGCCCGCACGGGAAAAAGAGTATCCCGAGACACTTATCTTTGCCGACGCTCCCGCCTCGGGCCTCTACATCAAAAACGCCCGCGGCCTGCGCATACAGAACCTGTGCCTCGAAGTACGCCAGGCCGACCCGCGCTCGTTGCTCTTCATCGAGCAGGTCGACGATGCCATTCTCGACGGCGTTACGCTCATCAATCCCTCGGGAACGCCCCAACTCACCTTGCGCAACGACAACGACATACTCGTCGAGAAACTGAGAGAGACGCCCGGCACAACACCGGCAGGCATCGTTGTCGAAGGCAACAATAGCCGCATCGCCATAGAAAAAGAGTGTCCGGTAAAGTTTGCCGACAACGCAACCAAGAAATGTCTGCTCAAATAAAATCCACGACCATGAAAAAAGATATTATTCTGACACTTTGCCTCGTCGTCCTCCTCGGAGGATTCCCATATACGACGGCACGGGCCCAGGAGACCGAAACGCCGGCCATGGAACTCTTCCGCTTAGGCGAAAAGTCCTACCAGAAGAAGAAATACAAAACCGCTGTCGAATATTTCACCCCGGCTGCCGAACAAGGAAATGCCGAGGCGCAATTCCGGCTGGGAGAATGTTACTACTTCAAGAGAGGCGTCAGACGCAACTATAAAAAAGCCGCTTACTGGTGCGAAAAGGCTGCCCGTCAAGGTATCGCCGGGGCACAATACATTCTCGGAGCCTGCTATTACGACGGAAAAGGGGTTGAGAAAAACGCCGCACAAGCCGCCGCATGGTTTGAGAAAGCTGCCCGGCAAGGCATTGCCGGTGCCCAAAAGGAGCTGGGTAGCTGCTACGTCAGCGGCACAGGCGTCGCCCCCGACGACAGCACCGCCCTGTACTGGTTTACCCGGGCCGCAGAGCAAGGACTCGCCGAAGCACAGTTCCTTCTCGGAGCTTGCTATTACGACGGAAAGGGCACGGCAAAAGACCTCAACAAAGCCTTCTTCTGGTATCGGAAAGCAGCTTACCAGAACCTTGCCGAAGCCCAATACTTTCTCGGCATGTGCTACTATTCGGGCGAAGGTGTGGAGCAAGACAACAACCAGTCGGCCTACTGGCTGAACAAAGCCCTCGAAAACGGACTCGACGGTGAGCGCGCTACCTTGGCCCGCGATATGGTACGCCGCATAGAACGACCTTCATCGACCCTCAGATAGACACCACCGACTGCCGTAGCAAAGCACAGACATCAGCCTCTCGCACTTACAGGTTTTTATTTTGCTTTTCTATGAAAAAGTTGTTTTTGCTCCTTCTGTTGCCCATTATTACAAGTGTCGCCGCACATGCACAATCGTTGGCATTCCCGAGCGCCGAAGGATACGGAAAATATACCACCGGCGGACGCGACGGGAAAGTCATATATGTTACCAACCTCAACGACAGCGGCCCCGGAAGCCTGCGCAACGCCATCGAAGAGAAGGGGCCACGTATCGTGGTCTTTGCCGTCGACGGGACTATCGAATTGAAATCGCCGCTGCGCATCAACAACGACAGCATCACCATTGCCGGGCAGTCGGCACCGGGAGCGGGCATCTGCCTGAAAGACTATCCGCTGATCATCAATGCCAGCAACGTCATCATACGATACCTCCGGGTGCGGGTAGGCGACCGTTACCACCGCGACAGCGACGGGATAGGCGGCGGACGCTACGGACAGAAGAATGTCATTCTCGACCATCTGTCGTCGAGTTGGAGCATCGACGAATGTCTGTCGATATACAAGACCGAGAATCTCACCGTGCAATGGTGTCTCATCTCACACAGCCTGAACAAGTCGGTTCACACCAAAGGGAGTCACGGATTCGGCGGCATCTGGGGCGGATACAAAGCCACGTTCCACCACAACCTGCTTGCCAACCATGCCAGCCGCAACCCACGTTTTGCCTCGGTCGACGGTACAAAGTGGGTCGACTACCGCAACAATGTCGTCTATAACTGGGGATACAAGACCGCATACGGGGGCGGCCACCACGGCGAAATAAACATCGTGGGCAACTACTACAAACCGGGCCCCGCCTCGCAGCACCACCGCATACTCGACGTGGCCGACGACGGCACCGGCCGCTACTACGTACACGGCAACATCATGGAAGGCGACCCCCAAGCCACCCTCGACAACCGGAGCGCCATCGGCGACCGCCCGGGAAAGCCCTACATTCCCACGGCCAAAAACAAGAAAAAGACCACAGGCATCGCCTCCGGAGCCATTCCTGCACGGGGTGAAGAATCGGCCTCCTGCATCGTCGACACGCCATTCCCCTACGAAGCTATTGAAGAAGACGAGCCCGATGTCGCCTACCGGCGCGTACTGGCCGATGCCGGGTGCAGCCGTGTACGCGACAGCTACGACAAAGCCGTTATCAAGCAAGTAAAGAAAGGTCTCGGCACATTCGGCGAGAAGGGTATCATCGACAGTCCCGACGATGCCGGTGGCTGGCCCAAGCTGAAATCGCGGAAACCCCGCAAAGACAGTGACGGCGACGGCATGCCCGACCGCTGGGAAAAACAAAACGGCATCGACCCTCACAATCCCGACGACGCCTCGGCCTACACGCTAAGCAAGGAATACACCAATATAGAATGTTACCTAAACAGCCTTGTCGACAAAAAAAATACATAAAATAAAAAATTTCACCTACAAAGTGTTGGAAAATTAATAGAATTCACCTATTTTTGTGTCGAATAAAAAAGACGGAAAGTATGAATTTTCTATCAAGAAATTGGCAAGGTTGGCGCCACTTACACTCTCAACGGTCGTAAGGCACAACCTCGTATACAATAAAGAACAAGAAGGTTTGTCCGACCGCGGCAAACCTTCTTTTTTTATTTGAATAAATTTATCTGATAAACATAGCAATTATGAACACGAAAAAATTTTTACTGCAAGAAAAAGACATTCCCACGGCATGGTACAACATCGTGGCCGATATGAAGACCAAACCGCTGCCTCCTCTCAATCCGCAGACACACCAGCCGATGAAAGAGGAAGACTTTTATCCGCTCTTTGCCAAAGAACTGTCGCACCAGGAGATGAACCAGACCGATGCCTGGATAGAGATACCCGAACAGGTGCGCGACATGTACAAGATATGGCGTCCCACCCCGCTGGTACGCGCCTACGGTCTCGAAAAATACCTCGACACCCCGGCCCACATCTACTTCAAGAACGAAAGCGTCAGCCCCGTAGGCTCGCACAAGCTCAACTCGGCCATCGCCCAGGCCTACTATTGTAAAAAAGAGGGCGTTACCAACATTACCACCGAAACGGGTGCCGGCCAATGGGGTGCAGCCCTCTCCTTTGCCGCCAAAGCCTTCGGGCTCGAACTGGCCGTGTATATGGTAAAAGTGAGCTACCACCAGAAACCCTACCGCCGCTCCATCATGCAGACATTCGGCGCCCAAGTCATCGCCTCGCCCAGTATGAGTACCAAGGCCGGACGTAAAATCCTCACCGAACACCCCAACTACCAGGGTAGCCTGGGTACGGCCATCTCCGAAGCCGTAGAGTTGGCCATGCAGACCCCCAACTGCAAATACACCCTCGGCAGCGTACTCAACCACGTATCCCTGCACCAGACGGTCATCGGTCTCGAAGCCGAAAAACAGATGGAGATGGCAGGCGAATATCCCGATGTGGTCATTGCCTGCTTCGGTGGTGGTTCCAACTTCTCGGGACTCTCCTTCCCCTTCCTGCGGCATAAACTCGTCGACAACAAAGATATACGCGTCATAGCTGCCGAGCCTGCCTCCTGCCCCAAACTCACGCGTGGCGTATTCCAGTACGACTTCGGCGACGAAGCCGGATACACACCGATGTTGCCCATGTTTACCCTCGGACACAACTTCTCGCCGTCGAACATTCACGCCGGAGGTCTCCGTTACCATGGAGCCGGTTCCATCGTAAGCCAGCTGCGCAAAGACGGACTCATGGAGGCTGTCGACATACCCCAGCTCGAAACTTTCAAGGCCGCAACAATTTTTGCACAGGCCGAAGGCATCATTCCCGCCCCCGAATCGTCGCACGCCATCGCCACGGCCATACGCGAAGCCGAGCAGGCCAAACTCGAAGGAAAATCAAAAGTCATTCTTTTCAACCTCTCGGGCCACGGCCTCATCGACATGGCCGCCTACGACCAGTACATCGCCAACGACCTGCAAAACTATGAGGTTACCGACGAAGAGGTGGCACGCAACGTTTCCCAACTCGAAAAAATCATCTAATCCTCCCACACTCCCAAAAACGAGAGCGGCGCGGGCAAATGCCCGCGCCGCCATTTTTTACGACCGTATCAACCGTTCGGGATTACAGACCGGTCGATCAGTCCAGCCGTTTTGTCCGGCTCACACTGCCGTCGGTGTAGAGAATCTCCTCGATATAAATTCCGCGCTCGGGTCGATGGATCTGCTGCCCCAACAAATTGTAATAGTTGACACGCAACACCTCACGCTCCACATCCGTATCCGGGACACTCTGCACACCACTCGTCAATGACTCGACATAATCGGGCAGATAATAGCTCAGATGAGGCGGTTGATTATACGCAGCCGTCTGCCACACCGTTGCCATACGATAGTGATGGTCGTGCATCAGCGTAGGCACTCTGTAATCGCTGGCGTAGGGAGTAGAAAATATCCAGAGATGACTCATCGTCTTCTCGTCGTAATAGATCTGCTCTTCGCGCCAATCGCCGAGAATATCGGCTTGCAGACAAGGAGTGTATTTGATAACATTTGTTCCTGCTCCATATTTAGAGGGCATATCAACCAGTGTGGTCGCGCTCTGTGTGCGACCGCGCCATTTGGTAATAACCCCTTTCTCGGTGGTCTCCTCTTGCAAGTCGCCGTCCCAATAGGTACGGAAATTGACGGTGGGCCGCTTGGTCGAAATCACACTTCCGTCGCAGCCATACACCTCATTGCCTGCGGCACTCCAATACTCACAGCCACGTGCCTCAGCATCTACGTCGGCACAAAGGCCTCGGCCCACATCGGTTCCCGTAAATTTACCAACAAGCACCTCGCCGGTCAACGCATCGTGCATCTCTACACCATACTTGGCCGACACCTCTTCATGCACCATCATCACTTCGAGACCGTTGCGGTCGGGATCGAAATCGCCTACATGCAGGGCATCACCATGTCCGAGGCCGGTACGGTAGATAATGGTTCCATCGTCGTCGAGGGCACAGGCTCCGTAAATAATTTCATCACGACCGTCGCCGTCGACATCGGCCGTGGCCAGGCTGTGGGCACCTTCACCATAAGCTCCGATACCACCGGCCACCGAGCTGTGCAACCACCGGGTACGCAGCGAAGAGCCGTCAAAGTCGACTGCCCATAAGAAAGCGGCCGTATAATATCCACGCGCCATCACCAGGCTGGGCCGCTCACCGTCGAGATAGGCAACACAAGCCAGATAACGTTCGCTGCGGTTGCCATAATTGTCGCCCCAGTTGGAGATGGTGTCTCGTGCGGGACGGTATGCAGTCGTAGCCAGTTCTTCTCCGGTGAGGCCGCTGAACACCGTCAGATACTCGGGACCACTGATGACAACGCCACTCTTCCCTCCGAGCGATGTCCGATAATCGGCCTGCGGATTGTCCTGCCCCATCAGTACATAATTTCCCCGTCCGTCTATTGTACCGGGCGCCGTCTTGCAGGCAACTTCGGCACATCCGTCGCCGTCGAGGTCATAGACCATCAGCTGGGTATAGTGCGCTCCGGCCCGTATGTTCTTACCCAGGTCGATACGCCACAGTTTGGTTCCGTCCATGCGGTATGCATCGATAAGGACATTGCCCGTGTAGCCCGACTCGGAGTTGTCTTTCCGGTTGGAAGGGTCCCACTTCATAATGACTTCATAGCTCTTGTCGCCATCGACATCGGCCACCATACAATCGCCAGGAATGTAGTAGAAGCTGCCACTCTCGGTCGTTCCACCGGCAGGACGGTCCAGCGGTATATCAAGATAGCCGTTCGGGAGCATCAGTGCCGTAGAAGTTTCCACCACCTCACCGGCAGAGAGAGTCTCTACCGTATATATGCTCTGTGCCGAACCTTGCGTATCCAGGAAATTGGTTTTGTCGGTAATAGGGGAATCGTTGAGTTTCTTTCCATCGCGATAGACATTGAAAGAGACATCGCGCGGGTCGTCGATAAGCCATCGCCAGTTGACCAGATAATTAGATGTCGTACCGGTGAATGTAGCTATGGCTCCGCGATCGAGAGCTTCGGGGTCGAGTACCCAGGGCCGTCCGGCAAAAGGCATTACCAGCGGAATCTCGGCCATATACTCGGCCACATCGGAACTACGAAGACCCTCTTTCAGAGCCACAGCCCGTAGGCGGCAACTCCGTGTCAGCTCGAACGGCTGCTTATACGCCAGCGCATAGTCCCAGACCTCTCCGCGATCAACCAGCGAATACCATATCTGTGCGCCTTCGGTGGCGCAGGAGAGCGTTACAAGGCTACCCTCAACCGAGATGACGGGCATCGCCGTTTGCTCTCTTGTGTCGGCCTTCTCTTCGAGAACCCCGACACTCTGCACGACAACACCGCCACTGTTTGTCCAACTCACGTCGCCATCGGCAATCACCTCAAAATTATAGGTTTTGAAATAGGTCGAAGGGTAAGTATCGTAACCACATTCACCGCGAAGATTGGTTACCGACTCAATTCCTTGCGGTGCCGAAGAGGACGACTTGATGGTAACGAATACCCGCTGTCCGGCTTTCAGCCCGGCGATTCCTACCGGAGCAATATTCTGCATCTGCATACCGTTCTGACTGCTACCCATATTGTGTCTCAACAACAGATTCCCAGATTTGATACCGGCACCTATCACCAGACCTTCTGTCTCGGCAATAATCACACCGTTGGCTTTCAGCGGCAGACCATCGGTCTCGACCTTGTTGGCATACCGCTGCAAAGTACCGCTCTTGTACATGGGATTCCAGTTCTTGGTATCGGCCGCAAGATTGGAGAGTGTTTCGGCCTCGTACTTGGCCAGATTCCACCATCGGAGCGTATCGTAACTCACTTGTGCCCGGAGTGGTACAAGGGCACAAAAAAGGAAAGCCAGCGCAAACATCCTTGCACGGGATTTCCGCCTAAGAATAATGTGTTTCATGGTAAATAAAGGGTATTTGGATATGCTCTACGAAGTTACTAGAAATAACTACACGATTAAATTTTTTCATTATTTATTTTTCTGGAACAAACATTTCTTATAGACTCCAAACTTAACCGAATAAACAAAACTCTCAGTAAAACATTTACAATCGGCCTGTCGGTAATCGGGGGCATACAATCCGTAAAAAATATAACATGACCTGACGATTTAAACGCTACCTTTGTCTCGTGAAAATCCATGTTAAAATCTATTCCTGCTATGTATCTAAGTAATATCAAGTCGCCCCACGACATCAAGGGACTCAGCACCGAAAAGCTAAACGAACTTGCCGAAGAAATGCGCCAGGCCCTGCTGGCAAAGCTCAGCGCTCACGGCGGGCACGTCGGGCCCAACCTCGGCATGGTAGAGGCAACGATAGCCATGCACGTTGTGTTCGACTCACCCAACGACAAAATCGTCTATGATGTTTCGCACCAGAGCTACTCCCATAAAATGCTCACCGGCCGTGCCGAGGCATTTCTCGACCCGGCCGAGTACGACTCGGTAACGGGATATACCAACCGACAGGAGAGCGAGCACGACTTCTTCACCGTAGGGCACACCTCCACGTCGGTGAGCCTGGCCTGCGGACTGGCCAAAGCCCGCGACCTGAAAGGGAGACGGGAAAACATCATCGCCGTGATAGGCGACGGCTCGCTCAGCGGAGGTGAGGCTTTCGAGGGACTGAGCAATGCAGCCGAGGCCGGCACCAACATGATAATCGTAGTGAACGACAACGAAATGTCGATTGCCGAAAACCACGGCGGTCTCTACCGCAACCTGCAACTGCTGCGCGAAAGCGGCGGAGAGGCCCCCTGCAACTATTTCCGTTCGCTGGGTCTCGACTACGTCTATGTAGATGAGGGCAACGACATCGCCACCCTCATCGAGACATTCCGTCGGGTAAAAGACTGCCCACACCCGGTCGTCGTACACATACACACCCTCAAAGGCAAGGGCTATGCCCCGGCCGAGAAAGAGAAGGAGCGTTTCCATTGGAGCATGCCGTTCGACCTCACGACGGGCAAGGTAAAAGTTTCCGAAGAGGGCGAAGACTACGGCGAACTCACCGGGGCTTTCCTGCTCGACGAGATGCAGAGAAACCGGCAAGTTGTGGCCATCACCTCGGGAACACCGACCGTATTCGGCTTCTCTCCCGAACGCCGTCAGAAGGCCGGCCGCCAATTTGTTGACGTGGGTATTGCCGAAGAACACGCCGTGGCACTGGCTTCGGGCATCGCTGCCGGCGGAGGCTGTCCCGTGTACGGGGTGTACAGCACTTTCCTGCAACGCACCTACGACCAGCTCTCGCAAGACCTCTGCATCAACAACAACCCGGCCGTCATCTGCGTATTCGCCGCATCGGTATGGGGCATGAACGATGTTACCCACCTCGGGCTGTTTGACATACCTCTGCTCTCCAACATTCCCAACATGGTCTACCTGGCTCCCACCAGCAAAGAAGAATATTTTGCCATGCTCCGCTGGGGAATGCAGCAAACAGACCACCCCGTAGCCATACGCGTGCCGGGCAATGGCGTGATAAGCAGCAACGTACCCGTCGACACCGATTACAGCGACCTCAACCGCTACAAAACAACACAGCAGGGCGACACGGTGGCCATCATTGCCGCAGGCTCGTTCTACGCCTTGGGCGAGTCGGTCGCCGACCTGCTGCACAAGCAAGAGGGCATCACCCCCACTCTCATCAACCCGCGCTACCTCACCGGTATCGACGAGGCAATGCTCGACGGCCTGAAAAAGAACCACCGGCTGGTCGTTACGCTCGAAGACGGCGTACTCGACGGTGGTTTCGGCGAGAAGATTGCCCGCTACTACGGCCCTTGCAACATGAAGGTGAGCAACTACGGCGTGCGCAAAGAGTTTGTCGACCGCTACGACGTATCGGAGCTGCTGGCCGCCAACCGCCTCACCGCTCCTCAAATCGTCGAAGACATTGCGTCGCTGCTGCATCAGGCGTAAACCGCTTTTCTTAACCCAAAAGAGGGGGCAACCAGTCGCTGGTTGCCCCCTCTTGCTATCTCTGAAAGGAGGTGTATCAATCGAAACAGTAAACCTCGGAGAGCGGCTTACCGGCCCGGTCTTTGGGCGAAAGCAGCATCTGCTCCTCGGCAATGGGCCACTGGATACCCACCTGCGGGTCATTGAAGATGAGCGACGCCTCGGATTGGGGGGCATAGACATTGTCGACCTTGTAGACAAAGGTGGCCGTGGGGCTCAGCACCAGGAAGCCGTGGGCAAATCCGCGGGGGATAAAGAGCTGGCGGGCATTCTCCGACGAGAGTTCTACCGCCACATATTTACCAAAAGTAGGCGACGACTTGCGCAGGTCGACTGCCACGTCGAGTACACACCCTTCGATGACACGCACCAGCTTGGCCTGCGAGAACTCGCCCTTCTGGAAGTGAAGGCCGCGCAACACGCCGTAGGTGGAGCGAGACTCATTGTCCTGCACGAAATCGACTTTTCCCACATGCTGTTCAAAGAGGTCCTGACGAAAAGTCTCCATGAAATAGCCCCGGGCATCGCCGAACTTTTTCGGCTCGATGACATAGACTCCGGGAATCGATTGTTCTATAAATTCCATAATGCTTATCTGTTTTTATGATTATTCGTCCTCGGCAAACATGGGGTCCCAGGCAGGAAGCAGTGTAGGCTTCTGCGAGAGAATGTCCAGAATGTTCTGAGGCACATATTTTTTCTCCACCACAAGACGGAACATGTACTCGTCGAACCACTCGTCGGTCATCACCAGATGACCCTTGTAACCCGACGCTGCCCCCCAGCTGTTTTCGAGGAGCCACTTGTCGGGCTTACCTTCGGCGTCGAGATTCACGGCCACAAGAGTCATGGCGTGAGAAGAACCGCTGGCAAAGGTCTGAATACGCTGCTTCTTGTCCATGCCGAAGGTGGTACCCATGAGCGACTCGTAGTCGTAGTTCCGCAGGTCGAGGGTACCCTTCTTGGAGTCGAGACACTTGGCAACGTCGCACGAGAAGTACATGGCGGTGCTGTCCTTGATGGAGGCGATGGCCATGGCCTTGATATCCTCTACGGGGAGATTGATGTAGGTCCAGTTATAGCCGTCGTACATGTGCCGGTCATAATCTATCTCATACAGTTTGTAATAGGGACGCGACGGGTCGTTCATGAGCATGACATAGTCGCCGGTGAGGTCGTCGCCTATGTATTCGTCGTAAAACGACTTGGGGGTATAAGTCTTTGTCTCCACGGGATTGCCCTTGGCATCTTTACGGGTCCATGTAAACTCCGTAGGAGGCTCGCCGAAAGCCAGTGCCAGCATACGGTAGACGGTCGTGAGCATCTCGGCCTTCTTCGCCTCGATAACCGAGGCCTTGGTCTTGGCCGGCAACTTCCGCAACTGCAAACCGTACTCCCGCAATTTGAGTTTTATCAGGAAGGCGATGCAGGCCGTGTTGTTGGCACTGTATGTCTCGTTCATCACCTCGCGGGGCACAAGGCCATACTTGCCGATGATGTCGGAAACACCGGTAAACTGGCCGCCGTCACTCAGCGGATTCTTGAAGAGCCACTCCACCATCTTGTCGTCCATAGGACGGTTGCGGGTATCGATAACCCCCTGCAAGAAGAGGTTGGCTTTTTCGAGCTGGTCGTAAAAGAAACAGTAGACTTGCGAAAACTCGCACTCGGGCAGGTCGTGTTCGGCCATCATCTTGGCCCGCAGCACATTCATTCCCGAGAAGAGCCAGCAACGGCCCGACGACTGCTGGTCGGTAATACCCTTGGTAGGTACCCGGTGGGAAAAATAGCCGTCGACCTCGGCACTCACATCGGCATTGGCAGCCAGCTTCTGAATATCGGTGCCGGCCAGAGCATTGCGCAAGGCCTTATCCTGAGCCGTGTATTTGTAACTGTCGCGCAAGCGGCCGAGCATTTCGGCATCGATACCGCCTGTGTTCTGGGCTTCACCGGCCGCTGCCGTAAAGGCAAGAAGGGCCAAAAGCATGATTTTCGGTATTCTCATATCGGTATGTGTGTTTAGGTTGTATAATCTTCTTTCTGCCAACAAAGATAAGAAAAGAGTATGAGCGACCCACATTTCTCTCTCAAAAAAAGCAGATGGGCCTTTTCACGACCAACGGAGAAACCCGTGAAATGAAATAGACGCCCCGAATGTTCACGGTCGAGAGAGGTCGACAAAAAGAGGGGGACGTACCTCAACGGTACGCCCCCAATCCAACATATATCCAAAACAACTTTAAAACCGACTGGTAACAAATAATAAGGCCGAACAGCACCACACCCACCGTTACGGTTTCTCCATCGAGGCCACAGCCCGACGGGGAAATACTCGCGAAGAGATACCGCCAAGACATTGCATCTTCCCCTTTATCGGATGATGGGCAAAGAGCTGATCGCCATGACGTTCATACAGGAGAAACGCATATTCACCCGGTGTGCCTTCGAGACGGAAAAGCGGCGAATAGTGTCGTAACAGATACAAAAAGTCGACATCGCCTTCGTCGTAAAGACGCTCGTCGTAGCGGGGCAGTGCCATATCGCCATATACATTGTGGAAACAGAGCGTGCAGGAAGGATGTTCCCGAAGGAATGTACCCTGACGCTGCAATTTGTGCGCATCGGTCCAGCGTTCACTGTCGCGGCACACAATCGCATAACGGCCGCGTATCCCGGCACCGAATCGTCCGAAAGCAAGGTAGCGCCACGGATTACGAAAGTATCGAAGCGTGTGTGGATATGCCAAAGCATAACGCCGGCACAGCGACCCGAGTTCACCCGCAGGGGTACGGTCTACAACAACCACCTCGGTAGCGAAGGTTGTCTCCTGCCGGCTCAACATGTCGAGACAGGCCTTGCAGTCGGCAGCCGTACGGGCCAGCAACACCACCGACACAAGCGGCGAAAGACAGGCCGGAGAATAATCGGGAGAAGAGATTGACTTTTTCATACAAGAAAACGTTTAAATGCATCCGAAAGACGAAAGGTGGCAAGGTAACGCCGGTTACTTTTTTGACAGGACACAACGGTACAGGTCGGCAAAGGTTTCGGTTCGGCCCAGGTCTGCCGCTTCGAGACGCACCCGGTAGTGCTCTTCGATAAACGACGTAAGCGTTACTGCCAAAATCATATTCCACTCACGAAGATGCTTATAGGGAGTATCGGCCGAGAGTTCCCGAGGCGACGTACAGTAAAACAAGGGCGCAAGGATGCGCACAAATTCTGACTCTTCCATATCCGTTTCTTTTTATTTTAGAACGACATAGGCCGTTTTTTGTTCAAGAAAAGTCAGAAAAGAAACAGTCTCTCCATAAACCGTAATGGAGAACTATGGCCGGTTTGTCGGCAAAATAGGCCTGTTTATCTAATTCATGCCGGGAGGCCAATCTATTTATCTATCTTCACAGTCGGAAAAAGGTGTCGTGATTTCGGTTAATACTTATATACCTTTTTCATCGAACTATTCTATATATTTTGGTTATGTGGCACTCTTTTCGTGAGAAACGGGTGCCGCTTTTTTATCGGCAATATTGAGAAGCGAGAAAAGAATCAGAGACTTTCGGCTATGGAAAGTATTTCGTACGGAGTGTCGACCAAATGACAAGCGCCGGCCTTTTCAAGCTCTTCGCGCGAGCGGAATCCCCAGGTAACTCCCACCGAACATATTCCGGCGGCTCCGGCCGTCATCATGTCGACACCCGAATCGCCCACATACAATGCCTCGTCGGCCGTGAGAGCGGCAGCCGACAGAATGTCGTACACAATGGCGGGATCGGGTTTCACGGGTATACCCTCGCGCTGTCCCAGAACTGCCGTGAAACGAATCTCGGGGAAAAAGTGTGCCACCAGCTTCTCGGTAGCCCGCTGATACTTGTTCGAGGCTACGGCCAGCGCCACACCACGCTGCTGCAAGGCTGTGATAAGGGCCGTAATACCGTCGTAAGGTTTCGTGCGGCAGATATTGTGGCTGTCGTAATAGGGAACGAAGAAAGAGCGCATACGGGCAATGTTTTCGTCCGACCGTGCGGCCTCGGGCAAGGCCCGTTCAAACAGTTTGGCAATGCCGTTTCCCACAAACATATTATAGTCGGCGACAGGATGCTGCGGGTAGCCACACTGCATCAAAGCATAATTGGTAGCTTCGGCCAGGTCGCCGATGGTATTGAGCAACGTACCGTCCAAATCGAAAATTACCAGTCGTTTCATCGTTTCGTGTTTTTGTTTTCCGGAGGGCAAAAGTAGCTATAATTTTCGGTAAACGCCGGCTGCCTTTATGTCTATTTCAAGATTTGTGGTATTTCAAAAGTTTTTTTCAGCAACATAAACAAGAGTTGCCAAAGCCGGTAACCGCCGGTTTCTCACAAGCCGATGCGACACCAACGGCCGGCAGGGCCATGTCCATCGCCGCAACAAGCAACACCGCACGACAAGCGGTAAATGTTTTTTTGCGTTTTTTCGGAACCATGAGGCAAAAAACGGTTTCTCTTCTTCACCCAAAAGGAAACAGCGGCAAAAGAATAGAGCGAAACGATTTTACATTCTCAACTTTTGTAACTAACTTTGTTTGCTCAACAAATTATAGAAAAACGACTATGAACAAACTTTTCGACATTACGGGTCGCACGGTCGTCATGACCGGCGCCACCGGCGTTTTAGGCAGTTGCATCTCCAAATATCTGGCCAGCGAAGGAGCCATCATGATTGTCATGGGGCGTAACCGCGAACACGGCGAAGCTCTCGCCAAAGAAATTACCGATGCGGGAGGTCAGGCCCTCTTCCTGGCTTGCGACGTACTCGACCGCCCCTCGCTCGAAAAGTGCCGCGACGAAATACTGAACCGCTACGGCCGCATCGATGTTCTCATCAACGCTGCCGGCGGAAACATGCCGGGAGCAACGATTCCCACCGACAAGACCTTCTTTGACATGTCGGCCGACGACTTCAAGAAGGTAGTCGACCTCAACCTGCACGGCACGGTGGTTCCCACCCAGGTATTTGCCGAAGACATGGCCAAGAGAGGAAATGGCGTCATCGTCAATTTCAGTTCCGAGTCGGCCCTCCGCCCCCTCACCCGCGTTGTGGGCTACACCTCGGCCAAGGCTGCCGTACAGCAATTTACCAAGTACATGGCCGTAGAGATGGCCACGAAGTTCGGCGAAGGTATTCGCGTGAACGCCATCGCCCCCGGCTTCTTCCTCACCGAGCAGAACCGCACGCTGCTCACCAACCCCGACGGCAGCCTCACCGCCCGCGGCAACGCCATTGTGGCACACACGCCTTTCGGCCGGTTCGGCACCCCCGATGAGTTGTGCGGCACGATACACTACCTTATCAGCGACGCATCGAAATTTGTGTCGGGTACCGTAGCCGTAGTCGACGGTGCATTCGACTGCTTCTGCCTCTAACCCCATTGCCCGAGGGGGTGCCAGCCCCCTCGGGCCCATGTTTCATCTTTAACCTGCCTGCAATGATACTTTGTGAACAGACCTGGCGCTGGTACGGGCCCAACGACCCTGTCAGCCTGCAAGACATACGCCAAGCCGGAGCCACCGGTATTGTAACCGCCCTGCACCACATACCCAACGGCGAAGTGTGGAGCGTCGAAGAGATTGAGAAACGCAAACAAATCATCGAAGAGGCCGGACTGCGATGGTCGGTCGTCGAGAGTGTTCCCGTGCATGAACACATAAAGACCCAGACCGGCAACTTCGGGCAATACATCGAAAACTACAAGGAAAGTCTGCGCAACCTCGCCCGCTGCGGCATCTATATCGTTACCTACAACTTCATGCCCGTGCTCGACTGGACCCGCACCGACCTTGCCTATACGATGCCCGACGGCTCGAAGGCTCTGCGCTTCGAACGCGCCGCTTTCATGGCTTTCGACCTCTACATACTGAAACGTCCCGATGCCGAGAGCGAATACAGCGACGAAGAGAAGGCCATAGCCCTTGCCCGGTACGAAAAGATGAACGATGAAGAGAAAAACCGTCTCGTGCGCAACATGATAGCGGGACTTCCGGGCTCGGAAGAGAGTTTCACCCTGCAACAGTTTCAGGAGGCTCTCGACCGCTACCGCAACATCGACGCCGAGAAACTCCGCTCACACCTGATATATTTCTTGCGCGAAATAGCACCGGTAGCCGATGCCGTGGGCATCAAACTGGTCATCCACCCCGACGACCCGCCCTACCCCATTCTGGGTCTGCCCCGCATACTCAGCACCGAGGCCGACTTTGTGAAACTCGTCGAGGCGGTACCCAACCCGTCGAACGGACTGTGCCTCTGCACCGGCTCGTTCGGCGTGCGTGCCGACAACGACCTGGCCGGCATGATGCAACGGCTGGGCGACCGCATCAACTTCGTACATCTGCGCAGCACGCAGCGCGACGCCGAAGGAAACTTCTTTGAGGCCAACCATCTCGAAGGCGACGTCGACATGTACAATGTCATGAAAAACTTCCTGCTGCTGCAACAACGCCGGGGCGTGTCGATACCCATGCGTCCCGACCACGGGCACCAGATGATTGACGACCTGAAAAAGAAAACCAACCCCGGCTACTCCTGCCTCGGCCGCCTGCGCGGCCTAGCCGAACTGCGCGGTCTCGAAAAAGGCATCGCCTGCTCGATACTCCGATAGTATGGCAACAGAAAAAGAAAAAATGCTGGCCGGAGAGCTATACGACTGTGGCGATGCCGAATTGCTCGAACGGTGGTACAAGGCCAAGGAGTTGCAAACGGAATACAACAACACCTCTCCCCGACTGAAAGAGAAACTGGCCACCATACATGACCAGCTTCTCGGCCAACGAGGTGAGGACGTATGGATTGCTGCACCTTTTTTTGTTGATTACGGCGAAAACATTTTCCTTGGAAAACGGGTCGAAATCAATATGAACTGTACGTTTCTTGATTGCAACCGCATTACTATCGGAGATTTTTCGGGTATAGGCCCCGGTGTACACATCTATACCGTTTATCACCCGACAAATCCCGACGAACGGCTCTCGGCAGGCCATTCGTTCTGGAAATCACAGGCCCAACCGGTAACCATCGGGAAAAATGTTTGGATTGGAGGCGGAAGCATCATACTACCGGGCGTAACCATCGGAGACGGAACCACCATTGGAGCCGGGAGCATCGTTACCCACTCGATACCCGACCATTGTATCGCCGTAGGAAATCCCTGCCGGGTCATAAAAAGAATATAACCCGTCTCCTAAACAGCGTTTCAAAAAAAGCAAGACGCCTTTTCTCCTATGT
This sequence comes from uncultured Bacteroidales bacterium, assembly GCA_944325415.1. Classification (GTDB taxonomy): domain Bacteria; phylum Bacteroidota; class Bacteroidia; order Bacteroidales; family UBA11471; genus Caccoplasma. The sequence goes on along the minus strand of CALUZW010000015.1, from coordinate 32,053 downwards.
ATCAAACCTTTTGGAGAAAAGGCGTTTTTTTGTTGAATATCGCACGATATTCGTCGGCTTTTTTCGTATCTTTACCTCGTAAAATTTTCCTCAGAGCCCTTATGCAACCCTTTGTACATTTGCACGTTCACTCACAGTATTCTGTTCTCGACGGGCAAGCCAGCATTGCTGCCATCGTCGACAAGGCTATCGACGACGGCATGCCGGCCATCGCCCTCACCGACCATGGAAATATGTTCGGTGTAAAAGAGTTTTACAACTACATCAAGAAGAAAAACGGCAAGCTCAAAGGTGCGGTACAGGAACTCGAACAGAAAATCGCCGCCATAGCCGACGACGACCCTGAGAAAGAGAGCAAGCTGGCCGACCTGCAAGCCCAACTTGAAAAGGCCAAAGCCAAAAAACCTTTCAAGCCCATCATCGGTTGCGAGATGTATGTGGCCCGCAAACGGCTCCAAGACAAAAACGGCAAGGAAGACCAGAGCGGCTACCACCTCATCGTACTGGCCAAGAACGAGAAAGGATACCACAACCTCATCAAGCTGGTATCAAAGGCATGGACCGAGGGTTTCTACATGCGTCCGCGTACCGACCGTGTGGAACTGGAAAAATACCACGAAGGACTCATCATTGCATCGGCCTGCCTCGGCGGTGAGGTACCCCAGAAAATCATGAACGGCACACCGGCCGAAGTCGAAGAGGCCATCTCGTGGTACAAAAATCTCTTCGGCGACGACTACTACCTCGAAATGCAGCGCCACAAAGCCACCGTGCCCAACGCCAACCACGAGACCTACGAACGGCAACAGGAGGTAAACCGGGAGCTGATAAAATATGCCGAGAAATACGGCATCAAGCTCATCTGCACCAACGACGTGCATTTCGTAAACGAAGAGCACGCCGATGCCCACGAACGGCTCATCTGCCTCAACACCGGCCGCACCATACACGACAGCAATCCCCACATGGGATACTCCAAACAGGAGTGGCTCAAAACCACCGAAGAGATGAACGGCGTCTTCGGCGACCTGCCCGAGACACTGGCCAACACACTCGAAATAGCCGACAAGGTCGAGACATACAGCATCGACCACGCCCCCATCATGCCCACGTTTGAAATTCCGGCCGACTTCGGCACCGAAGAGGAATACCGCCAAAAATACAGCGAAAAAGACCTCTTCGACGAATTCACGCAGGACGAGAACGGCAACGTGGTGATGAGCCAGGAAGCTGCCGAAAAGAAAATCAAGGTCCTGGGCGGATACGACAAGCTCTACCGTATCAAACTCGAAGCCGACTATCTGAAAAAACTGGCCTACGACGGCGCCTACAAACGCTACGGCAATCCGCTCGACAAGGAAATCGAGGAGCGTATCATCTTCGAACTGCACATCATGAAGACGATGGGTTTCCCCGGCTACTTCCTCATCGTGCAGGACTTCATCGCTGCCGCCCGCAAAATGGGGGTATCGGTAGGTCCCGGCCGTGGTTCGGCGGCCGGTTCGGCTGTCGCCTACTGCCTGGGCATCACACAGATCGACCCCATCAAGTATGACCTGCTGTTTGAACGTTTTCTCAACCCCGACCGTATCTCCCTTCCCGATATCGACATCGACTTCGACGACGACGGACGCGGCGAGGTGTTGCGCTGGGTAACCGAGAAATACGGACACGAAAAGGTGGCACACATCATCACCTACGGCACCATGGCTACCAAGATGGCCATCAAAGACGTAGCCCGTGTAGAAGAGTTGCCGCTGGCCGAGTCGATACGGCTCACCAAGCTCATACCCGACCGTCTGCCCGAAGTGAACGGCAAGTCGCCCAAGATAAACATAAAAAACTGCATCGCCGCCGTACCCGAACTGCGTGCCGCCTGCGAAGACGAACGCACCCGCAACACGATGAAGTATGCCCAGATGCTCGAAGGCAACGTGCGGGGTACCGGCGTACACGCCTGCGGCACCATTATCTGCCGCGACGACATCACCGACTGGGTGCCCGTGAGTACGGCCGACGACAAGGAGACCGGCGAAAAGCTGCTGGTAACCCAGTACGAAGGGTCGGTCATCGAAGATACCGGCCTCATCAAGATGGACTTCCTCGGACTGAAAACCCTCTCCATCATCAAGGAGGCACTGAGCAACATCAAACTCTCACGCGGCATCGATGTCGACATAGACAACATCGACATCAACGACCCGGCCACCTACAAGCTCTACGGCGAGGGGCGCACGATAGGCACGTTCCAGTTTGAGTCGCCGGGTATGCAGAAATACCTGCGCGAGCTGCAACCGTCCAACTTTGAAGACCTCATCGCCATGAACGCCCTCTACCGTCCGGGGCCCATGAAGTATATACCCTCGTTCATCGCCCGCAAACACGGGAAAGAGAAAATCACCTACGACATACCCATCATGGAGAAGTACCTGAAAGATACCTACGGCATTACCGTGTATCAGGAACAGGTGATGCTTCTCTCGCGCATGCTGGCCAACTTCACCCGCGGCCAGTCGGACGGACTGCGTAAAGCCATGGGTAAGAAAATCAAGGAGAAACTCGACGAACTGAAACCCCTCTTCATCAGCGGCGGCGAGAAAAACGGCCACGACCGCAAGATTCTCGAAAAGATATGGGCCGACTGGGAAGACTTCGCTTCGTATGCCTTCAACAAGTCGCACGCCACCTGCTACTCCTGGGTAGCCTACCAGACGGCCTATCTCAAAGCCAACTACCCGTCGGAATACATGGCTGCCGTGCTGAGCCGCAACATCTCGGACATAGGCGAAATCACCAAATTCATGGACGAGTGCAAAAACATGGGTATCAAGGTGCTGAGCCCCGATGTCAACGAGAGTTATCTGAAATTTACCGTCAACAAGGAAGGCAACATCCGCTTCGGTCTCGGCGCAGTGAAGGGTGTGGGAGAAAACGCCGTAAAATGCATCATCGAAGAGCGGGAGAAGAACGGCCCGTTTACCGACATATTCGACTTTGTGCAGCGCGTCAACCTCTCGGCCTGCAACCGCAAGAACATCGAGTGCATCGCCATGTCGGGCGGATTCGACTGCTTCGGCATGAAACGTGAGAGCTTCATGGCCGTGAACAGCAAAAACGAAAGTTTCTCCGAGATTCTCGTGCGCTACGGCAACAAATACCAGATAGACCAGAGCATGCAGAGCAACTCCCTCTTCGGTGCCGTCAACGCCGTAGAGGTAGCCCGCCCGGCCATACCCGATGCCGAACCGTGGTCGGACCTCGAAAAGCTGAACAAGGAGAAGGAGTTGATAGGCATCTACCTCTCGGCTCACCCGCTCGACAAGTACCGCATCGCCCTGCAATACGGCTGCAACACCCGTATGAAAGAGCTCGACGACCTCGAATCGCTCAAAGGCCGCGACCTCTCGATGGGCGGCATCGTCATAGGTTGCCGGGAAGGCATTACCAAGACCAACAAATCGTTTGCCGTCATCAAGGTCGAAGACTACTCGGGCATCGGCGAGTTTTTCCTCATGGGCAACGACTACGTCAACTTCCACAAGTTCGGCGTGCCCAATCTCTACATCTACATCAGAGGCCGCGTCGAGCCCCGCTTCCGCGACAGCGACGCGCTCACCGTAAAGATAGGTACCATCGAACTGCTGCCCGATGTCAACGACCGCATCATCGAGAGCCTGACCGTCGTCCTGCCCAGCGAATCGGTAGACCGGGCCATGGTCGACGTGCTGCAAGAGAACCTGCCCAACAGCAGCGAAGGCAAGACCAAACTCTATTTCGAACTCATCGACGAACAGGAGCCGACCAACGCCATCAGACTCTTTGCCCGCCCCATAAAGATAGGCGATGTAGGCGAGGCCACGCGGTTCCTCATAAACAGCAACATAGACTTCAAGATAAACGGCATCAGATACATTCCCGAAAACGCAGTCGAGAACGAAGAGACAGAAGAAGAGTCTGTTCTCGAACAAGAGCCCGAGATAGCCTGATGCAAATAAAAGATTTTTATAAACTACATTCGAGTATCAATTGTTTTTTTATTACCTTTGAGGCTCGATGAAAACAAGATATATCAACATCTAAAAAATAAACACTATGGCACTGAAAATCACTGACGCTAACTACAAGGAGCTTTTGGCTCAAGACAAACTCGTTGTTGTTGACTTCTGGGCCGAATGGTGCGGTCCGTGCCGCAGCATCGCTCCCTATGTCGAAGAACTTGCCGCCGAATACGAAGGCAAAGCCCTCATCGGCAAATACAATGTCGACGACGACAATGCCCTGAGCAGCGAAATGGGTATCCGCAACATTCCCACCCTGCTCTTCTTCAAAGGCGGGAAATTGGTCGACAAACAGGTAGGAGCCTCTTCAAAAGCCGACCTGAAAGCCAAAATCGAGGCCAATCTCTAATCGCTCTACGTCCAGGAAAAAAGTTGTCCTATCGGCCGGGAATCGGCCGATAGGATTTTTGTATTTATACATTATCCGTTCCGACAATGACCACCGAATCCAAAGCCAAACAGAAAATCCAAAGCCTCATCTGGACCTGCTCCATCGTCCTGATGGCAGGAAAATTCATAGCCTACTACCTCACCGGGTCGGCCGCCATATTTACCGATGCCATGGAGAGTATCGTCAACGTTGCCGCCGGTGGAATAAGCCTCTACTGCATACGTCTTGCTTCACGACCGCGAGACAAAAGCCACCCGTTCGGACACGGAAAAATAGAGATGATTTCGGCCTCGATGGAGGGCATACTCATCATCATGGCCGGAGCCATCATCATATACGAGGGAGCCGACCGGCTCTTCTTCCCGAGCCAGCTGAGCCGTCTCGACATCGGTATATACATCACCGCAGCCGCCGGTCTGGCCAACTATCTGTTGGGTGCATGGAGCATCAGAGCCGGGCGCAAACACCTCTCCGAGGCTCTTGTTGCAGGAGGCAAGCACTTGCAGTCCGACACCTACTCGACCATAGGTCTCGTCGTAGGCCTCGTACTGGTTCAAGTTACCGGCATCGTGCTCATCGACAGCCTCATGGCTCTCATCTTCGGTGGTGTCATCATCTATACGGGAATATCGATTCTGCGCAAGACCATTGCCACACTCACCGACAAGGCCGACCCCGAAAGGCTCTCCCGCATAGCCACCATACTCAACCGCAACCGCCGTCCCGACTGGATAGACATACACAACCTCAAAATACTGGAATACGGCTCCTACTCATACATCGAGTGCGACCTCACCCTCCCGTGGTACTACACCGTGTCGCAGAGCCACGACGCCTGTGAACTGCTGGCTGAAACCATGAAGCAAGAGTCGCGCGAGAAAATCACCTTCTCGGTACATGCCGACTCCTGCAACGAACAACACTGCCACCACTGTCTCCTGCCCGAATGCCGCTACCGCCGCGCTCCGTTCAAGGCCGAAGAGCCCATCGACCTGCACCAGATGGTCGAAAGCGACGAAGAGTACTCCGACAACGAACGGACAAAAGTCTCCTGAGTGCGTGAGTCAGAATTTTTTGCCGGCCATGCAATAATCCGGCAAAATATTTCTATCTTTGCGGCCGTATAGGTTTGAAATACCCCGCCGGGGTATGGAGATTAAAAGGGAATTGGGTGAAAATCCCAAACAGTCCCGCTGCTGTGAGTTCCACATCAGGCACAAGCCATCAACACGCCACTGGTCAACGACCGGGAAGGCCGCTTGTCGCAGGAACAAGTCAGAAGACCTGCCATACGCACCGCATTCAACAGCTTTCGAGGAAAGAGCCTGATTGAGCCCCAACGCCAGAATTCGCATGACTTTTGCTGTTTAGGCACCCTTTTACGGACTCCTTGTTTTTGAGCCGGGAATGCGCACGACGACAATTCTTGACATGAAAAAAACGAGGAGAGTAAACCTGTGGCTGATCGGTCAGTTCCTGTTCCTGTGCGGAGCGGGAGTCGCACCCGTCGCCGCCCAAAACCGACTCGACTCCCTGCAACACCTGCAAGAGCTCACCGTTACGGCCCACCGCAAAGAGGCCGTCATCGCTCCCCAGAAACTCTCGGGCGAGACCCTCAGCCGCCTCAACAGCCTCTCGGTGGCCGATGCCATACGCTTCTTCTCGGGCGTACAGCTCAAAGACTACGGCGGGATAGGCGGAATCAAAACCATCAACATCAGAAGCATGGGGTCGAACCAGACGGGTGTCTTCTACGACGGCATACAACTGGGCAACGCCCAAAACGGACAAATCGACCTCGGAAAATTTTCGCTCGACAACCTCGAAGAGATTGCCATCTACAACGGGCAGAAAAGCGAGATACTGCAACCGGCGCGCGACTACGGCACATCGGGCTCGGTCTATCTCCGCAGCCGGAGGCCCCGCTTCGATGGTGCGAAAAAATACAACCTGCGCCTCACTCTCAAAGGGGGCTCGTTCGGCCTTGTCAACCCCTCGGTGCTGTGGGAACAAAAGATAAGCCGGCAGGTAAACAGCAGTTTCAACGCCGAATACACCCACGCCACCGGCCGTTACAAGTTCCGCTACCGCCGCGTGCTACCCGACGGATCGACCGCCTACGACACCACCGCCGTGCGCCAGAACGGCGACGTAGAAGCCCTGCGCCTTGAAGGGGGATTCTTCGGCTCGACCGACCGCGGCGACTGGACGGCCAAAGCCTATTTCTACAACGCCGAGCGGGGTATTCCGGGCCCCATTCTCAACAATGTGTGGAGACACGGCGAACGGCAATGGGACCGTAACTTCTTTACCCAGGGCAGCTGGCAAAGCCCGGCCGGGAAACGGTACCGGCTTCTCGTCAACGCCAAATATGCCTACGACTACACCGAGTACCTGCGCGACGACCCGCGGGAGATGTACATACACAACCACTACCGGCAACAAGAGGGCTACCTCTCGGCAGCCCACCTACTGCATCTTTTCCCGTGGTGGGAGGTCTCTCTCTCGACCGACCTGCAATGGAACTACCTCGATGCCGACCTCAACGACTTTGTCTACCCCACGCGATACACCGAGATGATAGCCGTCGCCACCTCGTTCCAGTGGAAAAGACTCCACATACAGGGCAGCCTGCTGGGCACATTCATTCAGGAACAGACACGGCTCTACAACCCCTCTCCCCATCGCGACGAATACTCCCCTGCCCTCTTTGTCAACTACCGGCCCCTTGCCCAGCACGACCTGCAACTGCGGGCCTTCTGCAAGAGAGCTTTCCGCATGCCCACATTCAACGACCTCTACTATACCGACATCGGCAACAAATACCTCAAACCCGAGTTTACGGTCCAATACGATGGAGGCATCAGCTACCGGAAGAGTTGGGAGCAGGCCTTCTTCAATACATTTGAAATCACGGGCGATGGCTATTACAACATCGTAACCGACAAAATCATTGCCTACCCCACCGGCCGACAGTTTCGCTGGTCGATGCTCAACCTCGGCCGAGTAGAGATACGCGGGTGCGACCTGTCGGTGCAGACAACCGCCCTGGTAGGGAAAGTAACCATCGGCCTGCAAGGAAAATACACCTACCAGAAAGCCCAGGACTTTACCGACCCGGACTACAAATACTACGGCGACCAGATACCCTACATACCGTTGCACAGCGGCTCGGTCATGGCTTGGGGCATCTGGAAGGCGTGGAGCCTGCAATACAGTTTCATCTACACCGGCGAACGATACAGCAACTCCGAAAACACGGCGGCCAACCGCCTGCAACCCTGGTACACGAGCGATCTCTCGCTCAGCCGCACCTTTTCCATAAAAAAGATTGCGTGCAAAGCCTCGGCAGAGGTAAACAACCTCTTCAACCAGCATTACGATGTCATCGCCAACTATCCCATGCCAGGAACCAATTTTAAAATCACTCTAACCATACAATTATGAAAAAAATCTTTTTCCTGTCAGCCCTCTGCATGCTCGGTATTCTGAGCAGCTGTCGCAACGACGAGCCCACCGTACCGTCGACCAACACGCCTGTAACCGATGGCAACCCGTCGACACCAGGTTTCTATGTACTCAACGAAGGACAAATGGGCAGTAACAACTCGACACTCGACTTTTTCGATGCATCGACCGGCATTTACAGCGCCGACATCTACGCCGAACGCAACCCGACCGTCATCAAAGAACTGGGCGACACGGGCAACGACCTGAAAGTCTACAACGGCCGTCTTTATGCCGTCATGAACGGTTCGCACAAGGTTGAGATTATGACAGCCGACAGTGCCAAGCACATCGCCGAGGTAGATATTCCCAACGGACGCTACATCTGTTTCGACGGCGAGACCGCCTATGTCAGCTCTTATGTAGGAGCCTCCTACGGAGAGGGCGACATCAAAGGTGCCGTGTATCGTTTCAACACGAAGACCCTGTCGGTCATCGACTCTGTTGTCGTAGGCTACCAGCCCGAAGAGCTGGCCATCGCCAACGGCAAACTCTATGTTGCCAACTCGGGTGGATACCGCTACAACAGCGGATACGACAACACCGTATCGGTCATCGACCTGGCTACATTCCAGAAAATCAAAGACATCACGGTCGACATCAACCTGCACCGTGTAAAAGCCGACAACAAGGATAACCTCTACGTCAGCTCGCGGGGTAACTATATGGACATAGCCGCCAACCTCTACGTCATCGACGCGCAGAGCGACAACGTCATCGATACGCTCAACATCGGTGCCACCGACATCTGCATCGTTGGCGACACGGCCTACACCTACTCGTCAGAGTGGAGCAACGAAACCTTCGGTTACACCTACACCTACCACACCATCGACCTGAACACCCGCGAAGTGGCCGAAGCACAGTTCATCACCGACGGCACCACGCTGGTAGCAACCTACGGCATGGCCGTTGACCCGAAAACCCGCCAGATATACTTCACCGATGCCGGCGACTATGTAAACAGCGGCAGCGTATACTGCTTCTCACCCGCAGGCAAGCTGCAATGGAAAGCCGATGCCGGTGTCAGCCCCGGACATATTGCTTTCACAGAATAAACCTCAAACACAAGAGCAACAGAGGTCTCTGTCGACTTCTGAACCCTATAAAAACGAGGGAAGCCACAGTATTGTGACTTCCCTCGTTTTTGTCCACCAATGAGTGCCGGGAAATAGCGGCAACAAATCGTCCAAGTCAAATCAAATGCAACATTTCAAGGCCGATGCGCATATACTCCTGCTGCATATCGCGCGGGCGCAGCACCTCGCCGTTCCACACCACAATGTCGATATCGAGCGGCACGAGAGCTGCCGGAGAGCCGTCATGTACCCGTCCATACTCGGCCTCCATACGCTTGAACTCCGCTTTCAGCGCATCGTAGCTGAGGGAGGTAGAGAGCCGGGCCACGGCGTTACAATAATCGGGCTGCCCCGCACAACGTCCTACCGCCGCGGTTGTATATTTCGACGAAGATTCAAAAACGGGGAAAAGCTCTTTCAACTCTTCACAAGCCCTCTCTACACGGTCGTCCCGGTCGGGGAAATTGGAACCGATACTGATAAGAGCCTGAGACAAAACAATATCCATGATTCTCGTTTAAGACATTCCAAACAGAAATACAAATGTAACACATTCCCGTCAGATAACAGGTCAAAAAGAAGAAGAATCAAAAAACATTTCCGAATAAAAACACACTCTCTGACTTTGTATTATAAGGATAAAAGGTTACCTTTGCGCCGAAAAATAAAAAATGTCACTCTCCTTTTTTGTTCCGACACGGAAACAAAAAGGAGCGGTGTTGTTTTTATTTTTACAACTCATTCATATACAACAAACTATTACAATGGATTGGATTCAGAATCTACTGTTTGCAACCAACTCAGTAGCCCATACCGTCATTCTCTATGCATTTGTCATAGCCTTAGGCGTGTATCTGGGTAAATTAAAAATTTTCGGAGTATCGTTAGGTGTAACATTTGTACTGTTTGTCGGACTTTTTGTAGCCCACTTCGGGTTTACAGCCGAGCAAAACATCTTGCACTTCACCAAAGAATTCGGTCTGATACTCTTCGTTTACTCTATCGGTCTGCAAGTAGGGCCGGGTTTCTTCTCCTCGTTCAAGCGGGGCGGTATGCAACTCAACATGTTGGCCTTGGGGGTGGTGATATTGAACATCGCCGTGGTGTGTGTCATCTACGCCGTCGCCAGTGACCGGATATCAATGCCACAACTGGTAGGCATATTGTCGGGAGCCGTAACCAACACTCCCGGACTCGGTGCTGCCCAACAGACTCTTTCACAACTTCAATTCGACGGAAAACTCGCCGAGGTACCCGAAATTGCTTCGGGTTACGCCGCAGCCTACCCTCTCGGTGTAATTGGCATCATTCTGTCGATGATTCTCATCCGTTACATTTTCCGCATCAACAACGAGAATGAGACAAAACGTCTCGAAGCCGAGAAAGAGGCCAGTACACTGATTCCGCACATTGTAACATACAAAGTCGAGAACCCTCTGATTGTGGGACGGACGCTTGAAAAACTTGCTGTGCTGATAGACCGGAACTTTGTGGTATCACGGGTACAAAAAGACGGCGAGGTCATTATCCCCGACGACAACACCGTTATCGGGAAAGGCGACCTGCTGCTCATCGTCCTCTCCGAAGAAGACGAAGACGCCATGAAAGCCTTCATCGGCCCGATTGTAGAAATGGACTGGGAAGCTATTCCCTCGCCCATCGTCTCCCGCCGTATCGTTGTTACCAAACCCGAGTACAACGGACGCACCATCGGGTCGCTGCGCCTGCGCATGGGTTACCGGCTGAATGCCACCCGCCTGAACCGTGCCGGTGTCGACCTGCTCGTTACCCCCAACCTCGAACTGCAAATGGGTGACCGCCTCACCGTCGTGGGCCGGAAAGAAGACATCGCCCGCCTGGCCTCGCGACTGGGTAACTCGATGAAGCGTCTCAACGAGCCTAATATGATTACCATCTTCGTAGGTATATTCCTCGGTATATTGTTGGGAAGCATACCCTTGTCGATACCCGGCATGTCTTCGTCGATGAAGCTGGGCTTGGCAGGAGGCCCTCTGGTTGTGGCCATTCTCATTGGACGCTTCGGCCATAAGATGAAACTCGTAACCTATACCTCGACAAGTGCCAGCCTTATGCTGCGAGAAATCGGCATCTGCCTCTTCCTGGCGAGCGTCGGCATCGAAGCCGGTGGCGATTTTGCCAAAACAGTTTTCACCGGAGACGGTCTGTTATGGGTTTTGTGGGGTTTCCTCATCACCTTCCTACCCATGATTATCATTGGCATCATCAGCCGTTGGCGTTACAAACTCAACTATTTCACCATCATGGGTCTGCTCTCGGGCAGTATGACCGACCCCCCTGCACTGGCCTACGCCAACAAGGTGTCAGGCAACGATGCGCCGGCCGTAGCCTACTCGACCGTGTACCCTCTTACCATGTTCCTGAGGGTACTCACCGCCCAGTTATTGATACTGCTTTTCATCTAAAATAGCCCCCGTTTTCTATCAAAAACCGTCTCTTAAAAGGCGGTTTTTGTTGTTTTTATCCTTGACCGAGAAAAAAAAGACATTCGTCGATAAAAAAAAGCCTTCCTTACATTTTATAACACAGATTTGGACCCTGCGTCTTACCTTTGCAACATCATTTAGCAGCAAATTCTATGAAACATCAACGCCTATTCACTCTGGCAGGCTGTATCGTCTTTTCGACAATGGCCCTTACAGCCCAGGAGAAACCACAAACCTGGACTCTCGAAGCCTGTCTGCAATATGCCTACCAACAAAACATCGACCTCAAAAAGAGCCGGCTCTCTCTCGAAAGCAGCCAAATCGACACCAAAAACGCAAAAGCCAAGCTGTTTCCCTCCCTGTCGGCCGGAGTGAGCTATCAATACAACAACACTCCGTTTCTCGAAACAGACAACAACGACCTCGACAATTACATCATCACAGGAAACAGCGGAAGCGGCAAAAACCAGATTTCGGGCAGTTACAATCTGCGCGGTTCACTCACGCTTTTCAACGGCGGTAAACTCCTCAATCAGATAAAGTCGAACAAAATCGCCGAAGAGATGCAGAATGCAACCCTCGAAGAGACATTCGACAATATCGAGTCGGCCATCGTAACCGGATACCTGCAAATACTCTATGCCCAGGAATCGGTACGAATCAATGAAAATACGGTCGAAGTATCAAAAGCCCAGTGTGAGCGGGGAGAGCAACTGAAAAATGCCGGAACCCTCTCGGAAAGCGACTATGCCCAACTCGTATCGCAATACAGCAGCGACAAATACCAGCTGGTTGTCTCGCAGAATACATTAGACCAGAATATCCTCACGCTCAAACAACTGCTCGAATTAGGCATTGACGAGAGTATCAACATCGTAACTCCCGACCTCGACGATACCGATGTGCTTACCCCCATCGCCACGCAGAATGAAATCTATCAGACAGCACTGCTGTGCCTGCCCGGCATCAAGTACAGCGAACTCAACATCAGCGCGGCCAAGCTCGACATCAAAAGCGCACAAGCCGGATACTACCCCAGCCTTTCGCTCTCGGCCGGCGTCAGCACCGGACATCTATCGACCAGCGAAGGGAAGACAGGTTTTCAGATGAAAAACAAACTCAGCGAATCGATAGGACTGTCTTTATCTATTCCCATATACAGCAACCGCGACACCCGCTCGGCTGTATCAAAAGCCCGTATTGCCGCAACTACGGCCGAGCTCGACCTGCAAAACACCAAGAAGACTCTCCTCAGCGACATCGAGAATCTCTGCCTCGAAGTGAAAGCGGCTCAGGAACAATATGTCTCGGCACAGGAACAGGTCAAAGCCGCCCAATCGAGCTACGACCTCATACAGGAAAAATTCAACCGAGGCATGGCCAATACGCTCGAACTGCTCACCGAGAAAAACAACCTTCTCACAGCCCAGCAACAGGTTTTGCAGGCCAAATACATGGCCATACTCAACCGTCTGCTGCTCAATATCTACCAAAACAAACCCATCACCCTCTAACTCGAAATCATAATTTACCTTCGATATGAAAAGAAAAATCATCATCACTCTCATTGTGATCGTAGTCGTTGCGGTCGGAGCCAAATTTCTCCTTGGTGGCTCAGGTAGCAACAACCGACTCTCCTACACCACGGTAACTATATCTCGAAGTGATATCTCCAACTCGGTAACCGCCACCGGAACCATTGAGCCGGTAACCGAAGTGGAGGTCGGAACACAGGTATCGGGTATCATCGACAAAATCTATGTCGACTACAACTCGGTCGTGAAAGAAGGCCAGCTCATCGCCGAAATGGATAAGGTAACCCTCGAAAGCGAACTGGCTTCGGCCCAGGCTACATACGACGGAAACCTGGCCGAATATGAATACCAGAAAAAGAACTTCGAACGCAACAAGGGCCTCTATGAGCAGAACCTCATCAGCGAACAGGAATACGACGACTCGGAGTATAACTACCTCAAAGCCAAAAGTGCGCTCGACAGCAGCAAGGCTGCACTGGCCAAAGCACAGCGTAACCTCTCCTACGCCATCATCACCTCGCCTATCGACGGTATCGTCATCAGCCGCGATGTAGAAGAAGGCCAGACCGTAGCTTCGGGATTTGAAACACCTACCCTCTTCAACATCGCTGCCGACCTCACCCAGATGCAGGTCGTGGCCGATGTCGATGAAGCCGACATAGGCGGCGTTGCCGAAGGTCAACGGGTAAACTTCACCGTCGACGCCTACCCCAACGATGTCTTTGAAGGTCGGGTAACCCAGATACGACTGGGTAGCACCAACAGTTCGTCTGAGACCACCGACGAAAGCGTTGTTACCTACGAGGTTGTTATCTCGGCTCCCAACCCCGACCTCAAACTCAAACCACGCCTCACCGCCAATGTAACCATCTATACGCTCGATAAACAAGACGTGTTGAGCGTTCCTGCCCGGGCCCTGCGCTTCACCCCCGAATATCCGCTCATCGAAAAGACCGATGTTGTCGTCGACTGTGAAGGAGAGGCCAAACTGTGGACCCGCGAAGGAAACACCTTCACCGCCCACCCTGTACAACTGGGCATCAGCAACGGTATCATGACCGAGATACTCGGTGGTATCGACGAAGGGACGGTAGTAATAGAAGAGGCCATCATCGGCAATGACCCGACAGCCGAAATGCAGACGGGTGATGTCGAAAGAAGCCCGTTCATGCCCGGCCCCCGCAACAATAACAAGGCAAAAAGCAGTAAATAAACCGGAAGGACGCGTTTATGAGCAAGAAAGTCATTGAACTGAAAAATATCAAACGAGACTTCAAGGTGGGCGGAGAGACCGTGCATGCCCTACGCGGGGTGTCGTTCACCATCACCGAAGGAGAATTCGTTACCATCATGGGTACATCAGGCTCGGGCAAGTCGACCTTGCTCAACACCCTGGGCTGCCTCGACACCCCCACCAGCGGCGAATACCTGCTCGACGGCATTGCTGTGCGCACCATGAGCAAGCCGGCCCGCGCCATACTGCGCAACCGCAAAATCGGGTTCGTGTTCCAGAACTACAACCTGCTTCCCAAAACTACCGCCGTAGAGAATGTCGAACTGCCCCTGATGTACAACTCGGCCGTAAGCGCCGCCGAACGGCGCCGCCGGGCCATTGAGGCACTGAAAGCCGTAGGACTCGGCGACCGACTCGAACACAAGTCAAACCAGATGTCGGGCGGACAGATGCAGCGCGTGGCCATAGCCCGGGCCCTGGTCAACAACCCGGCTGTTATCCTCGCCGACGAAGCCACGGGAAACCTCGACACAAGAACCTCATTCGAGATACTTGTCCTTTTCCAGAAACTGCACCGCGAGGGACGCACCATCATCTTCGTAACGCACAATCCCGAATTGTCGCAATACAGCAGCCGGACCATTCGTCTGCGCGACGGCCACGTAATCGAAGATACACCGAACGACCATATCCTCTCGGCCGAGAAAGCCTTGGCCGCCCTGCCCAAAAACGACGAAGAATAATTCTATTACTATGAACGTAACCAATCTCTTCAAAATAGCCCTGCGTGCCTTAGCTAATAACAAGTTGCGAGCTTTTCTCACCATGTTGGGCATCATCATTGGCGTGGCATCGGTCATCACCATGCTGGCCATCGGACAGGGCTCAAAACGCAGTATTCAGGCTCAAATATCGGAAATGGGGTCGAACATGATAATGATTCACCCCGGTGGCGACAGAAAAGGTGGCGTGCGCCGCGACCCCTCGGAGATGCAGACGCTCAAACTCGAAAACTACCTGACCCTGCGCAACGAGACAAAATTCCTGTCGGGCATCAGCCCCAATGTATCGTCGTCGGGACAACTCGTCTGCGGCAACAATAACTACCCGTCGTCGGTAAGTGGCGTGGGACTTGACTATCTCGACATTCGCCAACTTAAAATCGAAGACGGCAGCATGTTTACCGAAGCCGATATACAAACTTCGGCCAAAGTATGCGTTATCGGCAAAACCATTGTCGACAACCTGTTTCCCGATGGAAGCGACCCCATAGGAAGGGTTATCCGCATCAACAAGGTTCCTCTCCGTGTCATCGGTGTTCTCAAATCAAAAGGATACAACTCCATGGGTCAGGACCAAGACGACATCGTACTGGCCCCCTACACGACCGTCATGAAAAGATTGCTGGCGGTTACATACCTGCAAGGCATCTTTGCCTCGGCTCTCTCGGAAGATATGACCGACTATGCGACGGAAGAGATATCGACCATACTGCGTCGTGAGCATAAACTCAAAGAGACTGATGAAGACGACTTCACCATACGCACGCAACAGGAACTCAGCACCATGCTTAACTCCACAACCGACCTGATGACCACCCTGCTTGCCTGTATTGCCGGCATATCGCTCATCGTGGGCGGCATAGGTATCATGAACATCATGTACGTCAGCGTTACCGAACGCACCCGCGAAATAGGTCTGCGCATGAGCGTCGGAGCCCGGGGGATTGACATTCTGGCCCAATTCCTCATCGAGGCGATACTCATTAGCATCACCGGCGGTATCATAGGCGTCGTATTGGGTTGCGGAGCCAGCTGGATTGTCAAGAGCGTGGCCCACTGGCCTATCTTCATACAACCTTGGAGCGTGGTTCTCTCATTTGCCGTATGTACCGTAACCGGCGTTTTCTTCGGCTGGTATCCCGCCAAGAAGGCCGCTGACCTCGACCCCATCGAAGCCATACGTTACGAATAATCCATTCATCTCATGGACGTCAGAGAAAAAAAGCACAAGAGAGTAACTCTCTTCATACACATCACCGGCTGGGGGCTCATCTTCGGGCTCCCGCTGCTGTTTTCCGACCACAGCTCGCCGGACTCACTCCGGCGATACCTGTGGAGCTCACTCATACCCTTGGCCCTTATCTTCGTTTTCTACACCAACTACACCCTGCTCATCGACAAATTTCTATTCAAGAGAGGCCAAATGCCCTACTTTTTTGTCGCCAACTTTATCTTGATAATGGGGGTATCACTCGCCCTTTTTGCCATACGCCACTACTTTATCGCCCGAAGAATACCGCCGCCCCCCGAGAGTGCTATCGAAGCATTCTTCGGATTCTTCTTCCGAGACATGGTACCGCTCATTCTTTCGGTGGGCATGAGTATTGCCGTGAAAATGACCAACCGATGGATTTCGGTCGAAAAGGAACTCGAAACCGTCGAACGGGAAAAGGTTGAGGCCGAACTGAAAACGCTGAAAAGTCAGCTCAACCCGCACTTTCTGTTCAACACTCTCAACAATATCTACTCCCTGATTGCCCTCTCGCCCGAAAAGGCGCAGCAGGCAGTCATCGAACTGAGCAAACTCATGCGCTATGTTCTCTACGACAATACGCCCCGATACGTCCCGCTGTCGAAAGAGGTAGACTTCATTCACAACTACGTCGAACTCATGCGCTTGCGACTGGCGGCCAATACCGAACTTTCGGTAAAGTTACCTAGAAACAACTGTGCCCGCGTAGAGGTGGCTCCGCTGCTCTTTATTTCGCTCATCGAGAACGCCTTCAAACACGGCATCAGCAACACGCAACCGTCGTTTGTACACATCGACCTGTCGGTCGACGACTCCGGCCACGTCGTGTGTCGCATCGAGAACAGCCGCTTTCCCAAAGGCACCGACGACAAAAGCGGTTCGGGCATCGGCCTCGACAACCTGAAAAAACGCCTCGACATACTATACCCGGGTCGATATACGTTTATCATTCAGGAAGACGAATATTCTTACCGTTCGGAACTGACATTATCGACACACCCTCAATAAAAATCCGGTCATGAAACTGAAATGTGCCATTATCGACGATGAACCGCTGGCCGTAAGCCTGCTTGAAAACTATGTGGGGAAGACCTCCTTTCTCGAACTTACCGGCTCATACACCAGTGCCATCAAAGCCATGGACGAGATAACCTCGGGCAGCACACCCGACCTGCTCTTTCTCGACATACAGATGCCCGAGGTCAACGGACTGGAATTTTCCCGCATCATCGGCGAACGGTGCCGCATTATCTTCACCACGGCCTTTGAACAGTATGCCGTAGACAGCTATCGCGTCAACGCACTCGATTACCTGCTCAAACCCTTTTCCTACTCCGATTTTCTGCAAGCCTGCGAAAAAGCCCGCCAGTGGTTCGAACTGAAAAACCAATCGCCGGCTGCCCAGCCGTCAATGCCGCAGTCGATATTTGTCAAGAGTGAATACAAGTTGATACAAATCGACCTCGACAAGATACTCTACATCGAGGGGCTGAAAGACTATGTAAAGATATATGTCGAAGACGAAGCCCACCCGGTATTGTCGCTCATGAGCCTCAAATCGCTCGAAGAGCAGCTGCCGGAGCAGAAATTTGTGCGGGTACACCGCTCATTTATCGTACAAATGGACAAGATTAAGGTCATTGAGCGCAACCGCATCGTTTTCGGGAAAACCTATATTCCCATCTCCGACTCCTATAAAGACCAACTGGTGGAGCAGCTCAACCGACGTTCCATCATCGGAAAACTGTAAGCCTCTCTCCTACCGATGCTGAAACTAAAGAGCGGCACGACTCTTTCACAAGATGTCGTGCCGCTCTTTTTATATAAAAAACGCAATCAGAGAATCGATACAATCTCTTCCAGAGAAGAGACCTGATAAGTGGGACAGGCAACCGGCACCTCTCCCCCCGGATTGCTTTCCTCACGGTCCGATGTCCGTTGTTTTTCGCGTCGGCAAGGCAAGGGACGGTTATCGGGATTGAAATATATCTGAGCCATTCCTATCCGGGCGGCTCCGCAGATATCGGCCTCGAAATTATCACCTATCATGATGGCCGAAGAGGGTGTTGCCGAGAGGCGATTGAGCGCGCAGGTAAAGATTCCGGGGTGAGGTTTGAGGTAATCCACTTCATCGGAAAGGATAATCTGGTCGAAAAAAGGTCGCAGCCCCGTGTTGTCGAGTTTCCGGTACTGCACCTCCTTGAACCCGTTGCTCAGCAGCGTAAGCGTGTAGCGCGGCGATAAATATTCCAGAAGTTCACGGGCATAAAAATGCAGGCCTACCTGCTCGGAAAGTACCGAGAGGTAGGCCTGATTGAGTTGCGGTATGATGCCGGGATTGTAAACGCCCCGCCTTTGCAGCGGATAACGGAAACGTTCGGCAATCAATTCTTCGCGTGTAAGACGACCGTGGTGGTAGAGATTCCAAAGTTCGGCATTCTTTTCGCTGTACGTCCGATAGAAATCTTCAAACTCGGGATAATAGCTGTCCAGCGAGAACTGGTCGTAGACGACCTTCAATGCCCGGTGAGAATTGTCTCTGAAATTCCACAAGGTATCATCGAGGTCGATAAATACATGGCGGAATGAGACCACGGCCTGTCGCTCCGTTATATTACAGACGGATTACGAGATATTTCGATACGCTCCAGAACTCTTCGGGGTTGGTAATCGAAAGCTCGGTGATGACTTTGCCTTCTTTAACAAAGGTATAAGAACCTTCGGGGTGAGAAGTCATGAGGGTAGCTTTCTTCACATTCAAAGGAATAGAAGATACGTTGCGGAGGTCGGCTTTGGTGAAGTCGGCATCGTTAACAACACCTTGGAGAGTTCTCACTTTGAGGAGACCACCTTCGAGAATACCTTTGGCTTTGAGCTCTTTCTTGGTACCCATGGTATAGAATACAGTGTTGAGAGCCTTGTCTTGGGCATTGAGTTGGTCTTGTTGATCTTTGTTCTCATCCGAGAGAGCATCGAGCTTGCTGTTCAAAGAAGCGATAGAAGCATCGAGTTCTTTGATTTTGGCATCACGCTGAGCCAGTTCGGCTTGAAGAGCGGTGATCATAGCAGCTTTCTCTTCGTTCTCAGCTTTGAGACGTTCAACCGTTTTTCTCAAGCTGGCAATGTTGTAGTTGCGATTTTTTACCTGTTTCTCGAGGTTGACAATTTTTTCCTGATTGTCTTTCAATTGCTCGATAATTTGAGCGATAGAAGCTTTCAGACGCTCGCCTTGTGCTTGATTCAGAGCGGCCTCGGTTTTGGTAATTTGAGAGAAGTTGGTTTCAATCTCATCTATCATTTGCAGCAATTCTTCAATATCTGAAGTCAAGCGAGCATTAATCTGTGCGATAGAATCGTTTTGAAATTGCAAACGTGCGATTTCTTTTTTAGGTCCTTGGCACGCTACGATGAAGAGCATCGAGAGGGCTGCCATACTTAACACTACTTTTTTCATAATTTTCTTGTTTTAAGAGTTGTTTTTGAGTTTATGTTTAATCTTTTTCTTCTATATGAGAGGCTTTGGTTTTCTCTTTTTTCCCATCGGCTGCACCGGCTACCACAATTACACATTCGCCTCTTGGCTCATTCTGTGTATAATGAGCAATGACCTCCTGAAACGTATCACAGAATGTCTCCTCATGCAGTTTGGAGATTTCCCGGCTCACAGAGACTCTACGCTCGGGGCCAAAAACTTCGGACATCTGCGTCAGCGTCTTTACCAGCCTGAACGGCGACTCATAGAAAATCATCGTCCGGGTCTCGGCAGCCAGTTCGGCCAAACGGGTGGCACGACCTTTCTTCTGAGGAAGGAATCCTTCAAAGGTGAAACGGTCGCACGGTAATCCAGAGTCGACAAGTGCCGGCACGAATGCCGTGGGGCCCGGCAGACACTCAACGGGTATTCCTGCCTTGCGGCTCTCCCGTACCAAAAGGAATCCGGGGTCGGATATGGCCGGTGTTCCCGCATCGGATACGAGCGCTATGGTTTCGCCCGCGAGCAACCGCTCTACTATGGCTTCGACAGTCTTATGCTCATTAAACTTGTGATGCGACTGCATACGGGTTTTTATGTCGAAGTGTTTCATCAGTATACCGCTGGTGCGGGTATCTTCGGCCAGTATGCAATCGGCTTCCTGCAAAACCTTGACGGCTCTCATCGTCATGTCGTCGAGATTGCCTATCGGGGTAGGGACTATATAGAGTTTTGACATAGCTGTTACAATTCAAAACGATGTTGGAGCAATGACCGCAACAGGTCTACTGTCTCCGACTCAAAATCCCAATTGAAGTGGTTGTGCAGATACGCCAACGACTCTTCGTATGACGTTATTTCATTCAGCTCATCGATGGTTTTACCCATCAATTCGCCATCGTTGTCAAATAATTCACGCCGGAACAAAAAACGATCGTTTATACTCATCATTTTCTGCAACTCTCGATAGAGCGGCGTTTTTTTCTCGACAGGAGCAACAGGCTCTTCGGTCTCAACTACCTCTGCGGTCACTACCGCCGGGGTCTCTTCATGAGGCATCTCCGCCTCTTCCTGCTCCTGACATTCTTCGACAGAGGCTTCGGCGGCCGTTTCTTGCGGCAGAGGCTCCGCGTCACTGTTTTCTACCTCGGGATTACTCTCGCATAAAGTAACATCTTCCTCATGCTCGCTTTCCGTCACAAGCTCCTCGGCCCCACTCTCTGTCGGAGTTTTCTCTTCGCTTTCCGGCTCATTGTCCGTAGCAGCCCCTTCCTCCGGAACGGCAGGTGCTTCATCTACCGTCGTTTTCATCTCGGGCACTCGGTCGAAAAGGCAGAACTCCTCTTCGGTCGTATCCCACGAGAAAGGCATGGAGACCTTCTTGTCGACAACCTCTTCATCGGCATCGGGAGATGTAGCCTCCGCCGCGCACCCGCACTCGACCTCAACTACCGATACGTCAGCCGTGAAAAGGGGCTCTTCGTTCTCGCACTCCGCGGTATGCAGCGACTCTTCGCTCCCGGTCAGGACGGCTGTTGCCTCAATCGGGCGAACAGGCTCTTTAACAGTGCTTAATGCGCGTAACTCATCACAGAAGGCCTCACCTTTTTCCAAGGCTATTTTATATAAAATGGCCGGCACTTCGGGGTAACTTTTCGTTACAAGTTGCATCAGATCGACCAATTCCGAGAGCGTCGCATTAATATGTTCCACGCGAGAATCCAACATTATTTCAATGTTTTTACCTACAAAAGTATGAAAAAAAACGATAATTCATACTCTACCCCTCATTATTTTTCCGCAACAGCCGTTTTTTTTGATTCTTTCACGAGTTTTCGGGCTTCTTTTTGATTTACGCCTTATATTTCACGGAAAATTCGACATTCATACAATATTTATGTGTATTTTTAGAGGCCTAAAATTTTAACCATGATTAAATACAGATCTATCCTTTTAGCCTTGGCAATTTTCTGCGGCGCGACTGCTGCAACCGCCTCGGACGAGACAACAACCTACGACCCGCAACGGCTCATGTCGTGCGACTCAACCTTCTACTACGCTTCGCTGGTGAACGACTATTTCATGCGCACCTATCCCGACCCTACGGCTAACTCCTTTGTAGGCGGGAAGAAACGCAACAGCCGCATCTGGACCCGGGGCGTCTACTACGAGGGACTGATGGCCATGTACCGGCAGACACCGGTCGAACGATGGTATGACTACACCCAGGAGTGGGGTGATTTCCACAAATGGATTTCAAACGACACTAGCGCTCCCACCAACGCCGACTACCACTGCTGCGGCATGGCCTATATCGACATGTACATGCTCGATACGACACAGACCATACGCAAGCAACACATCACCGAACACATCAACTACCTGATGTATGAGCGTCAATCAATCAACGACTGGTACTGGATCGACGCCATACACATGGCCATGCCCATCTATGCCCAACTGGGTAGCCTCGAAAAAGACGAACGCTACTTTGAATACATGTATAAGATGTATATGTTCACCCGCGACAAGCACGGCGATGCCGGGCAATCGAGTACGGGTAAAGGGAAAGGCTCTCCCCTGTTTAACGAAAACGACGGACTGTGGTACCGTGATTACCAGTTTGACCCGCCCTATACCGACAAGGTCGAGACCGACAAGTCCTGTTACTGGTCGCGAGGCAACGGCTGGGTCTACACGGCGTTGATGCGCGTTCTGCAATACGCCCCCGATACAGTGTGCCACAAGGAGCAGTATATTGCCGATTTCACAGCCATGTCGGAGGCTCTGGCAGCCTGCCAGCGTGAAGACGGCTTCTGGCCGGTAAGCCTGGCGGCTCCTACCAACTACGGGTCGGCCGAGGCCGAAGGGCCCGAGACCTCGGGTACGGCGCTTTTCGTGGCCGGCATGGCCTACGGCATACGCAGCGGTATTCTCGACAGCACCACCTATATGCCACACGTGGTGAAAGGTTGGAATGCCTTGTGTCATAGAGCGGTGGCCGACGACGGTTTCCTGGGCTATGTGCAGGGCACCGGCTCCAAGCCCGAAGACGGACAACCGGTAACACGCACGCATGTTCCCGACTTTGAAGATTTCGGCATCGATTGTTTCCTGCTGGCAGCGGCCGAAGTGTACCAGCTGGGTGAGGTCGTCCCCGACGAGCCGAGTGCAATCCAAGCCACAGAAAGTCTGCGCACACCGGTACGCACCGAATATTTCTCCATCAACGGCACACCGCTGCAAGCTCCGGCCCACGGTGTAACGATTCTGAAAGAGACCTACTCCGACGGCACGGTGGAATATTCCAAACGCATCACCGTCCAGCCGTAACACCGACCATCGAAAAAAACAACAAGAAAGGCGTCGCCGGGATTCCGGCGACGCCTTTCTTGTTCAAAATAACCCGGGAGAAGAAACGCTCGCGCCTCCCCCCGACTATATTCAATATTCAAAATGTCCGAACTCCGATTCGATGACGAGCTGGTTCTTCTCGGCAGAATCCACATAGCCCACCACCTGAGCGTCGATACCGAACGAACGGGTAATGTCGATAACCGTCTGGGCATATTCGGGTGCGAGATACACCTCCATGCGATGCCCCATGTTGAATACCTTGTACATCTCCTGCCAATCGGTACCCGACTGTTCGCGAATGAGGCGGAAAAGCGGGGGTACGGGGAAGAGGTTGTTCTTCACCACCTTCATGTTCTCCACAAAGTGCATCACCTTGGTCTGCGCTCCCCCCGAGCAGTGTACCATACCATGTATATGGGGACGTAACTCGTCGAGGACTTTCTTGATGACAGGTGCATACGTGCGTGTAGGCGAAAGTACCAGTTTGCCGGCATCGATACCGAGCCCTTCGATGGCATCGGTCAAGCGCATCTGTCCTGAATAGACCAATTCATCGGGTACGGCAGCATCATAACTCTCGGGATACTTTTCGGCCAGGTATTTGGCAAAAACATCATGACGGGCCGAGGTAAGTCCGTTGCTGCCCATGCCTCCGTTATAGGATTTTTCATAGGTTGCCTGCCCATACGATGCCATACCTACAATCACATCGCCGGGACGTATGTGCGCATTGTCGATAACGTCGCTGCGTTTCATGCGGCAGGTAACGGTACTGTCGACGATGATGGTGCGCACCAGGTCGCCCACATCGGCCGTCTCACCGCCGGTAGCATAGACGCCCACCCCCATGTCGCGCAACTCGGCCAGCAGTTCATCGGTACCGTTGATAATGGCCGAAATTACTTCGCCCGGTACAAGCAGCTTGTTGCGACCGATGGTCGAAGAGACCAGAATATTGTCGGTGGCACCTACACAGAGCAGGTCGTCGATGTTCATAATCAGAGCATCTTGTGCAATGCCTTTCCACACCGAGAGGTCGCCCGTCTCACGCCAGTACATGTAGGCCAGAGACGATTTCGTACCGGCGCCATCGGCGTGCATGATGTTGCAATAGAGCGGGTCTCCGCCCAGAATATCGGGTATGATTTTGCAGAAGGCTTTCGGGTATATCCCCTTGTCGATGTTCTTGATGGCATTGTGCACATCTTCTTTCGAGGCCGAGACGCCTCGCAGATTATAACGTTGGTCGCTCATAGTTTATGAATTTCTTTGCAAAAATAAAGTAAAAAAGCTGCCCCACAAAGGGTTTGCCCGATTATTCGTCATAGGGCACATCATATCGGTTGTGCGAGGCAACCTGCGCCAGCGCACGACGCGACTTCTCCCGCAAGGGGTCGGTCGAATAACCGATAACAATATCGAGCAACACGCGCTTTCCCGAGGGGATTCCCAGGACTTTACGCACCGCCGCCTCGTCGAACCAGCCGACAATGCACGAGCCCAGACCCTCATCGGCTGCTGCCAATGCAATGTGGGCAGCGGCGATGCCTATGTCGATATGCGGGAAATGCTTGCTCTTGACCCAACCGCCAAAAGTCGATGTAAGATTGCCCGATTCCTCGACAATGAGCAGATGCACGGGTGCCTGTTTGGTAAAGTGGTTCATACCCAGCACCCGACTGGCGGCGGCATCGGCCACCCGGTTCTTGGTATCGGGGTCGTCGACGACAACAAAATGCCACGGCTGCGAGTTACAGGCCGAAGGGGCCAGCCGGGCTGCCTCCACGATATGGGCTATCTTCTCCGGCTCCACCGGCCGGTCGGCATCGAAGCGACGGTCGCTTTGGCGACGGGCCGCCAGTTCAAGAAAGCGTTCCATAATACACTCTTTTGAGGCCGATTATTTTCCGTAGGTCATGATGCGGCTGATGTATTTGCCTATGATGTCGAATTCGAGATTCACGACACTACCCTCGACAATCTGGTGGAAGTTGGTATGTTCGTAGGTATAGGGTATGATGGCTACCTGAAAACTGCCGGGCTGCGAATTGCACACGGTAAGACTCACGCCATTGACCGTAATGGAACCCTTCTCTACGGTGGTATAACCCTCACGCACCATTTCGGGAGAGGAGGTGTAGACAAAGGTGTAATACCAGCTTCCGTCGGCCTCTTCGACACGGGTGCAGCGCGCCGTACAGTCGACATGGCCCTGCACGATGTGGCCGTCGAGGCGTCCGTTCATGAGCATGCTGCGTTCGAGATTGACCTTGTCGCCCACTTTCAGAAGGCCCAGATTGCTACGGTCGAGCGTCTCCTGTATCGCCGTCACCGTATAGGTATCGCCGTCGAGACTCACCACGGTCAGGCACACTCCATTATGAGCCACACTCTGGTCGATTTTCAGTTCCGAGGCAAAACTGCACGACAACGTCAGGTGCAGATTACCTTGTTCGCGACGCAATGCCACTACGGGAGCGGCCTCTTCTACTATTCCTGAAAACATATTTTTCCTATTTAAATGAGAGAATCAAATTTGTGTCAAATGTAGGAAAAAATTTCATCTTGCCGGCTCGGGGTTCGGCATAAAATCTGTACTTTTGGGAAAATCTTTTCAACCCGACATGAAACACGCTCAGGCCAACCGTCTCAAAATATGGATTGAAGCCGCCCGTCCTCGCACATGGGCTACCTCGGTAAGCCCCGTGTTACTGGCCACGGCCCTGGCCTGGGCTCACGGGAAGGCCCACTGGGGCATCGCCACGATATGCTTCTTCTTTGCACTGCTGGCCCAGATTGCATCGAATTTCGGCAACGACTATTTCGACTACCGTAAAGGCAGCGACAAGGCCGACCGCGTAGGGCCGCGCCGCGCCGTAGCAGCAGGCGACATCTCTCCCCGGGCCATGCTTGCGGCCACGGCCGCCACATTGGGCGTGGCCTGCCTGCTGGGTTGCCTGCTCATTCCCGTGGGCGGATGGTGGCTGATTGGTGCCGGTGTCGTCATCGCCATCGCCGCACTGGCCTACTCGGCCGGCCCCTACCCGCTCTCCTATCACGGATTGGGCGACCTCACGGTGTGGGTATTTTTCGGTCTCGTGGCCGTCAACCTCTCCTACTATGTGCAAGCGCTGTCGTTCGACACCGATGTATTCCTGTGCAGCGCCGCCACAGGGTTGCTGTCGGTCAATATACTGATTGTAAACAATTACCGCGATGTCGACGACGACCGTGCTGCCGGCAAACACACGACGGTCGTACTCTTTGGCCGCAAAGCTGCCCGCACGGCCTACCTCATCAACGGTATTCTGGCAGTTGGGCTGGTTGCCGCCTGGTGGATAGCCTCATGGCCGGCCGGAATAATATTGCCTCTCGCCTATCTGTATCTGCACCTGAACAGCTACCGCAAACTGGCCCGTCTCTCGGGGCGCGCCCTCAACCCCGTATTGGGAGCTACGGCACGCAACCAGCTGTGGTTTACCCTGTTGCTCATAGCCGCCATCGTCATTACTACCTACCACCCTTCATAGCCCCTGCCATGAAACTTTTCCGCAACCTCTACTCCAACGCCTCCTTCTCGGCCAAGTTCCTGATTTTTATCGGCATCGAGTTGCTGTGTTTCTGCCTTACGTCGCTCGTTACGATATTTTTCAGTCTGACAACCTCCGGTCTCACACTCACCCGCATTGCCCTCACCATACAAGACCTGCTGCTCTTTATCCTGCCGGCACTGTGTGCAGCCCACCTTTTCAGCGGCCGGGCCATCCGGTACCTGCAAGCCGACCATACCCCCAAAGCCGGAGCCATAGCCGGCATCGTGCTGTGTCTGCTCTTTGCCATTCCGGCCATGAACCTTCTTATCGAATGGAACGAGTCGATTGTACTACCCGAGTCGCTCGCCGGCATCGAAGCGTGGTTGAAGGCTCAGGAGGCAAGCGCGCAGGCAATGACCGAGCAGATGCTGCAAATGTCGAACGGGGTCGACCTCATCATCATGATATTGATTGTGGGAGTACTCACCGGCATCGGCGAAGAATTTGTGTTCAGAGGTGTCCTGCAACGTCTTTTCCTCGACAAGTTCAACAACCCGCATATAGCCGTGTGGATAACGGCCGTGATTTTCAGCGCTGTCCACTTTCAATTCTACGGATTTGTGCCCCGTATGCTGCTGGGAGCGTTCTTCGGATACCTGCTCGTGTGGTCGGGCAACATCTGGCTGCCGATTATCGCCCATGCACTCAACAACAGTTTTTCGGTCGCAGGCGCATATATACAGCAAAGGGCCGGAGAAGAGAGCTTCATCGACACCCTTGGCACGACAGGCGAAGATATAGCTTGGGTGGTAGGCGGAGTCATACTGACGATATTCACCATCGGGGTGCTGCGCTACCGGCTTCTCCGACAAAAAAATATCGAAAGCCGACAACTCACGCTGTAAGGCTTTCGATATAAAAGGATATGTAAACGCCCCTCTCGGAGGCTTTGTGCAACAGATTACTTGCCTTCGAGATGGTCGAACTTCTTGCGGTGGAAAATAAAATTACGTCCCAAATATTTTTCCCGCACCACGGGATTGGAGGCCAGCTCCTCCGAGGTGCCCTGGAAAAGAATCTTCCCCTCGAAGAGCAGATAGGCACGATCGGTAATACTCAATGTTTCGGGAGCATTGTGGTCGGTAATGAGAATACCGATGTTTTTCTCCTTTAACTTATAGACGATATACTGAATATCTTCTACGGCAATGGGGTCGACCCCGGCAAAGGGCTCGTCGAGCATAATGAACTTGGGGTCGATGGCCAGACAGCGGGCTATCTCGGTGCGTCGACGCTCACCACCCGACAAACGGTCTCCCAGGTTCTTGCGCACCTTTTCGAGGCGGAACTCGGCGATAAGACTTTCGAGTTTCTCTTTCTGATACTCCTTGCTCTTGCCGGTCATCTGCAAGACAGCGATGAGATTGTCTTCGACCGAGAGCTTGCGGAATACCGACGCCTCCTGTGCCAAATAGCCGATACCATATTGCGCCCGCCGGTAGACGGGAAATGTGGTAATGTCGAGGTCGTTGAGAAAGATGCGCCCTTCGTTGGGCGTAATCAACCCCGTAGTCATGTAGAAGGTGGTCGTCTTTCCGGCACCATTGGGGCCCAGAAGTCCCACAATCTCGCCTTGGCGCACATTGATGGATACATGATTGGCAACCGTGCGCTGGCCATATTTCTTGACCAGGTCTTCGGTACGAAGCACCATCTTGCCTTCGGTGGCAAGATGTTCCATCTCTTCGGGCGAAGGCAGACTCACCTTCGGACGATGAAAAAGAGGCTTTATGGAAGCGAAGATTTTCATGGGAGACAAAGGTAACGATTTTCGCCGAAATGCCGCACGATTCACATTTTTTTTCTGCCGTGGTGCCCGACAACGGCCGAGACCCGACCCTACAAAAGGCACACGCAAGAGAACGGGAAAAGTATCTAATCGGGAATAATCACCCCGCGTCCTAACGGAAAGGAGTTGCCCTCGTCTTCTTCGAGAGCAACTCCTTCAATAAAATGTGCGGCCCAGCACACACCATAATACACATAATACTAATGAATGAGCCGCACCCGCCGGCCCGAGCCGGTATTATTTAAGAAACGTATCAAAAAAAGTTTCTATCTTGTTAAAAGGTATTTTCTCGAAATTGTCATAGAGGTCGACATGACTGGCTCCGGGAATAATCAGAAGCTCCTTGTTGTCGCCGGTCAGTTTCTTGAACGCATCTTCACTGAAATAACGCGAATGGGCCTTCTCGCCGTGAATCATGAGTACGGCACTGCGTATCTCGTCGCTGTAAGCCAACTGAGGCGTGTTGATAAACGAGAGCGCCGAGGTCTTGTTCCAGCCGCCATTGGAGTTGAGCGAACGAGGGTGATACCCCCGCGGTGTCTTGTAATAGGCATGATAATCCTTGACAAACCAAGGGGCATCATCGGGCAAAACATCGGCTACGCCTCCGGCCAGAGCATAGACACCGTTGCGGGCATCTTCCAGCCGTTGGGCATTGAGCTGCTTTTTCATCTCATAGCGGGCATCGGCATCCATGGCATCGAAATAGCCGTTGGCATTTACCCGACTCATATTGTACATGGTCGAAGTAACCGTGGCCTTAATGCGGGTATCAATGGCCGCAGCATTCAACGCCAATCCTCCCCAGCCACAGATGCCGATGATGCCGATGCGCCCGGCATCGACAAAATCGAGCAACGAGAGGAAATCGACAGCCGCCGAAAAATCCTCGGTGTTGATATCGGGCGAAGCTACATATCGCGGCTCGCCGCTGCTCTCACCCGTAAACGAGGGGTCGAACGCCATCGCCACAAAACCACGACGCGCCATCTCTTGCGCATACAGTCCCGACGACTGCTCCTTAACCGCGCCAAAAGGTCCGCTCACAGCTATGGCTGCATATTTTTTCGAAGAATCAAAATCCTTCGGCAGATAGAGATGTGCTGCCAGTTCGATACCGAAACGATTTTTAAAACGCACCCCTTGCACATCGATGGCAGGATCAATGGCAAACACGCGGGTGTCATTAGCCAATTTGCTCATAGTCGTAGATTTTTCTGAAAGTTGTCGATTCGCGGCTCCTGCTCCGGTCATAGCCAGCAGTGCCCAAGTGAGAAATAAGATTTTTTTCATATCTGATTGCCGGTTGTGTTTACATCCGAGAAGTTCTTATCTACTCGGTATGATGCAAAAATAGATTCATTTCCCCAACAACCACCTATCCCAAATCCGGTAAAAACTACCATTTTTACGGATAGTAAATTCTCATATATTCAATTCCATACACGCGCCTTCAATATCGCACCGAAAGCCCACACGCACATCCCCTCTCCTATACGAAATCCCGACTCCAATATCGCAGATATCTATTCCGAAGATGGGACAATGGTCAAGATACATTTAAAATATATATTGCCCAACGCTTCGTTTCAATTATACGCACTTAACAACGTTATTATCGGATAAGGAGGGAGTATTTCTTCTGATTTTATTCGCATATTCGGGCAACTTTTGGTAAGTTTGCAACGACTTCCGGCAGAGAGTTTCTGCGGGAGCGGCTAAAATGCACATTTTTATGAAGATGCTTTTTCGATCGCTGCACCGGTTCGGCGACTATATTTTACTGCTGGGAAAAATTTTCTCCACGCCCGACCGGTGGAGCGAATTTTTCCGACGGTTCAAAGACGAAGCCTATATGCTCGTCATCGACTCCATTGCCATCGTCGTAACCATATCGCTCTTCATCGGTGCGGTCATTACCATACAGACACAGCTCAACGTCTCCTCTCCGCTGCTGCCGGCCTATACCGTGGGACTCGTTACCCGCGACACGCTGCTGCTCGAATTTTCGTCGTCAATCATGTGTCTGCTGCTGGCCGGAAAAATCGGTTCGAACATCGCCTCCGAGATAGGCACCATGCGGGTTACCGAGCAAATCGACGCCCTCGACATCATGGGAGTGAACTCGGCCAACTACCTCATCTTGCCCAAAATCACAGCCATGGTCGTGTTTATCCCCGTGCTGGTGGTGTTCAGCATGTTCTCGGGACTCTTCGGCGGCTATGTCGTCGCCTCGTTTACCGACATCATTCCGGCCTCGCGCTACATCTACGGACTACAATCCTACTTCATCGAGTACTATATCTGGTACACCATCATCAAGTCGCTCTTCTTTGCCTTCATCATCAGCAGCGTGGCCTCCTACTTCGGCTACCGGGTGAAAGGCGGTGCGCTCGAAGTGGGAAAAGCCAGTACCGACTCGGTGGTAGTGAGCAGTGTCATGATACTCCTGCTCGATGTCATACTCACTAAACTGCTTTTACAATGATAGAGGTAAAACACATTTCCAAGTCATTCGACGGCCGTTCCATCTTGAATGACATCTCGGCCCAGTTTTTCGACGGGAAGACCAATCTCATCATCGGGAAAAGCGGCTCGGGAAAGACCGTACTGATGAAATCAATCGTAGGCCTGCTGCGCCCCGACTCGGGCGAAGTGCTCTACGACGGCAAAGATTTTCTGCGTATGAATCCGGCCGAGATAAAGACATTGCGCAGCGAGATAGGCATGCTGTTTCAGGGGTCGGCCCTGTTCGACTCGCTCACGGTACTCGAAAATGTCATGTTTCCGCTGAAAATGTTCACCCGCCAGTCGGCTGCCGAGCGGGAAAAGCGGGCCCGTTTCTGCATCGAGCGCGTCAACCTGTCGGGTGCCGACAAGCAATACCCCTCGGAGATAAGCGGCGGTATGCAGAAGCGTGTAGCCATAGCCCGCGCCATCGCCCTCAACCCCAAATACCTCTTCTGCGACGAACCCAACTCGGGCCTTGACCCGCAGACATCGATACTCATCGACGAACTGATACGCGACATCACACGCGAATACAACATCACCACCATCATCAATACCCACGACATGAGCTCGGTGCTCGGCATCGGCGAAAACATCATTTTCCTCAACCAGGGTCAAAAGGAGTGGGTTGGAAACAAAGACGACCTGTTCACCTCGACCAACGAGAAACTGAACAACTTTGTCTTTGCCTCAAATCTTTTCAAGACCGTAAAAAAATATATCGACCACTCCCGGACAAAAGAGTGAGTACAGGTGCCAAAATCGTGAGTATTTATAAGTTTTTTTGTTAGATATTTATTATTTCCAAGAAAAACAAATATCTTTGTAGACTGATTCACACATACATATATTTTTCAGATTTTTCTGAGCAAAAAAAGACAAACTGCTATGAGCAAAAAAGTTGTTACCTTCGGTGAAATCATGTTGCGTCTGGCAACTCCCGGTTATCTTCGTTTTTCACAAGCCAAAGAATTTACCGCTACCTTCGGCGGTGGTGAAGCAAACGTTGCCGTTTCGCTCGCCAACTA
>CALUZW010000014.1 GCA_944325415.1 uncultured Bacteroidales bacterium | reverse complement strand
GCTCGGGAACGAAAACTTTGTTTTCTTCCCTTGCCTCTGCTCTCGCCTTTCACTATATTTTCAGAATACAGGAGGCGGCTCGGCATAGCTCGGGAACGAAAACTTTGTTTTCTTCCCTTGCCTCTGCTCTCGCCTTTCACTATATTTGTACCCTCAAAACAATGACCGCATAGTACAAAGACATGGAAATCATATCCGGACGTAAAACTCCCGCACGCAAGAAAAGCCCGGCCCTCTCGCCCATGACCGACATGGGCAAGATACAACCTCAGGCCCGCGATCTCGAAGAGGCCGTTTTGGGAGCCCTCATGCTCGAAAAAGACGCCTACTCCATCATCAGCGACATATTGAAACCCGAGTGTTTCTACGAATATAAGCACCAGCTTATTTTCACGGCTATCGTCGACCTGGCCATGAAACAGGAACCCATCGATATGCTCACCGTGTGCGAACAGCTCCGGCGCAACGGAAAACTCGAAGAGGTGGGCGGCGAATATGTCATCACCGAACTGACCAGCCGGGTATCGTCGGCAGCCAACATCGAGTTTCACGCCCGCATCATCGCCCAGAAATACCTGGCCCGCGAACTGATACGCTTCACCGGAGAGATTCAGGCCAAGGCCTATGAAGAGACCTACGACGTCGACGACCTGATGCAGGAAGCTGAAGGTCAGCTTTTCGAAATCTCCCAGCGCAACGTCAAAAAAGATGTTACCCAAATCAATCCCGTCATCAACGAGGCCCTGCACATTCTCGAAATCGCATCGAACCGAAAAGACGGATTGAGCGGTCTGCAATCGGGATTTACCGACCTCGACAAAATGACCTCGGGCTGGCAGAACTCCGACCTCATCATCATTGCGGCCCGTCCGGCCATGGGTAAGACGGCATTTGTACTCTCCATGGCCAAGAACATGGCCATCAACTACAATACGCCGGTGGCCATCTTCTCACTCGAAATGTCGAACGTGCAACTTGTCAACCGTCTCATCATCAACACCTGCGAGATACCGGGCGAGAAAATCAAGAGTGGCCAACTCGCGCCCCACGAATGGGAGCAGCTGAACGCCAAAATCAACGACCTCTACGACGCCCCCATCTTCATCGACGATACCCCCAGTCTCTCGGTCTTTGAACTGCGCACCAAGGCCCGCCGGCTGGTACGCGAACACGGCATAAAGATGATTATCATCGACTACCTGCAACTGATGAACGCCAGTGGCATGAACTTCGGCAGCCGCGAACAGGAGGTAAGTACCATCTCACGCTCGCTCAAAGGTCTCGCCAAGGAGCTGAACATTCCCATCATCGCCCTGTCGCAGCTCAACCGTGGTGTCGAAACCCGTACCGGCGAGGAGGGCAAGCGTCCGCAACTGGCCGACCTGCGCGAATCGGGAGCCATCGAGCAGGACGCCGACATGGTATGCTTCATACACCGCCCCGAGTATTACAAAATTACCGAAGACGCCAAAGGCAACTCTCTTGTGGGCCTGGCCGAAATCATCATAGCCAAGCACCGTAACGGTGCCGTGGGCGACGTGCGACTGCGCTTCCGCGGCGAACTGGCCCGCTTCCAGAACCTGAAAGACGATACGGTCATTCCCTCTAAAATAAACCGGAAACGCGACAACAGCCAGCTGCCGACCGACAATGCCGGTGCGCTGAGCCCCAACACCGATTTTCTGAACCAGCAGGACGATAACGTGCCTTTCTAAAAATTTTCTGCCATGCTCACACCGACATCGACCGACGAACAGATAAGAGAGATAAAACGACAATTCCGCAAAGCCATGAACGGCATCGTCGCCGCCAGCATGCGCGAAAAAGGCATGGACTATCGGGTCAACTTCGGGCTCACGCTTCCCTTGCTCAAACGGATTGCCTCGACAGTTACCCCCGACAAGGCTTTGGCCCAACGGTTGTGGGAAGAGCCCGTACGCGAATCGAAACTGCTGGCCACCTGGCTATACCCGGCCGAAGATATGGAGGTAGAGACGGCACGGCAATGGGTAGGCACAATTCCCTATACCGAAGTGGCCGACCTGTGTTGCATGAACCTTTTCTCCCGCATCGCCGGCGCAGCACAACTGGCGGCTGACTGTACCACTGCCG
Organism: uncultured Bacteroidales bacterium; assembly: GCA_944325415.1. Taxonomy (GTDB): domain Bacteria; phylum Bacteroidota; class Bacteroidia; order Bacteroidales; family UBA11471; genus Caccoplasma. The sequence continues at coordinate 57,005 of CALUZW010000014.1, read as the reverse complement.
ACGACGAGCTGACCCGCTATACCGGCTACCAGTTATGGAGCCGACTGCTGGCACAGAAATACACACCGACTGACGAAGAGGCGCGGCACCTCATCTCGGACTATATCGACCTCGTGCGCGGCACGGCTCCCGCCCATCTACTGGCCGCAGCAACTGGCTGCATGAAACGTCTGGCAGCCGTATCGCCACAGAGAGCAGCCGAAATACAACAGCGTATATCGACCGCCGAGGTACCCGACACCCGCCGGGCACTCCTTGCCGACATCGACGAAGAGTGCCGGTTTCTGCAAGGAGAATAAAGAGCCCGCACCACCTTGTCAGGCAAACGCGACAGGAACACCACCCTGTCGCGAAAAACATTACACGTTAATCGCAACTATCTCCCCTTTCGCACACCATATTTCGGTTTTATTCATTATCTTTGCCTCGTTTGGCACAACCATAAGAGCCATGATTGAGGAGAAAACCCGAGAAATCGTACGACAAAAACTGTCTCAATATCTGGAAGCGAAGAAGCTGCGAAAGACGCCCGAGCGATATGCCATATTGGACAAGATATATGCAACAAGCGAACATTTCGATGTCGACTTGCTGCACGAAATGATGTCGGAGAGCGAATATCGGGTAAGCCGAGCCACGGTATACAACACCGTAGATCTGCTGGTCGACGCAGGACTGGTGCGCAAACATCAGTTTGGCAACCACCCAGCCCAGTATGAGAAATCGTACAACATGGCCAATCATCACCACCTCATCTGCACCCGCTGCGGGAAAATAAGAGAGGTGAAAGACCCCAAACTGCTCGAAGTGCTTTCACAGAAGAAATTTGCACGGTTCACCACGGCCTACTACGCCCTCTACGTCTACGGCATATGCTCCTCCTGCATGCAGGCCGAACGCAAAGGGCTCCGCCGGAAAAACAGCGAAAAAGAAAACAAACAATAACAACAAAAATAACCACACTCCCTAAATTATGAAATCAGTAGATGTATTATTAGGATTGCAATGGGGCGACGAAGGCAAAGGCAAAGTCGTCGATGTTCTCACTCCGAAATACGACGTCATCACCCGTTTCCAGGGCGGCCCGAATGCCGGCCATACGCTGGAATTCAACGGCGAGAAATATGTGCTCCGCTCCATACCCTCGGGCATATTCCAGGGCGGCAAAATCAACATCATCGGCAACGGTGTCGTACTCGACCCCGTACTCTTCAAGCAGGAAGCCGAAGCACTGGCCGCCAGCGGACACGACATCACCCGCCAGCTCTATATCTCGAAAAAGGCACACCTCATACTCCCCACCCACCGTATGCTCGACGCCGCCTATGAAGCCGCCAAGGGTGCCGGGAAAATAGGCACCACCGGCAAAGGTATCGGCCCCACCTATACCGACAAGGTGAGCCGCAACGGACTGCGTGTAGGAGACCTGCTGCACAACTTTGAAGAGAAATATGCCAAGGCAAAGGCCCGCCACGAAGCCATACTACAATCACTCCACTACACCTACGACATTGCCGAGCTCGAAGCCCAATGGTTTGCCTCGCTCGACTACCTGAAACAGTTCCGTTTCATCGACAGCGAACACGAAATCAACAAACTGTTGAAAGACGACAAGTCGGTACTGGCCGAAGGTGCCCAAGGAACCCTGCTCGACGTCGATTTCGGTTCCTACCCGTTTGTTACCTCTTCCAACACCATCTGTGCCGGAGCCTGCACAGGCCTGGGTGTAGCCCCCGGCCGCATCGGCAAAGTATATGGTATATTCAAAGCCTACTGCACCCGCGTGGGCAGTGGTCCGTTCCCCACGGAGCTGTTCGACGAAACCGGAAAGAAAATCCGCGACATCGGTCATGAATACGGTGCCGTTACCGGACGCGAACGCCGCTGCGGCTGGATAGACCTTGTCGCCCTGAAATATGCCATCATGATCGACGGTGTTACCGACCTCATCATGATGAAGAGCGACGTACTCGACACCTTCGAAACCATCAAGGCGTGCGTTGCTTACCGCATCGATGGCAAGGAGACCGACGAATTCCCCTTCGAAATCGACGACAAAATCGAACCCGTATATGTGGAATTCCCCGGCTGGAAATGCGACATGACCCACATGCAGAGCGAAGACGAATTCCCCGAAGAGTTCAACGCCTACCTCACCTTCCTCGAAGAGGAACTGGGTGTACGCATCAAAATCGTATCGGTGGGTCCCGACCGCGCACAGACCATCGAACGCTACACCGACAACGACTAATCACACCCCGACAGACGCCATACCCCCGAAAGCTCCATGCTACCGCCATTAGCCGAACGACTGCGTCCAAGGACACTCGATGACTACATCGGGCAGGAACATCTTGTGGGGAAAGGCGCCGTTCTACGCCGAATGATAGACAGCGGAGAGGTATCCTCATTTATATTATGGGGACCTCCCGGTGTCGGCAAGACCACGCTGGCCCATATTATTGCCGTCCAGCTCAAAACCCCGTTCTACACCCTGAGTGCCATACACTCGGGCGTGAAAGAGGTGCGCGAAGTCCTCGACAAATGCAAGAGCAACGGATTCTTCCAACAAAGCCGCCCCATTCTGTTCATCGACGAAATACACCGTTTCAACAAGTCGCAGCAAGACTCTTTGCTCGGTGCCGTAGAAAACGGTACCGTCACCCTCATCGGAGCCACAACAGAGAATCCGTCGTTCGAAGTGATACGCCCGCTGCTTTCCCGCTGCCAGGTCTATGTACTCAAATCGCTCGACGCCCAGCATCTGCAACAACTCCTCGACCGGGCCATACACACCGACAAAGAACTGCAAAAGCGGCGCATCGACATCAAAGAGACCACAGCACTCTTCCGCTACGCCGGCGGCGACGCCCGCAAACTGCTCAACATCATCGACCTCATAGCCAACGCCACCCCCGCCGATGAACCCCTCGTCATCGACGACACCGTCGTAACCGACCGGTTGCAGCAAAACCCCATGGCCTACGACAAGGGGGGAGAAATGCACTACGACATCATCTCGGCCTTCATCAAGTCGATACGCGGCAGCGACCCCGACGGAGCCATCTACTGGCTAGCCCGTATGGTAGCCGGCGGAGAGGACCCCAAATTCATTGCACGACGGCTGGTCATCTCGGCCTCGGAAGACATAGGTCTGGCCAACCCCAACGCCCTTCTCATCGCCAACGCAGCTTTCGAAGCCGTACAAAACATCGGGTGGCCCGAAGGCCGCATCGCCCTGGCCGAAGCTGCCGTATATCTGGCATGCAGCCCCAAGAGCAACTCAGCCTACAAAGCCATCAACGACGCCCTCGCCTGCGTCGAACAGACCGGCAACCTGCCTGTCCCCCTCCACCTGCGCAATGCCCCCACGGCTTTGATGAAAGAGTTGGGCTATGGCAAGAAATATCTTTATGCCCATGATTTCGAGGGGCATTTCGTCAAGCAGCAATACCTGCCCGACGCCATTAAAAATAAATCGCTGTGGCACCCCCAGCCCAACGCAGCCGAAGAGCGGCACAAAGAACATCTGCGCAACCTGTGGGGAGATAAATATAAATAGCCATCATACACCGACGAAAAGGCAAAAACACCTTTTTGCAAAGCCGATATGCCAAAACAGCCGTAAAAAAGAAAATATGTTTCTGTTACGGCCTTTTTATTTGACATTTTCTTGGCAAAGGACAAAAAAAAACATAAATTTGTTCCCTCAAAACCCGCGTTTGGAATCTAATTTTGGAGAATCAGTACATTAAAAAATAAACAAAATGAAAAAGCACAATTTTTATGCAGGCCCCTCTATTCTGAGCCAATACACCATTAAAAATACAGCCGACGCTGTATTGGATTTTGCTGGAACAGGACTCTCTTTGCTGGAAATCTCACACCGAAGCAAAGAATTTTCGGCCGTCATGGACGAAGCCCGCGCTCTTGTCAAAGAATTATTAGACGTACCCGCCGGATACGACGTTGTATACCTCGGCGGTGGAGCCAGCCTGCAATTCTGTATGGTGCCTTTCAACCTGTTGAAAAAGAAAGCCGCTTACCTGGAAACGGGAACGTGGGCCGTCAATGCCATTAAAGAGGCCAAACTCTTCGGCGAAGTCGACGTCGTTGCATCGTCGAAAGAGGCCAACTTCACCTATATCCCCAAAGACTACACCGTACCCGAAGACGCTGACTACTTCCACATCACGACCAACAACACCATCTTCGGAACCGAAATGCGTCAGGATCCCGACGTGAAAGTACCTCTGGTTGCCGACATGTCGTCCGACATCTTCTCGCGCCCCGTTGATGTATCCAAATACGACATCATCTATGCCGGAGCCCAAAAGAACCTCGCACCTGCCGGTGTAACCATCGCCATCGTACGCGAAGAGGCTTTGGGACATGTCGACCGCGCCATACCCACGATGCTCGACTACCGCACCCACATCAAGAAAGGTTCGATGTTCAACACACCTCCCTGTCTGCCCGTGTTTGCCGCCTTGCAGACCCTCAAATACTATAAAGAATTGGGTGGCGTGAAAGTACTCGAAAAGATGAACATCGAAAAAGCAGCCCTCCTCTACGACGAAATCGACCGCAACAAACTCTTCCGCGGCACTGTCGTACCCGAAGACCGCTCTATCATGAACGTATGCTTCGTCATGAACGACGAATACAAAGAACTCGAAGAAGAATTTGCCAAGTTTGCAGCCGAACAAGGTATGGTAGGTATCAAGGGACACCGTTCGGTAGGCGGATTCCGCGCATCGCTCTACAACGCCCTGCCCAAATCGAGCGTTGAAGCCCTCATCGCCACCATGCAGGAATTTGAAAGAAAACACTAATCTTTGCCATCATGAAAATATTAGTAGCAACAGATAAGCCCTTTGCCGCCGTTGCGGTAGAAGGCATTCGCAAAGAAGTAGAAAGCGCCGGCATGGAGCTGGTACTCCTCGAAAAATACGGCGAAAAGGCCAAACTGCTCGACGCCGTGAAAGATGTCGACGGCATCATCGTGCGCAGCGACATTATCGACGCCGAAGTATTCGACGCTGCCAAGAACCTGAAAATCGTAGTACGTGCCGGAGCCGGCTACGACAATATCGACCTGGCCGCAGCCACGGCCCACAACGTATGTGTCATGAACACCCCGGGCCAGAACTCCAATGCAGTAGCCGAGCTCGTCTTCGGTATGGCCGTCATGATGGTGCGCAACTTCTACAACGGCACATCGGGCACCGAACTGAAAGGCAAGAAACTAGGTATCCACGCATTCGGACAGGTAGGCCGCAACGTAGCCCGCATAGCCAAAGGATTCGGCATGGAAGTCTACGCTTTCGACCCCTACTGCCCCTCGACGGTTATCGCCGAAGCCGGTGTGAACCCCATAGAAAACGTTGACGAACTCTACAAGACCTGTCAGTTCGTATCGCTGCACATTCCCGCCACCGACGAGACCAAAAAATCGATTAACTACAACCTGCTGAAACAGATGCCCAAAGGCGCCGTACTCATCAACACGGCCCGCAAGGAGGTTATCGACGAAGAAGAACTGGTGAAACTGATGGAAGAGAGAGCCGACTTCAAATACATCTCCGACATCGCTCCCTCCAATGCAGCCACCTTTGCCGAAAAACTCGAAGGCCGCTACTTCTTCACCCCTAAAAAAATGGGTGCCCAGACCGCCGAAGCCAATATCAATGCAGGTATCGCCGCCGCCAAACAATCGGTAGGCTACCTCAAAGACGGCATCGACAAATTCAGAGTAAACAAGTAAGAAACACCAACCACTTAAAGAGGGTGATACTATCGCTTACGGCGTCATAGCTCACCCTCTTTTATTTATAAAACATCTTGCCATGGCAAAAATCAAACCCTTCAAAGGAATAAGACCGCCCCGCGAACTGGTCGAAGAGGTCGCCTCTCGCCCCTATGACGTGCTCAACTCGGACGAAGCACGCGCCGAGGCTGCCGGTAACGAGAAATCGCTCTACCACATCATAAAACCCGAAATCAATTTTGCTCCGGGCACCGACGAACACGACCCCAAAGTCTACGACAAGGCCGTCGAGCAATTCAACCTCTTCCAGGAAAAAGGATGGCTGGTACAAGACCCGAGCGAGAAATATTACGTCTACGCCCAGACCATGAACGGCCGTACACAATACGGACTGGTGGTATGTGCCAATGTCGACGACTACCTCAACGGCGTCATCAAGAAACACGAACTCACCCGCCGCGACAAAGAAGAAGACCGCATGAAACATGTTCGCATCAACAATGCCAACATCGAACCGGTATTCTTTGCCTACCCCGACAATGCCGAACTCGATGCCATCGTGGCCGAAACCGTAAAGGGCGAACCCGAATATGACTTTACCGCCCCCGACGGATTCGGACATCACTTCTGGCTCATCAACGACCCGGCTACCATACAACGCATCACCGAACTCTTTGCCGCCATACCCTACCTCTACATCGCCGACGGCCACCACCGTACCGCTGCCGCCGCACTGGTGGGCGCCGAAAAGGCCCGTCAGAACCCGCACCACCGCGGCGACGAAGAGTACAACTACTTCTTGGCCGTGTGCTTCCCGGCCTCACAGTTGCACATCATCGACTACAACCGCGTAGTTAAAGACCTCAACGGACTGAGCGACGAAGAGTTCCTCGCCCGGCTGGCCGAGAATTTCACCGTCGAGAAGAAAGGTCCGGAAATTTACCATCCCTGTGCCCTGCACAACTTCTCGCTCTACCTGAGCGGCGAATGGTATTCGCTGACCGCCAAAGCGGGCACCTACAACGACAACGACCCCATCGGTGTGCTCGATGTAACCATCTCGTCGGACCTTATCCTGCGCGACATATTGGGCATCAACGACCTGCGCAGCGACAAACGCATCGACTTCGTGGGCGGAATACGCGGTCTTGAAGAGCTGAAACGCCGTGTCGACAACGGCGAAATGAGAGTAGCTCTCGCCCTCTACCCCGTATCGATGAAACAACTCATGGACATCGCCGACTCGGGAAACATCATGCCGCCCAAAACGACATGGTTCGAGCCCAAACTGCGGTCGGGACTGGTCATTCACAAGCTCTCGTAATCTATTAAAAAGAGCATAAAAAACACAAGAGGAGATAAATCCTCTCAAAAAAATACTTCATCATGCAGCTATTAGTCGGTTTTCTACATCTGACTAATAGCTGCTTGTCAAAAATAGCCCTGCCACATCTCCGTATGACAGAAAAAGAGCTAATCGACAATTGCAGAAAAAACAACCCTCAGGCGCAGCGTGCCCTGTACGACAAATATGCCCGCAAGATGATGGCGGTGTGTTTGCGGTACGGTCGTGATTACGATACGGCACAGGACCTGATGCAGGAGGGATTTATCAAGGTTTTTACGGCAATCGGCAGCTACACGGGCAACGGCTCATTTGAAGGGTGGATACGGAGAATTTTTGTCAACACGGCATTGGAATATCTGCGGCGCAACGATGTACTGCGCGAGACGGTCGACCTTGACGACAACGAGCCGATGCAGGAAATCGATACGTCGACAATAGAACAGATGTCGGCCGACGAGTTGATGGAGTTGGTTGCCGAATTGCCGGCCGGGTTCAGAACCGTATTTAACCTGTTCGTGGTCGAAGGATACAACCACAAAGAAATAGGCCAGATGCTCGGCATCACCGAGAGCACCTCTCGCTCCCAGCTGACCCGGGCAAAAAAATGGTTACAGAAACGCTTGAATGAAATATAGAGGACCGCAAGGAATCTCAAAAAATGAAACAGACAGACAGAATCATACAATCGAAACTGAAAGACCACGAGGTTGACGTACCCTCAGGCCTTTGGGAAGAGATAGAACGCCGGCTGCCGAGGCAGAAGCCGAGCGTACCTGTCTGGAAGAAGTATGCCCGTTACGCAGCGGCAGCCGCATTTGTCTCGGCCTGCTTCCTGTCGGGCTATCTACTGCTGTCGCCCGACACCCCCGAATCTATTGTCGCCAGGCAAACGGCAACATCGGGAACCTCAACATCGGCACAACCTCAATCTGCTGATAACCAGAGAAGCGAGAAAGGCAACACCGACACGGCAGCAACGGGGGAAACAGCCGGCCCCGCAATAAAGGCCGGCCAGACAAATCAAGCCATAAGACTGGCAGACGACACACGAGCTATACTCGCCGATACAGAAAGCAGCACAGCCAATGGCGCACTCTCCCCCCAACAAGGTTACAGCCAAGACAGAATGGCCAACTACCCAAAAGCCGATAAAAGAGAGACAACAAGCGATGTCGCAGAGGAAGAAACAGCCTCCAATCCCAAACAGGACAGAGAAAACTCGACAAGCGACGGGAACCCCGCAAATGAAACGGCGGCTCCCGCAACACACCTCCGGCATGCCGCCTCGGGTTCAAACACGCTTTACGCCTCGAACAGCACTTTCCGGCACAACCAGACAGATGCACGCTCAACTTCGTATGCATTGAGTATCTCCTCCACCAATGCCATATCGACTACCCAGTATGCCCAGGATACACGCATGACAAGAAGCAGCCTCTACTATGCCGCCGAAAGCTCCATATTGAAATACCAACACAAGGTACCCATCTCAATAGGTATCACCTTTGAGAAACAGTTCGGTGCCCACTGGGGTATCGAGAGCGGACTGGTGTACACGTTGTTGCGTTCGGACTACAAAACCGAGACCCTGCAACGCAAAGGCAAACAGGAACTGCACTACTTGGGTATTCCGCTTCTGGCCCGCTACCGCTTCTTCAACACGAAACTTTTCAGCTTCTACGTCTCGGCCGGTCCTCAGATGGACTTCAATATCTACGGACGACGTACCGACGACACATATAGCCAGCTGGCATACAGTACCTACACCGAAAACATCAGAGACCGGAGGGTACAATGGTCGGCCCACTTGAAACTGGGAGTCAGCTACATCATCTCCCGTCACTTCGACCTCTATGCCGAACCGGCCGTTGCCTATTTCTTCGACAATGGTAATAAAAATATAGAGAACCTGTGGAAAGACAAGCCCGTAAACTTTGCCTTCCATCTGGGATTCAGAACCAAATTTTAAATATGAAAAAAACGATTGATATGAAAAAAATGACAAAAGGACTTCTGTTTACAGTTTTCGCCACACTCTCACTGTGCAGCCTGAACAGCTGCCTCGGCGACAAAGGCAACATGACCACCTCGTATGGCACGGGAACCATACTCAACCTTCACAACACCCCATGTATACGACTGGACGAGATAAATCTCAACATCACAGGAGCCGGCATACCCACGTTGAACGACAGCATAGCCCGTGCCATCGTATACTACTCTATCGACTGGGACAACCAGACAGCCAATGCCGAAGCCAAAGGCATCTACGAAGCCACCTTCTCCAACATCGCCACATGGGGTATAAGCGACTATACAGCTGGCACACCCGCTGAATTTGACTTCAAGGCTACCGACACACTGCGTGCCATAGCCAAGCCCTTTATCACGAACAAGACCGACATCTCGCCCAATATGCTGACGATGAATGTTCGCCTCTTTGCCGGAGAAGGCAACATACGACTGATACAGAAAAACATTCCCACTGACCCCAGCTACACGGGCATGACCACTGATACCCTAATCGTCGCTTATGAAGGTGCCGAACGGTCAGAAGAAACACGCGACGAATGGTACTCGTTTGAATTGCCCTCCTATCCGTCGAATATTACCAGCATCACCCTGCTCTATCGTAGCAAATCTCACTCGGGATTTACCTCTATATGGAAACAAGATTTGGGCGGATACATATATACGATGTCGACAAAGTTTGAAGATTAGGAACTTTTTTTCAGACATAAACAACATACAGACTTTTTTCCAGTAAAGTGCGGCGAGACATAAATCGGGAGATTTGTGTCTCGCTTTTTTTCGGAGAAAAAGTATATATTTATACGATTTTTCCGGACAAGGATAGCGTAAAATAAATATTATTCACTATTTTTGTCGAAGAAACAAAAGGGGTGCCGGAATGGCTGAGATTACACCCTATGAACCTGCCCGGGTAATGCCGGGAAGGAATTTGTTCATAGAGAGAGCAGACCAAAATATCTCGCGAATAGCTTTTGACCCATATTCCGGAACTCCTCGATAAAAATCTGAGAATATGGTCAACCATTATCCCACTTGCCTTACTATTGCAGGCTCAGACAGCAGCGGAGGTGCCGGCATACAAGCCGACCTCAAAACCATGTCGGCACTCGGCGTATATGGAATGTCTGTCATTACGGCCGTTACGGCGCAAAATACCTGTGGTGTAACCGGAATACAAGCTATCTCGCCCCATATCGTAAAAGCACAACTCGAAGCCGTACTCTCCGACATTGTGTGCGACGCGGTAAAAATAGGTATGCTTTTCTCGTCGCACCACATCAGGGCGCTCATTGACATACTGGACAAATATTCCCCCCGATTCACAATCCTCGACCCCGTGCTTGTATCGACCAGCGGCCACCGGTTATACGACGAAGACGATATGGTACCGACCATGAAAGAATTGCTCTTCACCCGGTCGACCCTCATCACGCCCAATACCGACGAGGCCTCCCTCCTCACGGGCATATCCATCGACAACGAGGCCGATATGCATCGCGCCGGAGAGGCTCTCCTCAAAACCGGTTGCCAAGCCGTACTCATCAAAGGCGGACACCTTCGCCAACAAGACATGTGCGACATATTGTTCACAACAGACCATACACCGCAAAAATTCTCCGCTCAAAAAATAAATACGAAAAACACTCACGGGACCGGCTGCACACTCTCCTCGGCCATAGCCTCTTACCTAGCACTGGGCCACAACATCGAAACAGCCGTATCACTCGCCAAGAAATATGTTTACAACGGATTGATATCGGGAGCCGACGTTACTGTTGGGAAAGGACACGGGCCGATAAACCACCTCTTCGCCCCCGTCACCCTGCATGCCCAACCGACCGAAATCTCAGAAACCTTAAACTTGGAATAATTCATATGAAAGTGTTTTTAAATCGTCAGGAAATCTGTGTTGGCAGCCGAGTTACTCTCAAAGAGCTGCTATTGGGACAGAGCATTACCCCCGAGGGTATTGCTGTTGCCGTAAACAACCGGATTATCAGTAAAGATGAATGGGCGGAAACGTTCTTGTCGAACAACGATAAGGTAACCGTTATCCATGCCGCCTGCGGAGGCTAATGATTCTTTCACTGGAAATTTTGCAAAAAGCCCGGTTCTCTACACTCCGGGGGACCGGGCTTTTTCTTCATCATATGAAACTGATAGGCATTACAACAGAAAATACATTTGCCGGAGAGCCCGACTTGATAGCTCTCCTGCTCGACTGCGGCCTGGCTCAGATGCACATACGCAAACCGGGATATTTGTCCGAAGAGATAGCCACCCTCCTGCACCAGATACCCGAGAAATACCATTCTCGCCTCATTCTGCACGACCACTTCGAACTGGCCGACACCTTTGCCGTGGGCGGACTGCACCTCAATCGCCGCAATCCGCTGCCACCCGCTTCCTATCGTGGTACAACAGGCCGCTCCTGCCACTCGCTCGAAGAAGTGAGGCAGGCCCACGATGTCGACTACTGCTTTCTGAGCCCCATCTTCGACAGTCTTTCCAAAAAAGGATACAGCGCGGCATTCCCCGCCGAGACATTGCGCCGTGCCGGCAGCGAAGGCATCATCGACCGGCACGTCTATGCCCTTGGCGGCATCACCCCCGAACGGCTGCCCCAACTGCAAGAATGGGGATTCGGTGGCGCTGCCATGCTCGGCTACCTGTGGGAAGAGACATCGCCTGAGAAAATAAAACGCCGCATGCAGCAGCTGACGGCATACATTCACCCGTAAAGAGAGACTACCATGCTGCAATTTATCACACACACCAACGAACAATACGACTACTACACATCGGCCCGGGCCGCTCTCGAAGGCGGTTGCCGCTGGATACAGCTGCGCATGAAAGAGGCCGACGACGACACCATACTGGCCGTAGGCCATCGCCTGCGTACCCTCTGCAATCACTACGGAGCCACCCTCATTCTCGACGACAAGGTAGAACTCGTTGACACCATCAAAGCCGACGGCGTGCATCTGGGCAAGAACGATATGCCGCCGGCCGAAGCCCGACGCCTGCTCGGCGACAAGGCCATCATCGGCGGGACAGCCAACACCATCGACGACATCGGCCATCTGGTGGCCAGCGGTGTAAACTACATAGGGCTGGGCCCCTTCCGTTTCACCCAGACCAAGAAAAAACTCAGCCCCATTCTGGGTATCGAAGGCTACCATCACATCCTGCAACAATGCCACGAACGGGGATACTCGCTGCCCATTGTCGCCATCGGAGGTATCGAACTCGACGACATTCCGGTCCTGATGGCCACAGGCATCTCGGGCATTGCCCTGTCGGGGACCATTCTGCGGGCAGCCAACCCCATAGAAGAGACACAGAAAATCATCAATTGTATAAATAAAAACAGCTATGAGTAAACTGATTATCGGAGGACGGGAATTCAGCTCCCGTCTGTTTGTCGGAACCGGCAAATTCAGCTCAAACGACCTGATGCAACAAGCCATTCTCGCATCGGAGTCGGAAATGGTAACCGTCGCCATGAAACGTGTCGACATGGACGCTCCCCAGCAAGACGACATTCTCGCCCACATACGCAAAGAGAGCATACAATTACTGCCCAACACCTCTGGGGTACGCAACGCCGAAGAGGCCGTACTCGCCGCCCAACTGGCGCGTGAAGCTTTCGGCACCAACTTTATCAAACTCGAAATTCACCCCGACCCCAAGTATCTGCTCCCCGACCCGGTAGAGACCCTGAAAGCTACCGAAGAGCTGGTAAAGATGGGCTTTGTCGTGTTGCCCTACATACAGGCCGACCCCGTATTGTGCAAGCGACTCGAAGAGGCCGGTGCGGCTACGGTCATGCCGCTGGGAGCCCCTATCGGTACCAATAAGGGATTGCGCACCCGCGACCTGATAGAAATCATCATTGCCGAAAGCCGCGTACCTGTCGTGGTCGACGCCGGCATAGGCGCCCCCTCGCACGCTGCCGAAGCCATGGAGATGGGTGCCGACGCCGTTCTCGTGAACACGGCCATCGCCGTAGCCGGCAATCCGGTAGAGATGGCGATTGCATTCAAAGAGGCCGTCATTGCCGGCCGACGGGCCTACGAAGCCGGCCTTGGCGCACAATGTGCCCACGCCATCGCCAGCAGCCCCCTCACCTCTTTCCTCGACTAAACACGTTTTCCCATGAAAAAAGAGATTACGCGACACAACTACCCGGGTTCTGAGAAAGTATATGTACCCGGCAAACTGCACGACATAAAGGTCGCCATGCGCAAGGTCAACCTCACCGATACGGTGAACATCGTCGACGGAGAACGCGTGGTGCGACACAACGACCCGGTCTATGTCTACGACACCAGCGGTGTATATACCGACCCGACGGTCGACATCGACCTCGACCGTGGACTTCCCCGCCTGCGGGAATCGTGGGTAAATCAGCGTGGCGATGTAGAACGACTCCCGTCTATCACATCGGAATATGGCCGCATGAGACAGGAAGACAAGAGCCTCGACGCCATTCGCTTCAAACATCTGCACCTGCCCTACCGTGCCAAGGCCGGCAAGGAAATCACCCAGATGTACTATGCCAAGCAGGGTATTATCACCCCTGAAATGGAGTATGTCGCCATACGAGAAAATCTCCAAAACGAGATGCTGGGCATCGATACCCACATCACGCCCGAATTCGTGCGCGACGAGGTGGCCTGCGGCCGCGCCATCATTCCGGCCAACATCAACCACCCCGAAGCCGAGCCCATGATTATCGGCCGCAACTTCCTGGTGAAACTCAACACCAACATCGGCAACTCGGCCCTCTCGTCGGGTATCGAAGAGGAAGTGGAAAAGGCCATGTGGAGCTGCTACTGGGGCGGAGATACCCTCATGGACCTCTCGACGGGCGACCACATACACGAGACCCGCGAATGGATTATACGCAACTGTCCGGTGCCTATGGGCACGGTGCCCATCTATCAGGCTCTCGAAAAGGTAAACGGCGTAGCCGAAGACCTGACCTGGGAGATATACCGCGACACCCTCATCGAACAATGCGAACAGGGGGTTGACTACTTCACCATTCACGCCGGTGTGTTGAAGGCTCATGCCGACCTGGTAGGCGAACGCCTCACGGGAATCGTCTCGCGCGGAGGCTCCATCATGACCAAATGGTGCGTGAGCCACAACGAGGAGAATTTTCTCTACACCCACTTCGACGAGATATGCGAGATTGTCAAGCAGTACGACGTTGCCCTCTCGCTGGGCGACGGCATGCGCCCCGGCTCGATACACGACGCCAATGACCGCTCGCAGTTTCTCGAACTCGACGTGCTGGGCGAACTCACCCAAAAGGCGTGGGCCCACAACGTACAGGTCATCATCGAAGGTCCGGGACACGTTCCCATGCAGAAGATACGCGAAAACATGGAACGCCAACTCTCGTCGTGCCACGAAGCTCCGTTCTACACGCTCGGCCCGCTGACTACCGACATCGCACCGGGTTACGACCACATTACCTCGGCCATCGGAGCCGCACAAATCGCCTGGCTGGGCACGGCCATGATATGCTACGTAACGCCCAAAGAACACCTGGGACTGCCCAACCGCGAAGATGTGCGCAACGGCGTCATCGCCTACAAGATTGCCGCCCACGCCGCCGACATTGCCAAGGGGCACCCCGGCACCACGGTGAGAGACGATGCCCTGAGCAAGGCTCGTTTTGAATTCCGATGGAAAGACCAGTTCAACCTCTCGCTCGATCCCGACCGGGCATTGGCCTACTACAAAGAGGGGTCGAAAAACGACGGCGAATACTGCACGATGTGCGGCCCCAATTTCTGCGCCATGCGCATCACGCAAAGCCTCAACGACTGCGCAAAGTAGAACGTGATGGAGCGCATTGCCGACCTGCGTACCCCGCTGTCCCAGTCGCTGTCGCGCCGGGTAGTCGACCTGATAGCCGCATCGGTAGAAGAATATCCGACCGATATTCCCCGGCTGGTGCAACTCATCGACGACCCCGACTCCCGGGTAGCCTGGCGGGCTGCATGGGCATGCGAGCGACTGGTCGACAGAAGCGGGCTCCCGCTTCTACCCTATCGGGACACTTTCGAGCAAAAGCTCTTCGGGTGCCGCCACGACGGTACCCGAAGGCTGTTGCTTTCGATTCTCTACCGATTGCCCCGGCCGTCGGTATTCCCCGTAAGGCTCTACAACTACTGCATCGAGCACATGTTGTTGCCACAGGAAAAGGCAGCAGCACAGGTTCTCTGTATGAAGATGGCCTTTTCTCTCGGGAAAGAGGAGCCCGACCTGCTGGCCGAGCTGAAATTTTATTTGGAAAATACGACAACGTCGTTCTACTCCCCCGCGTTCCTGACGGCCCGGAAGAACACATTGCGGCGCATTTACTCACAACAAAAGAAATAAGGTATAAAAGAAATGTTGTTTTCAGAAGAATTAGAGAAATATTCGTGGGACGAAATCACGAAACAGATATACTCAAAAACCGAAGCCGACGTGGTACGCGCCCTCGGCCAGGAACACCTGCAAATCGATGACTTCATGGCTCTCATATCGCCGGCAGCCGACCGCTACCTCGAAGAGATGGCCATGCAGAGCCGCATGTACACGCAACAGCGTTTCGGGAAAACCATCAGTATGTATATACCAATGTACATCACCAACTCCTGCACCAACTTCTGCGTATACTGCGGTTTCAACCACAACAACCCTATCAACCGCATCATTCTCAACGACGAAGAAATCGTTGAGGAGTGCAAGGCGATACGACGGTTGGGCCCGTTTGAAAACCTGCTCATCGTCACAGGCGAAAATGCCCATGTAGCGGGCGTCGATTACATCGAGAATGCCCTGCGCCTGGCCCGCCCCTACTTTGCCAACCTTACCATCGAGGTGATGCCGCTCAAAAGCGAAGACTACTACCGGCTCACCCAGTCGGGCCTCAACGGCGTGGTGTGCTTCCAAGAAACCTACCACCGCGAGCGCTACAAGGTTTACCACCCCAAAGGCATGAAATCAAACTTCGAATGGCGTGTCAACGGATTCGACCGCATGGGACAGGCCGGCGTACACAAGATAGGCATGGGCGTGCTCATAGGTCTCGAAGAGTGGCGCACCGACATCACCTTCATGGCCATACACCTACAATACCTGCGCAAAAAGTACTGGAAAACCCGTTACAGTGTCAACTTCCCGCGGTTGCGTCCCTCTGAGGGCCATTTCCAGCCCAACGTCGTGATGAGCGACCGGCAACTGGCCCAGACCATTTTTGCCTTCCGACTCTTCGACCACGATGTCGACATCTCGGTATCGACCCGCGAGAACCCACAATTCCGTGACCACATCGCCACCCTGGGAGCCACCTCGCTGAGCGCAGGCTCCAAAACCGAACCGGGCGGCTACTTCACCCACCCGCAGGCTCTCGAACAATTTGTCGTGAGCGACGACCGCACCCCTGCCGAGGTAGAACAGGCCGTCAAGAAAGCCGGATACGAAGTGGTGTGGAAAGACTGGGACCGCATCTTTGACTAACCTGCTCACACCACCTCATGACTCCATCGGAACGTTACACCCGCCAAATCATGCTGCCCGAGATAGGTATCTCGGGTCAGCAGGCTTTGGAACGGGCATCGGTACTCATTGTGGGTGTCGGCGGGCTGGGCTCACCCATCGCCCTCTACCTGTGTTCGGCCGGGATAGGACGCATAGGCCTTGTCGACGGCGACACCGTATCGGAAAGCAACCTGCAACGGCAAATTCTCTATACCGAAGAGGAGACCGGCCAAAGCAAGGTCGAACGTGCCGCCCGCACCCTGGCCCAACGGAACAGTGCGTGCCGCATCGATACCTACCCCTACTTCCTGAACGAGGAGAATGCCGAAGCTACCATCAAAACCTACGACATCGTCGTCGACGGCTGCGACAACTATGCCACACGCTACCTTATCGACGACTGGTGCCACCGCCTGAAAAAGCCCTATGTCTACGGAAGTATTGAAGGTTTCCGCGGACAAGTATCGGTATTCAACGGCGACAGGGGGAAACGCTATGCCCAACTCTTTCCCGACCGCACGATCCTCTCGTCGCGGCGCGCTGCGGCCGCTGTCATAGGCCCCACACCGGGTGTCATAGGCAGCATCGAGGCGGCCGAAGTCGTCAAGCTCATCACCGGTTGCGGCGAACCGCTCTATAATCGGCTTTTCACCCTCGACCTTCTCAACATGGAGAGCTACACGCTCGATATCTAACCGTTGAAAACAGGCCCAAGTCTTGCACAAACAAAATTTTTTGTACATATTAGCTGTCGATTTTACGACAGAAAATCTCCTCATACTATGAAAAAGAGAAGTCTATGCTTATGTATGTGCGCCCTTCTTGCCTCGGCACCGCTGTCGCCGGCCCGTGCCGACGAAGGCATGTGGCTGCTCCCCCTGCTTAAAGAACAGAACTTCGAACAGATGAAAGGGCTCGGCCTGGAAATATGCGCCGAAGATATATACCACCCCGACTCGGTATCGCTGAAAGATGCCGTCGTCATCTTCGGTGGCGGTTGCACGGGCGAGATCATCTCGCCCTACGGTCTGATTCTGACCAATCACCACTGCGGATACGATTACATACAGGCCCACAGCAGCGTCGACAACGACCTGCTCACCAACGGATTCTGGGCCAAGAGCCGCAAGGAGGAGTTACCCAATCCGGGACTCACGGTAACGTTCATTGACAAAATCGAAGAGGTAACCGACTACGTCGAAGAGGAGTTGAGAAAAGATACCAGCCGCATAGAGATGAAATATCTCAACACCAAGTTTCTCAACTCCTTGGCCGAGAAACGCGTAGGCGAAGAGTTCCTGAAAAACAACCCCGGCACGACCGTTATTATCAAACCTTTCTACGGAGGCAACCGCTACTACATGTTCACCCAGAAGGTGTACCCCGATGTGCGTATGGTGGGAGCACCGCCCTCCTCGATAGGTAAATTCGGTGCCGACACCGACAACTGGAAATGGCCACGCCATACGGGCGACTTCTCGATATTCCGCGTCTATGCCGACAGCCTCGGCAACCCTGCCCCCTACGACACAAGCAACGTACCGCTGCGGCCGAAAAAATATTTCGACCTCAGCCTGCGCGGTGTCAAAGAGAACGACTTCGTCATGCTCATGGGATTTCCCGGCCGCACCAACCACTACTACACTCCGGCCGAGGTAAAAGAGCGGAAAAATATCGACAACCGCATACGGGTCAACGTCAGAGACCTGCGGCAGAGAGTCATGTTAGATGCAATGCTCGCCGACCCGAAGGTTCGCATACAGTATGCCGGGAAGTATGCCTCCTCGACCAATAGCTACAAGAGCAGCAAAGGCATGAACACCATGATAGAACGGCAATCGACCGTATATCTCAAAGAACGGCAGATGAACGAACTGCTCAACTGGGGCTGGGACAACGACATACAGGAATACCGCGAGGCCGTGGATATCATTGCCAACGAGGTGAAGAACCGCGAAGGTCTGAAAACACGCATGCAATACCTACTCGAAGCCCTGTGGATAGGGACCGAATGTAGCCGCGTGCCCACCAACTTCGACGCACTGAAAGCCGGTCTGAGCGGCAACGACTCCACCCGCAAGGCTGCCCTCGAAGCCTTTGACCGCCTCTACTATACATTCTACGACAAAGACTACGCCCCACATGTCGATCGGCGCATCACCAAGGCCATGTTGCAAATGTATGCCGACAGTATAGCTCCGGAACACTATCCGGCCTTCTTCAAGACTATCGACCGCAAACACAAGGGCAACATCGAGCGATACGTCGACCTCTTGTTTGACAACTCCCTCTTTGTCAATCCCGAAAAATACGAGCGATGGAAGAAGCACCCCAACGTCAAAGCACTGGAAAACGACCCCATGGTGCGATATGCCCGAGCCATCAAGGAGGAGGCCCGACGCATCAACGACGAACTGCAACCCATAGACCAGAGAATCGCCGAGGCACAAAAATCTTATATCGCCGGTCAACTTGCCATTCATGCCGACCGACCCAACTACCCCGATGCCAACTTTACCTTGCGACTTACCTACGGGCAAGTGAAAGCGTACTCCCCCGCCAACGCCGTAACCTATAACTTCGAAACGACTCTCGACGGTGTCATGGAGAAGGAAGACCCGACGAACTGGGAATTTGTCGTCGACAAAAAGTTGAAAGAACTGTACCGGAAAAAAGATTTTGGCTTCTACTCAAACGAACGGGGCAAGATGCCCGTAAACTTCATCGCCAACACCCACACCACCGGCGGCAACTCGGGAAGCCCCGTGCTCAACAGCCGCGGCGAACTGGTCGGTGTCAACTTCGACCGCAACTGGGAGGGCATTACCGGCGATATACAATACCAGGGCCGCTACCAGCGCTCGATAATCACCGACATACGGTACATACTCTTTATCATCGACAAGTATGCCGATGCCGATTATCTGCTCGACGAGATGATTATCAATCCGTAATCGACGAACCTCCGGGCGGAAAGTTATATACACTTTCCCTCCCGACCTGACAAATACAGAAAGGAGCGAAAAATTTCGCTCCTTTTTCTTTATCACTCAATAAGGCCTTTCCTCTATTCACTATTCACACCGCTCACCATTCATCACGGCACTTTACGTTCATCTACCCTGCCCCATCTCTTTTCGATACCCTCATTCGCTCTACCTGCTGCAAAACGGACAATGCCACAAGAGAAATCGCACAGACGGTACAATACCGACCTGCGACAAGGAAGATACAACAGTCCGATAAAGTTTTGCGCCGCAAGAGGAAAGAGGGTGGATTCGGACCTCCCTGCAATAATCAAGAAAGAGGATTCCGACAACGTGAGCGTCGGAAATTCCGAGAACCGGCACAAAACACTGCCCCTTCCTGCTATACGAGACTACCCTATAAACAGAGAGAGAGCCGCCATAAGATATGGCGGCTCTCTCATTCTATATGACAGTTATCAAATCAGCGACGACGACGCTGTTGCTGCTGACGTTTCAGCGCAGCTTCCTGCTGACGTTGAACCTCTTCGAGACGGGCCAGGAAACCTGATTTCTTGCGAGGTTTCTTCTGGTTCTCTTTGAGTTTGGCCAACACTTTCTCTTCATTGATACATTTGCGGAAAATGTAGGTCTGAATAATCGTGATGAGGAGCGATACAAAATAATAGTAACTCAGACCCGACGCATAGTTGTTGAAGATGAAGAGGAACATCAGCGGCATGAGATACATCATAAGTTTCATACCGGGCATCTGCTGTCCACCACCGGTACTATCCATATTGATTTTGGTATACAGTATGTTGGTAATCGTCATCAACAGACAGAAAAGACTGATGTGGTTTCCAAAATAGGGGGTGATAAGAGGTATATACACGTCCCAGGAAACAATAGCGTCGTAAGAAGAAAGGTCGTCGGCCCAAAGGAACGGTTGCTGGCGCAACTCTATCGACGAGGGGAAGAAAGCAAACATGGCCAAGAGTATAGGCATCTGCAACAGCAAGGGCAGACAGCCGCTCATGGGGTTTACACCGGCATTGCGGTAAAGCTCCATTGTTGCCCGCTGACGGTCAAGGGCCTTTTCCTGTCCGGGATATTTGGCGTTAATCTCCTCGATTTGCGGTTTCAATACCCGCATGCGGGCACTCGACATATAGGACTTGAAGGTCAACGGCATCAGCACGGCTTTGATGATGAGCGTCATAAGCAGTATGATGACACCGTAGTTGGTAAAGAACTTGCCGAGGAAGGTGAAGATGGGTATAATGATACCGGTATTTATCCAGCGGAAGAACTTGTATCCGAGAGGTATGAGCTTGGGCAGCTGCAACTTGTCGTCGTCGTCAAGCCCCTTGTCGTAGCTTTTCAGCAGCGGATAAAGGTTGGGACCGAGGAAGAAGCGGAACGAGGGGCCCTCGGTCATCGAGGGGTCATAATCGACCGTGGTCTCGGCCTTGTAGTCTTTGAGATAGAGATTGTCCTTGGGCAGCACGGTCGATTCAAGACGGGCACCGTTGAACTTGTGGTCGGCTATCAGCACCGACGAGAAGAACTGGTTTTTGAAACCTATCCACTTCAATCCCGAAGAGAGACTTTCGTGTTCATCTTCGGTCTCGCTGAGACGCTCTACATCAGAACCCACATATTTGTAATAGAGGGCACTGTTACGCTCTTCAAACATACGTCCGCGCTCTTGGCGACGCAGTTTCTGTGTCCAGTACATATCCAAGTCGACGGTATTGCGGGGAAGTATCTTCTCCATACCGTTCTGGTAGATTTTCATGTCGAGCATATATCCCTCTTCGGGAAGGGTGTAACGCACCTCAAACGTGCTTCCGTTCTCGAACGGGAGTTTCATGGCGAGGGTACGTTTGTCGACCGACAGTTCAGGCACAAAATAGAGGTCGGCCGTATTGATGGTGCGACCTTGTGTCTTAAAAATAAAACCGTAGGCATTGTTTGCCTCATTGAAAAGCATTACCGGCAGAGAATCGTAAGTGCTGTATTCGTTGAGTACAGCCTGAGAGAGGCGTCCACCCAAAGTCGAGAAGGTGAGCGACACTTGCGGGTTGGAGAGGGTTATCGTCTGCTCCTCTCCTTCGGCAAAGGGGGCAAAATCGACATATTCGCTGCGCAATTGTGCTGCATGCTCGTCGAGGGTCAACTCTGCGGTCGTGTCGAGAGGGAGCGATTCTACTTGGCTTATCTCGGCCAACCGGGCGTTCTCGACCTGCAAGAGAGAGTCTTGATAGCGCTGCATGGCAGCTTTTTGCTCGGCCGACGGTTGCATATACCATGTGTAACCGAAGAGAACTACGGCCATCAGTAAAAAGCCGATAATTGTATTTTTATCCATGATTTTGTCTTATGTGATATAGGCAAATATTACTTCTTATGCGCGATAACCGCTTTGATAAAACTCAGGAACAACGGATTGGGGTTCAATACCGTACTGTTGTATTCGGGATGATACTGCACACCTACATACCAGGTGAGAGAAGGTACTTCGACCACCTCTACCAAGTGGGTATCGGGGTTCTCGCCCACACACTGCATACCGGCAGCCTCGAACTCGGCCCGGTAATCGCCGTTAAACTCGAAACGGTGGCGATGACGCTCCTTGATATGCAGCTTGCCGTAAGCCTGTGCGGCCTTCGAGCCCTCTTTCAATACACAGTCATATTCACCCAGGCGCATGGTGCCTCCCATGTTGGAAATACACTTCTGACTCTCCATCAGGTCGATGACATTGTGGGGGGTGTTCACATCCATCTCGGTAGAGTTGGCATCTTTATAACCCAATACATCACGGGCATACTCGATAACCATGCACTGCATACCAAGACAGATACCGAATGTGGGCACATCGTGCTCACGGGCATATTTCAAGGCTACAAATTTTCCTTCGATACCCCGCTGTCCGAAACCGGGAGCGATAATCAGACCGTCCATCGACGAGAGTTTCTCTTCGACATTGGATTCGTTCAACTTCTCGGAGTGAACATATTGCAGGTCGAGTTTGCGGTTGTTGTAGGTAGCAGCCTGGAAGAGGGCTTCGTTGATAGATTTGTAGGCGTCCTGCAATTCGACATATTTTCCTACGAGACCTATGCGCACCGTCTCTTTGGCATTCTGCATGTGAGAGAGGAATTCGCGCCAAGGCTTTAACTCGGGCAACGGTCCTACCTCCATACCAGTTTTCCGCAACACGATTTCGTCGAGTTTCTGCTCCTGCATCTTCAAGGGCACCTCGTAAATCGAGGGCACGTCGATCGACTGAATCACGGCATCAGGCTCAACATTACAGAAAAGGGCCACTTTACGACGCAACTCTATACTTAAATTATGCTCGGTACGCAGGACGAGAATATCGGGTTGTATACCCACCTCCTGCAACTGTTTTACCGAGTGCTGAGTAGGTTTTGTCTTCAATTCTTTGGCGGCAGCAATAAAGGGCACATAGGTAAGGTGTATGCACAGACAATCCTTCCCCAATTCCCATCGCAACTGACGTACACTCTCGATGAAAGGCAACGACTCGATGTCGCCGACAGTTCCTCCGATTTCGGTAATGACAAAATCGTAGTTGTTCTTCGAGCCCAGCAACTTGACGTTCCGTTTTATCTCATCGGTAATGTGGGGAATAATCTGTACGGTTTTTCCCAAATAGTCGCCACGACGTTCTTTTTCGATCACATTTTGGTAGATACGCCCCGTAGTGATATTATTGGCACGGGTTGTCTGGATATTGGTAAAACGCTCGTAATGGCCCAAATCAAGGTCGGCCTCATGGCCATCGACCGTTACATAGCATTCGCCATGCTCATAAGGATTCAAGGTTCCCGGATCGATATTGATGTACGGGTCGAACTTCTGAATCGTAACTTTATATCCTCTCGCCTGCAAAAGTTTTGCCAACGATGCCGATATAATGCCTTTACCCAACGATGATACTACACCGCCTGTAACGAAAATATACTTTGTACTCACTTTATGATGGATTTTTTGATGCTAATTTCCAAAGCGCAAAATTAGAAAAAAGTTGGGATTAAGCCATGAAAAAAGCGATTAAATATCTTGTCGGAGCGTTTTCTCGATATTAATAAACATAATTTTTTCAGGGAGCCGTTTTTTCACTATATTTGTCGACTATTCGACGATTTACGCAACCTCCATGGGCATAACAGCTGCACATACACTGTTTCCGAAACATTTCAAAAGGCTCTCCATTCTTGCTTTTTTAATGTTATCATTGGCAACTGCCGTACAATCAGCGCCAAGAAACGACGTACAGAAACCACCTGTCGATGCGTCGACTATGCCCGACAGCATAAACCGCCTCATCGAAAACATATTCTCTCTCATAGACAGCCTCGAAATCAAAGACAGTACGCGGGTCGACATGCACATCGACACCACCCGTCTTGTAAGAGACACGATAATCGTTACCACCCAATTTGTAGAAGACAGTATCATCAGTGCCGAACTGATGCACCAGATCGATAGCATTGTAGGCAAAGATATCCTTACCCAAGCGCCTGACAAACCGCTAACAGATACTCTTGCTCTTGCGTCCAAAGCCAAGAAAGACACACTGCGCAAAATCATGCCCAAGCCCAAACCTCTCCAAATGTGCGCCCGGGCACAAGCCATATTGCAGGAGTCCAAAAACAGGTTTACCATTACGCCATCGAATGAGATTCCTGTCAATCCCATCTTCTTGCCAATCATCTTCAACGGCCAACGCCCACGCAATCTTCCCGACTTATACCAGCACAACAAACCGTCCCGACAAAAATGGGATACCCCCTACCACCTTTCCAGACGAACCACTCGAATTGAGAAAGACAAACAACTTGCCGAACTGGGCTATTACGCCATGGCATCGGCCATCATCGCGCACCCCGAAAAGATACGCTATACTCCCGAAAAGATGCCCAAAGCCATCCATCTCGAACGCATGAAAAGACGGCGCGAGACTCTCATGGTAAAAGGGCCTTCGGCACCCAAGAGTTTCGATATAAAAGGTCGTCCCATAGAGTTGAAACACTGGATATCCTCACTATCCAATTCTCTGCAAATCTCTCAAATTTATGTATCGGAGAACTGGTATCAGGGAGGAACAAGCAACCTCAACCTTATAGGTTCTCAAATCTACTCTCTTAATTACAAAGATTACACGGGAAAAATTCTGTTTGAGAACAAAATACAATGGAACCTGAACATAAGCAGTGCCCCCGATGACACGTTGCGCAATTACAGCATCAGCGAAGATATGTTCCGTATCGACAGCAAATTCAGCTACAAGGCTTTTGGAAATATTTACTATTCAACCAGTATGTATTTCAAGACCCAATTCTTCAACAATTACAAGAAAAACACCAATACGCGCACAGCCTCTTTCCTATCTCCCGGAGAATTAAGTTATAACCTCGGTATGAGTTATAATTTCACCAGCAAGAATACGGCTTTTTCCTCGTCAGTATCGGTATCGCCATTTTCTTATAATCTAAAAACCTGCATCGATGAAGAAATGGACCCCACTAAATTTGGCATAGAAAAAGACAAAAAAATACTCCACCAGTTCGGTTCTTCGTTCGATGCCAATTTCAAATGGGAGTTCATGCGCAACATGTATCTCACCTCGCGGTTCTATTATTTTACTTCGTACAAACATGTACAAATCGATTTTGAAAACACATTCAACTTTATTCTGAACCGCTATTTTTCGACTAAAATCGAATTGAAGATGCGTTATGACGACAGTGCCGATCCCAACGAAAAAGGGAAATTCATTCAAATAAAGGAGATACTGAGTTTCGGACTATTTTTCCGCATCTGACACAGCATGAACCACAAACACGCATATACAACTCTGCTGCTGTTGCTGACGCTGCTCGCAACACCGGTCTATGGCCACTTCAAGGTGGTCGGTTACAACTATGCAAAAGCAAAAGAAGTCATCAAGGAACGTGTTAAAAACGGGATATGCGAGCCGGTCGAGGGGATATGGAAATCGAGCAACGGAATAATTTACGCCATAGAAAGGTTCGAAGACGAACGGTTTCCCGAGAATTTACGCTACCGGGTCATTCAACTCAGTGGTAAAAATGCCGAACCGGGAATGGTCGACTATTTTCTGGAACTGACCAACTATGATGAATATTACCGCATATGGGGAAAGAACCCGTTTACCTTGACCAACGAACCGGTGGGTCGGGAGTGTTACATGACATTTTCGCCGGGTTACTTCTTCTTCAAGCAACAACTCGACACCGTGGTATTCACCCGGGAATACCCACGAATCGACGCCTTACCGGCACCGAAATATTCGACAGGCTCGGGATTTGCCATCACCTCCGACGGCTACATCGTAACCAACCATCATGTTATCCAGGCCGCCACAAACATCTATATATACGGAGTCAACGGTCTCTTTGACCAGTACTACCAGGCCCGAATCGTTGCGAGCGACTCGATTAACGATATAGCCATCATAAAAATCGAAGATACAACCTTTACCTCTTTCGGGCCCATACCCTACGGTCTGCGTCGCGACGACCCCATCGAAGGAGAGTTCTGCATGGCCATCAGTTACCCCAAAATCAACTCTTTGGGAATCAACCCTAAAACCACAACCGGTATCATCAGTGCCACGACCGATAGCAACCAGCCATCGCGCTGCCAGACTACGGTCCCTATCGAACATGGCAGTAGCGGAAGCCCGCTGTTTGACAAAGATGGAAACATTTTGGCGATAAACTCGGCCCGACACTCCGTTTATTACACCAAACTGGCCGTAAAAAACCAATATCTGTGGCAACTCATCGAACAATGCGACGAACTAAAAGGCTTTGATCTGCCTGTCGTGAGTGCCGGACGCCAACTGACCGAAATCGTGGCCACGAATAAGAACTTCGTCGTTCTCATTCTTACACGGCTCCCGTCAAACGACCAACAAGAATACTATTACATACTCGATGAGGAAAAACCGCTCGAAGAGACCGACCCTTTTGCCCGGGCCGAACAATTTTTCTACGCCGGTCAATACCGCGAAGCGGTAGATCTCCTCACCCGCATATTGACGGAGGATAGAGACAACTGCAGAGCCTATTATCTGCGAGGTTGCTGCTGGGAACGACTCAATACCCGAGAAAATGCCATTGTCGATTATCGTCAGGCATTGCGCAGCTTCGACAAAAAGCGCGACGGCGAAGAGTTACAAGCTCTGATTTACTGCAACTTGGCATTGAATCAAATCGTCTTTGAAGCCTATACCGAAGCCATGGAAAATATCGAAAAATCGTTGAGAATCAAAGTCGACGACTTTTCTCTCATGGTCAAAGGTCTCACTTGCTACCATTTGAAAGAATACGACGCCGCCATAAAAATCTTATCCGACATTATCGACAACCGCGAACTGCAATCGACCGTCTACTATTACAGAGGGCTCTCTTTCCTTGCCATCGACAAGAGTGAGATAGCGCTTTCCGATATGAAAAATGCCGCCGAGTGCGGAAACCAATCTGCCGCCGAATGGTTAAATAATTATTCGTCATCACTTAGCCCCAAGCCCTGATGCAATCCATGCCATTTCTCCATCATCAGCACATCGCAACAGCAGCACGGATAATTTTCCGGGTCCTGCTGTTTGGCAGCCTTTTTATTCTGCCGGCAAAAAGTCCGGCCCAGGCCTCACAACCGGTGCCCGGCAACAGCTTCGACAACTCCCCTGCCGACAGTATCGTACTTGCCGATACCCTCCAACCGGCCACGGCCGATACCACCGCAGACAAGAAAGTATCCTTTTTCAAAAAAATCGGAGACTATTTCAGAAATGCCAACAAGCCAAAACCGGAGAAAAAATTTGACATCAGTTTCATCGGAGGTCCACAATATTCCAGCGCCACCCAGTTCGGCATCGGAGTCATGGCCGCCGGACTGTACCGCAGTGACCGTAGCGACCTGAGCATACAGCCGTCAAACGTCTCTCTCTTCGGCAATGTCTCCACTTCGGGTTTTTACATGCTCGGCGTGCGTGGCACACATATACTGCCCAAAGACCGGTACAGACTTCTCTACACGGTATATTTCTATTCCATGCCCAGCGACTACTGGGGTATAGGATATGAGGCCGGAAGCAACAATGCCTGCTATTGGAGCTATCTCAGGCTGCAATCTCAGATAAAGGTGGATTTCCTTTTCCGCCTCTCCGATAACCTGTTCATAGGACCGATGGCCAGTTTCGACTTTGTCAGAGGCACCAACTTTTCCAAGAAAAATGAGGCCGACCCCCGTACACTGGAACAAATTATCAACGGCGAGAGTCCCCGGGTATTGACCACCGGAGCAGGTGCTTCGATTGTATACGACAGCCGCGATGTCATAACCGATGCCCACAAGGGTATATACCTGAAAATAGAACAGGGGTTCTATCCCGGCTTTTTGGGCAACGACTACGACTTCATGATGACCGACTTCATCTTCGACTTCTACCAAAAGGTGTGGAAAGGCGGCATACTGGCTCTCGACCTGCACGGGCGATTCAACTACGGCGATGTTCCGTGGACCATGAAAAGCCGCTTGGGGGGAATGTTCCGTATGCGCGGCTACTACGAGGGGCAATACCGTGACAATAACCTCATGGAAGCACAACTCGAATTGCGGCAACGTGTATGGAAACGCAACGGAGTAGCCCTATGGGTGGGTGCCGGTAATGTTTTCGAAAATTTCCGCACGTTCGACTTCTCCAAGACACTGCCCAACTTCGGTATCGGTTACCGCTGGGAATTCAAGAGCCGTGTCAACGTGCGGCTGGATTTAGGATTCGGCAAAGACTTCAAAACAGGATTCATGTTCAACATCAACGAAGCCTTTTAGCACCCCCTCTCCTGCTTACGCATAAAAGCGGTTGACGGCTTGCGCCACCGTCAGCACCTCTTCATCGGTCATGACGGGAGAAATGGGCAACGAAAGCACCTCGTCGGCCAACCGCTCGGTAACCGGCAGAGACAGGTGGGCATAACAACGGTAACAGGCCTGCTTGTGAGGCGGAACAGGATAGTGTATGAGGATGGGAATCTGCTGTTGTTGCAGCGCCTCAATCAGCTCCCGGCGGCGGGGTACCTGCACGACATACTGATGATAGATGTGCCCGGCCTCCGGCTCGGGTTTCACCACCACGGGGGCAGTGATGGCCTCATCATAAAGAGCCGCCAACTGCCGACGGCGACGGTTGTCGTCGTCGAGATAGTCGAGCTTCACCGAAAGAAAAGCGGCCTGCAACTCGTCCAAACGGCTGTTATAGCCTCTGTATTGATTATAGTATCGACGTTCCGAACCGTAATTGGCCAAAACACGAACCGTGCGTGCCAACTCTTCGTCGTGCGTGGCTACCGCCCCGCCATCGCCCAACGCTCCAAGATTCTTTGAGGGATAAAAACTGATTCCTGCCGCATGCCCCAGCGCGGCCGACTTGCGCCCGCCGAAAAGTCCTTCACACAAGGATTCGGCACCGAGCGACTGCGCAGCGTCTTCGACAACCAACAGGTGATGTCGGCGAGCCACTTCGGCCAAAGATTCGTCCCAGCAGCAACGGCCATAAAGATGCACCGGCAGGACGGCTTTTGTGCGGGGTGTTATGGCAGCCTCGACACGCCGGGTGTCGAGATTGCAGGTTCGTGGCGACGGCTCTACAAATATGGGCGTCAGCCGGTTATCGGTTACCGCCAGCACCGTGGCCACATAGGTATTGGCCGGCACAATGATTTCATCGCCGACAGAGAGTTTTCCCATTTCGATATAGGCCCGCAGGATAAGCCGCAACGCATCAAGGCCATTTCCGCAAGCCACGACATGAGGCACACCGAGGTAAGCCGCCAGGCGGCTCTCAAATGCAGAGACCTGCTGACCCAGAAGATACCACCCCGAATCGATAACGGCAGCAGCAGCCTGCTTCAACGCATCGGCATAGCGGGCATTGATTTTCTGCAAATCCTGAAACTTCATGAACGGCGGGTGTATTGAATAAATGCGTCGTAATCGCGAATGTAATCGTCTTCGTCGTAAAGGTCCGAAGCCAGCACCAGACAGATGGAGCTGGACGAGAATTCCCGCTGTGCCGCCCATATACCGGGCGGTACATGCAGGCCGTAATAGGGGCGGTTCAGTGTCACGACCCGCTGCTCGCGACCATCATCGAGAAAGACCTCGAACGCTCCGGCCGCCGCAACAATAAGTTGGTGGCAGGCCTTGTGGGCATGGGCACCGCGCGACTCGCCACCCGGTATGTCGTAGAGATAAAATATGCGTTTTATCTCAAAGGGAAGTTCGCCCCCACCATGTAAAGGCGTGATATTCCCACCCGGATCATAGATACGGGGCAGGGTCATAAGCTCACAGTCGTGTACCGAAGGGCAGGTCATAGAGGGGATAATCGTTTGTATTCGTCGAAGTCGTATATGTAATCGCTTTCGTCGAAGGCTCCCGACGACAAGACCAGTGCCAAAGAATTGGTAGAGAAATCGGTCAGTTGCCGCCAGGTAAGAGCCGGAAGGTAAACGCCATAATAGGAACGATTCAAGAAATAGCGTTGTTCCTGCCCGTCGGCCCCACGCACGAGTAGTTCGAAACTGCCCGAAAGGGCCACGATAAACTCCTGCTGCGTGCGGTAAGCGTGTCCGCCACGGTACTGGCCGCCGGGAACATCGTATATCCAATATGCGCGTTTGATGTCAAATGGGATATGACGCCCGCCTTCGATAAAAGAGAGGTTACCCCGTCGGTCTTCGATTTTGGGCAACTCAATTTTCCTGACTCCGGTCGTCATAACCATCGCAACGCTATTATTTCCCGGCCTCTCGGGCCAAGGTAATGAGGTATTGTCCGTACTGGTTTTTCTTCATGGGCTCGGCCTGTACCAAAAGTTGCTCGGCGGTAATCCAGCCCTGATTGAAAGCAATCTCTTCGAGGCAGGCAACTTTCCAGCCCTGACGGTGCTCGATGGTCTCTATAAATGCCGATGCCTCAAACAAGGAATCGTGGGTACCGGTGTCGAGCCACGCAAATCCGCGGCCCATAAGTTGCACCTTCAACTCGCCCGAGGCTAGGAATGCCTGATTGACCGAGGTGATTTCAAGTTCTCCTCGGGGCGAGGGCTTTATGCTCTTGGCAATATCTACGACCTTATTGGGATAGAAATAGAGCCCCACCACGGCATAATTACTTTTGGGGTGAGCCGGTTTTTCCTCGATGGAAGTAACATTTCCATCGGCATCAAAAGCGGCAACGCCGTAACGTTCGGGGTCGCTCACCCGGTAGCCGAAAACGGTAGCCAGCCCCTCCTCAGCGTTCTTGACGGCTACCGAAAGCATCGACGAGAAGCTCTGTCCGTAAAAGATATTGTCGCCCAATACCAGACAGGCGGTATCGTCGCCAATAAACTGCTTTCCGATAATGAATGCCTGTGCCAAACCGTCGGGCGAGGGCTGCTCGGCATATTCGAAATGTACGCCAAACTGCGAACCGTCGCCCAGCAGGCGGCGGAATCCCGGCAAATCATAGGGGGTAGATATAATGAGTATATCGCGTATGCCGGCCAGCATAAGGACCGATACGGGATAGTAAATCATCGGTTTGTCGTAGATGGGCAGCATCTGCTTGCTGACTCCCATTGTTATCGGGTATAGACGAGTACCCGACCCTCCGGCCAAAACTATTCCTTTCATGGTATTCAAGGTTATCGGTTGGAATACATCTGTTCGTAATATTTCTGGTAGTCGCCGCTGACGACCTCATCGACCCACTCCTGGTGTTCGAGATACCAGCGTATGGTCTTTTCAATCCCGACAGAGAACGGTGTCTCGGGATACCAGCCCAACTCGCGAGCGGTCTTCGAGGGATCTATCGCATATCGCATATCGTGGCCCAGACGGTCGCCCACATAGGTTATCAGGTCGTAGTTGATGGTATCGAGCGATGTTTTCAGCACAGCCTGGTAACGAGGCTCTTCCTCCATCAAACGGGCAATGGTGTCGATGGTGAGTTTCACGATGTTGATGTTGGTCTCTTCGTTGAAACCGCCGATGTTGTAAACTTCGCCCACACGGCCTCCGGCAAGTACCATGTCGATGGCCTTGGCGTGGTCTTCGACATAGAGCCAGTCACGCACGTTGTCGCCCTTGCCATAGACGGGAAGCTTGCGTCCTTCGAGAATATTCTTTATAATAAGCGGTATGAGCTTTTCGGGGAAGTGATACGGCCCGTAATTGTTGGAACAACGGGTGATGTTGACCGGCATCTTGTACGTTTCATGATAGGCCCTCACAATGAGATCGGCTCCGGTTTTCGATGAAGAGTAGGGCGAACGGGGATCAAGCGGAGTCTCTTCGGTAAAGAATTTCTTTCCGTAGGTCTGGATACGGGTGCGGCCCTTCACGACACGGCGCACATCTTCATCGTCGATGTGCAGGGGCTGGGGGGTATCAAAATCCTTTGACAACGAGCCATAGACCTCATCGGTCGATACTTGCAGGAATTTTTTCCCGGGCAGGTAGGTAGGATAACCCTGGGCATCTTTACCGGTGGTCCAGGCCTTCTTGGCACATTCGAGCATATTCTGTGTGCCAAGGATATTGGTTTGCAGGAAAAGCTGCGGATTGGTAATACTGCGGTCGACGTGCGACTCGGCGGCAAAATTCACCACATAATCGACCACCCGACGGGCAAAAATGTTCGAAACAAGTTCGGCATTGGCAATATCGCCGCGCACAAACTCTACACGGGAATCTTTCAACTCCTCCTTGATGGTTCCAAGATTTCCGGCATATGTCAGTTTGTCGAGAATAACGATGTTGATATCATCGTATTTCTTCAACATGTATTTTACAAAATTCGCTCCGATAAAACCGGCGGCGCCGGTTACCAAATATGTTTTCATAGTCAAATATTAAATTCAGGGCGCAAGATACATATTTTTCGGCAATCTTCTATTTATTGGCGCGGCAATATTTTTTTCGGAGGTTAAATTAGGGAACAGGCCCCGTCCGGCCCCATTTCATTGCCATGGCAGCCATCGGGCGAGACTGCCATTTCATACCATGCTCCTACTCCTATCCTGTTCGGAAAAACCGACACTGTATTATTATATAAGTAGGCACCATACCAGACAAGCCATTGCAGGCAGTCTTGCAGCAAAAGATGAATTAATGCCCGATATATTTTGAACAAGCCCCACTTTTTTGTATTTTTTATTGGTCGAAAGAGAAATAATATCTACTTTTGTCCCATCAAATATTGCCATGTCGAGATAGCAAAATGGGCAAAAAAGATACGCATGTAAAACACAAAGGCACTATCACGCAGATTGATGGTGCTACGGTTCATGTTCGAATCATACAACATTCGGCTTGCGCCGGTTGCCATGTAAAATCGGCTTGCACGACAGCAGACCGCAGTGAGAAAATCATTGAAACGATATGCCATTTACCCGGACTGTATGTGGGTCAGCCCGTATGGGTAGTCGGTACCGAAGCCATGAGCAACGAGGCTCTGCGGCTGGCTTTCATGTATCCGTTTGCGGTGGTATGCTGCGTATTGGCCGTCTGCTACTACCTCACCGGCGACGAAGGCGTGTCGGGTATTGCCGCCCTACTCTCCCTGCTACCCTACTACCTGGCCCTCTATTTGATGAGAAAAAAAATAAAAAAGTCGCTCGTCTTTACCGTCGAGCCGCAAAAGGCACCCGAAAACCTGTAAACCTATTATAAATTAAGAAGAAATGAGTTTAGTATGGATTGCGACCCTCTCACTGGGGGGTATTGGAGCCATAAGTGCAATCATCTTGTACTTTGTCGCCCAAAAATTCAAAGTCTATGAAGACCCGCGCAACGGACAAGTCGAAGCTGTACTACCCGGAGCCAACTGCGGAGGCTGCGGATACCCCGGCTGTGGAGGTTTCGCCGCCGCGTGTGTGAAAGCCGACTCTCTCGACGGTATGCTGTGCCCCGTAGGTGGAGCTCCCGTCATGGCCAAAATCGCCGCCATATTGGGGAAAGAGGCCGGAGAGGTAACTCCCAAAGTTGCTGTCGTACGCTGCAACGGCACTTGTGCCAACCGCAAAAAGACCAGCCACTACGACGGCGCCAAAACCTGCGCCATCGAAGCTTCGCTGTACAGCGGTGAAACGGGCTGCTCCTATGGCTGCTTGGGCAATGGCGATTGTGAAAACGCCTGCGCTTTCGGAGCCATACGCATCAATCCCGAGACACGTCTGCCCGAAGTCGACGAAGCATTGTGTACCGCTTGCGGTGCCTGTGTGAAAGCCTGTCCCAAAGGCATCATCGAGCTGCGCAACAAAGGGCCGAAATCGCGCCGCATGTATGTAAGCTGCGTCAACAAAGACAAGGGTGCCGTCGCCCGCAAGGCCTGCTCGGCTGCCTGCATCGGCTGTGGCAAGTGCGCCAAAGAATGTCCTTTCGACGCCATTACCGTGGCCAACAACGTTGCCTACATCGACTATCAGAAATGCCGCTTGTGCCGCAAGTGCGAAGCCGTATGCCCCACCGGAGCCATACACGCCGTGAACTTCCCGCCCCGCAAACCGGCCGAGCCGAAAGTAGATGCCGCCGAAGTAAAGCCCATCATGCCGCAAGCCGAAGCGCCCCAGACGCCCGCTGAGAACGCATAAACACACACCTACACCAAGTCCATTAACAGCATAAAACATACAGATATGTTAAAAACATTTCGGATAGGCGGGGTACACCCCCCCGAGAACAAACTATCTGCCGGACAAGCCATCATAAATGCCGAACTGCCCAAACAGGCTGTCGTGATGCTCTCGCAACACATCGGAGCTCCCGCACAGGCTGTCGTTGCCAAAGGCGACAAGGTAAAAGTAGGTACGCTACTGGCACAAGCCGGCGGATTTGTTTCGGCCAACATTCATTCACCCGTTTCGGGAACCGTTGCCAAAATCGATACTGCCGTCGATGCTGCCGGATACCAACGGCCGGCCATCATCATCGATGTCGAAGGCGACGAATGGGAAGAGAGCATCGACCGCAGCGAAACCTTTGTAAAAGAGTGCAAACTCGATGCCAAAGCCATCATCGACCGCACCAAAGAGTGCGGCATCGTGGGCCTTGGCGGCGCTACGTTCCCCACGCATGTAAAACTCCTGCCGCCCCCGGGAATGACCGCCACCATTCTCATCATCAACGCCGTAGAATGTGAACCGTATCTCACCTCCGACCACCAGCTCATGATGGAAAAAGGCGAAGAGATACTCGTCGGCGTCGAAATACTGCGCAAAGCCATCAACGTAGATCGGGCCGTTATCGGTATCGAAAACAACAAACCCGATGCCATCAAGCACATGAAAGAACTGGCCGCCGACTATCCGGCCATCGAAATCTGCCCGCTGAAAGTGAAATACCCGCAAGGCGGTGAAAAACAACTCATCGACGCCGTTATCCGTCGTCAGGTGCCCAGCGGCGGTCTACCCATCGCCACCGGTGCCGTGGTACAGAACGTAGGTACGGCCTTTGCCGTGTACGAAGCCGTACAGAAAAACAAACCTCTCGTAGAACGCATCGTAACGGTTACCGGCAAATCGCTGGCCAAACCGTCGAACCTGCGCGTTCGCATCGGTACCCCCATCAGCCAACTCATCGACATGTGCGGCGGTCTGCCTCTCGACACGGAGAAGGTTATCTCGGGCGGCCCCATGATGGGAAAAGCCGTCGTGTCGACCGATATGGCCACCACAAAAGGCTGCTCGGGTGTACTCCTTATCCGCGACCTCGAATCACGCCGCGAAGAGATGCAGCCCTGTATCCGTTGCGCCAAATGCGTATCGGCCTGCCCCATGGGCCTGGCCCCCAACGTACTGGCCAAGGCAGCTACCTACCAGAACTGGGAATGTGCCGAAGAAGAGCACGTCATGGACTGCATCGAATGTGGCTCATGCAGCTTCACCTGCCCGGCCCACCGCCCGCTGCTCGACTTCATACGCCAGGGAAAAGCCAAAGTCGGCGCCATCATTCGCAGCCGCAACGCCAAATAATTATTCAAGAAAACCATCTATTATGAATCAGACTTTTATCGTATCACCTTCACCACACGTACACAGCGGGAACTCCATTCCCAACTGCATGTACAACGTGCTGATAGCCTTGATACCGGCCTTTCTGGTGTCGCTATATTTCTTTGGCGTAGGAGCCTTGGTAGTGACCCTCACGTCGGTTGTGGCGTGCGTACTTTTTGAGTACCTTATTCAGAAATTCCTGCTGAAAGTAAAACCCACCGTTTCGGACGGTTCGGCCATACTCACCGGTGTACTGCTGGCCTTCAACGTACCGTCGAATCTCCCGATATGGATTATACTCATCGGCGCTCTCGTAGCCATCGGCATCGGCAAAATGTCGTTCGGCGGAATCGGAAACAACATCTTCAACCCCGCTCTCGTGGGTCGTGTATTCCTGCTCATCTCATTCCCCGTGCAGATGACTACTTGGCCCAAACCCGACGCGCTGACCACCCACTATCTCGATGCCGAGACCGCAGCCACCCCGCTGGGTCTGCTCAAACAGGGTCTGCCCATCGAAGCCACAACGACCGACATGCTGCTGGGTAATGTAGGCGGCAGCCTCGGTGAAATCGGAGCCATCGCCCTGCTGATAGGCTTGGCCTACATGCTCATCAAGAAAATCATCACCTGGCACATACCGGTGTCGATACTGGCAACGGCCTTCATCTTCTCGTGGCTTACCAACGGATTTGATGCAACCGATGCCCTGCAACAGCTGCTCCTGGGTGGTATGTTGCTCGGCGCCATCTTCATGGCCACCGACTATGTAACCTCGCCCATGACGCACAAGGGTATGATTATCTATGGCATCTGCATCGGACTGCTCACCATCATCATTCGCCGTTGGGGTGCCTATCCCGAGGGTATGTCGTTTGCCATACTGATTATGAACGCCGTAACGCCGCTCATCAACAAATATGTGAAACCTAAACGATTCGGGGAGGTTAAGAAATAATGGCAAAGCAATCATCTTTCGGAAACATGCTCGTAGTGCTGACGGTCATCACCGTCATTACGGGCGCATTACTGGGATATGTCTACAACATCACCAAAGAGCCTATCGCACTGTCGAAGAAACTGAAACAGGAAAATGCGGTAAAAGAGGTTGCCCCCGACTTTGACAACTCTCCCATCGAAGAGGCATATACCGTAACGATAAATGGTCTCGATCTGACGGTTTTCCCGGCAGAAAAGGAGGGTAAGAAAGCCGGTGCAGCCGTGCAAAGCAAAACTTCCATTGGCTTTGGCGGGGAAATATCGGTCATGGTAGGATTCAATGCCGACGGTACAATACGCAACTACCGGGTATTGAGCCACGCCGAAACTCCCGGGCTCGGCTCGAAAATGGAAGAATGGTTCAGAACCGACAAAGGGGACCAAAGCGTATTGGGTAAAAACCCGGCCACGGACAACCTCACCGTGAAAAAAGACGGAGGGTCGGTCGATGCCATCACGGCGGCCACCATCAGTTCTCGCGCATTCCTCGATGCCATAGCCAACGCCTATGCCGCATATACCAACAACGACGCCACTACTAGCGCAACGACTCAAACAGGAAAGGAGGCCAGTCATGAATAAGTTTAAAATCATTCTTAACGGAATCATCACAGAGAACCCGACATTCGTACTATTGCTGGGTATGTGCCCTACGCTGGCCACGACTTCGTCGGCCATGAATGGAATGAGCATGGGCTTGGCCACCATGTTCGTGCTTATATGCTCCAACATTGTCATATCCTTAATCAAGGACATTGTACCCGACAAAGTGCGCATTCCGTGTTACATCGTCGTCATCGCCACGTTTGTGACCATACTGCAAATGTGCATGGAGGCTTATGTGCCCGACCTCTACGAAAGCCTCGGACTCTTCATTCCCCTTATCGTGGTAAACTGCATCGTATTGGGTCGCGCCGAAGCTTTCGCTGCAAAGAACAATGCTTTCGACTCGATGCTCGATGGCGTGGGAATTGGCATCGGCTTCACCATCGCCCTTACGATATTGGGAAGCGTGCGCGAACTTCTCGGCACGGGTAAAATCTTCAACATCGGCATCTACCCCGAGCAATATGGCTCACTCATCTTCGTATTGGCTCCCGGCGCATTCATCGCACTGGGATACCTCATCGCCATTGTCAACAAACTTAAAACCAAATAAGCGATATGATTACCTATATTTCCATATTCATTACCGCCATCTTTGTCAACAACATCGTATTGGCGCAATTCTTGGGTATCTGTCCTTTCTTGGGCGTATCGAAGAAAGTGAGCACCGCTACCGGTATGGGTGCCGCCGTAGCTTTCGTGATGACGATTGCCACGATATGTACCTACCTGCTGCAAAAATATCTGCTCGACGCTTTCGGCATCGGATTCATGCAGACCATCGTCTTCATTCTCGTCATCGCCGCTCTCGTGCAAATGGTCGAGATTATCCTCAAAAAGGTATCTCCTCCCCTGTATCAAGCACTCGGAGTGTTCCTGCCGCTGATTACGACCAACTGCACCATTTTAGGTATCGCCATTCTGGCCATCGACTGTGCCAACCTGCTCGAAGCTGTGGTATACGCCATCTCTACGGCTTTGGGCTACGCATTGGCCATGGTCCTTTTTGCCGGAATCCGCGAGCAGTTAAGCACGACAAAAGTACCCGCCGCCATGCAAGGTATTCCCATCGCATTGGTAGTTGCCGGACTGCTGGCACTTGCCTTCATGGGATTTGCCGGTATCAAAATCGGATAACACCCTTATCCTCCATACTAATTCCAGCGAGGAGAGCCGACTGTTGTCGGCTCTCCTCTTTTTTTCTTGTCTTCCTGCCACAATACCAAACACCCCACAGGCAAGCTGAACAATATCCCGATTGAATCAACACCCTCTAAAACCGACGAACCGCCGGAGAAGAAACCTCATGCCCCACCCCGGCCGTTATTTTTTCTTAAATTTTCCGAGAATAATCTTTATGTGATTTTGTAATATATATCTTTGCATTATCTTATTGGTTCAAACAAATTGTCTTCACGACAAGCAGAGAATGGAAATAGTCAAAGACGCTGACGCTGTGAATTTCTGAATCGGAAACTCCCGACAGTTTCACCTCAGGGGGGAATAAAACCGTTGCGGCAAACACCGCAACGGTTTTTTCATTCGGGAAAGATACAAAAAGGGCCCCCTCACACGACATGTGGAGAGGCCCAAAACATCTGTCTACAAAAGACCTTTTGTAGACGGCAATTCATAATGGAAAATATCGCGGCGCAAGGCCATCTTCAATGAACGGGCAAACGCCTTAAAGATACCTTCAATCTTATGATGCTCGTTTTCGCCTTCGGCTTTCACCGTCAGATTCATGCGAGCCGCGTCGCTGAGCGATTTAAAAAAGTGCAAAAACATTTCGGTAGGCATATCGCCAATCTTTTCGCGGTAAAAAACGGCATTCCACACCAGCCATGCCCGCCCGCCAAAATCGAGTGCAACGGTGCAAAGAGAGTCGTCCATCGGCAGACAGAAGCCATACCGCTCGATTCCCCGCTTGTCGCCCAAAGCCCGGGCTATGGCCTCACCCAGCGCTATACCGGTATCTTCGATGGTGTGATGTTCGTCGACTTGAAGGTCGCCCTGGCAACGCACCGTCAGGTCGATACCCGAATGTCGGGCTATCTGGTCGAGCATGTGGTCGAAAAATCCGATACCGGTGGAGATATCGCCACGACCGTTACCGTCAAGATTCAGACTTACAAAGACATCGGTCTCCGAGGTCGTGCGACGCACCTCGGCCCGCCGTTCACCGGCAAAGAGGTATTCCGAAATCTTGTCCCAATCGTCGGTGATGAGCACACACACCTCAGCGAGTCCGGCCTCGTCGACCGCTGCCTGCATGGAACTATCGCCATAGAGAATACCACGGCACCCCAGGTTGCGGGCCAACTGCATATCGGTAAGGCGATCGCCGATGACAAACGAGGCCGACATATCGTAGCTCCCGTCGAGGTAGGCAGTGAGCATCGCCGTGCCCGGCTTGCGTGTGGGAAGGTTTTCCTCGGGAAAAGAGCGGTCGATGCAGATGGCATCGAAAACGATTCCTTCGCCGGCAAAGGCCTGCAACATCTTGTTATGAGCCGGCCAGAATGTCTCTTCGGGGAAAGAGTCGGTACCCAACCCGTCCTGGTTGGTAACCATCACCCATTCAAAGTCGAGTTTTTCGCGAATAAAGGAGAGATTCCGAAAGACCTTGGGCACAAACTGCAACTTTTCGAGGCTGTCGAGCTGATAATCGTCAGGCGGCTCGACAACCAGCGTGCCGTCACGGTCGATAAAGAGAGTGCGTTTCTTTTTCATATACTTGCCGAATAAGATTGTAATGCATCAATCAACAGAGAATCTTCCTCACCGGTACCGACGGTAATGCGCAGGCAATTGTCGCAAAGAGTTATCTTGTTGCGGTTGCGCACGATGATGCCGCGCCCCACCAGAAAGTCGTAGACACGCTGCGCGTCGTCGACGCGCACCAACAGGAAGTTGGCATCGCTGGGGTAAATGCGACGTACGACAGGGAGCGTTGCCAGTTGCCGGCGAAGGAGTTCCCGCGAAGCCACCAGCTCGTCGACCCACGCCTCAACCTGCGGATAGCGGTCGAGCATCTCGGCAGCATAACGCTGCGTCAGCAGGTTGATGTTGTAGGGATATTTTATCTTGTTAAACACCGCAATTATCGAGGGGTGGGCAAAAGCCATACCCAGCCGCACGGCCGCTGCCCCCCAGGCTTTGGAGAAGGTATGCAGCACCACCAGATTGTCGTACTGCGAGAGTCGGGGCAGGAAACCCGGCCGGGAGGCAAAGTCGATATAGGCCTCGTCGACAACCACGAGTCCGGGATAGCGTTGCAGAAGTTGCTCTATCTTCTCGTCAGAAAGGCTATTGCCCGACGGGTTGTTGGGCGAACAGAGGAATATCAGTTTCGTATGGTCGTCGACCCGATTCAGGAGGTCGTCGACATCAAAGTCGAAATTCTCGTTCAGTCTCACAGGGCGGTAAGCCACATCGTTGATATCGGCACACACCTTATACATACCGTAGGTGGGGTCGATGGCCACCACATTGTCGCGCCCGGGTACACAGAAGGCCCTGAATAACACATCGATACACTCGTCGCTGCCCACGCCGAGGAAAATACTCTCGGGAGCAACACCCTTGACGGCAGCGATTTTCTTTTTAAGCTCCCACTGCAAGGGGTCGGGATAACGGTTATAGGGGCCGTTGTGCGGGTTTTCGTTGGCATCGAGAAAGACCGACGCTTCGCCCTTGAATTCATCGCGGGCCGACGAATAGGGCTTCAAATGCAAGATATTGGGACGAATCCATTTTTCCAGGTCAAACATAGTCGTATATGTTAAGATTTTACTTTGCCCAGACGCAATGTAACGGCATTCTTATGTGCGTCGAGGCCTTCGTTGGCTGCCATGACTTCGATGACGGGACCGAGACGCAGCAACCCGTCGCGCGAAATCTCCTGAAAGGTAATTTTCCGGATAAAGCTGTCGAGATTCACACCACTATATGCGCGTGCATAGCCGCTGGTGGGCAGCGTATGGTTGGTACCCGAGGCATAGTCGCCGGCGCTCTCGGGCGTATAGGGCCCGAGAAATACCGAGCCGGCATTGACTACCCGCTCGGCCACTTCGGCATAGTCGGCACATTGAATAATGAGATGTTCGGGGGCATAGAGATTGACCATGTCGACCAGTTCGTCTTTATCGCGCAACAAGACAATGCGGCTGTGAGCCAGAGATTTCTCGGTCAATGAGCGACGCGACAGGGCCGACAACTGCTTCTCTATCTCGGCGAGCAGTGGCTCGATGACCGACTCGTCGGTCGTAAAAAGTACCGACTGACTATCGGCCCCATGTTCGGCCTGAGAGAGAAAATCAGAGGCGACAAAGGTCATGTCGGACGAGGCATCGGCCACAACAGCCACTTCGGAGGGACCGGCCGGCATGTCTATCGCCACCCCCTGGCGGGTAATCTGCTGCTTGGCTTCGGTAACATACTGGTTTCCGGGACCGAAAATCTTATACACGCGAGGCACCGACTCGGTACCGTAGGCCATGGCGCCTATGGCCTGCACACCGCCCAGCTTATAGATACGATGTACACCGGCTACGCGGGCAGCATAGAGTACGGCTGCATTTATCTTACCATCGGGCGCACAAGGGCTACACAGCACAATCTCGGGGCAACCGGCTACGCGGGCAGGTATGGCCAGCATGAGTACGGTAGAGAAGAGAGGAGCCGTACCACCGGGTATATAGAGTCCTACCCGCTGTATGGGTACCGACTTCTGCCAGCATACAACTCCGGGAGTGGTCTCCACCTTGTGAAGCGGCATGGCCTGGGAAGCATGGAAACGGGTTATGTTGGCAGCAGCAGCGGCGATGGCAGCCTTCAATTCGTCCGAGACGGCCGCTTCGGCGGCCTCCATCTCTTCGGGGGATACTTCAAAACGGTCAAGAGCGACGCCCTGAAAACGCTCGACACACTCTCTCACCGCAGCATCGCCCCGACGGCGTATGTCGGAGAGCAGCGCCGATACCGTATCGGAAAGTGTCTGGGCATCGAGGTGCGGTCGCTCAACGATGTGCGACCAGCTCTCACGTGCGGGGTATTTGATGATTTCCATAAGATGACATTTTTATAATACCATTTTTTCGAT
The DNA here is from genome assembly GCA_944325415.1 of uncultured Bacteroidales bacterium. Taxonomy (GTDB): domain Bacteria; phylum Bacteroidota; class Bacteroidia; order Bacteroidales; family UBA11471; genus Caccoplasma. Next base: position 14,528 of record CALUZW010000014.1, on the reverse strand, counting down.
GTTCAAGGCCAAGATGCCTTCTGCTCCCACCGATTTGAGTTTATTGATAATCTGCCAGAAACATTTTTCGTCGAGTACCGTGTGTATCGAACACCACCCCTCCTGTGCCAAAGGCATGACAGTGGGACTTTTTATGCCGGGCAGTACGGCCAGAATATCGTCAACGGCCGAGGTGGGAGCATTCATGAGTACATATTTCTTGTCTTCGGCCTTCTGCACGGCCTCCATGCGGAAGAGAAACTCGTTGAGAATCTCTTTCTTCTCTTCCGACAATCCGGGGGTGGCAATCAACACGGCCTCGGACTTTACCACGACCTCTACCTCGCGCAGATTGTTGCTCACCAAGGTACTGCCCGAGCTTACGATGTCGAAAATGGCATCGGCCAACCCAATACCGGGCGCTATCTCCACCGAGCCGGTGATAATGTGTATGTCGGCCGAAATATGGTTTTCCTGCAAATAACGACGCAGGATAACCGGATAGGAGGTGGCAATCTTGCGGCCGTTGAACCACGACAACCCGGGATAATCAATATCTTTGGGTATCGCCAGCGAGAGGCGGCATTTGCTGAAACCCAGCTCCTTGACAATCTCGGCTTTGCGTTCTTTTTCGAGGAACTCGTTCAGACCCACAATTCCCACGTCGGCAACACCCGAAGCAACAGAGTCGGGAATGTCGTCGTCTCTCAAAAACAACACTTCGATGGGGAAATTGGGCGACTGCACCAGCAAGGTGCGCTTGCCCGACGATAATTTGATACCAGTTTCTGAAAGCAGAGCCATCGAATCTTCGTTGAGACGGCCCTTTGATTGAATCGCAATGCGTAACATTTTATTTCGTTTTTATATGATATTCGTTCTTCCTTTTTACCAACAAAAAACGCCTGCCCCGACAGAGGCAAGCGTTTCTAAACGTTATGTTCATGTATATACACAACCACTCACCCCTTACTCGTAAGAGCCATGATGAAAATGGTGGTGATGAATAGTGCTATACATAATGTTTCTCTTGTTTTATGCGACAAAGATAACGAATTTGCAGAAAATTCAAAAGATTTTGTGATAAAATTTTTTCGAAGGCCATTTTTCCAGACTTTCAGGTCCGACAAGAAAGGGCTCTTTCTCCTTATAATAGGAAAGCGACAAATGGGTGTCGGCCAAAGTCGGTGGCCTAAATCCAAAATATCATTGGAGAAAGATGGTATTTCTCCAAAATTTCATATCTTTGGGAAAAGGGCATAGAGCCGATTATACAGCAGGTCGGAGGGGCAAACCTTCCCGTTAAAATCCATCGGCCCTAAATTATTGTTGTAAATCTACTAAAAACATAGAACATTATGGATATGACCCTCGAACTGATATTCCGTCCCCTGGTTGCCGGACTGCTGGGTGCCGTCATAGGTCTCGACCGGGCTTACCGGGCCAAAGAAGCCGGTTTTCGCACCCACTTTCTTGTGTGCCTGGGCAGCGCCCTGTTCATGGTCGTGTCGCAATACGGATTTTCCGACGTTCTACAAGAAGGCATCACCCGCTTCGACCCCAGTCGGGTTGCGGCACAGGTGGTAAGCGGCATCGGCTTCATCGGTGCCGGTACCATCATTATACACCGGCAATTTGTGCGCGGACTGACTACCGCAGCCGGGCTATGGGCCACCGCGGGTATCGGACTGGCCATCGGAGGCGGTCTGTACTGGCTGGGCATCGCCGCTACGGCCTTTACACTCCTCGGTCTGGAACTGCTCACTATTATGTTCAAGAAAACCGGTATTCACAGTTGCAGCATCAGATTCTCGACCGGAATCTATGAGAATATTGCCAAAACAACAGAGATGATACGCCAGCAAGAGGGTCGCATCACCTCGTACGAAGCCGAAGAGCGTACCATAGGTACCGACAAACGATATTATGTATCTATCATCATTCGCTACAACTCCCCCAAAGAAGAGTTCAACATTCACCAATATCTGCAACAACTCCCCGACCTTTTTATCGAAAAAATCGAATAAGCAAAAAAATGAATAAAAACCAATACTCGCCTCTTACCTACAAATGTGTAAAATATACAACAAAAAACTTTTAACAAAGCGATAAAAGTTTTGCTTTATGTTTTTTTATTCACTAACTTTGCTGCACAGAATTCCATTCTTAAACAAAAAATTTGTTTGAATCCCCAAAAACAAATCTCTCTATGAAATTTGTTCGCAGAGAGTTCGGTCCGTGAGGATAGACTTTTTCATTCTATTAGAGCATCTTTTGCAGGAATTATACCCTGTTAAAAGAAGAAATGCCATTGTCTGGGATAGATAATGGCATTTTTTTTGATTTACAAAACCCGATATAAACATTATACACAGGAAAACAAAGCTAAACAATTTAGCCTTTTTCGTTGTATCTTTGCCTCGTCAATTAGAAAACTCTTACATGATAAAGTGTGTCCTACCCGTACTTGAAATGAGTTGCGCCGTATGCGCGAACAATGTCGAGACAACGGTAAAAAAATTGCCGGGAGTACTCTCGGCCACCGTCAATTTTGCGAGCGAAAACCTCGTTCTTACCTACGATCCCTCGGCCATCACTCTCGAAGAGATTGCCGCAGCCGTAGAAGCTGCCGGTTACGGTCTTGTCATCAGTGAAGAGGAGAAAGAGAAACAACGCGAGGCAGCCGCGACCCGGCACTACAAGTCGCTTCGCAACCGGGTCGTAGTGGCATGGATTTTTGCCTTGCCACTCATGACTATATCAATGGGCTGCATGCACACCCCACATATCGAATGGCTCCTGCTGCTGCTCACCCTGCCCATTCTACTCTACTCGGGACGCGATTTCTATATCCACGCCTGGAAACAACTGCAACAACACTCGGCAAATATGGATACACTCGTAGCCCTAAGCACCGGAGTCGCCTTTCTGTTCAGCCTGGCAATGACCCTCTTTCCTCAATATTGGAACAGTCGGGGCATAGAGACCCACGTCTACTACGAAGCCTCGGGTATGATTATAGCCTTTGTACTCATCGGGAAACTCATGGAAGAGCGGGCCAAGCGAAATACCTCTTCGGCCTTGAAAAGCCTGATGAATCTGCAACCGCAAACAGCTCTGAAAATCACCGAAGAGGGACCGCAAGAGGTACATATTGCCACATTGAAGAGAGGAGACCGCATCCTGGTGCGTCCGGGTGAAAAAGTCGCAGTCGACGGAGTGGTCGTACACGGAGAATCGTTTGTCGACGAAAGCATGATCAATGGCGAACCCATACCTGCCGGCAAGGCCCAGGGCGACAGCGTGCTGGCAGGGACCATCAATCGCGACGGGGCTCTCACCATCGAAGCACAGGCCGTAGGGGCACAAACCCTTCTCGCCCAGATTGTGCGCCAAGTGCAGGAGGCACAAGGCAGCAAGGCTCCGGCCCAACGGCTGGCCGACCGTGTCAGCCGCCGCTTTGTGCCCACAATCATCATACTGGCCTGCCTTACCTTTGCCGGCTGGCAATGTTTCTACTCGGGCGACAACGTACTTGCCCACAGTCTGCTGACGGCCGTATCGGTACTGGTCATCGCTTGCCCCTGCGCATTGGGGCTGGCCACCCCGACGGCCTTGATGGTAGGCATAGGCAAGGCTGCCGGCGAGCATATTCTCATCAAAGATGCCGTCGCACTGGAAAAGATGGGGCAAATCGACTGTATGGTACTCGACAAGACCGGCACACTCACGCAGGGACGTCCCGAGGTGGTCGATGTGGTGTGGCTTCAACCCGAAGAGCAATACGCCGCTCCACTTGTGGTGGCCGAAGAGCAATCGCAGCACCCGCTGGCCAAAGCCATCGCGAAACACTGGGAAAGTCATGCAGCAACACGGTCTGTCACCATCGACCGATATGAAAATGTATCGGGCAAAGGCATCGAATTTGAAATTCAGGGCGAGACACTGCGCATCGGCAACCGGACATTCATGACGGCATCATCAATCGGCTCCGATACAGAAACCAGAATCGCCACATGGCAGAGCGAAGGAAAAAGCATCGTCTTCTACGGAAACCACAAGGGCATTATTGCCATTATCGCCATTGCCGACAAGATAAAGGAGTCGTCGCATGAAGCTGTTGCCCGCCTGCAACAACTCGGCATCGAGGTATATATGCTCACCGGCGACGACTCGCCAACGGCACGCACCGTGGCCGGAGCCGTTGGCATATCCCGCTTCAAGGCCAATGCCCTGCCACAGGATAAGGAAGACTTTGTGCGCACACTGCAAGGCGAAGGGAAAACCGTCGCCATGGTGGGCGACGGCATCAACGACTCTCAGGCCCTGGCCCGGGCCGATGTAAGCATCGCCATGGGGCAAGGTACCGATATTGCCATGCAGGTGGCCATGGTTACACTCATGAACTCCGATCTCAATCTTCTCACACGTGCCGTCGTACTCTCTCGCAGTACCATGCGCATCGTACGGGAAAACCTCTTCTGGGCTTTCATCTACAATGTCGTGTGCATACCGGTAGCCGCCGGTGTCCTGTTTCCGGTTAACGGCTGGCTGCTCAATCCCATGTGGGCCAGCGCTGCCATGGCATTCAGCTCGGTATCGGTGGTACTCAACAGCCTGCGCCTGAAATGGAAATAATTTTTAATAATCTCTCAAACGCTTAACGGCCAACAAAAAATCAAAACTTCATAACCTTCCAACCAATAACATTATGGAAACTCGAAAATTCAAGACAAACGCCAAATGCGGAGGCTGTGTCGCCAAAATCGAAGCCTCGCTCCACGCAGCCGTAGCCCGCGACCAGTGGGACATCGATCTCACCACACCCGACCGTGTACTCACCATCACCTGCGACCTGAGCGACGACGACATCGTGCGCCTCGTCACCGCAGCCGGCTTCAAAGCCGAAAAGATAGGATAGGCTCACTTCAAAGAAACCTCGACACCGCATGATGTCGAGGTTTTATTCCTGTCAATGAGAAAAAATAATCGGCAAAAGTGTAACCTTCGTTCTGCGTGCACGTCTAAGAGGTAAAACCATCAACCCTCACGCCATGAAAAAACTCTATCTGCTTCTATTGCCCTGCCTTCTGCTGGCCGTAGCCTGCAACCGCGGCCTTACCATCGAACACCCCGAAATAACCCATAATTTTTCCACCAATAACCTGGTCCTTGAACGCATCGTGCGTACCTCCGAGACAACACGTCTCGACCTGACCGTGTGCTGCCTGCCGGGAAGCCGATTCTCGATATCGCCCGAAACACACCTGAAAAGTTCAAAGGGGGAAAAAACATATGCTCTCATCGGCACCGAAGGCGTCGAGACAGGAAAGAAGATTCAATCCGACTCGACAGGACTGACGGCTGTCTCCCTGTTTTTCGAACCGCTGGCCGACGATGAAGAGCAAATCGACTTCATCGAGAGCGAAGAGTGGCAACTCCTCGGTATCAGCCTCTCCCCGCGAAAGAAACCGGCCAAAATCGAGTGTCTCATCGAAGGGACGGTCTCAGGCCGCCCCCAAAGCACGGCCATCTTGCTCAACAGCCCCGAAGAGGTGTTCAACCGGTACAAAAAAGGGAATATCGTCATTCCCGTACGCAACGGGAAATTCTCGTACCGACTGTACACCGACACCTGTACGGGGTCTATGGGCTCTGCTTCAACGACGAGTGGATAAACGGCCGTGCATACATCAAAGAATTTTTTGCCGAGCCGGGACGCCTCGTGCTTACCATCAAAGGAGATGACACCTTTCGTGTCGAAGGGGGCAAACTCAACGACGAGTACCAACGACTCAGTTTCTACGGACAGGATCGCATGCAAGCTATTTACGACAGACGCGACTCTCTCGATAAAGCCCGGCAATTATACACACCGAAGGTCTAGCCCTCTTCGACGAAATGGATTCCTGCACCGACCGCTCCAAACGGAACTTGCTGAGCGAGAAATTCCAGAACCTGCGGGTCGACGGGAAAGCATACAGCCGGGAAGGCGATGCCCTGGATAAAATGGCACAAAAACTCTTAAACGAAATCGGGGAATGGGAGTTTGCCCAAATCAAGGAACACCCCTCCTTGGCCACCTACTACCTGCTACACGAAAAACTGAAAGCGTGCATTGTCTATGACAAACAGCCGGCACCCGATTCTCTGGTCGATGTTTACCGTACCCTATACCACCCCTCCTATCCCGAACACCCTTTCACCCGGGAAATCGAAACGTACCTCCAAGCGCAACAGACATTTGTCGGCGGTAAATACATCGACCTCGTCCTGCCCGATACCACAGGCACACCGCACCGGCTCTCGGAGCTGTTACAGGGTAGCAAGATTGCCCTCATCGACTTCTGGTCGATTCACTGCGGCCCCTGCCGCCGCACCTCAAAGGCGATGATTCCCGTGTATGAAAAGTTCAAGGACAAAGGTTTCTGCATCGTCGGCATCAGCCGCGACGGCATGCAACAGATGATACGGGGCATACGCCATGACGGCTATCCGTGGATAAACCTCATCGACGAATATAACAAGAACCAAATATTCAAAAGTTACGGTATCGACAATTCGGCCGGTTACACATTCCTTGTCGACAGTTGCGGTACCGTCATTACCGCCGACGCTTCGGCCGAAGAGATGACGGCCATCGTCGAAAAATATTGCCGGTAAAGCTACATAGCCAGGGGCCTCTCCGGGTAGCAGAGAGTACCGGACAGAGGCGTTCAGGTATGGCGTAACCGTTCTCCCCACAATCGGTCCGTATCTCGGAATGAGTTACGGACCGACTAATTACACCCGATTTTCAGAGTCTTTAACACTTTACCATAAAACCTTGACAGCGATTGGGAGTCTAACAGCAAAAACCACTTAAACGCTATTCTCCTGTCATGAAAAAAATGATTCTGTTTGCTCTGTCCCTCGTGTGGATAGCAAGCGCAACGGCACAAATCCGCTCGGACTACCGCGAAAAAGAGATGAGTTGGACCCGCACGGCCAAACGTATCGACGACCGATTCTTCTACCTCTACACCGACGAAGCCAAACGCATCGCCGACAATCTGGTACTCTACCAACTCGAGTCAGGTGCCTGGCAAAAGAATGTCTACTTCCCGGCCGAAATCACTGCCGAACATAAGAAAGAAATATCGGCCAACAAGAAACACGTTGAATGGGGTACCATCGACAACGGCTCTACCACAACCGAAATCATCTATCTCTCGAAAATGTACAACGTCGTACGCGACGAGAAATATAAGAAAGCGGCTCTGAAAGGTATTGAATACCTGCTCGAAGCGCAGTACGAGAATGGCGGGTGGCCCCAGTTCTACCCCAACGCCAAAGGGTATGCCCGGCACATTACCTACAACGACAACGCCATGGTGAACGTAATGCGGGTGCTGCAAGACATCTTTGAATACGACCCGCTTTACTGGTATGTACCCACATCACTGCGCGAGAAAGCCAAGACGGCCTTTGACAAAGGCGTGCAATGTATTCTCGCCACCCAGGTAGTGCAAGACGGCAAACCCACCGTATGGTGTGCCCAGCACGACTTTGAAACGCTGGCGCCGGCCAAGGCCCGCGCCTATGAACTGCCCTCGCTCAGCGGACAGGAGTCGGACAACATCGTGCTGCTGCTCATGGATATTCCCAACCCTTCGCCCGAGATTGTAGCCGCCGTAGAGAATGCCATCGCCTGGTTTGAGAAATCGAAAATCGAGGGTATCCGCCTTGAATATTACCGCAACGACGAGGGCAAACGCGACTACCGCGTTGTGGCATGCGAGAAATGTCCGGTGCTGTGGGCACGCTTCTATGAACTCGACACCAACCGGCCCTTCTTCTGCGACCGCGACGGCATCAAGAAGTATGACGTGTCGCAAATCGGACACGAACGGCGCACAGGATACAGCTGGTACAACAACGACGGCCGTTCTGTTCTTACCCGCTACAAAATGTGGAAACGGGAGATGGGCGACAAGATGGCCCGCCCCCAAGGAGCGAAAAGAGACCGCCGCTAAACCGACATATCCATAGATATTTCACAAGTTGCAAAAAACATAAAGGGCCGCCCTTGTCGAGGGCGGCCCTTTGTTGTTATTGAGTCATCGTATCCTGCGAGGTTTCCTATCAGAGGTTGAAAAGACTCTTGTACAGGGAACGTCCGGCAGGAGTTGTTACCATCGTTTCGAGATAATCGGCGGCCTTGTCCATGGCATAATAGCCTTCAATGAGATTGACGATGAGGTCGGCCTCGAAAAGCGGCTCGAAATGTAATCGGCGGGCGGCAGGCAACTGATGGTGCGACCCGACGACATCGGCCAGCCAGACTTTTTCCTCCTCGGTGAGCGCGGCCTCCTCTTTCAACCACTCGGAGACCATGCAACGACCGGTTTCCTGTTGATGCAACGGCCGGCTGTCGCCATACTGACGCCGTGCCTCGGGACAACCTATATCGTGCAGCCAGGCAGCAATTTCGAGCAAATCGGTACGGTGACTGTCGCACTCCTCGCCCACAGCAATAAGCCGGGTATAAGAAGCTACCGCCTGTGTATGGACAATCTGCTCATACGTCGGCGGGTTGCCGATATAATAATCGACAACCCGCCGAGCTATGGAGTCTTTTAAATTCCATTGCATAATGCAGCGATTCAAAAGATGGTTTTACAACGTTACGCCCGTTTTGAAGATGGCTATTTCGCGGTACCCTTTTTTCTCGTTGTTTACCGGTTCGCCACTGGCCACGGCTATCACATACTGAATGAAACGCTCTACGACGGTTTCCATCTTTTCGCCATCGACCAGCGTTCCGGCATTGAAGTCGATCCAGCCGGGCTTGTGAGCAGCCAAGTTGCTGTTGGTCGAAATCTTCATCGTGGGGACATAGGTTCCGAAAGGTGTTCCACGGCCCGTGGTGAAGAGTACTATCTGGCAACCCGACGAGGCAAGTGCCGTAGCAGCAACCAGGTCGTTACCGGGCGCACTGAGCAGGTTGAGACCTTTGGTTTTGAGACGTTCGCCATACATCAACACGTCGCGCACAATCGATTTGCCGCACTTCTGCGTGCAACCGAGCGACTTGTCTTCCAGGGTAGAGATACCACCCGCCTTGTTTCCGGGCGAGGGGTTTTCATACACCGGTTGGTTGTTGGCCATGAAGTAGGCCTTGAAGTCGTTGATGAGATGAACGGTCTTGTCGAAAAGTTCGGGCGTGGCACAACGGTTCATGAGTATGGTCTCGGCACCGAACATTTCGGGAACCTCGGTAAGTACCGTAGTACCGCCCTGCGACACGAGGAAGTCGGAGAAGACGCCCAACAGAGGATTGGCCGTGATACCCGAGAATCCGTCGGAACCTCCACATTTGAGGCCCACACGCAACTCGCTCAGGGGGACATCGACGCGTACATCTTTCGAGGCTTTGGCATAGAGGTCGCGCAGAAGAGACATGCCGGTTTCGAACTCGTCGTCGACTTTCTGACACACCATGAATTTTACGCGTTCTTCATCGACCTCGCCCACCAGTTCGCGGAAAGCGTCCATCTGGTTGTTCTCACAACCGAGACCGACAACCAACACGGCTCCGGCATTGGGGTGCTTCACCATGTCGCGCAACACCTTGCGGGTGTTTTCGTGGTCGTTACCGAGCTGCGAGCAGCCGTAATTGTGGGGGAACGATACAATGGCATCGACACCCTTGCCGCCGGTTTCCTGACGCAAAGCCTCGGCCAGTTGATTAACAACACCGTTGACGCACCCGACAGTAGGGATAATCCATATTTCGTTACGGACGCCCACCTCGCCGTTTTTCCGGCGGAAGCCTTTGAAGGTCAGTCCACGGTCGGGTTGGGAAACGTCGACCAGTTTCGGGGTGTAGGTATATTCAAGCAATCCTTCGAGATTGGTCTTGATGTTTTTCTCGTTCACCCAGGCACCGCAGGCAATGGCAGCCCGCGCGTGTCCGATGGGATAGCCGTACTTGATGATATTTTCGTCGGCGGCAAAATCTTGCAAAGCGACTTTGTGCCCGGCGGGAATGTCTTCGGCCACGACGATTTCGACTCCGTCGACCGTAAGCCGGTCGCCCTTTTTCAAGGGATCGACGGCTACGACAACGTTATCGGAAGGATTGATTTTAATAAAACGTGAGCTCATAGAATAGAATTAGAGTATGGTTTTCACTGTTTCAAGCATACCTTTTTCTTGAATAGAATCGAGGTATCCTTTCACGGCATCGGTCAAGCCGGGAATGTTGTTGAGATTTTCACCCCAAATCGATTCGGCTGCCAATACGCCTTCGGCCACTTTCTTGGTGCAACCGGTAGCCCACAGGTCTTTGAGCAGCTGCATGATTTCGGGAGCATCGTTGGGAACGATTTCGGCACCGTCGGCGCGCACACCGCCCTTGTAGTAGGTGATAATGGCAGCCAAGCCCAGTACAAGACCCTTGGGAAGTTCGCCCTTGCGTTCGAGATATACTTTCAGGCCGGGCAGGTCGCGGGTCTGGTATTTGGGGAAGGAGTTGAGCATGATAGAGGTTACCTGGTGGTCAACAAACGGATTGTTGAAACGTTCGAGCACGTCTTCGGCAAATTTTTTCAGCTCGTCTTTCGGGAGGTTGAGGGTCTCCATCAACTCATCGAACATGACTTTGTGAATATATTTACCGATTACCTCGTGCTGGCAGGCATCACGCACGATGTTGATACCCGACAGATAGGCCACGGGCGAAAGCACCGTGTGCGGGCCGTTGAGCAGGGTTACCTTGCGTTCGTGGTAAGGAGCCTCGGAGGGAACGAAAAGTACGTTGAGACCGGCCTTGTCGGCGGGGAATTCTTTGGCAACGCTCTCGGGAGCCTCGATTACCCAGAGGTGGAATATCTCGGCTTGAACCACCAGATTGTCGTCGTATTGCAGTTTTTCCTTGATGGCAGCAATGTCTTTGCGGGGGAAGCCCGGCACGATGCGGTCTACGAGGGTAGCATATACGCCGCAAGCCTCTTCGAACCATTTTTTGAAGCCATCGCCAAGGTTCCACAATTCAATGTACTGATAGATGGTCTCTTTGAGTTTGTGTCCGTTGAGGAAAATCAACTCGCAGGGGAAGATGATAAGACCCTTGCTCATGTCGCCGTTGAAGGTTTTGTAACGACGGTAGAGCAGCTGAGTCAGTTTGCCGGGATAGGAAGAGGCGGGAGCATCTTCGAGCTTGCAGGTGGGGTCGAAGGCAATACCGGCTTCGGTCGTATTGGATATTACGAAACGCATCTCGGGCTGATCGGCCAGTTTCATGAATTCCTCATTCTGGGTGTAGGGATTCAAGGCGCGGCTGATGACATCAATCATCGTCAGGCTGTTTACTACCTGACCTTTGTCGAGACCTTGCAGGTTTACGTGATAGAGGCAATCCTGTCCGTTCAACATATCGACCATACCTTTGTCGATGGGTTGTACAACAACGACACTGCTATTGAAATCGGCTTTCTGGTCCATGTTGTAGATAATCCAGTCTACAAATGCACGCAGGAAGTTACCTTCTCCAAATTGAATAATGCGTTCGGGGTATTTATTGGCCCGAGCAGTAGTTCTGTTAAGCGGTTTCATAGGTTTTTACGTTTAAATGAAAATGTATTTTAGAAAAGTTGAAAATCGGTATAATAGTCGATATTCTCGGCCGTGAGAATATCTATGGGCATGAAGTTCCGCCGCGGCACCTCTTTCTTGAAGACTTTATATTCGCACAAGGCTTTCATGCCCCGATAGCCTTGCAACTCGGGCCGTTGCGAAAGCAGATAACGGATTTTACCCTCTTTCAGTGCCTTGACGTTGGGCAGCAACAACTCATACCCCAACAGCCGGAATGGCGACCGTTGCAGGTCGTCGAGATAATAGGCGATGCGAAAGGCGCGGGAATTAAAGGTTATCCCTTCTCTCACTTTGGGGTGCTGAATAAAAAAGTCTCGAATGGTTTGCAGGTTCAACCGGTCGTCGGAGGGGTGAAGCATGACCAATTGCAGCCGATGTTGCGGAAGATTCTCCTCGACATATTTCTGGAAGCCCTGGTAACGGAGGTCGGACTGGTTGGAACCTACGTTGCCGTAACGGTTGATTTTGAAAACGGCAATGTCTTGCTGCGGCTCAATATCGGCCAAAAGCAATTTGGCGGCCAAGTACCCGCTCTGAAAGGAGTCCATGCCGAAATACGACAAGGCGTTGGCCTCGGCAATATCCGAATCGATAAAGACATAAGGTATCTGCCTCTTGTCGAGACGTGAAGCCAAAAACACCGAAGGGTCTCGGAATATGGGGGCCAACAGCACGGCATCGGGATTCAGAGCCAGCAGCCTGTCGGCCGAGGCTTCAAAATCGCGGCTATCGTACTGGTCAAACAGTATCTGCTCGACATTGACATTCAGGCTGGCATACTCGCGTGCCGCCAGACCTACTCCCCGCAGCACCTCTATCCAATAATCGTATCCGCCGGCCTTGGGCAGCAGGGCGGCCACCTTGTAGTGCCGTTTGGAGGCCAAGGCCGAGGCATAAAGGTTGGGCCGGTAGTCCAACTCCTTCAAGACCGCCTCTATCTTTTCGCGCGTCCGCCCCGATACTTCCCCCCTGTTGTGCAGCACCCTATCGACGGTACCCGCCGATACGCCTGCCATACGGGCAATATCTTTAATACGGATCTTATCCGAACTTTTTTCCACGGCTTCTGCTGATTTTTCGTTTAAATAAAAACGGTCTTTTTGTTCTCGCAAATATATGGTTTTTATTTTGTACGTCAAAAAAAAATCGTAATTTCGTGCCCGAACACGGTACAATCCGACGGGCCTGTTCCCACATCGGCCAGGGCCTTATCCGGTAACCGTGAACCATTTTCTCCGACCGTTTGGGGCCGGGCTCGGCTCTCCCCTACCGACGGAAAGGACGAAGATTGTTGAGAATAAGATAAATGTCAATGAATATACTTTTTAAAACTTTATCGTTATGAAAAATTTTATGGACGAAAACTTCTTGCTGCAAACACCTACCGCGCAAGAATTATACCACAACCATGCGGCTAAAATGCCCATTATCGACTATCACTGCCACTTGATACCCCAAATGGTGGCCGACGACCACAAATTCAAATCGCTGACCGAAATATGGCTCGGCGGAGACCACTACAAATGGCGCGCCATGCGTACCAACGGTGTCGACGAACGCTATTGCACCGGCAAGGATACTTCCGACTGGGAAAAATTCGAGAAATGGGCCGAGACGGTTCCCTATACCATGCGCAACCCGCTCTACCACTGGACTCACCTCGAACTGAAAACCGCTTTCGGCATTGACAAGATTCTCAACCCCAAGACGGCCCGGGAAATATACGAAGAATGTAACGCCAAACTGGCCCTTCCCGAATACTCGGCACGCGGCATGATGCGTCGTTACCATGTAGAAGTGGTATGTACCACCGACGACCCCGTCGACTCGCTCGAATACCACATCAAGACCCGCGAGAGCGGATTTGAAATCAAGATGCTCCCCACCTGGCGTCCCGACAAAGCCATGGCCGTAGAGGTTCCCTCTGAATTCCGTGCCTATGTCGAAAAACTCGCCGAGGTAAGTGGCATCACCATCTCGACCTTCGACGACATGGTTGCTGCCCTGAGAAAACGTCACGAATTCTTTGCCGAACAAGGCTGTAAACTCTCCGACCACGGTATCGAGGAATTCTATGCCGAAGACTACACCGAGGCCGAAATCAAAGCCATCTTCAACAAAGTATATGGCGGCACCCAACTCTCGCACGAAGAGATTCTGAAATTCAAATCGGCCATGCTCATCGTATTTGGCGAGATGGACTGGGAAACCGGTTGGACTCAACAGTTCCACTACGGTGCTATCCGCAACAACAACTCCAAGATGTTCAAGTTGCTCGGTCCCGACACCGGATTCGACTCCATCGGCGAATTCACCACAGCCAAAGCCATGGCTAAATATCTCGACCGTCTCAACAGCAACGGCAAACTCACCAAAACCATTCTTTATAACCTCAACCCCTGCGCCAACGAAGTGATTGCCACCATGCTCGGCAACTTCCAAGACGGCTCGATACCCGGCAAAATACAGTTCGGCTCGGGCTGGTGGTTCCTCGATCAGAAAGACGGTATGGAGAAACAGATGAATGCCCTCTCGCTTCTCGGTCTGCTGAGCCGCTTCGTAGGTATGCTCACCGACTCGCGCAGCTTCCTCTCCTACCCGCGCCACGAGTATTTCCGCCGCACGCTCTGTAATCTGGTAGGCAACGACGTCGAAAACGGAGAAATACCCTATGCCGAAATCGACCGCGTGCGTCAAATGATAGAAGACATCAGCTACTACAACGCTAAAAATTTCTTTCAATTTTAATCTCAATCAAGACAAACTGCTATGAGCAAAAAAGTTGTTACCTTCGGTGAAATCATGTTGCGTCTGGCAACTCCCGGTTATCTCCGTTTTTCACAAGCCAAAGAATTTACCGCTACCTTCGGCGGTGGTGAAGCAAACGTTGCCGTTTCGCTCGCCAACTA
>CALUZW010000013.1 GCA_944325415.1 uncultured Bacteroidales bacterium | reverse complement strand
ATACGAAACAATGTTTCGAGGTCAGGCTGCGATGTGTTTGTACACCAACGGGACACAGAACAGGTATTTTTACCAATCTGTTCGGACAGCCATTTTGCCGTCCTGTTTTGCTCAACAAGTACTACCTTTATTCTATTTAGTTGCTTCATACAGAAAAGATTTATAGTTTGATGCAAATGTACAAAATTTGATTGTAAGAATACATATAAATGCAGGAGTTTTTTCAGAAGTATTTTGATTTATAACACAACGGCTAAATTTTGAAGATTAAAATATGTTGAACATGATTTTATATTCAAAATATCGCTATGTTTATGGCTATGATTTTAGATGACAAAAATGAATAAATAAAGGGAAGCACACTTCCACTAAATTTTTAAAGCCGTTTTGTCAATATCCACCGAATTTTCCACTCGTAGACAGATTATTTGACTGATGTTTCATGAAAAGCAATATGAGAATAGGATTTATTTGCTAATTTTGCATCGATTTTGAGACAATATAAACACTAACAATGCGTAGATACAGAATGAACATATCATCAATAACAACCGCAATTCAGAGCAATAAACGCACTGAATCTGTGTCGTGTGTTCATGTTTCACGCATTGAACCTCGTATAGTAAATACTTTCCAACGAACATAATAAGTACACTTTTGTACTTTGAATAAGAATATAAGCCGAATAGTTGGAGAGTCTTTACAAACTTTCCAACTATTTTGTTTTATGCCCATCTGTGACAGTCGCCGTTGAGATGCTCTTCTGTCATTTCCGTCTGATGGGCTATTGATAACCAAATTATTAACGTGCAGTGATGCACATAAATTGAGAAAAATGAATTTTAAATTTGATGACAGCAAGGTGTTCTTTACATCTGACACCCATTTTTATCATGGGAATATCATCCGTTTCTGCAACAGACCGTTCAAGGATGTAGATATGATGAATGAAACCATTATATCCAACTGGAATAATACAGTTGGGCAAGATGATATTGTTTTTCACTTGGGAGATTTTTGTCTTGGAGGTTCTGCAGAGTGGACAAGAATGCTTGACCGATTGAACGGCAGGATATATCTGATTATGGGCAACCATGATTTGAAAAATATACGCCAAGGCTACATTAACAGATTTGAACATGTGGCAATGCAAATGCATATTGAGGTCGGCAAGCAGAAGATATATTTGAACCATTACCCTTTTCTATGCTTTGATGGCGGATATAAAAATGTGTGGCAACTGTTCGGACACGTTCACATGAGAAAGAACAATACAGGAATTGATGCTGCCCGGCTTCAGTATCTCTATCCGACACAGTACGATGTCGGGGTTGACAACAATAACTTTACGCCAGTATCATTTGAACGAGTCAAGAGAATAATAACCAAACAGATTGAAAAAGGAGGACAGTAGAATGAAGATACAATATATGAGCGACCTGCATTTGGAATTCTGTGACAACAGCAGGTGGTTAAAACATAATGAATTGCCGGTAACAGGCGATGTCCTGGTACTTGCCGGAGATATATTCTATTTGAAAAACAAGATTGCACCCCTAAGTAATTTCTGGAAATGGGCTTCTGCGTATTATCATCAGGTGCTCATTGTGCCCGGGAACCATGAGTATTACAATTATTGCGATGTGATGAATTACGGATTGCAATGGAATTGGATGTTCAAGAACAATATAGGATATTATCAAAATCAGGTAGTGAGGATTGATGACACCGACTTTGTCCTGAGTACGCTGTGGTCACAGATAAATCCGAACGACGAATATTTTGTGTGGAAAGGAATGAATGATTTTCGGCAGATAATGTATAATGGCAAACTGCTCCAGACAGAGGAGTTTAACCAGATGCATAACTTCTGTTTGGATTTCATAAAGCGAAGTCTGTCAGAAAGCACAGCAGAACACATTATAGTGGTAACACATCATCTTCCCACATTGGAGGTTGTCGCTCCTCATCATAAAGGTTCAGTACTGAATAGTGCATTTGCTACTGATTTGAGCAAGCTCATAGCAGGCAGTCGTATTGATGCATGGATTTATGGGCATTCACACACAAATATTGATGCAGAAATTAACGGGACGAAAGTCATTTGCAATCAGATGGGATATGTGGTTGACAACGAACATATCTGCAATGGCTTTGATCCGAGCAAGTGCCTAATCTTGTGACAAGTAGATTCACCTAATACACTCTAAGGTCTCAATTTATCATATAGTTAATGAAAAAGCACCTATTTTCATATTATATGATATGTTGGGGCTTAATATTTTCAGTTAGTCACACGAAAAGAATTCTTGCTTGTCAAAGGAAAGCAACCTTTACTTTATCCCCGTACTCATATATACGCCTAATAAAGTAAAGTCTGAACAGAGGGAAGAAAAGAGATGGCTGCATCTTGTTTTTAGTTGACTTCAGTTGGTGAAATTACCGCTTATTTTCGTACCTTCGTACCGGATAGAAAGCAGGTGGACTTCGGACAGGAAACGGCAGTTTTACCGCTGGTTCCGATTCAAGAGAAAAGTGTGGCAAAATAGGCGGTTTTGAGCCTTAAAAACAAGCGAAAAATGGCTTTTCTACCGTTTAAACGCCAATTCTTTTGTTTTCAAGCAGTTCGATATGCTGTATCGGGAAATCTTATTCAATCCACACAACGATGATAGACAGTCAGACGTTCGGGCCGCAAACAGCCGCCTATTACACGCTGGGGTGCAAACTCAACTTTGCCGAGACCTCGACCATAGGACGCACCCTCGAAGAGAAAGGCATACGCCGTGCCCGTAACGGCGAGAGAGCCGACCTGTGCATCATCAACACCTGCTCGGTTACCGAGCTGGCCGACAAGAAATGCCGGCAGACCATTCGCCGCATCGCCCGGCAACACCCCGGGGCCCGCATCATCGTTACCGGCTGCTATGCCCAGCTGCAACCCCAGGAGATAGCCCGTATTCCCGGCGTCGACATGGTACTGGGTGCCGGCGAGAAGGGCGAGATAGCCCGCTACATCGAGCGGCTGCAAACCTCCGACGAAGCCCACGGGATATTCACCACCCCCAGCCCCGAAATCAGCAACTTCGCCCCCTCATGCTCCCGGGGCGACCGCACCCGCTACTTTCTCAAAGTACAAGACGGCTGCGACTACTTTTGTTCCTACTGCACCATACCGTTTGCCCGCGGACGCAGCCGCAACGGACACATTGCCGACCTCGTGGAGCAGGCCCGCGGCGTAGCCCGGGAAGGTGGCCACGAGATTGTGCTCACGGGGGTGAACATCGGCGACTTCGGCAAGACGACGGGCGAGACCTTCTTCGACCTCATCAAGGAACTCGAAAAAGTCGAGGGCATAGACCGCTACCGCATCTCCTCGATAGAGCCCAACCTGCTGACCGACGAAATCATCGACTTCGTCGCCGCATCGAAACATTTCGCACCCCACTTCCACATACCCCTGCAATCGGGCAGCGATGAAGTGCTGCACCTCATGCGCCGCCGCTACGACACCGTCCTCTTTGCCCAGCGCATCGAGCATATCAAGCGGGTGATGCCCGACGCTTTCATCGGCGTAGACCTCATCGTGGGCATGCGCGGCGAGACCGACGAACGTTTTGAAGCGTCGGCCCGTTTTGTCGACAGCCTCGACATCTCTCAGCTGCACGTCTTCACCTACTCCGAACGGCCGGGCACCCAAGCCTTGAAAATAGAGCCCACCGTCCCACAGGAGATACGCCACGAACGCTGCCGGCACATGCTCGAAATATCGGAACGGAAACTGCACAACTTCTACGCCTCACAAAGAGGCAAAGTGCGCCCCGTACTCTTTGAACACCCGGCCAAGAACGCTCCCCTGCACGGTTTTACCGACAACTACGTGCGCATAGAGCTTCCCTACGAAAAGAGTCTTATCAACACCGTGCGCAACGTCAAATTGGGCGATTTCATCGAAAAAACCGACATTCCCGCCCTTCACGCCCAACTCCTGTAAGCCATGAAACGAGAGACCCTGCAAAACATATTTCTTGCGCCCCTCGGACTCACCCTCCGCGCCGTGGCGCACCTGCCGCTACGGGTACTCTTTATCCTCTCCGACCTGCTCTACCTGCTGGTATATCATGTCGTGCGTTACCGCCGGCACATTGTGCGAAAGAACCTGCAAAACTCCTTTCCCCACGAGAGCGAGCATTACCGCCGTCGCATCGAGCGCCGCTTTTACCGGCACTTCTGCGACTACTTTTTCGAAACCATCAAACTGCTGCACATCTCCGACAGGCAGATGCGCCGTCGCATGCAGTTTGTCGATGCAGAGTTGCTGGAATCGGCCCTTAACAGCGGACGCTCGGTCATCATGATGCTGGGACACTACGGCAACTGGGAATACATCTCCTCCATTTCGCTGTGGGTCGACACCCCCAACGCTCGGCTGGGACAGATATACCGACCGCTGAAAAACAAATGGTTCGACCGGCTCTTTCTGGAAATCCGTTCCCGTTTCGGTCTCACCTGCATACCCAAGGCCAACACCTTGCGCGACCTGCTTTCGGTAAGAGCCTCGGGCCGACAATCGGGCACCGGATTCATCGCCGACCAGACTCCCTCGCCGGCCAATATACACCACTGGATAACCTTTCTCAACCAGGACACCCCCGTACTCACCGGCGGAGAGACCATCGCCAAGAAACTCGACATGGCCG
This sequence comes from uncultured Bacteroidales bacterium, assembly GCA_944325415.1. Classification (GTDB taxonomy): domain Bacteria; phylum Bacteroidota; class Bacteroidia; order Bacteroidales; family UBA11471; genus Caccoplasma. The sequence goes on along the minus strand of CALUZW010000013.1, from coordinate 57,765 downwards.
TCATGTACTTCGACGTGGAGAAGATAAAACGGGGCTACTACCGGGCCACCATCAAGAAAATCGAGCTCGACCCGCGCTCCTGTCTCGACTTTGAAATCACCGACCGCTATATGGCTCTCATGGAAGAGACCATACGGCGGGCGCCCGAATACTGGCTCTGGACCCATAACCGCTGGAAACATCGCCACCTATAATTCCGTCTTATGAAAAAAGTCGCTGTCGTCATACTCAACTGGAACGGACTCAACCTGCTGAAAGAGTTCCTCCCCTCGGTGTGCGCCTATACACCGGCCGACATGGCCGATGTCGTAGTGGCCGACAACGGGTCGACCGACGGCTCGGTCGACTGGCTCAAAACGCATCACCCCGAAGTGGTTGTGCTGGAAATGAAAGAGAATCACGGCTATGCCCGCGGATACAACCTAGCCATCAAACAGCTCACACACCCCTATATCGTGCTGCTCAACTCCGACGTCGAAGCCTCTCACGGGTGGCTCGAACCGCTTGTCGACTTCTGCGAAAACCTCCCCGACGTGGGAGCCTGCCAGCCCAAACTGCTGGCCTACCGCAACAAAAAAGCCTTTGAGTATGCCGGGGCCGCAGGCGGATTTCTCGATAAATACGGCTATCCCTACTGCCGGGGCCGCATCTTCTTTACCATAGAAAACGACGAAGGGCAATACGATACACCGGCCGAGATATTCTGGGCCACCGGGGCCTGTCTCTTTATCCGCCGCGAGGTCTACCTCAAAGCCGGAGGCCTCGACGAGAGCTTCTTTGCCCACATGGAGGAAATAGACCTGTGCTGGCGTGTAAAAATCCTGGGATACAAAATCTGCACCGTCCCACAAAGCCGCATGTATCACCTCGGCGGTGCCACCCTGTCGGCCACCGAACCGCGGAAGACCTATCTCAACTTCCGCAACAACCTGCTCATGCTCTACAAAAACCTGCCGCGCCGGGAGGGACGGTGGCTGCTCCTCATCAGGCGGCTGCTCGACACCGTCGCACTGGCCCGCTACATGGCAGCCGGAGAGTGGAAGCACGCCCAGGCCGTGTGGCTCGCCCACTGCCACTTCCGCAAAGAGCGCAAGCGCTATCACGAGCAACCGGCCGTCAACCTGCTGAAAGAGACACCCGAGGGGCGGCGCAACATCGTTGTCGACTACTTTATTCGCGGCCGACACATCTATCACCCTTAAATAACAAGGAAAGATATTCGCTTACTCCAACACTCTCCGCCTGACATTACATGCGGAGAGCGGCTTAATGTTGACCCGAGCCAGGCCTACTCCACCTCACGTTCGAGTGCAAGCGTCAATACAAAATCGCAAAAACAGCTGTAAAAGAGTACAAACCGACGATTCTGGCCGGTACAATATTCTTCGGCCTCAAACCGCCGGACATCAGTGGTGCGCACATACTCAAAAGGCATCACACGCAGATGCTGTGAAAAATCGACACCCTCGGCACCCAGCACCTTATAAACAGCCTCCTTGGCCGACCACAGCAACGTAGCTGCATCGGCGGCTCCATCACTCGCCGAGAGCCAGTCGCGCTCCCGCTCCGACAAGAAACGCGCCGCAGCCCGCAACGGCCTCGCACTCCACCGTTCCACATCGATACCAATCGGGCGCGACGATACCGCCACAGCCACCCATCCGCGGGTGTGCGAGATAGAAATATGCGCCGATTCATCGAAAATTTCGGGCTTTCCCTGCGACGTATAGACCACCGGAGCCGACACCCCCAGCTGCAACAAGGCCAGGCGGGCAGCCAGGCGTTCGCACCGCCGGGTGGCATGGGCCACACCGGCCAGCGCCTCATCGGCCAGCCGTCTCGCCCCGGCAGGGAATAAAGCGTAGAGAGCCGACTCATCTTCGACAAGATGCCACAGGGCGACACGCACCCCCGGCACCGGCTCGTATACGTTACTGATGGGCATGAGCAGAAGTATATTGCAAGGTTTCTATCAGATGGGCCACATCGTCGGCAATATATCCGACAACAGGGGCTACCGAATCGCTGCGCACAGGGGCATCGAAATAGAGCGCCCCCCTGAAAAGAGAGGAGACACTGTCGGTTACCTCAAACTGCAAAGGGGTGGCAGCCTCTCCCGACAGGTAATAGAGATACGCATGTACCCGCCGGCTCTCATCGTCGTAACGCTGTACCGAAATCGAGGGCGACTTGGAGGCGTGTACATATACCAGTTCGTGGCTCTCGGCCAGGCGGGCATCGCGGGTCTCGGGTGTAAGAGCCACATAGCTGCACCACAGCGTGGCACCATAATGGGGATAGACAATGTTGAGCCAGGCTGGCGAAGTGGAGTCGGCCTCGGCAACGGCCTGCGAGGGAATCTCAAATGTCAGGGGAAAGCGGGGAGAAAAGGCGCGATAGAGAGTATCGGTCCGCTCGATGCGCAAGAGGCCCTCGGGACGCGGCACACCTTCCCGACCCTGCCGGCACGAGACGGCTACGAGCATACAGGCCAACGCCAGCAGAAGGGTGATGCGGGGTCTACTCATCGTCTTTGTCGCACGTTTTATCTTCAAAAGTGACCTTTACCTTGCCGATGCGGTATTTGTCGATATCGAGTACCTGAAAGCAGAAGCGCCCCATGCGTATGGTATCGAGAGGCTTGGGAAAATCTTCCGTGGCAAAAAGCACCAGTCCGGCCAGCGTCTCCACATCGTCGTCGAGCCCAAACTCCGACGGGTCGGCCCCCGTCACCTCATAAAAATCTTCCAGCGGTATCTTCGACTGGAACACATACTGGTGGTCGTCGATGCGTGTATAGAGGGGCTCGTCGTCGTCATACTCATCGCTGATTTCGCCCACAATCTCTTCCAGCACATCTTCGAGCGTAACAATACCAGAGGTGCCGCCAAACTCATCGACCACCACGGCCATGTGTATACGCTGGCGGCGGAAATCTTCGAGCAACTCGTCGATGGGTTTCTCTTCCGAGACAAAATAGGCCGGACGCAGCAGATGGCGCCAGTCGAAATCGACTCCCCGCGAAAGGTAGGGCAAGAGGTCCTTGATGTATATGATGCCCTTGATATTGTCTTGCGAACCGTCGTAGACGGGAATACGCGAATAGCCCGTATCTACCACCACCCGCAGAAGCGACGGAAAATCGATGTGGATATCGACATCGGTGAGATCGGTACGGGCGGTCATAATCTCCTGCGCCGTCTTGTCGCCGAAGTGTACGATATCCTGCAACAACTCCTTCTCCTCGCCCGAGGCAGCCTGCGTCATCTCCACGGCATGCGAAAGCTCGTCCATCGAGATGGCCGGCTCCTTGTGGCCGAAACGGCGTTCGATATACGACGCTGTACCCACCATCACACGGGAGACACTGCTCAACGTCCTTTCGAGCAGAGTCATCACCGGCACCGACCGCCGCGCCATGGACAGGGCATTCTGTCGGGCATACACCTTGGGCATTATCTCCCCGAAGAGCAGTATCAGGCAGGCAAAAAGCAGAAACGCCAGCACATACCCAAGCCACGGGTGAAAGGTGAAGTCGAAAATCTCAGACAAAAAATAGAGACCGGCCATGACAACCGCCATATTGGCCAGGTTGTTCACGACAAAAATTTCGGCCAACAGGCGCGGCGAATGCCGTACCAACTCGCCGACGCGGGCATCACGTGCCGACTCGCCGGCTTCAATGGCCTCCATGTCGTCGGCCGTAAGCGAGCAGAAGGCTATCTCCGCAGCCGACATGAATGCCGATACCCCCAAGAAAAAAAGGGCTAAAACAAGATACGGAGCATTGCTCCACGTTACCGGTGCGACCTCGATCGAGGCCCAGAAACTCGATAAAAGACTGTCAGGGTCCAAACAGATAGATTTTAGTTAGACATGTGGCCGGGCTCTTCAAGCCCGCCGCGGCACGACTCTTCCCGGCATTGTCGGGGAAAGGCGTCCATACCGTTTGCAAAACTAACGATATTTTGCCACCCACACCGACGGCCGATTTTATTTAATATATTTTCACACAAGAAAAAAAAGACGACGGGCGCTCAGTCGTGCGGAGCGTCCGTCGGAATATCTTGCCACCGGGCATCAGAAGGGCAGGTCGTCGGTAGCGTCGCCGGTTGTGAAGGTGGGAGCCTTGGGGGCGGCGGGTTGCGACGGGGCTGCCGAGGGAGTAACGGGTGCATCGCCCATGCCCGTCTGCGGCTGGTCGCCACGACGGCCCAAGAGCTGCATGTTGTCGGCATAAATCTCGGTGATGTAACGGGTAGCACCGTCTACCTCATAGGAGCGGGTGCGAATACGCCCCTCGATATAGAGCTGCGTACCCTTGCGCACATATTTCTCGGCTGTCTCGGCCAGGCCGCGCCACATCACGATGTTGTGCCACTCGGTGCGCTCGGGAACCTCCACACCCGAGCGGGTGGTATAGCCGCGCTCGCTGGTAGCCAGCGGGAAGTTGGCCACGGCCACATTGTTGTCGACATATCTCACTTCGGGGTCTTTGCCCACGTTGCCGATGAGAATCACTTTATTGACTGACATATTTTTCGATTTTGGTTTCCCTGCAAAGATACACGAAAGAGGGGCAACCGCCAACCGTGTGTCCCAATTTCTTTTCAACCGTCCTATCCAGGAAGGCGCGGCACGGAAAAACGGAACGGCACACGGTCCGCCTCAGAGACAGGCTTTCATGGCGCGGATAACGGCCGATGAAAAGCCGGCATGGTCGAGCTCGTTGAGCCCCTTGATGGTAACTCCGCCGGGGGTGGTTACCTTGTCTATCTCAATGGCCGGGTGGGTATCGTTGTTGAGTATCAGTTCGGCAGCTCCCTTCACCGACTCGGCAATCATTTTCATGGCAGCCTGCGGAGCAATGCCCATCTCGACACCGGCTTCGGTGGCGGCATGGATATACTTCAACACATAGGCAATGCCGCAGGAGGTGAGAATCATGGCGGCATTCATCTGCGACTCGGGAATCATCATGGCGAGCCCCAGTTCGTTGAAGAGAGAGAGTACCGTCTGTTCCTGCTCGGGCGAGGCGTTGCGCGAGGCAATGAGGGTCATGCTGGCCAACTCCGATATGGCGGTGTTGGGTATCATGCGGAAAATCGTGCGGCTGTCGCCCAGCACCCCGACCAAGTGGTCGAAAGTCACGCCGGCAGCTATCGATACAACGACATGGTCGGGACGGATGGTTATGTCGCCGGCCACCGAATCGACCAGCCACGGCTTCACGGCAAGAATCACCCATTGGGCGGCATCGACGGCCGTCTGGTTGCAGGTTGTGGTATTGATGGCCGGGTTGAAGCGGGTGAGCGCATCGAGTTTCGCTGCCGAGGGGTCGGCTACCCAGATGTTGCCGGGAGCGACCACTGTGCCGCGCGACAACCCGCGGGCTATGGCTCCCCCCATGTTTCCGGCACCTATAATGGCTATTTTCATGATTACGCGTTAGAGGGTAAAACTTTCTTGAAACGTTCGATAAAATCGGCAGCCTCCTCCATCGACAGGCAGAGCGGCGGCAGCAGTCTTATCACATGTGCGCCGGCCACACCTGTAAATACCTTGTAGTCGAAGAGCAGCGACGTGCGCAACTCCTTGATGGGTGCCTCAAACTCGATACCTATCATAAGACCGCGGCCACGCACCTCCTTGATGCCGGGCAGCTGTTTGAGCTGTTCCATGAGCCAGGCACCCACACGGGCAGCGTTGTCGACGAGCTTCTCGCTTTCCATGATGTCGAGTACGGCGATGGCAGCCGTGCAGGCGAGATGGTTACCGCCGAAGGTGGTTCCCAACATACCGTAAGAGGGGGTGAACATGGGGCTGATGAGCAGTCCGCCGATGGGGAATCCGTTGCCCATACCCTTGGCCATGGTGATGATGTCGGGACGAATACCGGCGTACTGGTGAGCAAAGAACTTGCCGCTGCGGCCGTATCCCGACTGTATCTCATCGACGATGAGTACGGTGGCGGTATCGGTACAAGCCTGACGCAACTGACGCAGGAATTCGTCGGAGGGCAACTGTATGCCCCCTACCCCCTGTATGCCTTCAATGACGACAGCGCACACATCGCCGCCGGCCAGCTCACGCCGCACGGCTTCGATGTTGTTGAGCGGGAGATAGACCACCTCGAAGGTGTGGTTGATGGGAGCGATAATCTTGGGATTGTCGGTAACGTTTACCGCGGCCGAGGTGCGGCCGTGGAAAGAGTGGGCAAACGAAACAACCTTTTTCTTCCCGGTGTGGAACGAAGCCAGTTTGAGGGCATTTTCGTTGGCTTCGGCCCCCGAGTTTATAAGAAAAAGGCTGTAATCGTCGTAGCCCGATGCGCGACCCAGCTTCTCGGCCAGCTCTACCTGCAACTTGTTGATGACGGAGTTGGAGTAGAAGGCGAGGCGGTGGAGTTGGGCGGTGAGCTTCTCCACATAATAGGGGTGAGTGTGGCCCACCGAAATCACGGCGTGGCCGCCATAGAGGTCGAGATACTCGTTGCCCTTGTCGTCGTAGACATGGCACCCTTTTCCTTGTACGACATTGATGTCGAAGAGGGGATATACATCGAATAGTTTCATAATCGTACTGTCTTAATGTGTATTAAAAGGCCGACGGTTTGAGTTTGAGACCGGCCACCTCGGTGAGCCCGAAGAGCAGGTTCATGTTGTGGACGGCCTGGCCCGACGCACCTTTGAGCAGGTTGTCGATGGCCGTGAGGATAAGCAGTTTGTCGCCGTGTTTTTCGAGATGAATCAGGCACTTGTTGGTATTGACCACCTGTTTGAGGTCGAGGTTGGCATCGGTTACAAACGTGAAGGAGTGGTCGTCGTAATACTCGTCGTAGAGCCGCCGTATCTCGTCGAGTGCCACGGGACAGTCGGTGTACATCGAGACAAAGATGCCCCGGGCAAAGTCGCCGCGCACGGGAATGAAGTTGAGGTCGGTCGCAAAACTGTGCTGCAACTGACTGAGGCTCTGTCGTATCTCGGGCAGGTGCTGGTGGGTGAAGGGTTTGTAGACCGACATGTTGTTGTTGCGCCAGCTGAAATGCGACGTGGCCGAGGGTTTCTGTCCGGCACCGGTGCTGCCGGTAATGGCCGTGATGTGCACGGGATTGTTGAGCAGGAGATTCTTGGCCAGGGGCAGAAGTCCCAGCTGTATGGCCGTGGCAAAGCAGCCGGGATTGGCGATGTGCCGGGCGCGAATGATGCGCTTGCGGTTGAGCTCGGGAAGCCCGTAGACAAAGTCGTGCTCTTCGCTCTCGATGCGATAGTCCATCGAAAGGTCGACGACGCGCAACGTCTCGGGCAGGGTGTGCGACTCCATGAACTTGCGGGTGTCGCCGTGAGCCGTACAGAAGAAGAGACAGTCAATCTCGTCCAGCGGGAGCTGGTCGGTAAACACGAGGTCGGTCTCACCGAAGAGTCCGCTGTGGACATCGGTTATGCGGTTGCCCGCGTTGCTGGCGCTGTTTACAAAAACAATCTCTACATCGGGGTGATTGATGAGCAGCCGCAGCAACTCACCTGCGGTGTATCCCGCCCCGCCTATGATTCCTACTTTTATCATGTGCTATTTTTTTGTTCCCGACGCACCGCGCTATGCGGGGCGTGCGGGAATTATCAAACATAAAACTATATAGACCAGAAGGCCTGCAAAGGCCGTGAGCAGCGAAAGCAACACATACACGACACGCACCACCGTGGGGTCAATGTCGAGGTATTCGCCCACGCCGCCGCAAACCCCGGCAAGAATCCTATTATTGGCCGAGCGGAAAAGTTTTTTTGCCGGAGCCATGTTACAACGTTTCGTCGGGGTGATTGGTATAGTACACGCGCAACGGCGTAGAGGTAACCTTGATGAAGCCTTTGGCGTCTTCGGCCGTCCAGCCTTTCTGCATCTCACCGTACTCGCCGAATTTGGTCTTCACCAGGTCGTCCTTGGAATCGACACCCACAGTCGAGAACGAGAGCGGACGCAGTTCGAGAATGACCGTACCGTTGACATTGCGCTGCGAGTTTTGCAGCATGGCTTCGATGTCGCGCATCACCGGTTCGAGATACTGGCTCTCGTGGAGGAACATGCCGTACCAGTTGGCCACCTGGTCTTTCCAGTATTGCTGCCACTTGCTCAGGGTGTATTTTTCGAGGAAGCGGTGTGCTCCGATGATGAGCATGGGGGCTGCGGCCTCGAAGCCTACACGGCCCTTGATACCGATGATGGTGTCGCCCACGTGCATGTCGCGGCCTATGCCGTAGGCTGCACCTATTTCCTCTACTTTGAGTATGGCTTTTATGGGGTCGTCGTAGGTTACGCCGTTGACACCGCAGAGCTCACCCTCCTTGAATTCGAGGCGCAACTCTTCGCTGCCGGTCTTGGTAACCTGTTTGAGGTAAGCACTCTCGGGCAGTCCCTGCTTGGAGTCGAGTATCTCTCCGCCGCAAATCGAGGTGCCCCACAGGCCCACGTTATAGGAATATTTGAGTTTGGTCCAGTCGGCGGCAAAACCGTGCTGGTTGAGGTAGTCGATTTCGTACTGGCGGGTGAGTGCCATGTCGCGTGTGAGGGTGATGATTTCGACTCCGGGCGTGAGCACGAGGAAGGTCATGTCGAAACGTATCTGGTCGTTACCGGCTCCCGTCGAACCGTGTGCGATGGCATCGGCGCCAATCTCCTTGGCATAACGGGCAATGGCCAACGCCTGGAAGATGCGTTCGGAGCTGACCGATATGGGATAGGTGCCGTTGCGCAGCACATTACCGAAGACCATGTATTTGAGGCTCTTCTCGTAATACTCCTGCGTAACGTCGAGGGTTACATATTTGACGGCACCCAGTTTATAGGCATTCTCTTCGTTCTGTTTCAGCTGTTCGGCACTGAAACCTCCGGTATTGGCACAGGCGGCATATACTTCATAGCCCTTCTCCTTGGCCAGGTACATAACGGTAAACGATGTATCCAATCCGCCGCTGAAAGCAACGACAACTTTCTTTTTCTTTTCCATATCTCGATGTTTATTTGTTTTCGTCGTGGTGATGATGTTCTTTCTCTTCATGGGCCTTGGGGTCGTAGAGCATGGCGGTGCAGATGCAGAACTTGCGCTTCTTGGCCACCAATATGTCGTGGTTGATGCACCCCTCGCAACCGCGCCAGAAGGCGTCGTCGTCGGTGAGCTCGTTAAAGGTTACCGGCACATAACCCAGCTCGGTGTTCATCTTCATGACCGCCGCGCCACTGGTGAGCGAGAAGATTTTTGCCCACGGCCAGCGCAGACGGGCCAGCTGGAACGAAGCCTGCTTGATGCGCTTGGCCAGTCCCAAGCCCCGGTATTTGGGGTGAACGATGAGTCCCGACGTAGCCACATACTGCTTGTTACCCCACGACTCTATATAAGTAAATCCCGCAAAGTCATCACCACACAAGGCGATAATGGCTTTTCCCTCTTTCATCTTCTGGGCCACATACTCGTGCGTACGCTCGGCGATACCGGTGCCGCGCACCTTGGCCGCCTCTCTGATGGTATCGAGTATCGTATCGACATACACCTCGTGCGAGGCATCGGCCACCATCACTTCAATATCCTGAGATTCCATTTTATAAATTGAATAAGTCGAATTGTATTTTTATTACTGAATATTCGGTATGATTACACGCAAAGCCTCAATGGCCTGTTCCCGACTCACCCCTTCGCGCAGAATAAGCAGGACGGTATCGTCACCCGCCAGTGTTCCCAGCAGCTCAGGCAGTGTGTGGGCATCGATGTCGGTTGCCGTGCTACCGGCATAGCCGGGCCGGGTCTTTATCACGGCCATATTGCCCGAAAAGGCGATGGAAAGGAAACCGTTCGAGGCTGCAAGTGCGCCTCCACGCGATATCTTGGGACGGCGCGCCAGGCCGGCCAGCTCGGGCAGAATATACTGATACCCGCCCGCAGGTAAAGAAACTTTCACGATTTGGAGCTGTTTCAGGTCGCGCGACAGTGTGGCCTGGGTCAAGTCGAATCCCTGCTCGTGCAACCGCTGCAACAGCTCTTCCTGTCCGCCTACACGGTTGGCGCTTACTATCGACTTTATTGCTTCCAATCTATTGACCTTGTCTTTCATTTCGTGCATATTTATTCTTCGAGGCCGCAAATATACGCATAAAAATTTATTCTCATACATTTTTTCGACTCTTTTTTATAAAATATTTACTACCGAAGAGAAACTCGCACGAACACACTCTATAAATCAGCAAATTAAACACAAGCGCTACGCATTTTTATTCTGTATATTGCGTATTTTTATACACAAGCACATACACTATCATTGTCGGCCGGGGTATGGCCGCCGATACCTGCCTCAAGAGGACGCAAGGCAATCCGGCATCTACAAACAGAGCGACTCAACAAGAGGCATAGCCCGGTAGGCCGTCTGGTCGCAGGTGCAAGGCACAACCGAGACATATCCGTGCGCCAGGAAATACTCGTCGGTATCGTCGACTTGGGGTTCGGCATTGACAAAGTGGCCGGTAAGGAAATAGCCTTCGCAACCATCAGCACCGGTGCGCCACTCATACTCCTCGGTCCAATAGCCGCGAGCCTGCCGGCACACCCGCACTCCACGGGCGGGAAGCAGGGGAAAATTGACATTCAGGCACACTCCGTCGGGCAATCCCCGCTGCAACACCTGCATCACCAGCCGCCGCACCTCGTCGCGACAGACAGAGAAATCGGCGTCGGGGTCGTGCGACAAGAGCGAGAAACCCACCGCGGGAATACCCACCACACAGCCTTCGAGTACCGCCCCCATCGTGCCGGAGTAAAAGATGCTTATACCCGAGTTGGAACCGTGGTTTATACCCGAGAGAATGAGCTGGGGACGACTGTCGGGAAAGACGTGCAGCGACAGTTTCACACAATCGACCGGTGTGCCGTTGCAGATATAACACTCGGCCCCGGCAAAATCCGCAACGGGGGTTAGTGCCAGAGGCACCCCCGAGGTAATCGCGCCCGACTGTCCCGAGCGGGGCCGGTCGGGTGCCACGACACGCACATCGGCCAGGTCGGAGACACAGTCGACCAGGAAGCGCAGCCCTTTGGCTCCGATACCGTCGTCGTTGGTAATAAGAATACGCGGCCGAGAGGCCGAATCAGAATCGGGAGAAAACATAGACATCGTTTTTTGTTGCAGACAAAGATACAAAAAACAGCCGGCGACCCAAAGCCCGCAACAAAACCCACAGAAAAGAGTGTGCTAAAATAGATAAAAGCCTATTTATCTTTTCGGTAAATTACCTATCTTTGCCAGGAAACCATACACCCGCACCGCCAACCGGCGTGTAAAAAGCCCCGGGGTGTGCCCGAAAAGCGGGGACACGACACGAGGAATCGCGCAATCCGAACGCGGCTGCGGCAAAGGTCGGCTTTTCAACAACAGAGCCGACTTATCAACATTGCGGGCGATAATCGGGCCCCGGCAAGAGAAATGCAACGAAAACTTTTTTTCTTTGCGTTGTAAAAAAGACGAATATGGGTAAAATCATCGCAATAGCCAACCAGAAGGGCGGCGTAGGAAAAACCACAACAACCATTAACCTGTCGGCCTCACTGGCAGCCATGGACCGCAAAGTGCTGCTCATCGACGCCGACCCGCAGGCCAACGCCTCATCGGGCGTAGGAATCGACATCACACAGAAGAGCATCTCCATATACGAGTGCCTCATCGGCGAAGCCTCCCTGCGCGAAGCCATCGGCCCCACCTGTGTATCGGGACTCGACATCGTATGCTCCCACATCGACCTCGTAGGTGCCGAACTCGAACTGCTCAATGCCCCCAACCGCGAACGCATACTGCTGCACCTCATCGAAGAAATCAAGGCCGAATACGATTACATACTCATCGACTGTTCCCCCTCGCTGGGCCTCATCACAGTCAACTCGCTCACGGCAGCCGACTCGGTCATCATACCCGTACAGGCCGAATATTTCGCCCTCGAAGGCATCAGCAAGCTGCTCAATACCATCAAGCTCATCAAGTCGAGGCTCAACCCCGACCTCGAAATCGAAGGTTTCCTGCTCACCATGTACGACTCCCGTCTGCGACTGGGCAACCAGATTTATGAAGAACTGAAAAAGCACTTCCGCGAACTGGTATTCGACACCGTCATACAGCGCAACATCAGGCTCAGCGAAGCGCCCAGCCACGGCATACCGGCGCTCATGTACGACCCCAACTCCAAAGGAGCTCTCAACCATCTGCAACTGGCCAAGGAACTCATCAAACGCGAAAAGAAATCGAAATAAAATTCCTCCCGGCACTGCCGGAGAGAATACCCGCCAAGAACATGACCATCAACAAACGCAACGCACTCGGCCGCGGCCTCGACGCCCTCATCACCATGGACGACATAAAGACAGGAGGCTCGTCGTCGATAAACGAAATAAAACTCTCCCTCATCAAGCCCAACCCGGGACAACCCCGGCAAGACTTCGATGAAGAATCGCTCAACGAACTGGCCGCCTCGATACGCGAGCTGGGTATCATACAACCCATCACCCTGCGTCAGATGCCCGACGAGAGCTACCAGATTATCTCGGGCGAACGCCGGTACAGAGCCTCGCTGCTGGCCGGGCTCGAAACCATTCCCGCCTATGTACGCACCGTCGAAGACGAAACCGTCATGGAGATGGCCCTCATCGAGAACATTCAGCGCGAAGACCTCAACCCCGTGGAAATCGCCCTCACTTTCCAAAAACTCATTGAGCAATACCACCTCACCCAAGACCGGCTGAGCGAACGCGTAGGCAAGAAACGCGCCACCATCGCCAACTACCTGAGACTGCTGAAACTCCCTGCCGAAATACAGATAGGATTGAAAAACAAGCTCATCGACATGGGCCACGCCCGCGCCCTCCTCTCGGTCGACAATCCTGCCCGCCAATTGCAACTCTACGAGCAGATACAGGAACACGGCTACTCGGTGCGGAAAGTCGAGGAGCTGGCCAAAGAGATAACCGACGGACAGACGGCTCCCGCCTCTGCCCCCCAAAAAGAAGCCTCCCAAACCGCCGAAGGCTACGACATACTGCGCCGGCACCTCTCCGACTTCTTCAAGACCCCGGTGCAATTCACCTGTAACGCCAAAGGAAAAGGCAAAATCTCCATACCCTTCAAAAACGAAGAAGAGCTGGAACGGCTCATCGCCCTCTTTGACCAACTGAAATAAAAAAGCATCTTGAATCGGACACCCCTTTCCCAGCACGTTCTGAGACTCCTCCTCTTCGTATGGATAAGTCTACTCTCCCTGCCGTCGACAGCACAGGAAGAGGGCAACCGCGCCTATTCGGCCGGGAGTGATACCCTCCAAACACTTGCCATCGTCCCCGGCGACAGCCTCGAAACCCAGGCCGTATCCGAAGGTAGGGAAGAGGCCCCCGACATCGGCCTGACATACTACCGCGTCGAAGACGCCGCCACTCAGGAAACCGCGGCCATGCCCGATACCACCATATTCAGCCCCGACCCGGTAAAAGCCGTGTGGTACTCGGCCCTCTGCCCCGGCTTGGGACAAATCTACAACCGCAGCTACTGGAAACTGCCCATTCTCGTAGGCGGGTACCTCGGCCTTATCTATGCGACCAACTGGAACGCCCGCTACTTCAACGACTACTCCACGGCCTACCGCGATGCCATGGACAACGACCCCAACACCAACAGTTTCATCAACTTCCTTGCCTACAACCGCCGCAACGACCCCGAATGGATTGCGGCCAACATGGCCTGGCTGCAAAGCACCATGAAACGCAAGAAAGACTACTACCGCAAGTATCGCGACCTCTGCATCATTTCAATGATAGGCGTCTATTTCGTAGCCATGATCGAGGCCTACGTCGATGCCCATCTCTACAACTTCGACATATCCGACAATCTCTCCATGAAAGTTGCGCCCACGGTCATAGAGCCTGTCCGCTACTCGACAGCCTCCATCGGATTCCAGTGCGCCATAACCTTTTAAAAAACAGAACTCCGCCCCATGAACAAGACTCTTACCCTCCTGCTGTGCCTGACGTTTCTTCTCCCCGCAACCGCCTCGGCCGCCAGAAGGAAAAAAGACCGGAAACAGAATAAAACCGAAATCCCCGCCGATACCCTCACCGCAGCCACCCGCCGCGACACGGCAGTTATTGCCGTCGACACCCTGAAACAGGCCGCCGCACAAACAGCCCCGGCAGAACCCCGCAAACTGACGGCCAAAGACACCATCACCGACAACGACATCGTTCTGCCCGAAGGCCTTGCCAACGGTGTCGACACGCTCATCAGCGAAGAGGTCGACAACCTGCAACCGCCCGTCAACCGACACGGCGGAAACATCGACTACCCCGACTCGGTATACATACAGCGGCTCAGCGCCCTCCCCGCCATTATCGAGCTACCCTACAACAGCGTAGTCAAAGGATACATCACCCTCTACACCGAGAAACGGCGAGAACTGGTCGAGAAACTACTGGCCCTGAACCAATACTACGAACCCATCTTTGAACAGGAAATCGACAAGCAAGGCCTACCCATCGAGCTGAAATATCTGCCCGTTATCGAGTCGGCCCTGCGCCCCAACGCCGTATCGCCGGCCGGAGCTGCCGGTCTGTGGCAATTCATGATAGGTACCGCCCGCATGATGGGACTCGAAGTCAACAGTGTCGTCGACGAACGCCGCGACCCATACAAGTCGACCCAACAGGCACTCCGCTACCTGAAACAGCTCTACGACAACTTCGGCGACTGGACCCTCGCCATAGCGGCCTACAACTGCGGACCGGGCAATGTAAACAAAGCCATACGCCGCTCGGGCGGTAAACGCGACTACTGGGACATCTACCCCTACCTGCCCCGCGAAACGCGCGGATATGTCCCCGCCTTCATCGCCGCCAACTACATCATGAACTATTACAACTACCACAATATACAATCGGGCGAGATAGAACTGCCGGCACAAGTCGACACCGTCATGGTCTCGGAGCGACTGCACTTCAAACAGATTTCCGACGTTATCGGCATCGAAGTGAACGAACTGCGGCAACTCAACCCGCAATACCGCCGCGACGTCATTCCGGCCACAGCAAAGCGTCCCTATTTCCTCATTCTCCCCGAACAGGCAGCCTACGCTTATGTAGAGAACGAAGACTCCATCAGCCACCACCAGTCCGACCTCTATGCCCGGCGCATAACGGCCGAACTGTCCAAAGCCACCACCGTACAGGGATACCACCGGGTACGTTCGGGCGAGAACCTCTCGGTCATAGCCCATCGGTACCGCACCAGCGTAGCCAACCTAAAACGATGGAACAACCTGAAAAGCAACAATATATACCCAGGCATGCGTCTGGTGGTAAACGGAGCCTACGCCAAGAAAAGTACCACATCGGCCTCTTCGTCGAAAACCACCCGCAAGGCCGAGACTTGGACGCAGAACGGTGTCCGATATTATAAGGTAAAAGAAGGCGACAGCCTGTGGGAAATCTCCCGACAATTCCCGGGGGTTACCGTTCAGGCATTGAAAAACGCCAACGCTTTGAAGTCAAACAACCTGAAACCGGGACAGATACTGAGAATTCCATAAAAGGACTCCACATAAAAAGCGATTTTAAACAAAAAGAATCAACCTTTCGTTATTTTTCGTATTTTTGTCCTATTGATTAGAATCACAAAAAAACAAAAACACCATGAAACGTACATTTGTCTACTTGCTGGGTGTCTGCCTCGTGGCTGCCTTTATGGCCTTGACAGACAAACAAAAGCCTGTCATATACATGATTGGCGACTCGACCATGTCGAACAAACCGATTGCCGGAGGGAATCCCGAACGGGGCTGGGGTCATGTATTGCCCGGATTCTTTTCGCCCGAAATAAAAATCGACAACCATGCCGTGAACGGCCGCAGCTCGCTCAGCTTCATGAGCCGCTGGAATGCCGTATATGACCAACTGAAAAAAGGCGATTACGTTTTCATTCAATTCGGCCACAACGACCAGAAAAAGAAAACCGACCGCTATTCCGACCCCGACACGGCCTATAAAAACAACCTTCGCTTCTACATCAACCAGACCCGCGAAAAGGGTGCCACCCCCGTACTCTTCACCTCTATTGTCCGCCGTAAATTCGGCGAAGACGGCAAACTCATCGACACCCACGGGCGCTACATCTCGGCCTGCAAAGAGGTTGCCGCCGAAATGAATGTCGTGTGCATCGACCTCAACAAAAGCACCGAAAATCTTATCAACAGCCTCGGCGACGAGCCATCGAAAGATCTCTTTATGTGGGTAGCCCCGGGCACCTGCCCCGCCATACCCAAAGGCCGTGAAGACGACACTCACCTCCGTGTCAAAGGCGCTCGCGTCGTAGCCGGCATGGCAGTCGACTCCATCGAGCAGAAAATACCCGAACTCGCACCTTACATACGCCGCTACGACTTTGTCGTGGCCCAAGATGGCAGTGGCGACTTCTTCACCCTGCAACGGGCCATCGACGCCGTACCCACATTCAGCAAAGAGCCCGTTACCATTTATGTACGAAACGGTGTATACAAAGAGAAAATCACCGTACCCGGCAACCGTACCAACATACACATCATCGGCGAAGATGCCGACAAGGTAGTCTTTACCTATGACGATTACGCTTCGAAGAAAAACGCTGTCGGCAACGAAACCGGCACCTCGGGCTCGGCTTCGTTCTATGTCTATGGCAACGGCTTCAAGGCCGAGAACGTAACCTTTGAAAACAGTGCCGGACCCGTAGGTCAGGCTGTCGCCCTCTTTGTGGCTGCCGACAAATGTGTCTTCAAGAACTGCAAAATCAAAGGCTTCCAGGATACCCTCTATACCTACGGTGAAGGCACACGCCAATACTATGAGAACTGCTATATCGAAGGTACAACCGACTTTATCTTCGGCAAAGCAACCGCATGGTTCGAAGGCTGCACCATACACAGCAAGCAGAACTCCTACATCACAGCAGCTGCTACCCCTGAAAACGTTGCCTACGGCTATGTATTCCACGACTGCCGACTGACAGCCGACGAGGGTGTAGACCGCGTATACCTCGGCCGCCCGTGGCGTCCCTATGCCGCCGTACTCTTTACCGGCTGTGAAATGGGCAGCCACATTCGTCCCGAAGGGTGGCACAATTGGGGCAAAGCCTCCAACGAAGAGACTGCCCGCTACGGAGAGTACAAGAACAAAGGCGAAGGCGCCGATACCGAAGGACGCGTAGCCTGGTCGCACCAACTCTCGCGCAAAGAGGCTTCGAAATATGACATCGAGCATGTTTTGGGCGGAAACGACGGCTGGAATCCTCAGGAGAAGAAACGTCGCTAAACCTTCCATTACAACCATTGTTCCATGAAAAACTTCCCCACTCAATTCTATAAAAGCGGGGCCGTGATTGCCACTGTTCTGCTTTTATTCCACACCACACTCAGGGCCGACAACGTTGTTGTCGACCCCGATTTGCCTTTGGCCGTCCGCTTTGCCCGCTCCGAAATGCTGCGGCACCCCGACTACAAAACCATCGACGGCAACAATGGTCTCAAATGGAACTATACCCACGGATTGCTATGCCAGTCGATCTTCGCCGCCTATGACTACTACCACAGCGACACCCTCGACTGCACCGACCTCTACACCTACGCCAAAGGCTACTACGAAGCCTGCATCAACAGCCAGGGCACCATCTACAAATACAAAAAAGAGAACTACTCGCTCGACCACGTAAACCCCGGAAAAAATCTCTTCCGTCTCTACAACGAGACCGGCGACGAACGTTACCTCACGGCCATGCGCACGCTGCGCGACCAGCTGGCCGACCACCCGCGCACGTCGGACGGAGGCTTCTGGCACAAGCAGAACTACCCCTACCAGATGTGGCTCGACGGCCTCTACATGGGAGCGCCCTACTATGCCCGCTACGCCCGCGACATGGAAAGCGACCCCACGGCCTCGTACGCCGACGTCATCAAGCAATTCGAGCTCGTTGCCTCGCATACACTCGACCCCCACAGCGGCCTCTACCGCCACGGCTGGGACGAGAAGCGCGTTCAGATATGGGCCGACAAGACAACCGGCCAGTCGCAGCACGTCTGGGGCCGCGCCCTCGGCTGGTACACCATGGCTCTGGTCGATGTGCTCGAAATACTCCCCGAAGAGACCCCCGACCGCGAATCACTGCTCACCATTCTGCAAGGCATATTCGACAAGCTGCCCGCCTATCAGGACGCAGAGACCGGAGCGTGGTACCAAGTGGTAGACTACCCCGACAGCACCGACAACTACCAGGAAATCTCCTGCACGGCCATGTTTGCCTACTCCATTGCCAAAGGCATCCGCCTCGGGTACCTCGACGAGAGCCTCATGCCCGTTGCCCGGAAAGCCTATGAAGGGCTGCTGGCCAACTACCTCGACATCGAAAGCGACGGCAAGATAACCCTCCGCCAGATATGCTCCGTAGCCGGGTTGAGCAACGACCGCGACGGCTCCTACGACTATTACGTAAACCAGACCAAGACCATCGCAAACGACCCCAAGGGGGTAGGCCCCTTTATCCTCCTGTGCATCGAGATGGAGCGTGCCGCAAAACTGCCGGCAGCCACACAACTTCCGGCAGTCTCTAACCAGCCCGCCCGCATAACGACCGACGGAGATATCGCCACCCTGCACTACACCCTCGGCCGGGCGAGTGATGTAGAAATCACCCTCGCCACCACCGACGGACGCATATGCCGGCAAATCACCCGTAAAGGGATAGCGGCCGGAGCCCAATGCGAAAGGCTCGACACCCGCCATCTGCCGGCAGCACTCTACCTCGTAAGGCTGCACACCTGCACCGAAACCACAACTCTAAAATACCATAAAAAATAAGCGCTTATGAAAAAGTTCAGTAAAATCGTGCTGTTTACGGCCCTGGCCATCGGCTGCTGCGGCACGGTCGACGCCAAGAAGAAACAGAAGTTTGAAGTAGACCCCGACCTGCCCATGTCGATACGCATGACGCAATCGGAAATTATCCGCAACCCCGAAGGGTGGATGCTCGATTTCAGCAAAGGGCTGAAATGGAACTACTGCCACGGGCTCGAATGTCAATCGTTTCTCGACGTATATGACCACTACATCGGCCAGAAGAAATATGCCAAAATCGTAGCCCCGTTCTATACCTACGTAAAAGACTATGCCGACACGATAATCAACGAAAAGGGCATCATCTACGGCTACAAGAAAACCAACTACAACATCGACCATGTAAACCCCGGCAAGATACTCTTCCGCCTCTATGAACGGGAAAAAGACCCCCGTTACAAAATTGCCATGGACACGCTGCGCTCGCAACTGGCCACCCAACCGCGCACCTCAGAGGGCGGATTCTGGCACAAACGCGTATATCCGTTCCAGATGTGGCTCGACGGCCTCTACATGGGTGAACCCTACTACGCCCAATATACCGCTACTTTCGATGCCGACAATGAGAAAGCCTACGCCGACATCGTCAACCAGTTCCTGCTGGTAGCCAAACGCACCTACGACAAGGAGACCGGTCTCTACCGCCATGCCTGGGACGAAATCAAGGCCCAACCTTGGTCGGACAAGAGCGGACGCTCAGCCCACGTCTGGGGACGTGCCCTGGGCTGGTACATGATGGCTATCGTCGATGCCCTCGACTACCTGCCCCAAGACCAGCCAGGACGCGACAAGATGATAAACATTCTGCAAGGCATCGTCAAGAATCTGGCCAAGTACCAAGACCCGCAGACCGGTGCCTGGTGCCAGGTCATCGACCAGACAGGCCGCGAAGGCAACTACCTCGAAATGTCGTGTACACCGATGTATGCCTATGCCATTGCCAAAGGCGTGCGCAAAGGCTACCTCGACCCCTCGACGCTCGAAATGGCCAAGAAAGCCTACCAGGGTATCCTCGACAATTTCATCACGGTCGATGAGAAAGGCCTCGTATCGCTCACCCGCGTATGCGGTGTGGCCGGACTGGGCGGAAAGCCTTACCGCGACGGCTCGTTTGAATACTACATCAACGAAGTCGTTCGCGACAACGACCCGAAAGGCGTAGCCCCCTTCATCATGTTGTGCCTCGAAATGGGTAACTAATAGCACCCCTCACACCGTCGCCGGACGGTGCCGACTTTCGGACAATAAAAACTATTTCGAAAAAATCGAAATAGTTTTTATTTTTTATCTATTTAAAAATAAAATTTATACCTTTGCCGCATATTCTCTAACTAGAACAAATTTTTACCGATTATGAAAAGAGAAGAGATTGGCATGAATGCCGGTTTAGTGTGGAATGCGCTGAACGAAAAGGGTCCCATGACCGTAAAAGACCTGAGAAAAGCAACCAAACTGAGAGACAAACAAGTCTACGCAGCTTTGGGTTGGTTGTCTCGCGAAGACAAAATCTCAACAACCGAAGTCGAAAACGACATTGAAGTATCGCTCATCAGATAAACCTATCTGGTATAGAACAAGAAGGCGGTGATGCACCAATGTACATCACCGCCTTTTTTATGCAAAAGCCAAAAAGTCCTCTTGTTTGGTCGCAAAATCACACATTATAAACAAAAAAAACACTATCTTAGAGCCCCGAATTACAAATACACACATCATGAAAATCCGATTCAATCTCATTCTACTTTTCCTTCTCCCCTTTCTCCTGCTCTCGGCAGCGCAGAAGCCCAAACAGCTACTCATTGTAGCACAAGACGGCACCGGCGACTACACCACCATACAGGAAGCCATCTACGCCATACGCGACTATACCCCCATACCCATCACCGTCTCCATCAAAAACGGCATTTACAAAGAGAAACTCATTATCCCCACCTGGAAATGCGACATCACGCTCATCGGTGAAAATGCCGACAGCACCATCATCACCTACGACGACTACGCCGGCAAAGAGATGGTCTACTTCGGCGACAGCATCGCCAAGATGGGTACCTTCCGCACCCACACCATGCTGGTGGCCGGGCATCGCATCACCCTCGAAAATCTGACCATTGAAAACACGGCCGGGCGCGTAGGCCAGGCCGTAGCCCTGCACACCGAGGGCGACCAGATTGTCGTGCGCAACTGCCGTCTCAAAGGCAACCAGGACACCCTCTTCACCGGCGACGAAAAGAGCCGCGTGTACTTTGAAGACTGCTACATCGACGGCACGACCGACTTCATCTTCGGCCCCGCCATCTGCTGGTTTGAGAACTGCCAGATACACAGCAAGCAGAACTCCTATGTAACGGCGGCCTCCACCGCCCGGGAGAACCCGTTCGGCTACGTATTCCACAACTGCCGCCTCACCGCAGCCGACGGTGTAAACAAAGTATACCTGGGACGCCCGTGGCGCGCCTATGCCGCTGTCGTATTCATCGACTGCGAACTGGGAGGCCACATCCGCTCCGAAGGGTGGGAAAACTGGCGCAACCCCGAAAACGAAAAGACCGCCCGGTATGCCGAATACGGTAACCACGGCGAAGGTGCCGCCACCGACAAAAGAGTAGACTGGTGCCGCCAGCTCTCCAAAAAAGAGGCCCGGAAATACACCCGCGAAAACGTACTCGGTAACGGCTGGTGGGAAAATTCCTCGAAATAAATCATCACACATCAATCATACAAACAAATTCACCCATGAAAAAAAACAGCATCATCGCAGCCCTCATGCTCCTTTCAGGCAGCCTCGCGGCACAGAGCCTCTCGGAAGTATGGGTTCCCGACCTTGGTAACGGAAAGTACAAAAACCCGGTTATCGATGCCGACTACTCCGACCCCGACGTATGCCGTGTCGGCGACGACTACTACATGACCTCGTCGAGCTTCAACTGCATTCCGGCACTGCAAATTCTCCACTCCAAAGACCTCGTCAACTGGACCCTCATCGGCTATGCGGCCGAACGGTTGACGCCCGAAGAAGATTTTTCCAAGCCCCAACACGGCAACGGTGTATGGGCCCCCAGCATACGCTACCACAACGGCGAGTTCTATGTATGCTATGGCGACCCCGACCGAGGCATCTACATGATTAAGACCAAAGATCCGGCCGGACGCTGGGACGACCCCATACTCATTCACCCCGCAGTAGGTCTTATCGACCCCTGCCCCTTCTGGGACGAAGACGGCCGCGCCTACATTGCCCACGGCTATGCCGGCAGCCGCGCCGGAGTGAAGAGCATCATCGGCATGATAGAGATGACCCCCGACGGTACCGCCACGATAGGACCCGACCGTGTCATCTATGACGGACACATCGCCAATGAAACCATCGAAGGTGCCAAGATGTACAAGCGCGACGGCTATTACTACATCTTCTCACCCGCCGGAGGCGTAGCTACCGGCTGGCAGGTAGTGCTCCGCTCCAAGAACGTATGGGGACCGTATGAGACCCGCACGGTCATGGCACAAGGCAATACCGACGTCAATGGCCCGCACCAGGGTGGCTGGGTCGACACCCCCGACGGTAAAGAACACTGGTTCCTCCACTTCCAGGACAAAGGCGCCTACGGTCGTGTCGTACACCTGCAACCCATGGAGTGGCTCGAAAACGGCTGGCCCGTCATCGGTGTCGACAAAGACGGCGACGGCTGCGGCGAACCTGTCAGCACCTATAAAAAGCCCAATGTAGGAAAAAGCTACCCGAAAGCCACACCGGCCGAAAGCGACGAGTTCGACAGTGTAGACCTCGGACTGCAATGGCAATGGCACGGCAATCCCAACGCCCTGTGGTACTTCTGCGACGCTGCCGCCTCGAAACTGCGTCTCTTCTCGCACCATACCCCCGACATGAAGAGTCTCTACGACGTGCCCAATCTGCTGCTGCAAAAATTCCCCACCGAAAACTTCACGGCAACCACGCAGGTAAAATTTGTTCCCCGCAAGAACAAAGGCAAAACCGTAGAAGGTGAACGCGCCGGCCTCGTAGTCATGGGTCTCGATTATGCCGTACTCGCCCTCGAAAGCCGCGCCGACGGTATCTACCTCGTACAGGCCGCCTGCGCCAAGGCCGACAAAGGTGGCGTTGAAAAAGAAAACACCGCCATCAAGCTCGACAGCGACGAACTCTATCTGCGCGTCAAGGTGAAACAAACCACCAGAAAGCCCACCCAGAAACCCCAGGCTGCCGATACTGTTGCAATCACACAGGTGAAACAAACCACCAGAAAGCCCACCCAGAAACCCGACTACAAATGCGAATGTACCTTCTATTACAGCCTCGACGGCAAGAAATATGAGCCTATTGGCAAAACCTTCACCGCCAAAGAGGGCAAATGGATAGGCGCCAAAGTAGGACTCTTCTGCACCCGTCCCTGGAAGAGCAACGACAGTGGCTGGCTCGAATCGGACTGGTTCCGCATCACCAAATAAAAACCTTACATAGGAAAAATCGGGCTCTCATGTCCCGATTTTTCTCTTTTTCACCCCCCACACCTACCCCTAAAACACCCTTACACTATGACAAAACTTGGAACAGCACTCTCTAAAATCGGGACCAAAGTTGTACTTTGCGGCTCGGGCGAACTGGGCAAGGAGGTCGCCATCGAATTACAACGCTACGGCGTAGAGGTCGTCGCCCTCGACAAATACCCCAACGCTCCGGCCATGCAGGTGGCACACCGCTCCTATGTATTATCGATGCTCGACGGTGCCAAACTGCGCGAAATCATCGAAAAAGAAAAACCCGACCACATCATTCCCGAGGTGGAGGCCATCGCCACACCCACTCTCGTAGAGCTTGAAAAAGAGGGATACAACGTAACCCCCACGGCCAAAGCCACCTTCCTCACCATGAACCGCGAAGGCATACGCCGCCTCGCCGCCGAGGAGCTGGGCCTGAAAACCTCGCCTTACCGCTTTGCCTCGACCCGCGAAGAGTTCGACGCCGCCGTAGCCGAGATAGGCATGCCCTGCGTGGTGAAACCCATCATGAGCTCGTCGGGCCACGGACAGAGTGTCATACGCTCCCAGGCCGACATCGACCATGCCTGGCACTACGCACAGGAAGGCGGACGCGCCGGGGCCGGACGCGTTATCGTCGAAGGATTTGTCGACTTCGACTACGAAATCACCCTGCTCACCGTACGCCACATAGGCGGTACGACGTTCCTCAAACCCATCGGACACCACCAGGTCGACGGCGACTACCGCGAATCGTGGCAGCCGCAGGCCATGAGCGAGAAGGCACTGAAAGCCGCCGAGGAGATTGCCGGCAAGATAACCGAGGCATTGGGCGGCTGGGGCATCTTCGGCGTCGAAATGTTTATCCGGGGCGATGAAGTGATATTCAGCGAAGTATCGCCGCGGCCTCACGACACCGGCATGGTAACCATGATTTCGCAAGACCTCTCGGAGTTTGCCCTCCACGCCCGTGCCGTACTGGGACTGCCCGTGCCCGGAATCCGCTTCCACGCACCCTCGGCTTCCAAAGCCATCGTCGTCGAAGGCGACAGCGACAAGGTAGAGTTTGACAACCTCGAAGAGGTACTGAGCGAACCCGATGTACAGATACGCATCTTCGGAAAAGCCGAAGTCAACGGACACCGTCGTCTGGGTGTCATACTGGCCTGTGCCGATACTGTCGAGGAGGCTTTGGCCAAAGCCGAACGGGCGTATGCCAAACTCAAAATCAACGTGCTTCCCCGATAATTTTGCCACTCATTCCCTTTAAATAAGAGCGACCAGCCTTTGTAAGGCTGGCCGCTCTTTCGTTGTTCTCCCCGCTTCACCAAGGCCGAGGAGAAAGCTCTACCGGCAACTGACGGTTATGACTTGTGGGTCTCAACAATCTGCGTGGGAGGCAATGTCTCGTTACGACGGGCAACGGCCTCTACCACGGCCTCGGCCAGTTCGGTAAACGCCCGGCCTGTCACCGTATCGCCGTCGAGAGCCACGGGCCGACCTTCGTCGCCGCCTTCGCAAATGCTCTGCACGATAGGAATCTGTCCCAGCAAAGGAATGTTCATCTCCTCGGCCAGGCGTTTTGCCCCCTCACGGCCGAAAAGATAATAACGGTTCTGAGGCAACTCGGCCGGCGTAAACCAGGCCATGTTCTCTACCAGACCCAGCACAGGCACATTCACCTTGTCGTTGGTAAACATATCAATACCCTTGCGGGCATCGGCCAAGGCCACTTGTTGCGGGGTCGACACGACAATGGCGCCGGTAATGGCAAGCGTCTGTATGAGTGTCAGGTGTATATCGCTCGTTCCCGGGGGAAGGTCGAGTACAAAATAGTCAAGGTCGCCCCAGTGAGCCTCGGCAATCAGCTGTTTGAGAGCGTTGCTGGCCATACCGCCACGCCACACGACAGCACTGTCGGGATTCACAAAGAATCCTATCGAAAGGAGTTTCACACCATATTTCTCGACCGGAACGATAAGGTCGCGACCGTCGACATTCTCGGCATAAGGGCGTGCCTCTTCGACATCGAACATCTTGGGCATCGAGGGGCCGAAGATATCGGCATCGAGCAGTCCCACCTTATAACCCAGACGGGCCAGTGCCACAGCCAGATTGGCCGAGACGGTCGACTTGCCCACGCCCCCTTTTCCCGAGGAGACGGCAATGATGTTTTTCACCTGGGGCAGGAGTTTTCCGGGAGCGGGAGCCTGCGCCTGACGGCTCTTGACCCGTATATTGCCCTTGATGTCGACATCTTCGCCCACATAGGTGAGTATGGCTGTCTCGGCAGCCTTTACCACCGACTTCTGGAAGGGATCGTTGGCCTTGTCGAAGATGAGGGAAAAGGATACCTTGTTGCCCTCGATACGGATATCATCTTCGACCATTCCTGCGGCTACCAGGTCTTTGCCGGTGCCGGGATACCGCACTGTGGCCAGTGCGTCAAGAATCAGTTTTGGATATATTGCCATAATCAATAAGAAATAATAGTATTCAACACATTATTTGCCCGAAGCCGCTGCGCTGCGCTTGCTGCGGTTGAAGCTGCGGTAAGAATCATACTCAATCTCCACGTCGGGTTCGACATAGGTTTCGCGGGGCTCACACACAAACTGTATGTACTTGATGGTCATGCCCCGGTCGAGCCACTGCTGTTCATAAAAGGTGCGTATGGAGAGTATGTCGTCGTCGATGCCCGAATGGTAGAGGTCATCGGTCTGCACACGCACCGGATAGCCGTTGGCCTTCACCATTTCGCAGGTGTAGGTGTAGAGAAAGGGGCTGTCGCATTTGAGATGTATCAGCCCGTCGGGGCGCAACACGCGGCGATAAAGCTCCATGAAGCGGGTCGAGGTGAGCCGCTTGCGCACCTTCTTCATCTGCGGATCGGGAAAGGTAATCCATATCTCCGACACCTCTCCGGGGGCAAAGAAGTGGTCGATAAGTTCTATCGACGTGCGCAGAAAGGCCACATTGGCGAGCCCCTCCTGCAACGAAGCCTTGGCACCGGTCCACATGCGGGCCCCCTTGATGTCGACACCGATAAAGTTTTTCTGCGGATACTTGCGGGCCAGCCCCACGGCATACTCGCCCTTGCCGCAGCCCAGTTCGAGTACAATCGGATTGTCGTTTCTGAAAAAGTCGGCATTCCAGCGGCCGCGCATCTCGAAACCTTTCTCCCGCAACACGGCAAAGGGATATTGAAAGACATGCGGGTAACCGCTCATGTCGTCGAATTTCTGTAACTTGTTTTTTCCCATACAATATTATAAGTTCTTACATGCGACTGTCAAATCGTATGATATGTTCCACGACAAAGAGGTCGCGTATGTCGCTCTTGCGCACTTCGATGTCGTCGTATTCCTTGTTGGCGCTGCGCAGAATCACCATCGAGGGGTCTTCGTGCTTGCGTATGTACTTCACCATGCGGTAGTCGTCGAGCAGCACGACATATATCTGCCCCCAGAAGATGAGGTCGAGATTGCGTACCTCCCTGATGGCTATCATATCGCCGCAACAGATGACCGGCTGCATACTGTCGCCACTCACCCTCACGATGCAACTGTCGGGGCTGATGAAAGGCACGTCTATCGCCCCGATGAGACGGTCGTTGGAGAACATCATGCTGCGCCCCATGCTGCCGGCGGTAACGTCGACATCGTAGACCTTGGCTCCGTGCCGTACATCGGGCTGTATGGCCGAGGCAGGCAGCGACACGGCCTTGCTGTGCTGGGCCGGCGTCATGTAGAAGACGTTTCCCTGCCCGGTGAGCAGCCAGTCTTTGGAGACACCAAGCCCTACGACTATCTTGTTGATGAGCGAGTCGTTGATGGGCAACTTGCCGTTCACATGTTTGGAAAAATTGGAACGGTCGGTCTTAATGCGGTCGGCAAATTCATTTTGAGTGATTTGCAGCATACGTATCAGATCTCTGATGCGTGCTATAAGCACATCGTTCGTCATATCGGGATTTTTTTTGGGAGAGGGACTTGCGTTTTTATAAATATCACACGAGCCTATGGGTATATTACCATACCTTTACGACAGCAAAGGTAAGGAAAGGTTTTGAATATCCTATTATTTTAGGTATATTTTTTATCTCCAACCTGTTGATTTATTTCATATTCATGGTATTTATACCCATCGTGTTTCAATAAAATGGTATTTCCGGGAGAGAAGCGACCTATATTTTAGGATTGTTGTATCGGAGGAACGGGAACCTCCGGACTTGGGACTTTGTCGCCTCTCTCCCCGGAAATGCTCCGGAAAGGAATGACTTATGACAGAACTGAACACTCGCCACTTGGCTCTGCTGTGCGCCGCACAGTTTATCGCACATTTCGACTACGACGACCTGGTCGACAACCGCTACCGCAGCGAATACGAAACCACGACAGAGGGTATTCCGCTGCGGCTGCACTGCCGGGCCCGCTTCGACAAGCAGAGAGAACGCATTGTCGACTTTGATTTCGATGTCGAAAGCGACAACCGCCGCACAGTGCTGCGCATCGTCGGGTCGATGCAGGAGGCCCGGGACAAGGCCCGACAGTGGATCAATGCCTACCTCGACAACTACCGCACCTACTGTCCGCGCGAGGTGGAGGCATAAAGAGGCCGGGATATAAAAAAGAGTTGCCCGACAGGGGTCGGGCAACTCTTGCTCTATACTTGACTGTAAATATTATTTGTTTACGGTAGCCATGTGAGCGATGAGGTCGAGCACTTTGTTGGAGTAGCCGATTTCGTTGTCATACCAAGAAACAACTTTTACGAAAGTGTCGGTCAGAGCGATACCGGCTTTGGCATCGAAGATAGAAGTGCGGGTGTCGCCGAGGAAGTCCGACGAAACAACTGCATCTTCGGTATATCCCAGTACACCTTTGAGTTCGCCTTCCGAAGCCTCTTTCATAGCGGCGCAGATTTCGGCATAGGTAGCGGGTTTAGCCAGGTTTACGGTGAGGTCAACAACCGAAACATCGAGGGTCGGAACACGCATCGACATACCGGTGAGTTTGCCGTTGAGTTCGGGAATAACTTTACCTACGGCTTTGGCAGCACCGGTCGACGAGGGGATGATGTTGCCCGAAGCAGCACGGCCACCACGCCAGTCTTTCATCGAAGGACCGTCAACGGTTTTCTGAGTAGCGGTGGTAGAGTGTACGGTGGTCATCAAACCATCGGTGATACCCCATTTGTCGTTCAATACTTTGGCGATGGGAGCCAAGCAGTTGGTGGTGCAAGAAGCATTCGAAACGAATTTCTGACCGGCATAGGTCTTTTCGTTTACACCGCATACAAACATGGGGGTGTCGTCTTTCGAAGGAGCCGACATAACTACATATTTGGCACCGGCATCGATATGGCCTTGGGCTTTTTCTTTGGTCAGGAAGAGACCGGTCGACTCAACAACGTATTCAGCACCTACAGCGTCCCATTTCAGGTCGGCGGGATTTTTCTCGGCGGTTACGCGGATTTTCTGACCGTTTACGATAAGTTGGCTGTTTTCAACATCAGCCTCGATGGTACCGTCGAACTGGCCGTGCATCGTATCGTATTTGAGCATATATGCCAAATAATCTACGGGACACAAGTCGTTGATGGCAACGATCTGGATGTCGTTTCTCTTCTGAGCGGCACGGAACACGAAACGTCCGATACGGCCGAAACCATTAATACCTACTTTAATCATTGTTCTAAGTTTTAAAAGGTTATATAATAACGATTTTTTACTCAAATCTGTTCAAATCCTATTCTGGATTTTCACGACGCAAAGGTAGCTATTTTATCTTTACGCTCGCATCTTTTTAGGGAAAAATTAGTGTCTATTATACCCTATTTCCTTGAAAATTTTTGATTTAACTCCTATTTTGACAGGTATAGTTTGCAAAACAGCATTTATTCTCCGGAGGCTCTCCGCATATCCGCCACCGTCTGCCGACAGATACCGGCAGGAGGTACTCAATATGTCATCGAATTTTAATTACGGAAATTTTTCCACAAAAGAAATTCATCTTACCTTTGTCATGATGCAAAAACATCGCTTTGCAACATCGTAAAAAAGATTGTATAACCCCTTTAATGGAAAAATCATGGCAAAAATTACCGTAATAGGCGCCGGAAATGTAGGCGCAACCTGCGCCAATATTCTGGCGTTCAACGAAGTGGCAAGTAAAGTCGTACTGCTCGACATCAAAGAGGGCGTGTCCGAAGGCAAAACCCTCGACATGAGACAGACGGCCACACTGCTCGGATTCGACACCAAAATAAGCGGCGTAACCAACGACTACACCAAGACGGCCGGCTCCGACGTCGTCGTCATCACCTCGGGCATACCCCGCAAGCCGGGCATGACCCGCGAAGAGCTCATCGGTGTCAACGCAGGCATCGTCAAGAGTGTTACCGAGAATGTGCTGGCCCACTCGCCCAACGCCATCATCGTGTGCGTAAGCAACCCCATGGACACGATGACCTACCTCATACAGAAAACGACCGCCCTCTCCAAGCACCGTGTCATCGGTATGGGCGGAGCCCTCGACAGCTCGCGCTTCAAATGCTACCTGAGCAAAGCACTCAACGCCAACCCCAACGAAATAGAGGGCATCGTCATCGGCGGACACGGCGATACCACCATGATACCGCTGGTGCGCTTTGCCACCTACAAGGGTATTCCCGTCACCGAGCTGCTCGACAAGGCCACGCTCGACCAGGTAGTAGCCGATACCATGGTAGGCGGTGCCACCCTCACCAAGATGCTGGGCACCTCGGCCTGGTATGCTCCCGGAGCCGCTGCCGCCTACGTGGCCGAGGCCATCATCAAAGACCAGAAAAAAGTGGTACCTTGCAGCGTATACCTCGAAGGTGAATATGGCGAGAACAACATCTGCATAGGCGTACCCGTGGTTCTGGGCCGCACCGGCTGGGAGAAAATCGTCGATTACCCCCTCAACGACGAAGAAAAAGCCCTCTTCAAGGCCAGTGCCGACGCCGTGCGTAAAACCAACGGCGCACTCAGCCTCTAACCCCCGAAGGCTGTACAACCTCAGCCCCACCCCACAACGGCTGCACCGCACAGTGCAGCCGTTTTTTACGGCCCTCGCCCAAAATTTATCTAAAAAAGAGAGACCGAAGAGAAGATATGATGCAAAATATTTCCTATTTTTGAGAACGAATCTTTTAAAAACAGAATATCATGATTGAAAAAATCAACTTTAACGGCCTTCCCGCCGTACATTTCGCCGCAGGAGGCTACGAAGCCGTCATGGTACCTTCGGTCGGCGCCAACGTTGTAAAACTCCGGCACACGGCCACCGGCATCGACATACTGCGCACACCCGACGCCGAAGAGATGGACAACTTCAAGGAACGGCCCCAAATATACGGACTCCCGCTGCTCTTCCCGCCCAACCGCATCGCCGACGGCACCTACACCTTTGAAGGGCGCAAATACCAGTATCCCATCACCATACCGGCCCAGAACAACTACCACCACGGCATCATCAAAGGCGAACCGTTTGTCGTGTCGCGCACCGTCGACGGCGAAGGCTTTGCCGAGGTCGAAGCTGTCTATTACAGCAACGCCTTCAACGATGCCATCTTCCGCGACTTTCCCCACGAATTCTGCTGCCGCATGATATTCCGTCTCGACGCCGACGGCCTGCACCAGACCACCGTCTTTGAGAACCTCAGCGACCGCGACATGCCGGTGGGCATGGGCTTCCACACCCCCATACGCGTGCCCTTCACCGCCGACGGCAAAGCCGAGAACTACCGCCTGCGCCTCTCGGTGGGCAAACGCATGGAGATGAACGAGCGTACACTCCCCACCGAAAAACTGCTCGACTTCACCGCCGCCGAAGCACCCCTGCGCACCGAAGGCATCGCACCCTGCGGCGAAGCCATGGAGTGGGCGCTGGTGAACGAAACGCTCACCGTTGGCGGGCATCCCTACAACGGCGCCATCATGACCGACACCGCCAGCGGCTGGTCGGCCTGCTACGAAGTCGACGAGAACTTCAAATACTGGACCTTCTGGAACAACGGAGGCAACGTACCCTACGCCTGCCCCGAGCCGCAAAGCTGGGCTACAAACGCCCCCAACCTCTCCGACCCCGAAGCCTATGGCTTCCGCCACATCGCTCCCGGCGGTGAGTTCCGCGCCTCGACCCACCTCTTCGTCAGCAACAAGATGTAACTTTTCCGTACTAAAAAATCCGAGACATTGTCTCGGATTTTTTAATTCTCAATACATAGGAAGTATAAGAGTCCCCTCACAATCCAATGCATATATATTATCAAATTCATACGTTCCTGTAATGTTCATGGTTGAAGGAGAAGTAAAATCTAAAATCATATCATACTTATAGTAGACATATTTACTACCCATCAACAGACACTCTATTTTAAATTTTAAATTAGCCTTATTAGTTGCTATCTTCTTATAAGTATAATAAGTTGTAGAATATGCATACTTATAATTTGAGAGACCTTCATTGGAGCTTATTATCTGAAATTTAAAAGGATTGGTCTTTCCAAAGTCAGATCTTCGTTGTTCTCCGCTATTCAATGTTAATATTATCTCACCTTGCCAAGTCAAAACCGACCCTGGGTGTAAAGTTTCTGGCGCATAATCAGCCACCTCTCCGTCCAAAGGGGATGACGTAAGGAAATCACTATCGCCATCATTATCACCACAAGCAGTAAATAAAATCGTCATCATGATCGACATAATGACAAATTGCCATCGTTTATTTTGTTTTTTCATAGTGTTTATATTATAAAGATGTAAAAAGAATTATTTGTATTAAATTAGGACCAATTATTCCCTGCAAAAATACAAAATATATATAAAAACAGTTTACATATTTTTAATTCTTGATAACCCGCACGGGCATCCGCTCCCACAGACCGGCAGGGATAAGACGCCAGAAAAAGACCAGCACGGCAAAGCGCCAGTCGATGACCACCCGGCGACGGCGGCGCTCAATGGCTCTGAACACCTTGCGCGCCACAGGCTGCAACGGCATGAGCATGGGGTAGTGATGGGCCTTGTTGAGCAGGTCGGTGGCCACAAATCCGGGACGTATGTCGGTAAAGGTTATACGCAGCTTGCGCATGCGTGAGAGCTGCGACAAGGCATCGAGATAGGTGTTCTGCAACCGTTTGGAGGCCGAGTAGGCGGTTGCCGAACCGAGGCCGCGGGTACCGGCGACAGAGGTAACCACGGCTATCTGCCCGCCGCCCTGCCGGGCGAAATAATTGTAGGCGGCCGTTACCATGCGGGTAAAGCCCATGACATTGGTCTCCATCGTGCGCAACTCGACAGCCGGGTCGAGTGTCGGATTCTGCGCACCGATGCCCGAGACGTGGCAATAAATGTCCATGCCTCCCAACTTGTCGACCAGTCGCAACATCTCCGCTGCCGACGATTCGCGCGTGATGTCGATGCAGGCGGCTACAACCTGCGAGGGGGCCGACATGCGGAGTGTTTCAAGTGGCTCGGCCCGCCGGCCTGCAATGGCTACCCGCCACCCTTTGGCAATACACAACCGGGCCAACTCCAAGCCTATGCCCGAAGTCGCTCCCATGATAAAGACTCGTTTCGTGGTTTCCATAACCGAAATATTTCAGGTATCCTTGTTCTGCAAATATATTCTTTTTTCTGTTATATGCAACACGTCCGGGCCATTTCCCGACAAGAGCCGGTACAAAAAGAGAGGCCCGCACGAAAGCGGGCCTCTCCATGTATTGTCACATCGGTGATGCATCAATCAATGATATCGAAACCGGTATAGGGAACCAGCACCTTGGGTATGCGTATTCCTTCGGGAGTCTGGTTGTTTTCGAGCAAGGCGGCTACGATACGGGGCAATGCCAGCGCGCTGCCGTTGAGGGTGTGGGCCAGGCGTATCTTCTTGTCGGCGCCACGGAAGCGGCATTTAAGACGGTTGGCCTGGTAGCTTTCGAAGTTGGAGACGGAGCTCACTTCGAGCCAGCGTTTCTGAGCGGCCGAGAACACCTCGAAGTCGAAGGTGATGGCCGAGGTGAAACTCATGTCGCCACCGCAGAGTCGGAGAATATGCCACGGCAGTTCGAGGCGTTCGACCAGCGTCTGTACATAATCTATCATCTCTTTGAGCGACTCATAAGAGTGGTCGGGGTGCTGTATCTGCACAATTTCTACCTTGTCAAACTGGTGCAAACGGTTGAGGCCGCGCACATCTTTTCCGTACGAACCGGCTTCGCGACGGAAGCAGGCCGAGTAGGCCGTGTTGCGAATGGGGAGCTGCGACTCGTCGAGTATCACATCGCGGTAGAGGTTGGTTACCGGCACCTCGGCGGTGGGTATGAGGTAGAGGTCGTCTTCGTTGCAGTGGTACATCTGTCCCTCCTTGTCGGGGAGTTGTCCGGTGCCGTAGCCCGATGCGGCATTCACCACATAAGGGGGTTGCACTTCGAGATAACCGGCCTCGCGGGCGCTGTCGAGGAAGAAGCTGATGAGGGCACGTTGCAGACGGGCTCCTTTGCCCTTGTACACGGGAAATCCGGCTCCGGTAATCTTCACACCGAGCTCAAAGTCGATGAGGTCGTACTTGCGGGCCAATTCCCAGTGGGGCAGAGCATCGGCGGGCAGGTCGGGTATGACACCGCCCGAGCGTTCTACAACATTGTCTTCGGCCGTGCGGCCCTCGGGCACCATGTCGCAAGGGGTATTGGGTACGGAGAGGAGTATGTCGGTAATTTCCGATTCGGCCGTGGTCATGGCCTCTTCGAATTTCTTGTTCGACTCTTTCATTTCGGCCACTTGGGCTTTCACGGTTTCGGCTTCGGCGGTGCGGCCCTCTTTCATGAGTTTTCCGACTTGTGCCGAGAGACCTTTCAGCTCGGAAAGGCTCTTGTCAAGCTCCATCTGCGACGAGCGACGCACCTTATCGAGTTCCAAGACTTTGGCAATCGCCTCACGGGCGTCGAAATGTTTTTTTGCCAGCTTCCGAATAATTTCTTCGGGATTCTCTTTGATGGCGGCAAGTGTAAGCATAATTTATCTTTTTAGTATAAACAACAATTCTTTTGAAACATCATGCCAGCAGAGCTTTTACCTTCTCCGATATGGCTTTGCCGTCGGCTTTTCCGGCCAGTTTCTTGGAGGCAACACCCATCACCTTTCCCATCTCCTTGACCGAGGTGGCTCCCACTTCGGCGATGATGGCCTTGATGGCCTCTTCGAGCTCGGCATCGCTCATGGGCTGGGGCAGGTACGACTCGATGACTGCGGCTTCGGCCAACTCGGGCTCAGCCAGGTCGGGACGGTTCTGCTCGGAATAGATCTGGGCACTCTCGCGGCGTTGCTTGGCCATCTTGGCCAGAATTTTGAGAGCCACGTCGTCGTGCAGTTCACCATCGGCGCCTTTGGCGGTCTTGGCTTCGATAAACTCTTTTTTGATACCGCGCAGGGCTTCGAGACGCTGTTTGTCGCGGGCCAGCATGGCGGCCTTGATATCGTTGCTGATTTGATCAAATAAACTCATATCTTCTTTTGTTTTAAATTTTTATTCGGTTTTATCAAAAAGTATCACGCCATTGCCGTTGTAGTTGACCTCGGCAGCGGTCTCCTCGGCCGAAGCGGTACGCAACAGCTGCTTGGCAAAGTTGCCGGGACGGTCGTAGGTAGGGGTACGGTCGATTTTTTCGAGAATGGCGTTGTCGTCCATCTGAGCGACGGTGAGTATGACATACTCCTTGTCGCCGGGGTAGGCCTTGTCGACATCTATCATCTTGTCGCCGAAGTCCGAGGCGAGAATGGTTACCTTCACTTTTCCTTCGAGCGTATCGTCGATGGTAATACCCGAGATGGTCTTTACCCCGTCGAAGCGGGCCATAAACTCGTTCAGCTCTTTGAACTCGTCCATCACCACCTGGTCGTCGGCACTGGAACTCAGGTAGAGGTTGATGAGTATGCGTTTGGCCTTATAGAGATTGTCGGCCGCCAGCAGGGGCGAATGCAGGGCATCTTCGATGGCCTTGGTGATACGGTGCTCACCCTCGCCAAATCCGCTGCTCATCACGGCGACACCGCCATTTTCGAGGGTGCGGCGCACATCGGCGAAGTCGAGGTTGATATATCCTTTCACGGTAATCAGCTCGGCGATGCTCTTGGCGGCAACGGTCAGGGTCTCGTCGGCCTTCTTGAAGCCGTTGAGCCAGGTAAGGTCGGGGTAGACCTTGCGCAGATTTTCGTTGTTGATGACCAGCAGCGCATCGACATTCTTGCGCAAATCTTCTACGCCGGCCAGGGCCTGCTTTATCTTGAACTCGGCCTCCCAGGCAAAGGGTATAGAGACAATGCCTACGGTGAGAATACCCAGACTGCGGGCGACACCTGCGATGACCGGCGACGCACCGGTACCGGTACCGCCGCCCATACCGGCGGTGATGAAGACCATATCGGTATCGTCGTTGAGCAACTCCTTGATGCGGTCGACACTCTCTTCGGCCAGCTGACGGGCTACCAAGGGGTCGCCTCCGGCACCCCGACCGGGACCGAGAAGGAGCGTGCGGGGTATCTTGGTCCCGCGCATGGCCTGCTTGTCGGTATTGCACAGGACAAATGTTACATCTTTTATTCCTGTACGGAACATGTTCTCCACGGCGTTTCCTCCGCCGCCACCGACACCTATCACCTTGATGATGGCGGGCAATTCCGAGCGTTCATCGATATCGAACTGCGGTTTATCGTTGTATTCGTCCATAGTGCCTGATAGTTATCGGTTAGTTTTCCTTATCCATTTCTTCGTTTACCTTATCCCAAATCGTCTTCCACAAAGGAGATTTTTGAGATTTCGTATTGCCGGAATTCTGTCTTTCGGCAGAGACTGCCGGTTGGGGTTCCGGCTCGGGAGCCGGTGCTACGGCGGGCTCTTCTTTCCGCTCAACCACGGGAACAGCCGCACATATCTCGTATCCCAAGAGCAACAAGCCGATAGCCTGTACCGAGGCCATTCCGTTCACGCTTTGGGGGAGTGATACGTTGAGGAGTGTACCTTGGCACACATCGAGCGAGGTCTCTTTCGACAAAAGCGGCTTCAACCCTTTTATCAACGAGCCACCACCTATGAGGGTGATTCCCGACGAGAAAGTCCGGGCATCGGCACCCGCCAACTGCGCCTTTACATTGGCCACAATCTCACCCAGACGAGCGGTTATCACCTCTTCGATTTCAGCGGCCGTGAAGTCAAAATAGTAGTCTTTCATATCCCAGTCGACCGGCTGTGAGGCATCGGTCTGAGGCTGGTAGGCTTTCTTGATGGCTTCGGCTTCCGACTCCTTTACATGGAGGGAACAGATGTCGCGGGTGATGTTGTTGCCTCCCAAAGGTATGGTTATCGTCGACAGGAAATAGCCGTCTTTGTAGAGAGAAAGGGTTGTCGTCTCAGCGCCGAAATCGAGCAAAACGCACCCTTGACGCCGCTCCTCGACCGAGAGTACGGCGGCGGCTGCCGCATGGGCCGTGCAGATATAACCGGCTATGGGCATATTGGCCTGTTCAAAAGCCTTATCGATATTACGCTTGTGTATTTCATTGCCCACAATAAGGCGATATGATGCCCGCACCTCGGAACCATACTGGCCGCAAGGGTCTTGCGTGGAACGTCCGTCGACACGGAATTCTCCGGGT
This sequence comes from uncultured Bacteroidales bacterium, assembly GCA_944325415.1. Lineage (GTDB taxonomy): Bacteria > Bacteroidota > Bacteroidia > Bacteroidales > UBA11471 > Caccoplasma. Next base: position 20,671 of record CALUZW010000013.1, on the reverse strand, counting down.
ATGACATCGAAGATGACCAGATTGTTTTCCAGCACACGGCCGCGTGCCTCCGATTCCAGATCGGCCAATAACGTCTCATCTATGGGAGACTCCAAAGAGATGGTTCTCACGATGGGGAAATCGATAGAGCGTACCGACTGTCCACTCACCCCCACATAAGCCTTGCCAATCTTACTCGGCGAAATGCGGGTTTCGAGACGCCGGAAAATCTGAGACAACTTGAAGGCGACGTCGGAGACATTAATGATTCGTCCCCGTTTGATAGCGTCCTTGCTCTCCACGATTTCTACCGCATCAACCACAAAACGGCCCGCGTCATCGCGGTGGCCGGCAGCTCCGCTAATGTGTGTGGAGCCTAAGTCGACAGCTACAATATACTTCTTTGGGTCTTGCATATCTTGATGTTCTTCTATTCTACTTTCGTCGGGTACACACCACCTGGTCTTTGTATTTGAGGTTGATAGTACTGTATTTGTTCCAGCCACACTGCGAGAACGCCTGCTCATAAAGACACCGGAGGTTGTCGAGTTTCTCTTCATAGGCAGTGAGCGGCCCCATGAGAATGCGGTGATCGCCTACACGAGGTATCAGTTCTACATTCTGATTACCGTCGACATATATTTGCTCGATTTGCGCCTGCCAGAAATCGTTCTCCCGCAGGAAACAGGCAAACGGATAGAGCGACTCCCGCGCAAAGGCCGACGTGATGTGGCCGGTGGCCACCGGCACCGAAACGGCCTCGGGCAGGTCGGCGGGCATTATTTCGCCGTTTTCATCAAGAAAATAGGCTGCACTGTCGCCCAGGACACGCAGCACGGGTACCCGCTGGGTAAGGTCTATGCGCAACAGTCCCGAAGGGGTCTTGTAGCACCTCACCTCCTCGATGAGACGGTTGGCCGACAGAAGTTCTTCTATCTCTTCGGTATCGATATCCCGCAACGGGGTGCTTTCCTTTGCCGAGATATGCCGTGCCAGATATTTACTCACCTCATCGGCCGATACATAACGCACCCGTGCGCTGTCGACCACCGTCACACGGAAGCCCTTATACAGGCGACTGTGCGCGACGGCCTCTCCCCATACCAGCGACACCAGCAGGTAAAGAGCGAGAAGCGCGGCCACTATGTAGGTAAGATAACGTTTCATCGGGCAAGTATCTCCTCTTTTATCGCCGGCAGCAGGCGGTCTATATCGCCGGCTCCGAGTGTAATAAGGACTTCAAAGTTACGGCCTTTTATTGTTTCGAGCAACTTTTCTTTACTACAAAGCTCTTTCTTTTTGCATTTTACCTTGTCAAAAATGATTTGCGAGGTAACGCCGGGTATCGGTTTTTCGCGTGCCGGGTAGATATCGAGCAGTATCAGTTCGTCGGCCAGCGACAGCGATTCGGCGAATTCATCGCAAAAATCGTGTGTCCGGCTATACAGATGGGGCTGGAATATCACCGATATTTTCTTGTCGGGATACAAGGCCCGCAATGACGTAAGGCTGGCCTTTATCTCGTCGGGGTGATGGGCATAGTCGTCGATGAGAACCGTCTGCGCCTCGCGTATCCAGTAATCGAAACGACGCCGGGCTCCGGCAAAACTTTTCATGGCCCGGCGCATCTCATCGGGGGTAACGCCGTTGAGCCAGGCCAGCGCCATGGCTGCCACACCGTTCTCTATATTGACCCGCACGGGCACACCCAGGTCGATGTCGGCGACAACGCCTTCGGGGTAGACCCAGTCGAAGAGAATCTTCCCGCCGCCCATGCGGATATTGCGGGCATAGAAATCGCCTCCGTCGTCGAGCGAATAGGTATAGAGACGCACACCGGGCACCGGCTCGGGGCGCAGAGACAGCCCCTTTTTCATAATCAGCACACCATCGGGACGTATCAGCGTGGTAAAGTGGCGGAAACTTTCGAGGTATGCCTCATAGGTGCCATAGATGTCGAGGTGGTCGGGGTCGGTAGCCGTAATCACCGCCATATAGGGCCGCAGGTGATGAAACGAACGGTCGTACTCGTCGGCCTCTATGACGACCAGGTCGCTACGGTCGGAAAGTATGAGGTTGCTGTCGTAGTTTTTCAATATACCACCGAGAAAGGCGCTGCACCCCACGGCCGACTGGGCCAGGATATGGGCTGTCATGCTCGATGTTGTCGTCTTCCCGTGTGTGCCGGCGACACAGAGGCCGCGGCTTTCGCGGGTTATGAGGCCCAACAGCTCGGCCCGCTTCACCACACAGAAACCCTGCTCACGAAAATATGCGAGCCCCTCGTGGGTATCGGGCACGGCCGGTGTGTAGACAACGAGCGTTGTCTCGGGGTCGCGGAAAGACGACGGTATCAACTCGGCCGACTCGTCGTAGAAAAGACGCGCACCTTCGCGTTCAAGAGCCTCGGTCAGCGTCGTTCGGGTGCGGTCATAGCCGGCCACCATGAAACCTTTGGCCAGGCAATAGCGCACCAGCGCACTCATGCCGATGCCACCCGCACCGACAAAATAGATAGATGTATAGGCTGTCAACGCTTTCATTTCGATTTCCTCTCCGCTACAATTTCCAATATGATGTCGGCAATACGCGCAGCCGAATCGCGCTGCGCCAGGGCCAGGATACGCTGATGCATCTTTTCGAGCAGGGTGTCGTTCTGCACGATTTCCACGGCCGTGTCGATAAGACGGTTCACCGCCTCACTGTCGGGCACAAGCAGAGCCGCCCCCTTCTCCGAGAGCGCCATGGCATTCTTGGTCTGATGGTCTTCGGCCACATTGGGCGAAGGCACCAGAATAGCCGGTTTGCCCAGGAGACAAAGTTCCGAAATGGAACCTGCTCCGGCACGAGACACCACCAGGTCGGCCGCTTTATAGGCCATATCCATGCGGGCGATAAAGGGGGTCTGCACGACATAATCGTAATGCTTGTCTTTCATCGCTGCGCGAATGGTGGCTTCATAGTAACTGCCGCTCTGCCAGATGAGCTGCACTTCATGGCCGGGAATGTGGTCAATGGCAGCCATGACACTCTGGTTGAGGGTGCGTGCCCCCAGGCTGCCGCCGACTATCAGAATCGTCTTTTTCTTCGGGTCAAGGCCGAAAAAGGCGATGGCCTCTTCGCGCGAGCAGGTTATCTCCTGCAACGACTGACGCACGGGGTTTCCCGTGAGAACGATGCGCTCCTTGGGGAAGAAGCGTTCCATATTGTCGTAGGCAACACATATCTTCACCGCCTTTGAAGCCAACAACTTGTTGGTGACGCCGGCATAGGAGTTCTGTTCCTGAATCAAGGTAGGCACGCCACAACGGGCAGCCGCCCACAAGGTGGGGCCACTGGCATATCCACCCACGCCCACGGCAATATCGGGACGGAACTTTTTTACGATGGAACGGGCCTTGTAAAGGCTCTTCACCAGCCGATAGAGCACCTTGAAGTTTTTCCAGAGGCGGGTGCGCGAGAATCCGCTGATGGGAAGTCCCACAATCTGGTATCCGGCCGCCGGCACCTTCTCCATCTCCATACGGTCTTCGGCTCCGACAAAGAGTATCTCGGCCTGCGGACATTTTTCTTTCACCGCATTGGCAATGGAGACAGCCGGGAATATATGCCCGCCGGTGCCACCGCCACTTACCAACAGTCTTATCTTACTTGACATCTTTCTTCTTTCTTATGTTATATTTGAGCCGGGTTGGGAGCCGATATGTCGCCCGACTCCTCTGCCAGAGGCTCTTTTATCTGTTCATTTTTCCCGGCCTGTCGGGCATAGCGGCTGACGCTGAGCATGATACCGAAATAGGCACTGGTAATGAGAAACGAGGTTCCACCCCGGCTCACCAGCGGCAACGGCTGCCCCGTAACCGGGAAGAGACCCACCGAGACACCCATGTTTATCAGCGCCTGGAAGGCTATCATCATGGCCAGCCCCGTGATGAGGAATGCCGGGTAGGCCTTCTCGCAGCGGCGGGCTATCACACCCGCCCGCAGAAGCATGGACATATAGAGCAGCATGACGAAGATACCCCCCACCATACCCATCTCTTCGACGATGATGGCATAGATAAAGTCGGAGAATGCCTGCGGCAGGAAATCGCGCTCCCGGCTGTTACCCGGGAAGACCCCGAACACACCGCCGTTGGCCACCGCCATATAGGCGTGTTGGGGCTGGTAATTATCCTTTCCTATCTTCTCTTCGTAGGCCGGTTTACCAAAATTCTCAACAAAACGCATGGTACGCGCCCCCACCGTAGTGAGGCGGGAATCGCCCAAAACGGGGAACGGTTTTTTCTCGGTCTGCTCATATTGATACATCTTTACCGACACCGGAACAATTATAGCCAGAGCCACTATCACGGCGGCAGCCAGTATGGCCAGTTTCTTGGTCTCGACCCCGGCCACCATCATCATGCAGAAACCTACCAGGGCCAGCAGTGCCGACGTCGAGAAGTTGTCGACAAAGATGAGGAACGAGAAAACAGCCACTACAATGAGGCTCCACTTGAAGGCATCGGGCGTAACCTTTCCGGTATCCTTATAACGGAAACGGGCCAGGATAAAGGCCAGCGTAATGATGGTGGATAGCTTGGCCAACTCCGACGGCTGTATCGACACGCCGAAGATATTGAGCCAACGGCTGGCGTCGTTCACATTCGAGCCGAAGATGTCGACCCAGAGCATGAGGAGAAACGACAGCGGCGTAAGGACAAGCATCAGCAACTTACACCACTTGTAGTGAAAGTTGTGCATGACAACCACCAGAGCCGTTCCTGCCAGTACAAACGATATCTGCCGCATGGCCGGGCCCAGGAAATCGCCCCCCCGGCGGGTGAGGAAACTCGACGAACTGTACACCTCGACAATGGAGATGATACACAGCACGAAGTAGACCCCCCAGAGGAAACGGTCGCCCTTGAATATGGTATTGTTTTCGTTCATTTCGCACGTACAATTTGCAGGTACTACAAGCGGCACACACACTCCTTAAACTGCCGGCCGCGGTCTTCGTAGCTGGTAAACAGGTCGAAGCTGGCACAGCAGGGCGAGAGCAACACCGTATCGCCGGGCTCGGCAGCGGCAAATGCCTTCTCGACAGCCTCCTGCATCGACAGGGCATCGCCGGCCATGGCCACTTTACCGTCGAAAAAGTCGTGCAGCTTGCGGTTGTCGACACCGAGGCATACGATGGCCTTGACCTTCTTCTCGACCAAGGCCTCGATTTCGGTATAGTCGTTACCCTTGTCCTTGCCGCCGAGAATAAGCACGACAGGAGTCGTCATGCTTTCCAGCGCATACCAGCACGAGTTGACGTTGGTGGCTTTGGAGTCGTTGATAAACGATACTCCGCGCACGGCGGCCACTTTTTCGAGGCGATGCTCCACTCCCTTGAAATCGGACAGGGCCTCGCGCACCTTCTCTTTCTTTATTTCCAGAATACGGGCCGAAATGCCGGCGGCCATCGAGTTATAGAGATTATGGCTTCCCGGCAACGAGAGTTCCTCCTCGGGCATGACAAAGAGGTCGCCGGGGGTCTCGATACAGAGCTGCTCATCTTCGACATAAGCCTTTACACCCTCTTCGTGGGTCTCGGCAAAGGGATAGAGCCGGGCCTTCAACGGATACTTCGACAACTCGCGGGTGATGATGGGGTCGTCGTTCCAGAAGATGAAAGCATCGTCTTCGGTCTGGTTCTGGGTAATCCTGAACTTGGCGTCGACATAATTCTGCATATTGTGTCCGTAGCGGTCGAGATGGTCGGGCGTGATATTCAGCAGCACGGCAATGTCGGCCTTGAAACGGTACATGTTGTCGAGCTGGAAACTGCTCAACTCTATGACGTAATAATCGAAATTTTCGGTCGCCACCTGCAAGGCCAGGCTCTTGCCCACATTCCCGGCCAGGCCCACATGCAGACCGGCCTTCTTCAAGATGTGATAGGTGAGCAGCGTGGTGGTTGTCTTGCCGTTGCTGCCGGTGATGCATATCATGCGGGCATGGGTGTAGCGCCCGGCAAACTCTATCTCCGAAATCACAGGCGTACCCTTTTCTTTGAGGGCCACCACCAGAGGAGCAGTCTCGGGAATACCGGGGCTCTTCACCACCTCATCGGCACAAAGAATCTTCTCGGCCGTGTGGCCGCCCTCCTCCCACTCGATGCCATAATCGTCGAGTTGTTTTTTGTAGACATCCTTGATGCCCGACATATCCGAGACAAAGACATCATATCCCTTGACCTTGGCCAAGACTGCGGCACCGGCACCACTCTCGCCGGCTCCCAATACGACAATGCGTTTTTTCATTTTTATCGAGTTTTCAACGTTACCAGAGTCATTACCGCCAAGATGATGCCGACAATCCAGAAGCGAACCACGATTTTCGATTCGGGTATCGGGGCAAAGGGTTTCTTCCACAAGGCATCGATACTGTCGCCGGCCTTCTGGAAATGGTGATGCAAAGGCGCCATCTTGAAGAAGCGGCGACCCTCGCCATAGCGGTGTTTGGTGTATTTAAAATAAGATACCTGCATGATGACAGACAGGCTCTCTACCAGGAATATCCCGCACAGGAGCGGTGTGAGCAGCTCCTTGTGTATCAGCACGGCAAAGACACCGATGATACCGCCTATCGTGAGGCTGCCGGTGTCGCCCATAAAGACCTGGGCCGGGAAGGCATTGTACCACAAGAAGCCAATGGTTGCTCCGATAAAGGCACACGAGAAGACCACCAGCTCTTCACTGCCCGGTATATACATGATATTCAGGTATGAGGCATAGGCTATGTGGCCCGACAGGTAGGCCATGATGGCCAGTGCCACGCCGATGATGGCCGACGAGCCGGTGGCAAGGCCGTCGAGGCCGTCGGTAAGGTTGGCACCGTTTGAAACGGCCGTTACCACAAGAATCGTAACCAGAATGAAGATAATCCAGCCGGCCGTCTGGGCATGGTCGCCGAGGAAAGGCACCAGGTCGGCATAGTCGAAGTTGTTGTTTTTCACAAACGGTATGGTGGTCTGCGTCGACTTGATATTCTCGGGCATATATTGTACCTCGGCCGTATCATCCTTCTGCACGGTGATGTTTTCCCGTATCACAACATCGGGACTCAGATAGAGCGAAAGCCCGACGATAAGCCCCAAGCCCACCTGTCCGAAAATCTTGAAGCGTCCGTGCAGCCCCTCCTTGTTATGGTGTTTGAGCTTCATGTAGTCGTCAAGGAAACCGATGGCTCCCATCCACACGGTCGTAATAAGCATCAATATCATGTATATGTTGTCGAGGCGTCCCACCAGCAGGCAGGGCACCAGTATGGATATGATGATGATGATACCCCCCATCGTCGGAGTGCCTTTTTTCGACATCTGGCCTTCCAGTCCGAGGTTGCGCACGATTTCGCCTATCTGCATGCGTTGCAGGCGCGAGATAATGCGCCGGCCTATAATGGTGGAGATGAACAGCGACAAGATAAGCGCCATGCCCGAGCGGAACGATATATACCGGAATACTCCCGTTCCGGGAATATCCCACTCATCGAGCAGTTGAAACAACGGATACAACATTTTTTCTTTCCTTATCTATATTATATGTATATGATTACTCGGCACAGGATTCGCCGAACAGGCGTTCGACCTCTTCTCTGTCGTCGAAATGATGTTTCACTCCCTCTATCTCCTGATAGTCTTCATGGCCTTTGCCGGCAATGAGCACGACATCGCCCGGCTGGGCAAACTGGGTGGCGGCACGTATGGCTTCGCGCCGGTCGACGATAACCAGTGTCTTGCGGCGCTGTGCGGCATCGAGGCCGACCACCATGTCGTCGAGAATATCCTGCGGCTTTTCAAAGCGGGGATTGTCCGAGGTGAGTATCAGCCGGTCGCTCCACTTGGCCGCCTCCTGAGCCATGAGGGGACGTTTGCCCTTGTCGCGGTTTCCTCCGGCTCCCACCACGGTGATGACATGCCCCCGGTTGCCTACGACTTCGCGTATCGAAGAGAGGACATTGGCCAGGGCGTCGGGCGTGTGGGCGTAATCGACGATGGCCGTATACTTCTGCGGGGCGTGGAGGGTCTGGAAACGGCCCGACACGGGAACCAGCCGGCTGAGGGCAATCAGCACCTTCTCGGGATTCTCGCCCAAAAGACAAGCAGCACCGTAGACAGCCAGCAGATTGTAGGCATTGAACTTACCCACAAACTGCACCTCGACCTCCCGACCGTTCACTTCGAGGGAGGTACCGTCGAGACGGCTCTCGATAATGCGGCCCTTGTAGTCGGCCAGCGTATTCAGGGCATAAGTATGTTTCTTGGCACGCGTATTCTGCAACATGACCAGACCGTTCTTGTCGTCGGCATTGGTGAGGGAAAAAGCATCGGAAGGGAGAGCATCGAAAAATCCCTTCTTGGCTTTGAGGTAAGCCTGCACGGTCTTGTGATAGTCGAGATGGTCGCGTGTAAGGTTGGTAAAAATACCTCCGGCAAATTCGAGACCGGCAATGCGGCGCTGGTCGACCGAGTGCGAACTCACCTCCATGAAGGCATAGCGACAGCCGGCATCGACCATCTCACGCAGCAGGCGATGCAGGGTGAGCGGGTCGGGAGTGGTGTGGTCGGTAGGTACGGCCCGGTCGTCGATGTAGTTGCACACCGTCGACAAGAGGCCCACCTTCTCGCCGAAAAGGCGGAACATCTCGTAGAGCAGCGTGGCCGTGGTCGTCTTGCCGTTGGTGCCGGTAACGCCCACCAGGGTAAGTTGTTGCGACGGCTCTCCATACCAGGCCGAGGCCAGCAGGCCAAGGGCCTCCCGGCTGTCGGGGGTGAGTACATAGGTTACCTCCGAAGCGGGCTCGGCAGGCAGCTCCTCACACACAATGGCGGCAGCGCCCTGCGCTTCGGCTTTGGCTATAAAGGTGTGGCCATCGACCGAGACACCCCGCACGGCAACAAAAAGAGAACCGGCGGCCACCCGACGCGAATCGGCCTCGACCGACGTTATTTCGATAGAATCATTTCCCAGTATCTTCGTTACTTTGAGCCTACGAAGGAGATTTTTCAACTGCATAATTCACGTTTTTTATTTCAACACGATAGTTATCTTCTGGCCTTGCGATACCCGGCGGCCCACCGGCAACGACTGGCGCACCACCTTGCCGCTGCCCACGACCGACACCCGCAGCCCTACTCTTTCGAGCAGATAAATGGCATCGCGTGCCCCCATTCCTACAACCGAAGGTACGGTATAGCTGTTGGGCTTGATGCGTTCCATCACCATGGTATAGTCGTGCGAACGCACCGACACCCACTCATCGCCGGCCTCATCGTCGGGTTCGGGGGCCACATAGGGGAGCGAAAGCCTCTTGCACAGGTAAAGAGTCTCGTCGAGACTACCCTTCTTCACTGCCGGCATCTGTGCAAAGACGGAATCGCGCGGCAACGTATTCTCGCCGGGCAGGAATCCGCGGGCATACAGCTCCTCGGCTACCGTGCGCAGGACGGCACCCGGCATGGTTCCACCCGAGGGATAGCCTATCCGTGGTGCCGAAATGACGACGATGCCCGAATATTTGGGATTTTCGGCCGGGAAATATCCGCAGAAGGATACCCGGTGCCGCACGATATTGCCTTTGTATCCGGCTTTCCCCTGGTGTATCTGTGCCGTACCGGTCTTGCCGGCTATCTGCACATAATCCGAACTTACCGCCTTGCGGCCGTGAGCCGTACCGTGCTGCACGACATCGACGAGCATCTGGTGTATCTCTTTCAGGGTCTGCGGCTTGCACATCTGCCGGGTAACGACCTCGGTCCCGAACTCCTCTTCCAGGGAGCCATCTTCACTCACACCGGCTATGATATAGGGTTTTATCATCTTGCCGCCGTTGGCAATGCCGTTGTAGAACATGAGCGTATAGATAGGGGGTATCGTTACTTCATAGCCGAAGCTCATCCACGGCAACGACAGTTTCGACCAGGCCGGGTTGGGCTTCCCGTCGGAGAGTACCGGATATTTGATGACCGGGGCCAATGCGCCGGGGATACCGATGTCGACCTTCTTGTTCAGGCCTATGGCATAGAGGCCGTCGACAAATTTCTGGGGCTCTTTTTCAAACCCTTTCAGCACGATTTTCGAAATACCGATGTTCGACGAGTACCATATGGTCTGGGCCGCCGTGAGATTTTCATACCCGCCCTTGCGATAGTTGTGGTCGTACATGGGCTGGCGGGCGTAGACAAAACGGCCCTTTTCGCCGTAGAAGATATCGTCGGGACGCACCACGCCGGCATCGAGGGCCACCATCATGGAGGCTGTCTTGAAGGTAGAGCCAGGCTCTATCAGGTCGCTTACCGCGTGATTCACGCCTTCCTTGTAGGAGCCGTCGGACTGCCGGTCGAGATTGGCGATGGCCCGTATGGCTCCAGTCTCGACCTCCATGATGACTGCCACACCGTAGTCGGCCTGTGTCTCCTGCAATTTTTTCAGCAAGGCCGATTCGGCCATATCCTGTATATCTACATCGATGGTGGTGAGAATATCTTTACCGGCCACCGGCTTGGTGAGTATGTCTTCGACCCACCGCCACTGCACCCGCTGGCGCACCCGCTTGCCGTTCTCACCCCGCAGGAGAGAGTCGCACGCCAGCTCTATGCCCGAGGCTCCGCCCCGCCCTTCGCCGTTGACCATTCCGGCATATACGCCACCCACCGTACTGGTGGCCAGCATACCGAAGGGGCGCTCCCGGCTCAACAGCGTTTCAAAAACGAGACCGCTCTTGTTGGAGTTTTTCTGGTTGAAGAAGGGATATTCGAGTATTTCCTTCATCTGCACATACGAGAGCCGGGCAAACGATACCCGGTAATGCCGGCGGTACTTGTGGGTAAGCCCCCGACGCAAATGGGCCTTGTAGGCCTCGGCCGAGCGGTCGCCAGGCATGCGGGCCAAGGCACGGCACAGGGGGTCGAGATAGCGGAAGAAGGTATCGCGGTCGAAGCCGTCGGCCGCAAAGTCCATGTACATGGTATAGCGGGGCATCGTCGTGGCCAGCAGCCGGCCGTCGGCCGCCAGGATATTGCCTCGTGTAGCCACCACCGGCACCGTGTCGTAGAGTGGCTTCTCGGCCTTGGCCTGCCACTTGTCGCGCTCTACGAATATGGTGCGCGACATCTTGAAAAGTATGGCCATGCACACGAGCGCGATGACCAGCACAATGAGCAGGTAACGGAAATGCAGACTTCTATTCTTCATACGATTTCCGTTTTAATTTGTACGACGGTGTCTTGGGGGAATGTATGTCGATGCCCTTCTCCTCAAAGAGTTTTTCAATCTGTGAGGGGCGGCTCACCCCGGTAAGTTCCGAAGAGAGTGTCGTGGCCTCATAGCGCAACTCGGTCTCCCGGGTGCGGAGGCGCTCTATCTCGGCCATTTTACGATGGCAGTTGTAGCGGTTTCCGATGTAGCAGAAGAGGAGTATCAGCAAGATGAGGCAGGCTTTCCATTTGCGGTAGATGAAGTCGAACGACACGATTTCTCCCTCGAAAAGATCTTTGAGAAAGAAGACGATGCGGGTCTGATAACCGGGCGCAGATGTCTCTTCGGCATCGGGAGCGATGCCGCCGGTCTCTGTTTTTTCTATTTCTTGCTCCTCTCTATTCTCTTCCATAATGCAGTTTTACAGTTTTTCGGCCACACGCAACTTGGCGCTGCGGGCCCTCGGGTTGCGTGCCACCTCGTCTTCGTCGGGCACAATCACCTTGTTGTTCACCGGCCGTAACGGGGCAGCGACACGACCGAAGAAATCTTTTTCGGCACGACCCTCGAAATTGCCGGTCTTGAAAAAGTTTTTTACCAGGCGGTCTTCGAGCGAGTGGTAGGTAAGTATCGCGATACGGCCTCCGGGGCGCACCAGCTCGGCAGCCGACGCCAGCATACGGCGCAGCGCCGCCATCTCCTGGTTGACCTCGATGCGCAGGGCCTGGAAAAGCTGTGCCAGCTCTTTCTTCTCCTGCCGCTTGTCGATACAGGGCATGACCACATCGACCAGACGGGCCGTCGTATCGATTTTCTGCACCCGCCGGGCGGCAACTATCGCCTCGGCAATGCGGCGGGCCGAGCGCAACTCGCCGTAGAGATAGAACAGGTCGGCCAGCTGTTCCTGCGTATATTCCTCGACAATATCGGCGGCTGTCGTGCGTGCGCTGCGGTTCATGCGCATGTCGAGCGCCCCGTCGAAGCGGAACGAGAACCCCCGCGCCGAGTCGTCGAAGTGGTGAAACGAAACGCCCAAATCGGCCAGCAGACCGTCGATTTGCTCCACCTCGTAATAGCGCATGAAGTTTTTGAGGAAACGGAAATTGCTCCGCACAAACGTGAAACGGTCGTCATCGACACAGTTGGCCCGAGCATCTTCGTCCTGATCAAAGGCATAGAGATGCCCCTCCTTACCCAGCCGGTCCAGAATGGCCCGCGAATGGCCACCTCCGCCGAAAGTAACATCGACATACACACCGGCCGGCTGCACAGCCAATCCCTCCATGCAGGCATCGAGCAGCGCAGGTACATGATAGACAGAAGATTGCATCAATTTGTTCGAGTATTTTTTTACCGGGTAAAAATAGTAAGAAAAACACGGACACACACCATATTTTCCAATTTTTTTTCAACAATCTTCCCACACCTGCCCGAAGAGCGCCGACAGCGTTTCTCCGACAGAAGAGACTCAAAAATACATTTTTCTTTACAAAAAAGTCCTATTCCGCAAAGAATCACTATCTTTGTCCGTTTTTGCAGAGGAACGATGGACGAAAAAAAGATATTACACGTTGATGTTGAAGAGGTTGTAAGACGCAAATCTCCACGCTTGGCGCGAAAAATTCCGAAATGCGTATTCAACTTCATCAAACGCACCATACAGGAAGAGCGCATCAACCGCTTCCTGAAAGCCTATTCACACAAGCGGGGCGTCGATTTTGCCGAGACCCTGCTGGAATATCTCGACATCTCCATACGTCTCGACGGTGAGCAGAACATTCCCGAGCAAGGACGGTTCATCTTCGCCTCCAACCACCCGCTGGGCGGTCTCGACGGAGTGGCCCTCATCGCCGTGCTGGGACGGAAATACAACCGCAACATCAAGTTTGTCGTCAACGACCTGCTCATGGCCATCGAACCGCTGTCGGACAATTTTCTTCCCATCAACAAATACGGCAAGCAAGACAAGGACAAGGCCGACGCCTTGGGCAAAGCCTACGAAGGCGACGGGCAGATGGCCGTCTTTCCCGCCGGGCTCGTCTCCCGCCGGCAAGGCGCCGAAATCAAAGACCTTACCTGGAACAAGGCCTTCATCGCCAAAAGCGTACAATACCAGCGCGATGTCATTCCCGTGTGGTTCGAAGGCTACAACTCCCCCTTCTTCTACCGGTTTGCCCGCTGGCGCAAACGACTGGGTCTGAAATTCAACATCGAGTTGATATACCTGCCCGACGAAATGTTCCGGAGCGAGAAAAAGAGATTCATCATACACTTTGGCAAGCCCATTCCGTGGCAGACATTCGACAACTCCAAAAGCCGCATGGAATGGGCCCAGTATGTCAAGGACCAAGTATACAGCATCAGAGACAATCTTAACAAACCCAAACGGATATGAAAGAAATCATCGCCCCTATCGAGAGAGGGAAGATTGAGGCCGAGCTTACACCCGAACGCTTTCTGCGCCACACCAACAAGGGGGGAAACGACATTTACGTCATCAACTACAAAAACGCCCCCAACACCATGCAGGAAATAGGCCGACTGCGCGAAATCGCTTTCCGGGCAGCCGGTGGCGGAACGGGCAAAGAGGTCGACATCGACATGTACGACACCATGGAAGAGCCCTGCCAGCAACTCATCGTATGGGACACCGACGCCAAAGAAATATTGGGCGGATACCGGTTTATCCTGGGCGAAAACATAAAATACGATGCCGACGGCCGGCCCATCATAGCCACCTCGCACATGTTTGACTTCTCCCCGAAATTCATTCAGGAATACATGCCCCATACCATCGAGCTGGGCCGCTCGTTTGTCTCGCTCGAATACCAGTCGACAAGAGCCGGAGCCAAAGGCCTCTTCGCCCTCGACAACCTGTGGGACGGCCTCGGGGCTCTGATTGTCATCTATCCCCAAATCAAATACTTCTTCGGCAAGGTAACGATGTATCCCACCTTCTCGACCGAGGGTCGCAACATGATACTCTACTTCCTCAACAAGCACTTTGCCGACACCGAAAAACTGGTATGGCCCCGCACGCCGCTCGAAACCAACAGCAACTACGAAGAGTTGCGGAGGATTTTCCCCGAAGGCAACTCCTTCAAGGACGACTACAAGATACTCAACCAGGAGGTGCGCGCCCTGGGCTTTAACATACCGCCGCTGGTCAACAGCTACATGAGCCTGTCGCCCACGATGCGCATGTTCGGCACCGCCATCAACGACGAGTTTGGCGACGTCGAAGAGTCGGGCATACTCATTGCCATCGACGAGATACTCGAAGAGAAGAAAAAACGCCACGTCGATACCTTCGAGCCCTAAAAAAAACGGCGGATTCATCGAAAAAAACAGGCTTGCTTCCAAGGTCGGAGGCAAGCCTGTTTTTCTTTTACGGAGAGGGAACCGCTCAAAAGGAGCAACCCTCATAGGCAGCGATAGCTTCCCGCCAACTGGCAGGAATCTCGCAGGTCTGACCCGTGCGGAAGTCAATCCCCACCAGCACCGTCTCGCAAGAGGCCTTTACGGCACCGTTGGCATCGACAATGCGCTGCAAGAGTTTCAGGCTCTTGTTGCCGATTGCCCGGGTAACGGTCTGCACCGAAATCTCATCGTGCAGATAGACGGGCAGAAAAAAATTGGCATTCACGTTGGCTATCACCAGACCGGTCTCGCGACCGGCATTCAACTGCGGGCTCACGGCCGAGAAGTAGTTGACCTTCGCCATGTCGTAGAAGGCAAAGTATACCGAATTGTTGACGTGTCCCAACTGGTCGATGTCGTTAAACCGCAACTGCACGGGCAGTGTGTGCCTGAATGTAACCTCTTCTGTCATATCTGTTTCTATCGAAATATTATATCCTTTATCACACGGCGGCCCATCTTCTCGTTGAGCCGCATGAGCAGAGCCTCCTTGCAACACAGCAACTCATTGCGCAACACAGCCGACGACAACGTTACATAGAGCACCTCGGCCCTGACATACACCTTTGTCGTATAGCGGGCCACCGACTCGCCGAAGATTTCCCGCCACAAAAGAGCGGCCTGCGTCTCGTCGAGACGCCGGTCGAGATGCTGCTCGGCCAGCACCTGGGGCAGCAGTTCGCTCAGTTTCAACGCATCTTTCCGCTGCATGGGTCACGCTCCTATCTCGGCAAAACTGCCGTTCTCCACCTCAAAGAGGCGATAATCACCGCCCACTCGACGCACAATGGCATCGAGATACTCACGGTTGGTGTCCGTAACAAAAATCTGACCGAAACGCTCCTGCGAAACCAGCGAAATAATGCGCTCCATGCGCCGGGCATCGAGTTTGTCAAAAACATCGTCGAGCAGGAGCAGCGGAGTCGTGTGCCCGTTGCGTTTGAGATAGTCAAACTGCGCCAGTTTCAGGGCAATGAGGAAAGTCTTGTTCTGCCCCTGCGAGCCGATGCGTTTCATCGGATACTCGCCAAGCAGCATTTCGAGCTCGTCCTTGTGTATACCGCGGCTGGTATAGCCCAGTATAAGGTCGCGCTCCCGCACCTCGGCCAGCAGATTGCGCAGGTCGCCCCGTTCGATGTGGGAGACATAGGAGAGGCTCACCGTCTCACCGCCGCCCGAAATCGTCTCGTAGAACGACTGGAACACGGGTATGAACTCGGCAAGAAACGCCCGGCGTGCCCGGTAAATGTCGGCCGCGGCCATGGCCATCTGCTCCTCCCATATCTCATACAGGGCAGGGTCGGTAATCTCCTGTTTGAGCAACGTGTTGCGCTGCAAGAGTGCCTTGTTGTAGCGGATGAGCCGGTCGAGATAGGCCTTGTCAAACTGTGATATGACCTGGTCGAGAAAGCGGCGGCGCTCCTCGCTTCCGCCCTGAATCAGTTCGGCATCGGCGGGAGAAATCATCACCAGCGGAATGAGCCCGATGTGGTCCGACAACCGGTCATACTCCTTCTTGTTGCGCTTGAACACCTTCTTCTGCCGGCGTTTCATACCGCAGTAAATCTCTTCGTTCGCCTCGCCGCAAGTATAGAACCCCTGCAAGAGAAAAAAATCTTCGCCGTGGCGTATGTTCTGCGAGTCGGGCAGCGCCGTGGAACTTTTGCAGAAAGAGAGATAATAAAGCGCGTCGAGCAGGTTGGTCTTTCCCATGCCGTTGTTGCCCAGAAAACAGTTCAGACCGGGCGAAAACACCAGGTCGGCCTGGGCAATATTCTTAAAATTGACAATAGAGAGGCGGGAAAGAATCATGTTGAAAACCTTTTTTACACGATACAAACGTACATAAACTTTTTCATTTTACCGGCGTCGGGGTGCAGAAAACGACACTTACCGCCTCATCATCACCCGCAAAGGAGAAAAAATAGGCCCGATTTTTTTATTTATTAAAGATAAAAGCGTACTTTTGTCTGCTCAAATCAAATACCACGCAATAAACAACAAAAAATATGGCACAGAAACAAAACACCCCCGACGAACTCGATAAAGTGAACGAGGCCCTCTCCTCGTCGGAACAGTTTATCGAAAAAAACCAAAAAGGCATTTCCATCGTGATACTGGTCGTTGTCATCGCCATAGGCGCATGGCTCGCACTGCGTCACTTCTATTTTGAACCGCGCGAAACAACCGCTTATGCCGAGATGTTCAAAGGCGAATTCTATCTTGACACCGACTCTTTCGCCCTGGCCCTCAACGGTAACGGAGCCGACTACATCGGCTTCGAGGCCATCGTCAACGACTATGCCCGCACCGATGCCGCCAACCTGGCTGCCGCCTACGCCGGCATCTGCCACTTCAACCTGGGCAACTACAACGCCGCACTGGACTACTTCAAGAAATTCGATGCCGACGACAAGTTCGTATCGCCCAACATCTTGGGCATGATAGGCAACTGCTACGCCAATCTCGACCAGACCGCCGAGGCAATGGCCACCTTTGAAAAAGCCGCAAAGAAAGCCGACAACGACCTGTTCTCGCCCTTCTACCTGCAAAAGGCTGCCACCATCGCCGAAGCAACAGGCAACTACGACAAGGTCCTCGCTCTCTACAACCAGATAAAGAACGACTACGCCACCTCTACCGTAGCCCGCGACATCGACAAATACATCGAGCGCGCACAAGCCAAGAAATAACAGCGACCCGTCGCCACACACATAAAAGGGGTTGTGTCAAAATGAAAATTTCGGCACAACCCCTTTACAATAAACACACCTGTACAACCTTCAACCCAACACAACCACCATGGCTACTGCATACCAGAACCTGTCGTCCTGCGACAACAATACCGTACCCGACGCCCCGCATCTGCGCGTCGCCATCGTATGCGCCGAATGGAACGCCGACATTACCGGCGCACTGCTCGAAGGCGCCTGCAACACCCTGCAAAAACACGGCGTAAAACCCGAGAACATCTTCGTAGAACATGTGCCCGGCACCTACGAACTCACCTTCGGAGCCCAACGCGCCGCCGCCCATTACCGGCCCGACGCCGTCATCGTACTGGGTTGCGTCATACAAGGCGAGACACCCCACTTCGATTATGTGTGCCAGGGCGTTACCGAAGGCACCACCCGGCTCAACGCCACCCTCGACATTCCCGTAATATTCGGCGTACTCACCACCGGCGACAAGCAACAGGCACTCGACCGGGCCGGCGGGAAATATGGCAACAAAGGCAACGAAGCCGCCGTCACCGCCATCAAGATGGCCGCCTTTGCCGCCCGCATGAAATAAGCAACGGCACCCTCCCGCAAACAGCAAACCGCCGCACCCCGCAATGACGAGGTACGGCGGTTTCTCTATATGTGCTCCGACCACCTACTGCCCGGCAGCCGCCAGACGGGCCATATACTTCCACAACGGCGCCACATGCAGCGCCTGCAACACCCCGTTGCAATCGAGCAAGGCCCGCACCTCGTCGAGCGACAGAAGCTCCACGGCAATATCTTCGGTCGCCTCCTGATGTGGTGGTGCCACCCGCTCCACACCGCGGGCCAGGTAACAATAGGTAAGATTGGTCTGCGTGCCGGGATTGGGCGAGAGTATCATCAACTCCTCCCACTCGCCACCCCCGAAGCCGGTCTCTTCGAGCAGCTCACGGCGGGCCGCTTCGAGCGGAGAAGCGTCAGTCGGCTCACACACGCCGGCACACAACTCATACGATACAAGCCCCAGCGCATGGCGATACTGGCGTTCAAAGACATAGCGGCCGTCGGTCGTAACCGCAATCACATTTATCCAGTCGGGATACTCAAAAACATAATAGTCGGGAATCTCGCTCCCGTTGGGAAGCTGCACATGCTCCTCACGCACCGTAAACCACGGTTTCTGCGACAAGTAACGACGGCTCAGCACCTTCCACGGTTTTATCTCCTCTTCTTCCATAATAGCCTGTTCCAAATCTACATATTCAACATCAAAAACAAAGGCATTGTACCGCCACGGTTGCAGCACAAAAACTTTCATTTCACAAATAAAACATTTATTTTTGTGAACGACAAACAAAACCCCATGAGAGGTAGGCTCAACGTAAAAAACTTCTGTCTGCGCAAAATACGCAAAATACGCCACCGCAAAGGCTACGGCGTACACTCACCGTTTGCATACAGCCTCATAACCAAAGTCATCGAAGAAAAATCGGGCTACTACGCCTACCAGCAAATCGAAGGGTTGCACCGGCTGCTCCTCGACAAACAGAGCCTCAACAAGCGCCGCTACCGGCTGCTCTTCCGCCTGGCCAACCGGTTCAAGCCCCACACCATCATCGAGGCCGGCAGCGAAGGCGGCTACTCGACCCTCTACCTGCAAAAGGGTAGCCCCGCAGCGCAACACTTCTGCATAGAACCCGACCCGATAAAACGCGCAGCCGCCGAACAGCTGCTCATGCGGTTGCCGGGAAAGGTTACCTACATCAACGCCACTATCGCCGACGGTCTTTCATTCCTGAGAGAAAAAGGTGCGCAACCCCACTTCATCTACCTGCACCCGCTCGCCGATGCCCGTCAATACGAGGCCGCCTTCGCACAAATTGCGCCGATGCTGAACGAAACATGCATTCTCGTAGTCGACGGCATCAGACAGTCGAAAGAGATTCACCACTGCTGGGAGGCATGGGCCCGAGACGAAAAAATCCGCGTCACGTTCGACCTCTACACGCTGGCCATCGCCAGTTGCAACCCCAAGCTCAATAGACAGAAATACAAGGTCGCTTTCTGAACCCTCGCACCCCCCGCGGCATTATAAAAGAAAAACAGCATGAAAAAAAGCAACATCTACACCGGCACCGGCGACCACGGCGAGACCTCGCTCGTAGGCGGGAAACGCGTAGCCAAACAAGACATTCGCCTCGAAGCCTACGGCACCATCGACGAACTGAACGCCCACATCGGACTGCTGCGCACCCTCCTGCCCGACAATATGCCCGACGACGCCCACCTGCTGCTCGACATCCAACACCGGCTCTTCTCCATCGGATCGCACCTCGCCACCGATACGGCCGACACCGCCCTGCGCGAAGCCAGTCGTATCTACCCCGAAGAGGTGGCACGACTCGAACAGCGCATCGACCGGCTCGACGACGCCCTGCCCCCGCTGCGCAACTTCGTACTGCCGGGAGGGACCACCGCCTCGGCCCAGGCCCATGTGTGCCGCACCGTATGCCGCCGGGCCGAACGGCGCATCTGCGACCTGCACACAACCCACCCGGTAGACACACTGTTGTTACAATATATCAACCGTTTGTCCGATTATCTTTTTGTTCTTTCGCGGCAATGCATTTTCAGTGAAAAAAAAGAAGAAATTTATTGGGACAAAGGTTGCAAATGAAAATATTTGTTCTACTTTTGCGGGAAAATTCAAAAACGTTCTAATCATTACTTATTATGTACTGGACTTTGGAATTAGCATCGAAACTCGAAGACGCCCCTTGGCCTGCCACCAAAGACGAATTGATTGATTATGCCATGCGTTCGGGAGCACCCCTCGAAGTCATCGAAAACCTTCAAGAGATGGAAGACGAAGGCGAAATCTACGAATGCATCGAAGATATCTGGCCCGACTACCCCAGCAAAGAAGACTTCTTCTTCAACGAGGAGGAATATTAGTGCGATTTTAAGCACGGAAACGACTATTAAATCCCTGTCAATCAATAAAATTGGCGGGGATTTTATTTGTTTGGACAACATCGTATGACCGCCTCAAATGGCGCGGTTTATTTGGACAAAATACGTTTTTCAGAGGAAAAACCGGGATTTGTTTGGACAAAATTCATTACCTTTACAGAGGTTTGTGAGTATTACCGCAACCTCTGTTTTTTTAATTTCAAACATCTCCAGTATGGGACGACCGAAACGACTATATCCATTGGGACGCTACCGCCTGCATGTCAGGGGTGAGATCGATCCTGCCAAACAGTATCTTGTCCAGCTTGAATACACCTGGAACCGGCAGGTGATACGCAAGGGCATGAACATCTTTGTCCG